>NZ_JBHRWV010000008.1:0-294368 GCF_042648145.1 Salinicoccus sesuvii | reverse complement strand
GGAGAGGCCCCACCTGTTCCCATGCCGAACACAGCAGTTAAGCTCTCCAGCGCCGATGGTAGTTGGACTGACGTCCCGTGAGAGTAGGACGCCGCCGGGCAGTATGTTTTATTTTTTTTACAGTTTTATTCCACAGTAGCTCAGTGGTAGAGCTATCGGCTGTTAACCGATCGGTCGTAGGTTCGAATCCTACCTGTGGAGCCATTTTTTTGTTTAAATACATATTAACTATCAAGGCCCGTTGGTCAAGCGGTTAAGACACCGCCCTTTCACGGCGGTAACACGGGTTCGAGTCCCGTACGGGTCATTTGAATGGAGAATTAGCTCAGCTGGGAGAGCATCTGCCTTACAAGCAGAGGGTCGGCGGTTCGAACCCGTCATTCTCCACCACGGAGGGGTAGCGAAGTGGCTAAACGCGGCGGACTGTAAATCCGCTCCTTCGGGTTCGGCAGTTCGAATCTGCCCCCCTCCATTTATTGGGCTATCGCCAAGCGGTAAGGCAACGGTTTTTGGTACCGTCATGCGCAGGTTCGAATCCTGCTAGCCCAGCCATTCAGAGCCATTAGCTCAGTTGGTAGAGCATCTGACTTTTAATCAGAGGGTCAGAGGTTCGAATCCTCTATGGCTCACTAATAACATCTTCCTTATGGAAGATGTTTTTTTTATTTCATTTATTCATTGATGATTATTTGATTGCATAAAAATCCGATGTTGTATACTATGTAGAGTATAAGCGCTTACATTAAGGGGGATTTATGTGACTCAGAATAGAAATGTACATATAATAGGAGCTGCGACATCGTTCGGCCAGCCGAAACTTGGTGTCGATCTTGGTCCTGATGCCATTAGACATGCAGGCATCGTAAAAACACTTAGTGAATTAGGGATGTCTATAACAGATAGGGGCAATGTTTCATGTGAGACCGATGGTATAGCAAGTCAGTATGTTAATAGAAAAGAGAGTAATCTTTTAAACTATAATGCTGTTAAAAGTTTTAATACATCTTTGGCAGCAGAAGTAGATGATGCAGTCGCAAGTGGCGCTTTCCCGCTGATACTCGGAGGAGATCATTCTCTTGCGATTGGTTCCCTTGCCGGAATAAGCAAACACTACGATAACTTGGGAGTCATCTGGTATGATGCTCATGGCGATCTGAATGATAGTAGAACTTCACCTACAGGCAATATTCACGGCATGCCACTTGGCATATCATGTGGATTTGGGGATCAAGACCTTGTTAACCTTTACAATGAAGGTCAGAAAATCAAGCCTGAGAATGTCGTACTTATCGGTGTGCGTGATCTGGATGAAGGTGAAAAAAAATATATTAAAGAAAATGGCATACTAACATTCACTATGATGGATATCAGGGTCAAAGGCATTAAAGCCGTAGTCGGAGAAGCTATATCGCATCTGAGTGAGAGATGTGACGGCATCCATCTTTCTCTTGATGTAGATGGATTGGATCCATTGGAGACGCCAGGCACAGGGACGCCTGTGCCTGGTGGGCTATCGCTTTCAGAAACACAGCTTGCGATGCAGGTGTTAAATGTGTCCGGACAAATCACTTCAATGGATCTGGTGGAAGTAAATCCTCTTCTTGATAATAAGAATATGACCGCCGAGAAGGCAGTTGAAATTGCTGCATGGCTTTTTGGGAAAAAACAACTTTAACTAACAAACAGCATCTCTTTTGAGATGCTGTTTATATTTGATGGTCTACTCTTCTCCTAAGGGGAGGATCTGAACTTTGTAATCCTTCGAATTTTTGGCGTTCTTTTTCTCAGAGTTATCTTTGACAAAGTTTTTCAATTCTTTTTTGAACTGCTTAAGGTCGTCTTCCTTTATATGAAGATTATAAGACATACTATCCTTTTTCTTTTCGTCAGGGCTGTATTTCAGGAGGTCGAGGTTCGGAACGACTTTACGTGCTACTGGCTCGTAAAACTTCTGAATAATACTATTTTTTTCCTCGGTTTTTACAACATGAATAATTTCATTCTTAAGCAACTCATTCAGATGATAGTGGATTTTTGCTCGTGGAATCTCCAGTTCATCAGCAAGCATCTGCCCGGTTTTTGGCTTTTCAGCGAGCATTGTGAGCAGTTGGATTCTAAAAGGGTCACTCACACTTTTCAATTGAGCTAGATTATCGATTACGAGTAGTTTTTTCATGGAGAAACCCCCCTTATAATGTATATTTATAGTATGATTAACTGTAAATGCGATGTCAATTAAATAGATAGTGGTTTTGTATGCTTCATAACACTTGTAACATTTGTTGCATATTTTTCTATTTGGTATGATGGAACTGTTAAGACAGTGAAAGGGGCACCTTTATGATCGGACAGCGGATTAAAGAAATACGCAATAACAATAATTTGACCCAAGAAGAATTGGCAGACGGTATTATTTCGAGAACATATCTCAGCCTTATCGAAAAGGGAAGCGTACACCCTTCCACTAATGTATTGATCAAATTGAGTGAAAGACTGAACTGTTCGGTGAATGATTTTATGCAGGAAGTTTCCCATTTCCGTTATAACGATGTAGAAATACTTAGGGAGATTGCATATTATGAACAGAAAGTTAATCAAGGGGACTATACTTCCCTCCATTATTTTATCGAAAAAGAATACGAATCTGTAGACCAGATTCCTGCACCGGATAGTGGAAGGATTCACCTGCTTTATGCCAAGTACTTCAAGCATTCAGGGGATAAGCGTAAACTCAAGTTCCACGTAGACCGTGCACTCGAGTTGCTGTCTACTGTCTCAATTAACAATTCCTATATTGACGCCATTATACTTAAAGTAGAGATATTAACTAATGAACAAAAATACGAAGAATCACTTGATCTCCTTGAGGATACCCTATACATCATTCTCAAGTTTTCCGATTTGGACCTTTGTGTCATTCGTATTATGTACGAAATTGCGGAATGCTATCAGAAGTGCGGTCAGTATTTCACATCATCTCGTTTTGTAGGGCGTATTAGAAAACACTCGAAAATACTGTATGTTGACTACCGACGCGATGAACTTCTTCTAATTGAAGGAAAAAATCTTGCTATGTTGGAAAAGTTCAGTGAATTGGATACCTTGACTGCCGAATCACAAGATAATTTGGCCAAGCTTTTAAACTGCTACGCAAAGTATGGCAACGGCAGTATAAAATTGGCAGAAGAAGCATTTAAAAGTCTCGATTTTGATCCTGAATTACTCAAGGAGGACGAGGTATTTTTAAGTATCCATAATGAATTGAAAGAGAGAATGAGCTTTATATGAATGATTAAGTGAGGGACGCATTATGCAGACAGACAATTTTTTTGAAAGCCTTAATACGGCCACTGTGGTCTCGAGCGTTGTCGATCTGCTGATTGTATGGTATGTGGTATATCTCCTGATAAGAGTGATGAAGGGGACAAAAGCCATTCAGCTGATAAAAGGAATTTTTCTTATTCTTATCGGCCGATCAATCAGTAACTTCTTTGATTTGACGACGACAACCCAGATGTTCGACACTGTACTTGAGTGGGGTTTCCTGGCCATCATTGTCATATTCCAGCCGGAGGTCAGGCGCGCACTTGAGCAACTGGGTCGCGGCAGTTTGTTCCGCACCAATACCAGTGGCAGTTCGTCTACAGAAATGGATAAGCTAAGAGAAGCCATGATTAAATCCGTGCGTTATATGGCAAAGCGACGAATCGGTGCTTTGGTCGTCTTCGAAAAAGAGACAGGGTTAAAAGACTATATAGAAACGGGCATACCAATCAACGGCAACATTACATCAGAGCTTTTGATTAATATATTCATACCCAATACGCCACTGCACGATGGGGCGATGATCATTCAAGGCAATAGGATAGCGACAGCAGCAAGCTACTTGCCTCTATCTGATAGCAGCAAGATCGCTAAGAACCTTGGTACACGACATCGGGCAGCAGTAGGAGTGTCGGAGGTGACAGATGCTTTTACTGTAGTTGTTTCAGAGGAGACTGGAAATATATCGGTAACCTATGATAGTAGACTGACAAAAGAAATTACACTCGAGGAACTCGATGATTTGCTGAAAACACATTGGAACATACTTCCACCGCTAAGGGAAGGAGGCGGTTTGTTTGCTAGAAAGTAAATGGGGTCTGAGATTTGTTGCATTGCTGCTCGCGCTATTTATGTTCCTGTCCGCCAATAATGTGTTTGACGAACTACTTTATACAGATCAAAACGTAGCGGAGACAGAAGTAGTGGATGCGCTACCTGTGGAAATCCTCTATGATGAGGAGACGCAATATGTATCTGGCGCTCCAGAGCAAGTCAATGTCCAGCTTTATGGTAATACTTCGAATGTGAAGCGTCTTCAAACTACGAGAGATCTGAGGGTCGTACTTGATCTGAGGAATCGTAACCTCGGCGAATACGAAGAACATTTCACAGTCGAGGGGCTTCCTGATAACGTGACTGCAGAGGTCGTTCCGGAGACAGCCAATGTAAACATACAGGAAATGGTGACACGTACATTCGAAGTACAGGCAGAAGTCAGTGATAGTCGTGTTGGACCGAATCATACCCTTGAGTCTGTACAGATAGAACCTCAAACTGTTACTGTCATGGGTGGAGAGAGTCAAATGAATCGTATACAATATGTACGGGCAACGCTTGAAGACAACTCCAGAATTACACAGAACAGGGTGGATGAAGCAGAAGTCAGTGCTTTCGATACTCAGTTCAATAAGCTCGACGTACGTATCGATCCAGCACATGTGCGTGTAGAAATCGACGTTGAGGAACGCAGCAAAGAAGTGTCTGTTAGCTATGAAGTGGACGGTTCTGTTGCTGATGGTTACGTGCTGAACGATGTGGCACTCAATTATGATACGATTGAAGTGTTTGGTACAGAAGAAGTACTCGCAGAAATTGATGAAATTAATGTTGTGGTGGATGTAGCAGGCATGAAAAGTTCTGCGACCAAAGACGTTGGCATTGATATACCTGAAGGCGTGGACCGATCGGAACCAGCCGTTCTTCAGGCAGATATAGAGATCGAACAGGAAAACGGATAAAACTTGAACAAAAAAGGAGAACATCATGGGTAAATATTTTGGTACAGATGGAGTAAGAGGGGTTGCGAATACAGAGTTGACCCCGGAACTGGCTTTTAAATTGGGCAGATTCGGTGGTTATGTATTAGCAGGACAGAAAAGTGAAAATAGAACTGTCCTAGTCGGAAGAGACACGCGTATTTCAGGCGAAATGCTCGAGTCTGCACTCGTTGCTGGTCTACTTTCCACTGGTGCTGAAGTCATGCGTCTTGGTATCATTTCCACACCAGGTGTCGCCTATCTGACGAAAGAGATGGACGCTGACGCAGGGGTTATGATTTCTGCTTCACACAATCCAGTCGGTGACAATGGTATTAAATTCTTCGGTTCTGACGGCTTTAAGCTGACAGATGATCAGGAAGCGGAAATCGAAAAATTACTTGATATGGAAGAAGATACTCTACCAAGACCAACAGGTGTCGATCTCGGTCACAAATCTGATTACTACGAAGGCGGTCAGAAGTATGTCAGTTATCTCAAGTCGACTGTAGATGCCGACTTCGAAGGACTAAAGATTGCGCTTGACGGCGCACACGGCTCTACCTACTCTCTTGCGCCTTATCTCTTTGGAGATTTAGAAGCAGATACGGTAACCATCGGATGCAGTCCGGATGGTACTAATATCAATGCAGGTTTCGGTTCGACTCATCCTGAGAAACTTGTTGAGCTAGTCAAGAAGGAATCATGTGATTTCGGATTCGCTTTCGATGGAGACGGTGACAGGATTATTGCGGTGGACGAGAGTGGCAGTATAGTCGATGGAGATAAGATCATGTTTATCTTAGCGCAGCACATGAAGTCCGAAGGTCAACTGAAAGAGGATATGGTCGTATCCACTATCATGAGCAATCTTGGCTTTTATAAAGCACTTGAGGCGCATGATTTAAAGAGCAATAAGACCAAAGTTGGTGACCGGTATGTAGTCGAGGAAATGAAGTCTGGTGGGTATAGTCTTGGGGGAGAACAGTCAGGCCATATCATCATGATGGATTACAACACTACTGGAGATGGTCTCCTGACAGGTCTACACCTGGCTGCTATTGTAAAATCTACCGGAAAAACTCTTGGAGAACTTGCTAAGCAAGTCGAGACATTTCCACAGGAACTGGTAAACATTCGTGTATCCGATAAATATAATGTCGTAAATAATGCAGTTGTAGCAGAGAAAATTGAAGAAGTTGAAAAGGAAATGGATGGGAATGGGCGCGTTCTTGTTAGAGCCTCTGGTACCGAACCGCTTGTCCGTGTCATGGTAGAAGCAGAGACAGAAGAGTTGGCTGTCGAATACAGCAATCGCATTGCGGATGTAGTTCAGACAGAAATGGGACTCGAATAAAGTATCAATCCTTCAGATATATAATCTGAAGGGTTTTTTTATTTGACTAAAGTTCTTTTTAGATGCAAAAAGCATATATATATTGCAGTATATACATATTTAAATTACAATGTTTATGGTAAGGAAAAAAGGAGGATAATGGAATTTAAGAAATCGGAATAGCGCCTGGGCAAGCTATGCTTGCTGACGAGGAGGACAGTCATCGATTATCGGCGGATACTGTCCCGGATACTGAAGTATTCGTGAGATCAACTGTTAAAACTTTTGGGTGACCAATAGGACAGCGCAGAGATCATATACTAAAATCAGAAGCCGAAAGGACGTTTTTTTAATGTGCGGAATTGTAGGGTATATTGGAAATCAGGATGTTAAAGAAATATTGCTATATGGGCTGGAGAAAATGGAGTACCGTGGCTATGACTCCGCTGGTATTGCTGTCAGAAACGACGAAGCGGTAGAAGTTTTCAAAGAGAAGGGTAGAATCAAGGATCTCCGTGAAAAAGTCGATATGAACTTCGATGCAACGACAGGTATCGGTCATACAAGATGGGCAACGCATGGTGTACCGAATGTGAAAAATGCACACCCGCACCAAAGTGCAGATGCACGTTTCACACTCGTTCACAATGGTGTCATCGAAAACTATGAACAAATTAAAAAAGAATACATTCCAAATGTGGAGCTTATTTCTAGTACGGATACTGAAATTGTTGTCGAAATCATCGCAAGTTTTGCACAGGAAGGTATGTCTACAGAAGAAGCTTTCAATAAAACATTAGAAATACTACACGGTTCCTATGCCATCGGTTTGATGGATGAGGAAGAGAACGATGTCATCTATGCAGCGAAGAACAAATCTCCGCTACTTCTCGGCAGAGGGAATGGCTTTAATGTTATCACTTCAGATGCTATGGCAATGCTCCAGCAGACGAATGAATTTGTAGAGCTGATGGATGGCGAAGTTGTCTTGCTGAAAGCGGATGAAATCATCATTAAAGATAAAGCGGGCAGAGAAATCGAGAGAGAATCTTATATCGCTGAAATTGATGAGAGTGATACTGAAAAAGGCACGTATGAGCACTACATGCTCAAAGAAATCAACGACCAGCCGGCCGCAATGAGAAAGATCATCCAAGAGTACCAGGATGAAAATGAAGAATTAAAAATTGATCCGGAAATCATTGGACAGTTAAAAGATGCAGATAGACTCTATATCGTTGCTGCAGGGACAAGTTACAATGCAGGATTGGTCGGTCAAGAATTCTTCGAAAAATGGGCAGGTGTACCGACAGAAGTCCATGTTGCCTCAGAATTTGTTTACAACACACCACTCCTATCCGAGAAACCGTTGTTTATCTTCATTTCACAGTCTGGCGAAACAGCTGACAGCCGTGCTGTACTCGTTGAAATCAAAAAACGTGGCCATAAGTCATTGACAGTAACTAACGTTCCGGGATCCACACTTTCAAGAGAAGCGGATCAGACGTTGTTACTACATGCAGGACCTGAAATTGCAGTAGCTTCCACAAAAGCATACACAGCACAAATTGCGGTACTTTCCATCCTAGCACAGGTTGCAGCAAGAGAATCTGGCAGAGACGTTGAGATTAACCTCATGCAGGAACTCGCAAAAGTGACAACAGCTATTACAGCAATCATTGATGACGCGCCAGCAATTGAGCAAATCGTCAGCGAATATCTTGAGACTACAAGAAACGCATTCTTCATCGGTAGAGCAATGGACTACTATGTTGGACTCGAAGGTGCATTGAAGCTAAAAGAAATCTCCTATATCCAGGCTGAAGGGTTCGCTGGTGGGGAACTCAAGCACGGTACGATTGCACTGATCGAAGAAAATACACCTGTCTTCGCACTGGCGACGCAGGAGAAGATTAATCTAAACATCCGAGGGAACGCCCAAGAGGTCGCAGCACGCGGGGCTAAAGTGTGCGTAGTATCCATGGAAGGGTTAGACCAGGAAGGTGACACATACGTTATTCCACACGTTCATGAGATGCTCACACCACTCGTGTCAGTCGTCGTTTACCAGTTTATCGCCTATTATGCAGCGCTGCACCGCGGTAATGATGTTGATAAGCCGAGAAACCTGGCTAAATCAGTTACAGTAGAATAGTACTAAGTACCTTTTAAATGGTAAAAAGTGAGCTTTAAATACCATTCTAAGTTCAAGGATTTTAATATTAGCTATTTCTGATGAAACTTGTTGAAATAGTTAGTGCTAAATAGCACGGCTCAAATGAGCTGTGCTATTTTTAATTCAATCTAATATTTGGGTTGTTAAAAAAGCTTGGTATACGAGCATATTTATATAAACAAGCGAGAGAGCTTATTAGATGTATTACGAAGCTGACCTTAAAGTTTTTGAGATTCTAAATTTTATTTTCCTAGTATCTCTTATAAATATTTGTTAGTAGAGCATAGTATCGTATTATCATACGGCACAGAGTATAATATTCTTTATTTAGTAATTTTGAAGATAAAAATTTTTTATATTAAATAGTTAAAAAATTTGTCTATACATATTTGACTTTAATTCTTTAATTATCTTCAAAATAATATCTGTAATTTCTATCATAATAAATAGTATTTAATAACCATAAGACAAAAGTTTTCCTCAGCAACAGGAAAACTTTTATACCCAGATAATTGATTGAAGATTTTACAATGAAAATGTAAGGGGGGCATCTACTTTGAATGCTCGACAACAGCAAATATTAAAGATAATTCTAGAAGAAAGAAAAGTTAAGGGAGAACGGCTTGCTCACATCATTCAAGTTAGTTCCAGAACAATTAGAAACGATCTAAAAGAAATTGATCAGTATTTATCATCTACTGGAGCAAGAATTGTTTCTAATCGAAATGAAGGCTATCAATTACAGATAGGAGATGGTGAAAATTTCAAACAATCGGTATACGATCTTATTAAAATAGATGATAACATTCCAACAGAACCAAGAGATAGAGTAAACTTTTTGGTCGAAAAATTCCTTTTATCCTCAGAGTATTTAAAGTTAGAGGATTTAGCGGAAGAAATATACGTAAGTAGATCTACAATAAAGAATGATATTAAAGACGTAAAAATGATTATAGATAAATATGGTCTAACCCTGATGCAAAAACCTAAGTACGGATTAAAAATTAGTGGAAATGAAAAAAATATACGTTTTGCTATTTCAGAATTGCTCTTTAAGCACCCCGTTCTTATCGAGGACGATTATGACTATAAATCTTGGCTATTGCCAGGAGAAGACATGGAATTGATTCGCAGTGCCATACTAAAAGAACTAAAGTCCTTTAATTTTAACTTGTCTGATATTTCTTTACAAAATTTAGTTATACATATTGCTATTGCTTCTAAGCGAATAAAGAGCAATCAATATGTAATAAATTTAAATGAAAATAATATTGAGATGAAGAAAGAATATTCGATGGCAAGAAGAATTATCAACAATATTGAATATAGATTAAACGTAGCATTTCCAGAGGTTGAAGTTCTATATGTGGCAATGCATCTATTAGGAACTAGTTTACTACTGAACGAAAGCCAATCAAATTTAAAAAGTGAATTTGATCTTAAAGTTTCAAATACTGTAGAAATATTAATAAACAGGGTCGAGGAGCAGTTCAATTTAAATATCGCTGGAGATAAAGAACTACTCACTGCAATTGCCCTACATTTGAAACCTGCTATTCACAGATTTCAACATCATATGAATTTGCGTAATCCAATGCTTGAAGAAATTAAGGTAAATTATCCAGTTGCGTTTGACGCTGCTATTCTTGCTGGAAAAGTAATTGAAGAAGAATACAAAATTACAGTGAGCGAAAATGAAATCGGTTACATAGCACTTCATTTTGGCACAGCCATAGAGAGGGCTAAACTGAATTCGGAACCTAAAAGATGTCTCATAGTATGTACTACAGGGATGGGCAGCTCACAACTTTTGTCGTATAAGTTGCAGGTAAAGTTTGGAGATAGATTGAATATAATTGGTACTACCGAATTGCATAACTTACCAAAATACAATAAAGAAAATGTCGATTTTATTGTTACTACAGTTCCTCTACCAAATACAGTCGATGTTCCTTACGTTATAGTAGGTACACTTTTCGGAGATACTGAATTAATTAAACTAGAAGAGATGGTAGGAAACCGAAGTAGCTCTATCATTGATAAGTATTTAAAAAAAGATTTAATTTATACTAATCTCTCTTTTGAAAAACCTATAGAAGTAATTGAATACTTGGGAAATGAACTCATTCGAAAAGAATTGACTGAAGAGGGAATTGTAGAAAGCGTATTAGAACGAGAGCGTGCTGCATCAACAAGTTATGGAAACTTAGTAGCCGTTCCTCACCCATTAGTGGCTAAATCTTCCCACACTTTTTGGACGATAGCAACTTTAGAGAAGCCGATCGACTGGGGTGAAAATAAAGTCCAATTCGTTTGCCTACTTCATGTAGCAGATGAAAACAAGGAAGAGTTAAAACCAATGTATGAAAAACTATTTAGTTTTATTAATAATTACGAGATTGTACAACAAATAATATCTGAAAAAAATCCGGATAAAATAATGCAAATTGTGAAAGGAATGTAGTTAATCAATACAATAGTAGCAAACATTAGCTCCCAAATAAGTATGTATACCATACTTATTTGGGAGCTTGTTTTAGTTGCTCGAGTTATCTGTTTGATGTCTGTGTAAGCAGTTTTTTACTTTCTATTAATTTAATACGTAACTTTAAAGCAAATTTAAGTATAAACTATTTCCATTTCATATGGAAAAAGGCTAACTTTTGATAGCAGCAATTTAGCTGTATAGTTTCAGTAATAACATATCAATTCAAAAGAAGGTGAAAAAGTGGAAAACCAAGAAGTAATCATGGGAATCATTATTCACGGCGGAAATGCAAGAAGTTCTGCTATGAATGCAATGGTAGAAGCCAAACAAGGGAATTTTGAAGTCGCTGAATCACTAATTGAAGAAGCTAGCAACGAGTTGAACAAAGCCCATCGTATTCAAACAGATCTAATTCAAGCAGAATCGAGAGGTGAAAAAACTGAAGTCTCCTTACTCATGGTACATGCCCAAGATCATTTTATGAATGCAATGACTGTCAGAGATTTAGCCATCGAAATTATTGAGTTAACTAAAAAAACTATAAATTTGTAGGAGGAAGATCAAGTGAAAAATATTCTATTAGTTTGTGCAGCAGGAATGTCTACGAGTATGCTTGTTAATAAAATGGAGCAAGCTGCAGTCGCGAGTAATAAAGAAGTTACTATTCAGGCAACTTCTGGTGGAGATATAAAAAAATACATCGATGAAGCAGATGTATTATTATTAGGCCCCCAAGTTTCTTATCTCAAAAATGACTATAAAAACAAATATGAGCCGAGTATTCCAGTAGAAGTCATCAATAGTGTTGATTATGGAACGATGAATGGCCAAAAAGTTCTTGATTGGGCATTAGGACTGATAGATTCTAAGTAATCACTTCACACCACCGCTATAATGCTGTTTCGTAACTTTTAATGAATGGAGTGTAGATATGAGTGCACGTTCAGAAGCTATACAAAGTAATTTACAACGTTTTGCAGGAAAAATGGGAGAGAATAGGTATCTAAAATCAGTATCTGAAGGTCTGCTTTTAGCATTACCTGCTATAATCATCGGTGCGCTTTCAACGCTTATTGCTAACATAAACTGGGATGTGTACCAGAATTTCATTACAGACACAGGATTGAAATCGGTACTGATTCTTCCAGCCTCTGTAACCATTTCAATCATTGCACTTTATGCTGTCTTTTGCATAGCGTACAGACTTGCATCTTTGTTTGATCATGACGGAGTAGTGGCAGGTATCATAGCATTAATTTGCTTCTTTACAGTAACACCCTTTGCAACTCTTGATGAAGCAAGCGTAATACCAGTAGAATTTCTAGGGGCCCAAGGGCTTTTTGTCGCAATCATTGTCGGTTTATTATCTGCTAGGGCCTATGTATTCATAGTGGATAGTAACTGGACAATCAAAATGCCAGCCGGTGTGCCCCCGACTGTTGAAAAGACATTTGCCGGACTACTTCCAGGTATAGTAATAGTGGTACTCTTTACTATTATAAGCGGATTGTTTAGACTAACGAGTTTCGGAAGTGCACATGAGTTTGTTTATACGTTTATCCAAGCGCCACTCCTAAATCTTGGCGGAGGATTCTGGTCAATGGTCATCCTTGTATTAGTTATACATACTCTATGGCTTTTTGGCATTCACGGAACTTTATCAATCTTACCTATTCTTTATGGTGTTTGGATTCCGCTCGGATTGGAAAATCTAGACGCCATTGCAGCTGGTAATGCACCAGAGAATATTGTGAACACAGGATTCTTAATTGTCGCTGTAATTATTGGCGGCGCAGGAGCAACACTCTCTCTCGGTATACTTCTAACTTTCTTTACTAAAAGTCAGAGATATAAGACTTTAGGCAAGTTGTCTCTACCCCCAGTAATCTTTGGGATAAATGAGCCATTAATTTTTGGTTTACCGATTGTTCTGAACCCTTATATGGCAGTACCTTTTATTGTTGCTCCCCTATCAAATGCAATTATCTCTTATACATTGATGGATCTAGGAATATTTCCGTTGGTTAATGGACTTCACATACCTCTAGGTACACCAGTATTTGTTAACTCTATTTTAGCCGGATCAGCATTTTTAATAGTATTACAAATCATGTTAATTATACTCAACATGTTAATTTACTATCCATTCTTAAAGATGCTAGATAGAAAGGCTTTAGAAGAAGAGAAGCAGGTATAGCAGCGAGTAAAGTACAAAATATCAGTCTAAAAAATTTAATTACATTGGAGTGGTTGCATGGTGAACGAAAGTCGAACATTTCCCGATGATTTCCTCTGGGGAGGAGCTATTGCTGCTAATCAAGCAGAGGGTGCTTGGAATGAAGATGGTAAGGGCGTTTCTATAGCTGACGTAGTAAGAGGTGGGATAATATCAGGAGTATCGGATAAAGAGATTGATTCTGATAAATATTATCCTAGTCACGAAGCTATAGATTTTTATCACAAGTACAAAGAAGATATTGCCCTGTTTAAAGAAATGGGCTTTACTCTATTCAGAACTTCAATTAATTGGACAAGAATTTTCCCTAATGGCGATGAGAAAGAGCCGAATGAACATGGCTTGGAGTTTTATGATAATTTATTCGACGAGTTAATCAAGAACGGTATTGAACCAATGATAACAATATCTCATTATGAAACACCGATGCATTTAGTTGATGCATACGGAGGATGGGAGAACCGAAAATTGATTGACTTCTTTAGTAGATACTGTGAAGTCATATTCAATCGTTATAAAAACAAAGTGAAATATTGGATGACATTCAACGAAGTGAATAACATGCATAAAATCCCTTTCGCAGCTGGGGCATGTCGTATTGAAGACGGTCCCGATAAACTACAAAGAGTTTATCAGGCAAGTCACCATATGTTCGTGGCGAATGCGATGGCTGTTAAATTGGGTAAAGAGATTATGCCTGAAAATGAAGTGGGTTGTATGCTATCTTTAAGTGCTTTCTATCCAAATACTTGTGATCCAGAAGACATTTTCGGTGCTTACCAATACAGAAGAAGATCTCTATTCTTTTCGGATGTAATGTTGCGCGGCAAATATCCTTCTTATACAGATAGAATTTTAAAGGAACATAATATTACGATTGAAAAAGAAGAGGACGATGATGCTTTAATAAGCGAGAACACGTGTTCATTCTTAGCTTTTAGTTATTATTTAACTTCTACTTATAAAGCAGGAACACCAATCTTCGAATCAACTGGCGGTAGCATGGGATATGAGAATCCATACTTAGAGAATTCCGACTTTGGATGGCCAATAGATCCTAAAGGATTGAGATACGTATGCAATGAATTATACGATAGATATGAAAAACCATTGTTTGTTGTCGAAAATGGGCTAGGGGCTAAAGACACGGTATCAGAAGACGGTAAGATACATGATGATTACAGAATAGAGTATGTAAAGAAACATTTAATTGAAATAAATGAAGCTATCGAAGACGGCTGTGAAATTTTGGGTTATACTTACTGGGGGCCTATAGATATCATTAGTGCAGGTTCTGGTCAGATGCAAAAGAGGTACGGTTTTATACATGTAGACAAAGACGACCAAGGTAATGGAACATTGAAGCGAGTTAAAAAGGACAGTTTTGATTNTAAAAAAGTTATAGCTTCGAATGGAGAAGAACTATACAAAAATTGAACTTGTAGTTGCCTGAGAACCATTGTATAAAAATGGTTCTCAGGCAACTTTAATATATTTTAAAACCTTATTCTTTATTTCCCTTCTTAGAATCTGTTAAATATTTTTTTAATAGATGAGCAAAGTTTAACAGTTCCCTTGCTGGGAGTTTAGTCGCTTGTTCGAGCAAAGTGTTTAAAATAAGCTAAGTTATTAGATTGATTATTTTCTAAAAGGGCGTGTACTAAAATTTTGATAAATAATTAGTAAATATAGTTTTAGCTGGTACATCATTGCTGTAGCAAAACCCAATTTTAATTTGATTAACACCTTTATGGACAGCCTACCAATCAAGACGATTATAAATTGACATACTTAAAACAATTCAATAGCTTATACGGATATATTCTCTTATAATGGATGAACAATAAAATTTTATAAGGAGACATGCGGAATGAGCCAGGAAAGTCTGATGATGAAGGCATTGTCGATGGATATGATTACAGCTAAAATGTTTAATGAGTTGCACCTTTCGTCTATAGAAACTTATGGAGAAGAGGGGCGCAGACTTGTTGGGAAGGGTCTTGAATCATTTGGTATGAAAGATGCAGAAACGCTTGCTAAGAAGGCCACTGCTGAGGGCGAGAATCACTTCATTTACGAATACCTTCCACAAGTTGTCGAAGGCGAAGAGAAGTATTCGGCACTGACGGCATTTGCACGTTTTTCAAAAATGTTCGCTGAGATCTCAAAACAGATTGTTGATAAGTATGGTGAAGAAGGCGAAGATGTTGTAAGGCGCGCTGTCGAACGCTTTGGCAAGAAGCGCGGTCAGGGAATCGCCCAGCGTGCCCGTACCAACGGTCTTGAGAATACTCCTGAAAACTATCTTAACAATTATGACATGGCAAGAAGTGAGTTGTTTGAAGTAGATACGGTTCCTGGTCATGGGGAATTTGAACAGACATTCACATACTGCCCGCTTGGTCAGCAATGGGCAGATGACGGGACAGGGCAGTACGGTATTCTCTACTGCCAGATGATCGATCCATCATTGGCTAAAGGCTACAACAAAGATTTTGAAGTGGTCCACGATGAATTTGTCTTACGTGAAGGGCAATGTCACTTCCATTTCAAGATGAATGAAGAGAAGTAACCAGCAGATTATCTGCTGGTTTTTTATTTATACCTTTCAAATATTTTTTGGCTTTATTGTCTGCAATTTATTATTAACGCCACGAGACCCCGCCACGACTCATGGTATACTTTTCATCACTATGTGCGTTTAAAGTGCGTACTTCACATTAATGATTTCAAGGCATACACTGGATTTACATCACATCAATACTCAAAGGAGAAATATATATGAAACTGCAACTGGCATTAGACCTAGTGGATATCCCACAAGCGATAGAATTGATCAAAGAAGTAGAGGCGCATATCGATATCGTTGAAATTGGTACACCTGTCATCAACAAGGAAGGTCTGAAAGCAGTGGAAGAAGTCAAAGCTGCATTCCCAGGACTGGAAGTACTTGCAGATGTTAAAATCATGGATGCTGCGGCATACGAAGTATCCAACGCTTCAGCTGCTGGTGCAGATATCGTGACTATTCTTGCCCAAGCTGAAGATTCCTCAATCAGAGGTGCAGTTGAAGAGGCGAAGAAGCAGGGCAAAAAGATACTTGTCGACATGATTGCCGTAAAAGACATCAAAACACGCGCTTCAGAACTTGATGCGCTTGGTGCAGATTATATCTGTGTTCATACAGGTTACGATCTACAGGCTGAAGGCAAAGATTCATTTGAAGACCTGCGTACTATCAAAAGTGTTGTCAAAAATGCACACACAGCAATTGCTGGCGGAATTAAACTTGAAACACTCCCGGAAGTAATTGAAGCACAACCAGATCTCATCATCGTGGGTGGCGGCATTACAAGCAAAGAAGATAAAGGTGCGGAAGCAGCGGAAATTAAAAAGCTGATTAAAGAAAGTGTGACTTCTTAAAATGACGCACAGAAGGTTCACAGAGGAAATATTAGGTGAGCTCAAAAATACACTTTCAGGCATGGATGATAAGAGTGCTGGACTAGTAGTAGACAGTATACTAAAGTCAAAAAAGATCTTTGTCGCAGGCGGTGGCCGCTCCGGCTTCATGGCCAAAGCATTTGTCATGCGTCTGATGCACACTGATCTCGATGCTTATGTAGTAGGAGAAACAGTAACACCAAATCTTGAAACTGATGATATATTCATTGTCGGTTCCGGCTCTGGTGAAACGGAGAGCCTTGTATCCATGGCCAAGAAAGCAAAGAAGATTGGAGCGACGATAGTTGCCGTTACTATAAATCCTGATTCTACTATCGGCGAAATGGCGGATGTCGTAGTTGAGATACCGGCACAGGCGAAATCCGATGGTGATAGCGGCAAGTCAATCCAGCCTATGGGCTCTCTATTTGAGCAGTCCCTTCTACTCTTTTATGATGCTTTGATACTAGGCCTCATGGATAAAAAGGGACTAAAGTCCGATGGAATGTATGGGCGACACGCAAATTTGGAATAAATAATTACAGAGAACCTGGATCCGGTGCATACGGTCCAGGTTTTTCTTATGAAGCGGTTTACTAGATTTTAATGCATATAAGGGTATATCATAATTTTTATACATATCAGGAAAGGATGAAGCACAGATGCCGAATCTGAACGACAAAATCTTCAACTGTGAAAAAGAACTAACACTCTCAATTATCGGCGGAAAGTGGAAGATGCTGGTGCTTTGGCATCTTGGTAAAGGAGGCACAAAGCGTTTTGGTGAGTTGAAAAAACTGATGCCTGGTATTACACAGCGAATGCTAGTTAATCAGTTACGCGAACTGGAAGATCATTTGATTGTGCATCGGGAAGTATATCCGGTAGTACCGCCAAAAGTAGAATATTCACTGACTGACCAAGGAAGGACCTTGATTCCCATATTGGATTCGATGTACGAGTGGGGGAAGGATTATATCAAGAATAATCTTGATGAGCACGCGCAGCCCGAATGTACAGAGAAAAGCTACGAATCAAATGGTTAGACTATAAATGTGTGACTAAAAAAGAACGATTTCATGTATCAGAGGCTTCGAGAATGTATACTTAAAGAGAGTATGGTAAAATGACGGACAATATGCATCGGAAGGAGCTTTTGTAGATGAAGAAATGGTTACTGGGTTTATCCCTTAGTGCATTTGCAGTCGTTATGGTTGCTTGTGGAGATGACGATTCAGCAAATAATACAAATGAGGAGACACAGAATCAAGAAGATGTGGCAACAGGTGATAGTGAGGGTGCATCAGACCAGCAGATGGAAATGCCTGAACCGGACCTTGAAGATGTACCAGATGTTGTTGCTGAAGTGAACGGTCAAGAAATCAATAAAGATGAATTTGAACAAGTTTATGTACCACAGTTCCAGCAGGTTGCTATGAAAGCACAGATGGCTGGCGAAGAGGTGAATCAAGCGCAAGTGAAAGAGCAAGTCGCCGATGGCCTCGTCAGTCAAGAACTTCTCAGGCAGGAAGCCGAGAACCGGGGTATCGAAACCAGTGATGAAGAAGTGGATGCCGTCATCGATGATCTCGTGGAACAAAACGGTCTCGAATCAAGAGATGAACTCTTCGCTGCACTGGAAGAGCAGGGTCTGACGGAAGAAGAAGTGCGCATGCAACTCAGTGATGGATTGAGTCAAGATAAACTGCTAGATGAAGAAATTGGTGAAATCGAAGTTACTGAGGAAGAGCTCCAAAGTGTCTACGACGATGCAGTAGCGGAACAGGAAGAAACGGGTGGAGAACAAGAGCTGCCACCATTTGAAGAAGTGGAGGATAATCTGGAGGCCAACGTTCGGGAGCAGAAAGCAAATGAGGCTACCCGCAACTATGCTGATGAACTTCGTGAAAATGCAGATGTCACAATTAATCTATAATGATATAAACCTTTCCAGTTGAAACAACACTGGAAAGGTTTTATTTTGGCAGTATTCAATATGGGCTGATTGTTTCTGATGGTTTATAATGAAGTTAATCACAGAAGTCGAAGGGGGAATTGGCATGGAGGTATACCACGCCTTTTTAGACAAAATGGCTGATTTGGAGTACAGACAAAAACTGAAATCAACGCTCGAGTGGGTTCAGGAAAACTATCCTGAGCTGGATACGGTAGTAAAGTGGAACCAACCGATGTTTACGCATAACGGGACATATATTATCGGGTTCAGTGTATCGAAGAAACATTTTGCTATTGCACCTGAGGCAGCGGGCATCATTCACAATATAGGGTCTATTGAAGAGGCAGGTTATGATTACACTAACAATATTATTCGTGTACCTTGGGATATGCCTATTGATTACGTATTGCTCGAAAAATTAATAACATTCAACATTGAAGATAAAGCAGAATGTAGTACATTCTGGAGAAAATAGTATACCTCGCAGGAGCCGAAAGGCTTCTTTTTTGTGAGCTCAAAACTTGAAGGCAAAAGTGCATCATCATATAATATAAATAGTCAAAAATAGTCAGTAATTATGATTTTAATTGAATATATTTCAATTTAATTATGAGCATCTTTGTTGTATCAATAGATAAAGAGGTTTATAATATTATTATAGTCAAATTTAGTCAAACAAATTGATGGGCTAATTTTTTTAAATCAAGGAGGAATAACACATGAAATGTCAAAATTGTGGTCTTAATGATGCTCACGTCAATCTATCAATGAACATCAACCACCAACAGACTGAAGTACATTTGTGTAATGAATGTTTCCATGAAATCAGAAGCCAGATGATGGGTGGCAACGATTTCTTCTCCGGTTCTTCTTTTGAAAATAATAATGGCAATAATAAATATTTCCAAGGAAATGGCGCCGGTCAAACCGGAACGAAAACGAAACAAAGACAGAGTAACGAGAAGAATGGTTTGCTCGATCAACTGGGCAAAAATGTCTCTGACGAAGCTAGAAGTGGTAACATTGACCCAGTTATCGGACGTGATAAAGAAATCAAGCGCGTTATCGAAACATTGAACAGAAGAAATAAAAATAACCCAGTACTGATCGGTGAGCCGGGTGTCGGTAAGACAGCAATTGCAGAAGGTTTGGCATTAAAAATTGTCGAAGGTGCTGTTCCGGCTAAACTGACAAACAAGGAAATCTACGTGCTTGATGTTGCTTCCCTTGTGGCCAATACAACAATGCGTGGACAATTTGAAGAGCGTTTGAAGCAACTAATTGCAGAGCTCCAGGCACGTGAAGAGGTTATTCTCTTTATCGACGAAATACATCAGCTTGTCGGTGCTGGAAGTTCCGAAGGGTCACAGATGGATGCTGGTAACATCCTAAAGCCGGCACTGGCACGCGGTGAGGTGCAAATCATCGGTGCGACAACGCTTAAAGAGTACCGCCAGATCGAGAAAGACGCAGCACTGGAGCGCCGACTCCAACCGATTATCGTTAAAGAACCTACGCTCGAAGAAGCGGAAATGATTCTCCAAGGTATTAAAGATCGATACGAGAAGTTCCATGAGGTGCGCTATAGCGACGAGGCCATTCATGCGTTTGTCAGCTTATCTGACCGCTATATCCAAGACCGTTTCTTGCCAGATAAGGCGATTGACCTTATGGATGAAGTCGGGTCACGTCTAAATCTTTCCAACGCAGAAGGAGACGCGACGACTATTCAGCAGCGTTTAACTGAAATCGCCCAGGAAAAAGATGCAGCTGCTGAGCGTGAAGATTATGAAAAGGCAGCAAATCTCAAGTATCAGGAAATCCAGCTTGAGAAGCAACTTGAGAAAGCGAAGGACAAAGAACAAACGCTCGATGTGGAAGTGACTGATATCCAGCTGATTGTTGAAGAGAAGACCGGTATTCCTGTAACAAAACTGCAGTCAGATGAACAGAAGAAGATGCGTGATCTTGAAGGACAGCTCGCTGATAAGGTCATTGGACAAGCAGAAGCTGTCGGTAAAGTATCTAAAGCCATCCGCCGAAGCCGAGCAGGTTTGAAATCTAAACATCGTCCAATCGGGTCCTTCCTATTCGTCGGCCCAACAGGTGTCGGCAAGACTGAATTAACTAAAGCACTTGCAGGAGAACTATTTGGATCCCGTGATGCAATGATCAGACTCGATATGAGTGAGTATATGGAGAAACATACGGTCTCTAAGATTATCGGGTCACCTCCGGGCTATGTCGGCCATGAGGAAGCAGGTCAGCTAACTGAGAAGGTCCGCCGCAACCCGTACAGTATCATTTTGCTTGATGAGATAGAGAAAGCACATCCAGATGTTCAAAATATGTTCCTGCAAATTATGGAAGACGGACATCTCACTGACTCGCACGGGCGTACTGTAAGCTTCAAAGATACAGTCATTATCATGACAAGTAACGCGGGTACAGGCGTGAATACTGTGAGTGTCGGCTTTAGTCCAGATAAGCACGAATCTGTCTCTACCCTCGACAACTTGAGTGAGTATTTCAAGCCCGAGTTTCTGAACCGCTTCGATTCTATCATCAACTTTAACCAGTTGTCAGAAGATAACCTGATTGAGATTGTCGATCTGATGCTTGCAGAGCTTCAGGACACGGTCGAAGAGAATGAAATAAGTATTTCAATCACTGAAGAAGCGAAAAGTGAGCTTGCGAGACTCGGTTATGATAAACGCTTTGGTGCAAGACCACTCCGCAGGGTTATTCAAGACAAGATTGAAGATCAGCTGACAGACCTGCTTCTTGAAGAAGCAGCAGTCGATCAGGTGAAAGTGATCGTGGAAGATGGAGAAATTGTAGTAGCGAGAGCCTAATACAGATATATGATCAGCTGAAGACAGCCTACTGTCTTCGGCTTTTTTTATATTGGAAACCTATATATTTGTTTAAACAATATACAGGACTCACTGGGTTTGATTACATTTGGGAGATGTTGAAGTCTGCAAGGTCAGCACGTTTTAACTCTATTCATCGAAGGAGATGTTGAAACAATCGTATCTGAAGTTTGGATACAATTGTTTCTTCTTCGTTCTTTGTACACAGGGACAGGGGGATTAGAGAAGTTTTGTGGTGGCACAAACTGTAGCCGGTAAAGGCAAGACAATACTTTAGGGGGTACCAGTATGTATTGTGGGTAAAAGTCCAGTAGTCTATGTTAAAATTTGAGACAAATGCATAATTCAAAGGATAGGGAGCCGAGCACTCTGTTTTGAAAGGAGTTTGAAATGAAGCGTATTGGAACAGTAATGCTTATTTTTACAATGAGCGTATTTATATCAGCTTGTGGTATGCATAGTAATGACGACGATTTCGATCAGCAGCAGACAATCAACGACACGCCACAACCGGAATAGCTTGCGTGTCAGGTGAATTGTCAATCTAATTGCATTAAGTCGAAATAAAGAGAAATACAACTTAATTTTCATATCGGCACATGAGGTATGCTTTCTTGGTATGGTGTTTAAACATATAGTTTTAGAGATATATAATACTATCGTAGAAATATTTCAAAATACGGAGGTAATAAAATGGCTAGAATTGGAATCGTTACAGGTGGAGGCAGCGGGCTTGGTCAGTCTGCTGCAGTTCGACTTGCGGAAGAAGGCGTCAATATCGCTGTTGTCGATGTCAATGAAGAAGGTGGAAATGAGACAGTCGATATGGTGAAGAAAGCAGGCGCCGATGCAATCTTCATTAAAGCAGATGTCTCAAATCCTAGTGATGTGAAACAGTATGTTGATAAGACGGTAGAACATTTTGGTACTATCGATTATTTCTTCAATAACGCTGGAATATCAGGCAGTGGGAAGTATTTTCTCGATACTGAAATAGAGGAAATAGAAAAAATAGTCGGTATCAACTTGCTTGGCGCCTTGTATGGCGTACGTTATGTCTCTGAAGTGATGCTGAAAAACGGTGGGGGCGCAATCGTTAACACTGCTTCAAGTGCCGGGGTCATCGGCCAGGATTCGGTAGTGACTTACTCTGCTACAAAGCACGGCATCATTGGACTGACCAAAAGTATGGTTGCAGAATACGCTAAAGATGGCCTCAGAGTGAATGCGATAGCACCGGGGCCGACAGAAACACCGATGGTTAAAGCATTCTATGAAGCGAACCCTAAGATGAAAGAAAATGCAGCGGGTGGGATTCCTCAAAAAAGATTGGGTACACCTGAAGAGGTTGCAGAACTGGTTGCATTCCTACTGACTTCAAAGGCAGAGTACATTAATGGTGAAGTGATTCGCATAGATGGCGGGTTTACGAACACGAAATAATATAAGCCCTCCTCAAAAATTCAGTTTGTTTATGATTGATTCAAAAGGGAAAAGTCTCCTAAATATATTTAGGAGGCTTTTATTGTGCAAACACATCAGTTGTACATCAATGGAGAATATATCGAATCAACAGGAGACGACTGGATTGATATCATTAATCCGGCTACTGAAGAAGTGATTTCGCGCACACCAAAAGGTACTGAAGAAGATGTCGAAAAGGCAGTCCAAGCGGCCTTTGATATCCAGCAGAAATGGGAGCTGACACCGAACATCGAACGTGGCAGAATTGTGCGCAAGTTGGGTGATGAGATAGAAAAGCAAAGAGATACATTCATCGATCTACTACAAGAAGAGCAAGGCAAAGACTATGAGCTTGCCAGTGGAGAAGTAGACCTCGCAATCGACTACTTTAGATACATGTCTGAATGGGCGAGAAGAATTGAAGGGGATATTGTCCCAAGTGATCGTGAAAATGAAAATATTTTCGTCTATAAGAAGCCAATCGGAGTAGTGGCTGGAATCATTCCATGGAACTTCCCGGTATTCATACTGGCGAGGAAAGTTGCGACCGCATTGGTTACTGGTTGTACAATAGTGATCAAGCCAAGTCAGCATACCCCAAATACGGCCATGGCTTTTACAAAAATTATAGATGAAATGGAAGAGATTCCAGCAGGAGTCTATAATGTCGTGACAGGTTCAGGTTCTGAAATTGGTAATGCGCTAGCTTCCCATAAGCAAGTCCACATGGTGACGATGACGGGGAGTATTGGTGCCGGCACTAAAGTGATGGAAGCGGCAGCTCAGAATATCACGAAAGTGAATCTCGAACTTGGAGGGAAAGCGCCCGCTATAGTAACACAGAATGCAGACCTGGATCTTGCAGCAGAGCATATCACCACTTCCCGGCTTGCGAATAATGGTCAAGCCTGTACAAATGCCGAGAGGGTCTATGTACATGAAAGCGTTGCGGAAGCTTTGACTGAAAAACTTAAGTCCGTATTTGAATCGAAAACTCTTGGTGATCCACGCAAGGATAAGGCTGCTGACCTTGGCCCGCTAGTCAACCAGGATCGCTTTGAAACAGTCGATGAGATGGTCCAGACTGCCATTTCTGAAGGTGCAGAGGTTGTTACAGGCGGTGGTCCGGCGGATGTGGACAAAGGCTTCTTCTACAAACCGACAATCCTGACTAACGTAACTCACGAATCGACAATCATGAAAGAAGAAATATTCGGTCCGGTCATTCCGATTACCATCTACAGTACACTCGACGACGCAATCGAGATGGCTAATGATACCATTTACGGTTTATCCTCTTCTGTCTATACCGATGATCTGAATGAGGCGATGCGTGTCGTTAACGAAATGAAGTTTGGCGAAACGTATGTAAACAGAGAAAACTTCGAAGCCGTACAGGGGTATCATGCTGGTATGCGACAATCCGGTCTGGGTGGTGCAGACGGTAAGTATGGTATGGAGGATTTCCTGGTGACGCAAGTGGTATATATGCAGTATAAAAACAATAAAAAATAAATTCTGCAAATAAAATGAGTAAGAGGGGTGGCTCAATTGAGCCACCCCTCTTACTTTTAATTCGATACGTTTATTCGATGCCCATTGATTTCTTATAACCTTCAAGATAGGCCATTTCTGCAGGTGAACCTTTGGCCATACTGCTCATGGTCCTATGCCAGAGCGGATAGAAGGGTTCAGGTCGTGCCACCGCTTCAATTCGGTCATGTTCATCCTGTGTCAAATGAATATCGTATGATGCGATGTTGTCACGTAGTTGGTCTTCATTTCTCGCTGCGATGACCACTGGGCCGACATTCGGTCGATCCTTGATCCATGCAAGCGCAATCTGAGGTACGCTAGCACCTCGATTTTCAGCTACTTCTTTCAGTGCATCGATTACATCATATAATCTTTCTTCATCCTTTACCCAAGGCTCTGGCCAGCCGTTTCCTTGGCGAGTGCCTGAAGGTGCTTTATTGTTGCGGTCTATCTTGCCATTTAATAGTCCTTCACCAAGTGGACTCCAGATCATGGAACCAACACCAAGTTCAGCGCCTGCTGGCAACAGCTCATACTCTGCTTCCCGGGCTTCTGGTGTGTAGTAGATCTGTTGGGTGATTGGTGGGATGAGCCCATTTTGTTCTGCCATAGTATACGTTCTAGCGAGTGCCCAGCCACTATAGTTAGACACACCCCAATAGCGGATTTTGCCGGACTTGACCAGATCATTCATAGTCTGTATCGTTTCTTCCACCGGTGTACGACCATCCCATAAGTGTACAAAATAGAGATCAAGATAGTCCGTTCCGAGGCGTTCAAGGCTCTGGTTGATGCTTGTTTCCAAGTTATAACGTGATGCACCCACAGCGTTCGGATCATCTCCAAGGTCGAAACCGGTTTTCGATGTAAGCATCAACTTATCGCGTCTGCCTTTAATGGCTTCACCCAGTACTTTTTCTGCATCCCCTTTTGAATACAGATTGGCAGTATCAAACATATTTATACCTGCATCGAGGCTGATATCGATGTGTCTTCTTGCTGCTTCTGCATCGATGTTTCCTGTGCCTTCAAAACCGTTTGTTCCACTGAATGGGATGGTCCCCAAAATATATTTCGGTACTTTCAATCCGGAGTTTCCCAGATAGATATAATCCATAATATCCTCCTTAGGCGCGTTTGGGAATTCATTTCCCTTTTGGCACCAGTATAAACATGAGAGCGCCTCGCTTCATCTATCTGATCAGCCAATTCGAAAATTCTAGCAATGTATCAAACTGATGGTCGGCATCGAACATTCGATCATTCTTGTTGATGAGGACAGTACGTACACCTGCATTCTTCCCAGCTGCAATGTCAGTTTCCCGGTCTCCAGCCATGTAGCTATCGCGAAGCAGAATATTGTGATGTGAAGCAAGGTCGGTGAGCATGCCCGCTTTCGGCTTTCTGCAGGGACATCCGCTCGAAGGTTTGTGTGGACAGTAAGCAATGTCATCTACACGTGCGCCATATGCTTTGAGTCTCTCGATTAATACGTCATGGATACGGTTCAAAGCAGTTTCGCTCAGGAACCCGAGCCCCAATCCACCCTGGTTTGTAACTATGAAGACTTTAAATCCTGCATCGTTAAATTGTTTGATTGCTTTTGGTGCACCTTCAATAATGAAAAGATCCTGAGGTGTATTGACGAACCTGACCCGACGGGTGAGTACTTCGTTGATTACACCGTCACGGTCAAGAAAAATTGCCTTTTGCATGCTTTTCCACCCTCTTTGTTATTTGTATCGAACTTTTAAGTCTTTGGTATATTACGATCTCTCTTTATATATCACGGGAATAGGTCATTTAATTGTAGAGTTAAAATGTATAATCACACAAATGAGGAAAGAAGTCTCCTTCTCCTTTGGCATAAATGACAAATGTCATATGTTTTTACTGACACTTGCTTCTACGAGACATAGGCGATCTCAATTACAATGAAGACAATAATTCAGAAAAGGGGTTTTTCCGCATGTCGAAAGAGAAACAAGCACAGCTCAGGAAAGCCGTCATGCCGTTTGCCAAATCACAGACGCGGGCAAGTATTATCCAACTATTCAATACAATTCTTCCATTTTTCGTTCTATGGTTTCTAGCGTATCAGTCGCTCAACATATCATTTATGCTCAGTCTGGTATTCAGCATTGGTGCTGCAGGGTTTATGATCCGTTCGTTCATCATATTCCACGACTGCGCTCACCAATCATTTTTCAAAAGCAAGAAGTGGAATACATTCTTTGGAACGCTGACTGGCATCATCACACATTTTGCGTTTGAAAAGTGGAAACGTGAGCACTCAATCCACCATGCAACGAGCGGTAATCTTGATAAGCGTGGTATCGGTGATATCTGGGTCATGACTGTCGAAGAATATGAACAGGCTGGTAAACTAGAAAGGCTAAAGTACAGATTATACAGAAACCCACTCATCATGTTCGGACTTGGGCCATTGTCCCTATTCCTTTACGACAACCGCTTTAACCGTAAGGGTGCGAAAAAGAAGGAACGTATGAACACCTACTTGATAAACGTATCAATCGTTGCAATCTATTGCTTGATCGGCTTTACGCTCGGCTGGCACGTGCTCTTGATGGTCCAATTGCCGATCATCTATGTTGCAGGTATGCTCGGCATCTGGTTATTTTACGTCCAGCATCAGTTTGAAGACTCCTACTTTGAGAATGAAGCGGAATGGGATTACGTAAAAGCTGCGGTTGATGGTAGCTCCTACTACAAGTTGCCGAAGTGGCTAGAATGGATGACAGGCAGCATCGGCTATCACCATGTACACCATCTGGCACCAAGAGTACCGAACTACTCACTCGAGAAAGCACACGAGAGTACGCCACCTCTCCATCAAGCAACGACAATCACACTGAAATCCAGTCTCGAATCAATTAAATTCCGCCTCTACGATGAGAAGGAAAAGACATTCGTCACTTTCCGTGAGATGAAAGCAAAAATGAGTGCTAAGCAGCATGCAAGTACAGATTGATGAATGAGAACCAATCCTCCTGCTAAACCAGGAGGTTTTTTTGATTTGTACCCATCTATTAAGATACAAAACTGTTAAACTGAAGAAGTAGAAAACGGAGCGGGGGATGAATTTATATGCGTGACTGGTATCATATTTTTCCAAAGAATACGGGGCTGAGCCTATATATATGGATCATTTTCTGTGTGCTGCCTTTTTATTTCATATTCCGCTCGACATCGATGTGGGAGGTTATCTTCGGCAGCGTCATGACTATGATGTTCTTTACGGTATACTGGCTGACATTCAATACAAAAGGCCCCATGGTCTATATTGGATTGAGTCTTCTCTTCTGTATTAATATTGTCATGACTGTGTTGTACGGCTACGTATATTTCGCCCTGTTCATTGCCTTCTTTGTAGGCAATATTAGTAGCAAGGCTGGTTTCGTCTCTATGTATGTCATCCATTTGGTGACGACAGTTGCTGCGGTTACATTCAGTTTCTTCTACAACTATACACTGCTGCTCATTCATCTACCGTTTCTTATTATGACAGTGCTCGGGGTCATTCTTCTACCAATCAGCCAGTACAACCGGCTGAAGCAAGAGGAACTAGAATCGAAGCTCGAAGATGCCAACCTTAAGATTGCAGAACTTGCGATTGTAGAGGAGCGACATAGAATTGCACGCGACCTGCATGATACGCTCGGGCAGAAGCTATCGATGATTGGTCTTAAAAGTGAACTGTCAAGGAAACTAATAGATAAGGATCAGGAAGCGGCGAAAGCTGAACTTCGAGATATAGAATCTGCATCAAGACAGGCGCTAAAAGAAGTCAGGGAAATGATTAGTGATATGAAGCAAGTGAGTCTTAAAAACGAGATGGTACATGTTAGAAAGCTGATGGATGCGGCACAGATACGCTACGATATTAATGTGGAAGGATCTTTCGAGCAGATGCCGGTACTTATTGAGAACGTACTTAGTATGTGCTTGAAAGAGGCGGTGACAAACGTAGTGAAGCATAGCCGGGCACAGCTTTGTGTCATTGAGCTGGTCGATACAAACCAAGACATACTACTTAAAGTTATGGATAACGGTACAGGCGTGACGGGTGAGGTAAAGCCTGGGCATGGGCTGCAAGGGATGAAGGAGCGTTTGTCCTTTGTCAATGGCACAATGCACACTACGAACAGCAAAGAAGGATTTGAAATTAATATTGCGATACCGAAAGTATTGAAGCAGATTGAGGAGGGATGGGAATGATCCGTATTGTGCTGGCTGAAGATCAGAACCTTTTAAGAGGTGCACTTGCCGCGCTGCTCGATCTTGAAGATGATATCACTGTTGTTGGTCAAGTGTCGAATGGGGCGGAGGCTTTGGAGCTTGTTGATAAGATGGCGCCAGATATCTGCCTAATGGATATTGAAATGCCTGTCATGACAGGGCTTGAGGCAGCGGAGAATCTAATCGGGACATCTTGTAAGGTTGCTATACTGACGACATTCGCGCGCCCCGGCTATTTTGAGCGTGCTAAGAAAGCGAAAGTAAGCGGCTACCTGCTGAAAGATAGTTCCAGTGAAACATTGGCACAGTCGATCAGGCAGATCATGACAGGCAAACGGATCTATTCACCTGAGCTTATAGACGTCGCTTTTGAAGCTTCCAACCCACTGACTGTAAGGGAAATAGAAATCCTCCAGCTTCTTACTGAGGGGAAAACGACAAAAGCCATCGCAAAAGAACTGCACCTTACTAATGGTACAGTGAGAAATTACGTATCCATCATACTAGATAAGCTTGATGTCGATAATCGTATCGAAGCCATATCTAAAGCCGAAGAGAAGGGATGGCTGAAGTAGATATCCGAGCATACTTACAGATAGCCCGTTAGCTACTAATGCATTCAGGTCAGTGTTGCGATCTATCACTCACTTAAAAACGGGTTAGAACACTACAAGTTAAATATGCAACGTATAAAGGCAAAATTAAAAATGAGTTCGGCAGTGTGCCGACTCATTTTATATAGATAGCCTAAGCTTAGAAATTGTATCTAACTTAGAGGATTACTTGACGGTTTTCAAACTGTCATGAATACCTCGGTCCATACTAATTAGAATCCGATATCGAACCAGTTGAGGGACTGATATCCGAAATAGAAAGAAACGAGTGTGAGTATGCTGAAGACCAAACTCTCAACTTTGCTCCCGGTACGGGTAGTCAGAGGGAATCGGACCGTTAGACTGAGCGGAAAGAACAGTTTGATTCCGCGCTTTGTCGCCATGTCCAGTATGTAGTGGCTGACCATACCTGTTAGAAGACCGTATTTAAGTACATCGTTCGGGAAGAAATGGTCAATTAGAAACGATACAAGTACAAGAAATAATAGACTATGGGTAAAAGTCCTATGTCCAAATATAAAGTTGATTATTCTGGAGATAATCGGAAGCTTCTTGCCGATCAGGCTACCACTATGGCAGATGTCCGGCAGGAGGGCACCGACGATTCCCGCACCAACCATGACCAGCGGGTTTTCGTTTGCTGTATGGGCGACGGCCAAACTGGCAGCAATGCCACCCAAGATATGTGTTTTTCCAGTCATGAAGTGACCTCCTTATTTAGGGTGAAGTATAATTATAATACATTATATGCAATTTATCTGTATTTCTATAACATTAAATAAGAATTTGTTCACTATTTGTGAACATATGTGTGATTTATGACAAATTTTAATAGACACTGTTGTACGTCAATTTTTAGACTGTCATGTTATGATGGATGATAAAGAATGAGGAGGAATACGATATGGACGGAACGAGGAGAAACGATATTAAACCGGGCTCAAAAGTGAAAGTAGTGCAAAAGCAAGACCAGCGCTCAGGCGAATTGACAGAAGGAGTTGTCGCCAGGCTATTGACGAATTCAGCGATGCATCCGCACGGCATTAAAGTAAAACTTGAGAGCGGTATCGTTGGCAGGGTGAAAGAAATAATTGAGTAGTAGTAGATTGAACTTATTACATGCATGAAATTGTTGAAGAAAGCCCCTGAATGACCACACTTTAAGGTGTCATCATTCAGGGGCTTTAAATATGTCCTATAATGTTATTTTGCTTCTGCCTGAGAATTAGACATATCGTCCGGTCGCGCTCGGTACACACGTAGCGCCATCAGGAATGCAACGATTGAGATGATGAACCCGATGAAATAAACAAGTTCAACTCCTGCGACCATAGCCTGATTGATTGTAGCTGGATCATTTGGTGTTTCCGAACTTGACAGAACGCTTGCTTGCCTGGCATTCAGTATACTGATAAATACAGAGACCCCGATTGCACCAGCCAGCGGCTGAAGAGTGGATACGACAGCAGTGCCGTGAGGGTACATGTTTTTAGGTAATTGATTGAGACCGTTCGTCTGGGCCGGCATCATAATCGCCGAAACAGAAATCATTAGAAGCATGAAGCTGATGACGATGACCCATATAGAAGTATTGGTATCAAGTCTGCTCATCATAAACATCGTACCTGTCAGGATGAGCGTCGCCGGAATCATCATCGGTCTAGGTCCTACTTTATCGAAAAGTTGGCCCATAAAAGGAGAAAGTGCACCGTTTAGCAAGCTTCCTGGAAGTAAAAGTAACCCGGCGGTTGCGGCACTTAATGCCAGCGGTCCTTGCATGTATATCGGTAGAATGATTTCTGATGCAAACATCGTCATGACGATAATCAGGAACATGATGATAGCATGCCGATACATTGGATATTTGAAGACTCTAAGATCCATAATCGGTTCATCGAGTTTCAATTGTCGGTAAACGAACAAGGAGATACCGATGAGTCCAGCGATGATGGGTAGGAGAACGTCAACGCTCATGAAACCTGAATCGCTCTCTCCTACGGAACTGAAACCAAAAATGGTGGCGCCAAAACCAACAGTTGAGAAGACAATGGATAATATGTCAATTTTGGGACGTGTGACTTCTGATACGTTGACTAGGAAAAAGAATGCGAACACGATTGAGAATAGCGAGAATGGAATGACTGAAATGAACAGAAACCTCCACCCAAGATATTCTACAATCACTCCTGAAAGTGTCGGGCCAATGGCCGGGGCGAACATGATGACTAGACCAACCATCCCCATTATTTTCCCGCGTTTATGGGGTGGATACATAAGTAAGAACACATTGAACATGATTGGCATCAGCATCCCGGTGCCGACCGCCTGGATCATGCGGCCTGCAAGTAGTATGCCGAATGTCGGAGCTGAGGCTGCAATGATAGTACCCGCAGTGAACACGATCATGGTACCAAGGAAAAGCTGACGTGTTGAAAACCATTGTATTAAAAGTGCCGAAACTGGAATAACGATTCCCATAACAAGCATGAAGCCCGTGGCCATCCACTGTACGGTCGGTAATGTGACATCAAATTGTTCCATTAGCGTGGTTAAAGCGATGTTTAGCAGCGTTTCATTCAATATCGCAAAAAATGCACCAATAATTAGGGAGAGCATGATGGGTAAAGTCTTGATATTCGGGTTATCTGATAAATATTCGTATTGTGGGGATGAATTATTCTCCATGAGTTGTTCTCCTATATGTATTTGATTTGAAGACATAAATCTATGACTGCATTTGATTATGTTATTACGCACATACAGATAATACAAGGATTATGCTTGAATCTCACAAATGGCTTTGTCCCCTCTCTGTCGGGCTTTTAGCAATTTAACCTCCCGAAGAGAAGGTCGGATATTATTTGCGGTTCATGATATTTTAGTGTAGTATGCGGGACTACAGTATGTTTATTAAATATTCGGAAAATATGAAGACGTGCTAAAAACTAACTAAAATCTACGGGGGCGAACTATTCGACATGTCCAAACTTTGGAATGATGTGGACGCTTATTTTACTTCACAACTGAATGCTGAAGATGAAGTAATGACAGGAATTCTCGAAAATGACGAAGAAAGAACAGAAGCAACCAACGGTCAAGGAAAATTCCTTCAACTGTTGGCGAGAATCAAAGGTGCTAAAACGGTATTGGAAATAGGAACGTTAGATGGCTACAGTACACTATGGCTCGGTAAAGTATTGCCTGAAGAAGGGCGGATGGCAACAATCGAGCCCAATCCGGAATATGCAGAAAAAGCGCTCAAGCACATCGAAACTGCTGGGTTGGATGACAAAATCGAGATAATTGGTACATCTGCAGAGGAAACATTGCCGAAATTACTGGAGAAAGGATACCCGCGTTTTGATTTCATATACATTAATGCAAATCAGCAACATTATCCGGATTATCTAGAAGGTGCAATCTCCATGGCTAAGAGTGGTTCTGTTATTGTAACAGAACGCAAAATACTGGAGACGTTTGAAGCGGAAGAGACAACGTGTCCTAAAATGCAGCGATTTATGCAAATACTGTCAGAACATCCCCGAGTCGATGCAACAGCAGTCCAAACAGTCGGTAGTAGTGGGCATGATGGATTCGTCATAGCCGTTCTTGATTAGATATATGTAACAAATTAACCCCTGATTACAATATGCTTATGTGTATTGTAATCAGGGGTTAGTTGTACAGAAATCCATCTCATTTTTTATCGAGTCAGCTTTTGATCCTAAGAATGATGATTTGATTTCTTGAATTACAAAACTGAGAAGTAATATCATGGATAAGCCAATGGTTTCACGGGTATAGTGTAAGCATTGAAGTTTTGTATCTATATTGAGGAGGCGGCTTATGGAAAAGTTTAAAGCATTAGTTGTAGATAAGCACAATGAAGAGACAAAAATGGAGATAAAAGAACTTGGGATGGATGACCTATCGGAAGGGGAAGTGACAATCAAAGTCGCCTACTCCAGTGTCAATTATAAAGATGGTATGGTGGCAGTGAAAGGCGCCATTGCAGAAACTTTCCCAATCATTCCAGGAATTGATCTTGCAGGCATAGTAATGTCATCTGAAGATGATCGCTTCAAAGAAGGTGATGAAGTGATTGCGACGAGCTATCATATCGGTACGCGCCATAGCGGTGGCTTCAGTGAAGTCGCGAGAATACCGTCAGAATGGGTTGTACCTCTGCCAGATGGAATGAGTCTGAAGGAGTCAATGGAGCTGGGTACTGCCGGTTTTACTGCAGCACTCTGCGTGCAACGACTCGAAGAGAACGGACTGGAGCCGGGCCCAGGTAAAGTGCTCGTTGATGGGGCAAGTGGCGGTGTAGGTAGCTTGGCAATCAACATGCTTGCTGACAGGGGCTACAGTGTAGTCGCCAGTACCGGACGCACAGAAGAAGCAGAGTATCTGAAATCTCTTGGGGCGGATACAGTAATTCACCGGGATGAAGTAACTGATGAAGATGGAAAGTCGACGAGGAAAAGACAGTGGAAAGCTGCGGTCGATCCTGTCGGCGGCAAAACGCTCCAATATATTTTGAGTAGCCTCGACTATGGTGGTTCGGTTGCGACATGTGGTCTCGCCGGAGGTATTGAAGTGGAAACGACTGTTCTGCCTTTCATCTCTCGTGCCATCAACTGGCTCGGCATCGACTCTGTAAATTATCCAATGGAGCATCGCTTGAAAGTGTGGGATCGTCTTGCAGATGATCTGAAACCTTCTGCATTGGAAACACATATTGCATATGAAGCGACACTGGAAGAACTTCCTGATACACTAAACGATATTCTTAAAGGCGATGTTCGTGGTCGTGTAATTGTTAAATTCTAAAAAACACCCTTCATCCATAATGGATTGGATGAAGGGTGTTTGTTCTATTTGGCAAATGTCTTTTCTTCGAGGGTTTTAATCTGAGCAGCAACATGCGCTTCGGATAATTCATTTTCAATAATATATCTGTTCCGCGGGTGCTTTGTACACTCCAGAGAACAACCACCGAGGTGCCTGGCTTCGTTTTCTTCTGAAGCAAGAATTTGAGCATTGCAGTCAGGATTGGCGCAGTTGATGTAACGCTCGCAAGGGGTGCCGTCGAAATGGTCACGCCCAACAACATTGTGTTCGACCTGGTTGACTGGAACTGTCAGGCGCTCATCGAAAACATACATCATCCCGTCCCAGTTCTGTCCTTTGGCTACTGGATCTTTACCGTAGGTAGCGATTCCACCATGGAGTTGACCGACATCATCGAAGCCTTCACGCTTTAACCAGCCTGAGAATTTCTCACAGCGAATGCCGCCGGTACAGTATGTCAGGATACGTTTACCATCAAGCATTTCACGGTTTTCCTCCACCCACTTGGGTAGGTCACGAAAGGTCTCAACATCGGGGCGGATAGCACCACGGAAATGTCCGACATCATATTCGTAAGTGTTTCTTGCGTCAAGAACGATAGTATTGTCATCCTGCATTTGCTTGAAGAAATCTTCAGGTTCTACATACTCCCCTGTAATTTCATGAGGATTGATATCATTTTCTAGACTGAGATTGACAAGCTCAGGTCTCGGTCGAACATGCATCTTCTTAAAAGTATGCCCTTCAGATTCATCGATTTTGAATACGATATTCTCAAAAAGGGGATGAGTCTTCATGTAATCCATGTATCTCTCTGTATCTTCGACCGTGCCCGAAACTGTGCCATTTATGCCCTCATTGGCAACAAGGATACGTCCTTTAAGATTCATGCTTTTGCACAATTCAAGGTGCTCCGTGGCGAAGGCGTCTGGATCTTCAATGTGATTGTAGTAATAATAGAGTAAAACTTGATATTTCATTTCATTTTCCACCTATCAATTATATTTGCAGGATATACCTGATAGCTGCATGAAAAAAAGCCCTTCATGCAATGGTTTATTATACCAATTTACCATTGCATTTGAAAGGACTTTTCACACTTGTCAAGAAAAGTTCAATTTGTTGTTATTACAGCCCTTCTGCATCACCAGGTCGTGGAGAATCGGCAGCTCCGTAAAGTTTATGGTCATCGGAATGATCAATCATAATCGCCTGGACATCCCCGATACGAGTATCCGCTGTCTCTTCCTTAAACGACTGGTCGAAATGATAGCCGATCTCCTCGAGAGATTCTAGGACGCTGTCGTCTAATTTATCCTGCCACTGGGTTCCAAGATCCCGAGTTACATAGATTCTCGCTGCATCAATAGCTTCATCGAGTGTCATATTATAATCGATAACGTTTATGATGGTCTGTGCTACTGAAGCGACAATCGTCTGTGCCCCTGGAGATCCTAGAGTGAAGAAGGGCTTGCCTTCATGGAATAGTATGGTCGGGCATTTGGAGCTTGTAGGATACTTGTGTCCATTTGGTTCATTCACCTGATTGGGTTCTGCTTCAAAGTCGGTCAAATCATTATTCATTAGGAACCCGTATCCTGGTACCATGATGCCAGAACCGTAAATACGTTCAATCGATGAGGTACAAGCAGCAACGTTGCCCCACTGATCCACAGCTGTGAAATGTGTGGTTTCAAATCCTTCGTTGTCGACATATTGGTCTACTTCACTAACACCATCTCTACCTTCTTGGTATTTCCATGGATCTCCATGAACATAAGTTTGAGCTCGGTCCTCGGTTGAAATCAGTGCTCTGCGTTCCTCAATATACTCAGGGTGCAACAAACCATCGATTGGCAGCTCATGAAAATCCGCGTCGCCAATATGCGTATTCTTATCAGCAAGCGCCAATTGCATAGTCTGTGCAAGCAGGTGATATTTTTCAGGTGAATTTGAATCATATTGGGCGATATCGAGGTCTTCTAGTATTTTTAGCTGCTGGGCGACAGCAATACCACCTCCACTTGGTGGTGCAGGCATGGCAATGTCGTATCCTTTATAGTTACTCCATAGTGGTTCTTCCAGTTTGACGTGATAGTTAATCAAATCCTGACGAGTCATGACACCGCCATGTGACTGAACAGCGTCGACAATTGCCTCGGCAATCTCTCCCTCGTAGACGGCATCGAATCCTTTATCTCTAATAATTTTGAGAGTATTGGCGAGTTCCGACTGCACGATGGTGTCGCCTTCTTTAAGAAGCTTACCGTCAGGCATGAACATCTTACGTGCTTCTTCACCAAGACGATGAGAAAACAGTTCAAGTGTACGTTCCCACAGAGAATTTACACGGAACTCAGATTCTGCGAGTTCGATGGCAGGTTCAATCAATGTTTCAAGCGGGAGTGTGCCATAATTTTCATGTAGATATGATAGACCTTTCATGATTCCCGGTACACCGACAGCTGTACCATGTGTTGAACGTACATCGAAAGGGATAACTTCGCCAGACTCATCGACGAAATGATCCTTTTCCAGTTCAGCTGGAGACCTGGAATGTGAATTGACTACTTTGGTTTCTTCTTTCTCCTTGTCGTAACATATGATAAAACCGCCAGCACCTATCCCCGTATTCATCCCTTCAACAACCGCAAGGGCAAGCTGGACTGCAATTATTGCATCGAACGCATTACCACCTTCTTGAAGCATCTTGTTGCCTGCTTCTGTCGCTTCCTGGATGGCACTTGCAACCATACCATAGGAACCTGTATCTCCTTCAATCTGTTTTTCAGTATTATAATGTTGCTTCTGGACTTTAAAGATGTCTTCGATATTCGTCATGATTCACCTCTCCTGTTCTACTTCTATATAACGTTATAAATGTATATCCTAAAAACATGGATTTTAAACCATCCGCAGTATTGGAGCAGATCAATATAAGAATTGGATAGTGGAAATTCACTACGAAAATTGGTAGAATCATATAATTGGATATTGAAAGATAAGAGGTGGATGATGTATGGATAGACATAAGGCAATTGTTGTTTTTTCCGGTGGGCAAGACAGTACAACATGCATGTTCCATGCCATGGCGAATTACGATGAAGTAGAACTCGTTACCTTCAACTATGGACAACGTCATAATGCAGAAATAGAAGTCGCAAAAAGCATTGCAGAAGAACAGGGTCTAAAACATCGCATTTTAGACATGTCGCTACTAGGACAACTGAGTCCGAATGCTCTGACTGATCACAGCATGGACATCACGACGGATGAAGCAGCAGGCGTACCAAATACATTCGTGCCTGCGCGGAATATGCTTTTTTTGTCTTTTGCTTCGGCAATAGCTTATCAGGTTGGCGCTAAAACGATTATTACAGGGGTGTGTGAAACGGATTTCAGCGGTTATCCAGATTGCCGGGATGTCTTTATTAAATCGATGAATGTTACTGCTAATTTGGCAATGGATCGCGATTTCGTAATAGAGACCCCTCTAATGTGGCTCGACAAAAAAGAGACATGGGCACTTGCCGATAAATACGGGAAGCTCGACTACGTAAGAAAGAAGACACTGACATGCTATGAGGGCATTATTGGAGATGGTTGTGGGGAATGTCCGGCATGCCAGCTTAGAAATGCGGGACTCGAAGCACACTTGAATGAGAAGGAGGCACGATGATGTACCAGACACCATCACACGATTACCAGTACGAACTCAATAAAGATTTGAACTTCTCCGCAGCTCACTACGTACCCGACGAAAGAGCAGGGAAATGTAGTAGGGTGCACGGACACACTTATTTCGTCAATATCACTCTTGCCGGGGATCAACTAGATGATCTCGGTTTTCTAGTCAATTTCTCAACACTCAAATCACTGATCAGTGATGCATTCGACCACACACTGCTGAACGAACATGAACGCTTTGAAACAATTCCACCGACATCCGAAACACTTGCGGAAACAATATATAATATGGTTGAGACATTCATTGCACAATTGGACAATCGTCCAGTTTGTTTGCAGATCTATCTGCGTGAAACACCGACAAGTTATGTCGTCTATAGACCAAAGGAGCACAGGAAATAATGAAAGTACCCGTACTTGAAATTTTTGGCCCCACTTTCCAGGGAGAAGGTGCGGTCATCGGACAGAAGACAATGTTCGTAAGGACAGCCGGATGCGACTATAGCTGTAGCTGGTGCGATTCAGCTTTCACGTGGGATGGTAGCCAGAAGGAAAACATACGTATGATGACTGCGGATGAAATTATCAAAACTCTCGATGATCTCGCGGGTGGCAATTATAATCATGTAACGATTTCTGGTGGTAATCCCGCACTGTTGAAAAATATGCAGAGCTTTGTCACCGAGGCCAAACGTAGAGGAATCAGACTGGCGGTCGAAACACAGGGCACAGTATTTCAGGAGTGGCTCAGTGAAATCGACGATGTTACAATCAGTCCTAAACCGCCGAGTTCCGGGATGATTACTGATTTTGAAAAACTCGAACAAGTGATGAAAGGATTGGATCAAGGTACTGCACAATATAATCTCAAAGTAGTTGTTTTTGATGAGAAGGACTTTGAGTATGCTGCGTATGTGCATCAGAAATACCCGAATGTGGATTTCTATCTTCAAGTAGGCAATCCATTTCTTGGGGATAATGTCGACAATCATACGTCAAGATTGCTCGAACGCTATGAGACCCTCGTCGACATGACAATGGCCGATTCCCGGATGAATGATGCAAGAGTGCTGCCCCAGCTCCATACACTTCTCTGGAGTAACAAACAGGGTGTCTAACTACAGGCAGTTTTTAGAAGAAAGCATGTGAAGCCTGATATAATATGTATCGAATACAGAATACAGGAGGCGTGGTCATGAAAATAGAAATATGGTCCGATGTAGCATGTCCGTTCTGCTATATTGGCAAACGTAACTTTGAAACAGCATTATCCCAATTTGATGAGGCGAATCAGGTGGAAGTAATTTATAAAAGCTTTCGTCTAGATCCAACAGCGCCAAAACAACCCGAAGAGACATCAGTGGAGCTGCTAGCTAAAAAATACGGCACAAGTGTCGAAGAAGCCAAACAGATGAATGTGCAAATCACTGAAGCTGCTAGAGCCATTGGTTTAGAATTCAATTTGGATACGGTGATACCTTCCAATACAATGGATGCTCATCGTCTAGTAAAATTGGCTAAAACAGAGGAGAAAGAGGCGTCTGCCCTCGAGCAACTTTACAAAGCCTATTTTATAGATAATAGAAATGTGGCAGATAAAGAAACATTACTTGAGATTGCAAGCGAGATTGGTATTGAGACTTCTAATGTGGAAAGCATGCTTCCTACTGACGATTACAAGGAAGCAGTCATTAGTGATCACAATGAAAGCAAACAGCTCGGTGTCCAAGGTGTGCCGTATGTCGTTTTTAATCGTAAATACAGTGTCTCTGGTGCACAGCCAGCAGAAAAATTTCTTGAAGCACTGAAGCAAGTTCAAATGGAAGAAGAATAGTAGGTCGAAATGCTTTGATTTAGAGGTACTTAGCTAGACCCTCTATAAAAAACTAGGGTGTAATGAAACGGTGTAAAATTCGGTACACTGTACCATTTCACAAAAGGAGAAAGAACTATGAGTGGAGAAAATACGCAGGATTTAAGCCTGCTTGGTAATCAGAATGTAACATATGACTTTAACTATAATCCTGAAGTATTGGAGACGTTCGATAATAAATACCCTGGGCGTGACTATTTTGTCAAATTCAACTGTCCTGAATTCACTACGTTATGTCCCATAACGAGCCAACCGGACTTTGCGACTCTATACATCAGCTATATTCCGGATGTCAAAATGGTGGAAAGTAAAGCACTGAAACTCTATCTGTTCAGTTACAGAAACCATGGAGGTTTCCATGAGAGCAGTGTTAATATGATAATGGATGATTTGATCACTTTGATGGATCCGAAATACATTGAGGTATGGGGGAAGTTCACGCCACGGGGTGGAATTTCGATAGATCCTTACTGTAACTACGGCAGAGAAGGTACGAAGTATGCCGAAATGGCAGACTACCGTATGATGAATCATGATATGTATCCGGAAAAAGTCGATAATCGTTAAAATGCCTCACAATAAAAGGAGCCCTTTTGGGCTCCTTTTATTGTGAGGTTGTACCTTCTGTTCTGTTGAAATTAATGAGTCTGAATAAATGATATATGGCACCATATAGTACAAGCAGAGGTGTAATGATCAATAGAAGAAAGAAAAGTAACCCGCCGAATTCACGAAGACCGAAACCTTCAAAAAACTCCTGGGTAGCGACATCGGCTAATGGTGGATAGAAGACATATACATAAATGAGTGCGATAACGGCAAGCGTGAAAATATAGAATATGAGATTCGTAATATGATATGGTATAGTATTTTTATCAAATTTCAGCATGTTTTAAATCCCCTCTGTATTTATATCCACCTACATTATACACTATAATAAAACGATGTCGCTATAAAAATCGAAAATAGTGAATTGTTCAAAAATGGAGAGATACATATGAGTATTAGAAAAGCTTCACACGAAGATCTTGATGCCATCATGCAGATAAAGGAGAAGGTTGTACCCTTGATGGTGGAGGCAGGAAATACCCAATGGAGTGATGAATATCCTAATAGGGAGCGGTTCGGCAAAGATATTGATGCCGGTTCTCTTTACGTTTATGAAGACGCTGGTACTATAGTCAGTTTTGTTGTAGTAGATGACGATCATCCATACCCTTACGACGATATACCATGGGAGCTCACTCGTGATAACAGCAAAGTAATGCATCGTATGGCAGTTGATCCATCAAAGCAGGGGCACGGCATCGCGCGCAAGATGATGGAGGCAGTAGAGGGGTATATCAGGGCCGAAGGTTATGGCGGCATCCATACGGATACATCTTTGGAGAATGAAAAGATGCAGAAGCAGTTCGAGAGGAACGGATATCAATTCAAAGGAAAACTGAACCTGGATGATAATGAGGATGACTGGTACGTCGCCTATGAGAAGACTTTTGATTGAATGTTAAGAGGACACATATATTTAGTGGTTTTCTAATGAGTATGTATAGTAGCATGGAGGAGTATATTTTTCAGACAAGGAGGTATTTAAGTGAAATTAATACTTAGACTAGTTGCAGGAATTGCAGTCGGCATCGGTATTGGCGGTCTTTACTATGGAGTTGATGTTTCAGGGGGAGTAGCTTCAGTCCTCGAATTTATGGTGCGGTTGCTGGTTACTTTGGAATCAATCCTCGGCAGTTTTATATTTTTCATGATCCCATTGATTATTCTTTTCTTTATTGCAGATGGTATTTCGAAGATTGGAGTAGGGTCAGGTAAATTGGTTGGTGTCACACTTGGGACAGCATATATTTCTACACTCGGTGCCGGTATTATGGCTTACTTGGTAGCGAGAGCAGTTATGCCTCGCATCACAGACGGTGGTAGTGTACCAGCCGAAGGCGCTGGACTCGAACCGTTTTTTGAATTCGAAATTGCACCACTTATGGAGATTCTTACAGCACTTGTGTTGGCATTTGCATTTGGTATCGTCATTACACTTACAAAGTCAGAACTTATGGCCAAGTGGTTTGAAGAGGGTAAGAATATTGTAGAGTTCCTTATAGAGAGAGTCGTTATTCCCATTCTGCCATTCTATATTGCGGGTGTATTTGCTGGAATGGCATCGCAGGGTACTGTGTTCGATACGCTCACTGTATTTGGTGTCGTTCTGCTTGTAGCAGTACTCCTTCACTGGGTGTGGCTCACTCTACAGTATACTACGGCTGGGTTACTGCTTGGCAGAAACCCGTTTAAAATGATTCGGAAAATGATGCCTGCCTATTTTACAGCACTCGGTACGATGAGTAGCGCAGCCACCATACCAGTGACATTGAAGCAGACGAAGGAGAACGGTATCCGCAGCAGGGTTGCAGATTTTGTCGTTCCGTTATGCGCAAATATTCACTTGTCCGGCAGTACAATTACAATCGTCAGTTGCTCCATCGCCGTTATGACGGTACTACCGGCATACGAAATGCCCGGCTTCTTTACAATGCTCGGTACCATTATGCTACTTGGTATTGTCATGATTGCAGCACCTGGCGTGCCGGGCGGTGCAATTATGGCGGCAAGTGGGGTACTAATGAGTAATCTCGGCTTTACTGAAGCGGCGGTGGCATTCATGATTGCACTTTATATGGCCCAGGACAGCTTCGGTACAGCTGCCAATGTCACAGGCGATGGTGCAGTCAGTGGCATCGTTAGCGCATATGAGAAGAAGTTGAATGACTGATTTAGGAAGAATCGGCTATGTGTCATTTCTCGATATTTCTTTAATGAAAATGACAGAGGGGACAACAATCCCAAGGAATCCTTCGAACAGTGAAAGGAAACGTGTAACTCCTAAAGGTGTGTAGTCCCCATAACCAATCGAAAGCAGTGTAACGCCGCTATAATAGAGGACATCAGAGAAGTGATATTCATCGACCGATTCACCCGCATTGCCATCCATATATATTGGTGCCTGAAGTGACAGGATATAGTATATGATTGCAAAAATGAGAAATAAGGAGAACATCACAGTAAAAATATATAAGTAAAGGAGCCAATTGAGTGAGAGCCTATGTCTTTTGCCCAAGTCGCCCCTTTTTTTGGCAAAGGCTCCTAACTGAAATGCGACAAATAATAAGAGAATTCCTAAGAAAACGTGAGCCATGAAGTTCCTCCGCGATTAATAATTTGTTTATAATGGTATGTATTAGAAACTAGAAAGATGAAGGATATGGATTATGAACAAATTTTTATACCTTATCATTGTTATCTGTTTTTTGGATCTGTTTGTCCAACTGCCGATTATTACCCCTTTTGCTTTGTCGTTGGGTGCTGATACGTATACTGCTGGCATAATCGTAGCTATTTATTCCCTATTTAATATTATCGGAAACGTTTTGGGCGGCTTTCTATCTGACAAGGTCGGTAGGAGGAATATGCTTTTAGTAGGTATGGGTACACAGATCATCATACTCCTAGCCTATACTGTGGTACCTTCTGTTGGTCTATTAATACTTATTCGAGTCATCCACGGCTTTTCGAGCGGATTGCTTACGCCCGCAGCCTTCAGTCTTGTGGCGGATATTTCTAAGAAATCCGCTATTGGCAGGTCTATGGCATTAACTGGGGTATCTATTGGGGTAGCCGCAGTTATCGGCCCCGCCCTTGGTGGCATCATTTCGAGCCAGGCAAGCTATCAGGCAGTCTACTTGGTTATGGCCATTATTTTCGTCTTTGGCATTATTTTAATTCTGGCTACTGTAAAAGAAAGTACAACCGAACGAGGAAGAGAAAATCATTATCAAACCAACTTTGGACAGATTATTACACGGCCATCACTGATTGTGGCCTATATCTCTGCCTTCACGCTCATGGTGTCCAATGGCTCACTTGCTTTCGGTCTACCACTGAAAGTTTCAGGAGTCGGTCTTTCAGAACAGTCGACAGGTGCTATGTTGAGTGTTTTTGGTATTGTAGCGATACTGATTTTTGCCACTCCAATCAATCGTATATATACAAAGTATAGTCCGATATTGCTTGTTTCAACAGGTATTTTCATTGTCGGCGTCGCAATGATACTTTTGCATATGGTGCCAACAGCTGCTCTCATCTATATTATAATGGTAATATATGGCGTCGGTTTTAGTTTCATCTTCCCATCGATGAACAAGATTATTGGACAGAATACCGAAATGTACGAAAGAGGAAAAGCGAACGGTATCTTCTACTCATTCTTCTCACTCGGCTCGGTAGCTGGGTCCTATCTTTCAGGAATATTTGCCACATATTTCGAGACACCGTTTCTATTTATCGGGATAATTCTTCTTGTCTTGTTGATTTCTGTCCAGCTTGTACACAAAAGAAGCGGGTTTACACCCGGTCTTTAGGGAAAATATGAATAAAGGATGTGAGAGAGTGAAGAATGTACTATTAATGGGTATAAACGGAAGAATCGGTCAGAATCTTTATAGAGAGCTGAAGGATGTATACAATCTTTTTGCATTCTCAAGTTTCAATCAGGATGATACCAATCTTGATATCACATTCTTGAAGAAAGATCTTTTTATATTACCGGAAGTGGAGAAGGCACTGAAGAACATAGATATCGTCATTTTTTTCGAAGACCCTATCATGCGACTGAACAGACAGACACAAGGACGCTTTGACGATTTATATATACTTCTGGCGGACAACATCGCACGCGCATCTCGTGCAAATGGAGTAGAGCAAATCATATTCGTAGGAGACGAAGTGAGTTACGATTATACTGTGGAAGTACTCGGTGCATATGGTACAGAGGTCAAGTCTACAGATACCCCCATCAAAAGATACGGCAAGAACCTGTCCTACAAAGCATCAGACTACAACAATGTCAGAAGTGTTCAAAGAGCCCCGCTCCCTGAAGGCTGGCACATTAAAGATGTAGGCCGATACTATTTTAACTGGTTGAATGATATTCTTTCTGATATCATCAATGTCGAATATGAAGGTCAACTCATTAAGATCCACTTTGTGAAGAGGGATCGCCCGGCACTGGTTGTCCAATATGATGCAGAAAGCAGTTTCGACGGTGTAGAGATATACAGAATTAAAGGCGGAGGGTTATCTAAGAAAGAGATGAATAAAACACCACGCTTTGAGTTTAGAGAACTTCCAGGCTGTGAAGAATTCATTATGGCCCTCCATGACTTCGAACCCAAGTCTTCCTGGACAACCTACTTGTTGACGCAGGCACCGCTATACGCCTTGGTCAACCGTATTTATCAGGTCGAAATGATTATAAACAGTCAGGCACCGAGGCTTGAGGAGCCTTCATCTGAGTAGTATATAAAATAAGAAAAGCGGAACGGAATCTTAAAAGATTCCGTTCCGCTTTTCTATATGACGATTAGTGGATGAAATTATGTCCTGATACTTGGGAAGCACTGATTGTTCTGAAAGCCTTGACACCTTGTCCGCTACCGAAGTTCATTTCGGAGACAAGGATAGAGCCGTCTGCATTAATTCTTTCGACAACTGCAACGTGGCCCATGCCCCATGCGAAGTTAGTCCATGCATCAGCTTGCATGATTGCCCCAACTGATGGAGAGTTGTTCACTTTATAACCTTCACTCTTTGCAGCAGTATTCCAGTTGTAGGCATTGCCCCAACCATTGCCCGCGGGTTTTCCAAGCTGCTGACGACGCTCAAATGCATACCATGTGCACTCGCCCCACGTGTAGTAGTTCTTGCCATAGGAGACATTTGTCGGAGCAGGTGCAGACACACTTTGCTCAACCGTTTCTTTAGTTTCAGAAGCATTAGCGTTAGAACTATTGCTCGCTTCGTTTGATTCATTTGAACTATTTGAGGTATTCGGAGTGTTCGTTGAAGTGTTCGCATTTCCAGAAACCTTTAGAGACTGTCCTGGGTAGATGATAGTGGAGGACAGGTTGTTCAGGCTCATAATATTTGTGTATGTAGTACCATGTGCTCTTGCAATACTGCTGAGTGTATCTCCAGCTTTAACGCTGTATGACCCTGTAGAAGTACTTGAAGAATTGTTTGAAGTATTTCCAGTATTGCTCTCAGTTTCGGTCTTAGATTCTGACTTGTCTGATGAATTGCTGCTTGAGTTATTTGAACTACTCGTCGCATTACCACCTAGTGAAAGTTTCTGTCCTGGGTGGATGATATGTGAAGATATGTTATTGATGCTCATCAACGTTCTATAGTTCATCCCGTTTGCTCTAGCAATACTGCTCAAAGTGTCTCCCGCTTTGACAGTATAAGATCCGCTCGTATTACTTGAAGAAGTGTTCGAAGAACTGCTTGATGATTGCGAAGAGTTGCTTGACGAGCTATTGGAAGAACTGGTTGAATCTGAGCTGCTGCCACTTGTTTTAAGGTTTTGATTGATGAAGATAAGATCTGAAGAAAGATTGTTCCAAGACTTTAGCTGGGAAACGGATACGCTATTCTGATTCGCGATTTTCCAAAGTGTATCTCCACTTTGTACTTTGTATGAAGAAGCTTCCGCCTGATCCGCAAGACCGTAAGTAGCAAGTGCTGCTGTAGCTGTCAAAGCAGTAATGATCTTTTTCATGAAAGTATTGTCCTCCTGGATTATAGATATGATGTATGTATTTTATATTATTGTTAGTTTATTACACAGCTGTCTTTCATTACAGATTATATCTTACCAAATAATCCGCCTCTAAAGCGCAATGTAATATAATTGTAATAGAAATAAAACAAAACCATTATATTCAGAATATTCCTGTAATGATAATAAAATCTTAGAATGAAATAGTACTCAAAGGGTAGAGAAAATGTATTATGTTTTTGAGAAAGGTGATTAAATGGTGGCCCAGCATGACTATCGGAAAGTATGGCTCTATTTTCTATATTATTGGGTAGTATTTGGCATCGGTACATACTTTGGGCAGTACTTCCCTGAGGAATGGCGTCCAACTGCATCGGCTGTGTTATTCGGTCTAATGATGATTTCTTTGTTCGTGAGGGGATTCAATAGGGCGGGGCCAATTATCAGTCACCTGTACGCAATCCTGATTGGTCTTGTTTCCTACGGCCTGTTTGAGTCGTTCGTCATAGACTTTGGGGAGGATGTATTCTATCGTGTCGTACTGCTTGGAATTCTTGTGTTCGTATTTTTCGGATGCATCGGCTATTTTCTTCTCAGAGATGTCACACATTGGGGCAAATATCTTTTTATTGCGTTGCTTGTTGTGATTTTTGCGTCACTGCTCAACTTCTTTATCAATTTGCCTTATATGACGCTAATCCTGACAATCGCCGGTCTTGTACTCTACATCCTTTTCACAATATATGACTTCAATCGAATGAAAAACAAAAAATTCAGTCCAAGAGAGATGGGGTTCAATCTGTTCTTAAATCTCCTAATTATTATTAAAAGATTACTGAGACTGTACCGCTATATTAACAATAGGCGATAGGTAACATAAATGATATATTATAGATAAACCAATGTAATGAAAGAAGATGAAAGAATGGGACGTAAGTGGAATAATATCAAAGAGAAAAAAGCACAGAAAGATAAGGACACGAGTCGAGTAAATGCCAAATTTGGTCGTGAGATCTATGTTGCAGCTAAAAAAGGCGAGCCGAATCCGGAAAGCAATCAGGCACTTAAAGCAGTACTTGATCGTGCAAAGACGTACTCGGTTCCTAAGCATATTATTGATAAGGCAATCGACAAGGCAAAAGGCAACGACGAAGAAACGTTCGATGAACTGCGCTACGAAGGCTTTGGACCTGAGGGTTCCATGATTATTGTAGATGCACTGACGAATAACGTTAATCGCACTGCTTCCGATGTTCGCGCTGCCTTTGGTAAGAATGGCGGTAACATGGGTGTCAGTGGTGCGGTAAGCTATATGTTTGATGCAAAGTCAGTGTTTGTATTCATTGGTTTTGAGCCTGAAGATACCATGATGGATCTCATGGAAAAAGATGTCGATATAGAAGACGTTGTTGAAGAGAACGGCTATACAGTGGTCTATGGTACGCCTCAGGCATTCCATGAAATTAAGCAAGCATTAGATCAAATGGGCGTTGAAGATTACGAAGTTGCAGAGCATACTATGGTCGCTCAGAATGAAGTGTCTCTTGGTGCAGAAGGTGAAGCACAGTTTGAAAAGCTGATAGATGCATTGGAGGATCTTGAAGACGTATCGAACGTCTATCACAACGTCAACCTTGGTGTCTAGACAGAGGAGGAGAACAGGATGGAGTTTGGTTATCAAGGAAAAGTGGTAGTCATCACAGGTAGCAGTAAGGGGATCGGTCGGGAAACGGCAGAACAGATGGTGAAGCTCGGAGCAAAGGTCATGCTTGTAGCCAGAGGCGAGGATAAGCTAGCCGAAACAAAAGAAGCACTATCCGCTTTTGGAGAAGTAGACTATGTGGTTGCAGATGTAAGAAAAGACGATGCAGCAACTCAAATTATTGAGCAGGCAATTGAAAGGTACGGACGCCTCGATGTTCTAGTCAATAATGCAGGAGGTTCATTTGCCAAATCGTTTGAGGACATATCTATTTCGGACTGGGAACAAGACCTCGATCTTAAGCTGCTGGGTGCTGTCAGGATGTCGAATGCTGCTTTGCCGTATCTGAAAAAGCAAGGAGGAGCCATAGTAAATCTGACAGCTGTACTTGGCAAAACGCCTCCAGCCTCTTCGCTACCAACGACTGTCTCACGTGCTGCGGGCATGGCGATGACAAAGGCGATGAGTAAAGATCTCGGGAAATATAATATCCGCGTAAATACGGTATGTATTGGACTTATTCGAAGTGATCAAATAGAGAAGAAGTGGAAAAATGAAGCGCCTGAATTGAGCTGGGAAGAATATTCAAGACTTGATCGCCATAATATTCCACTTGGTAGAATTGGTGAGACAAAGGAAGCGGCCAATGTCATTACTTTCCTTTGTAGCGACCTCGCCTCATATGTAAGTGGAGACGCAATCAACATCGACGGTGCTTCTGGTCACGCACTGTAAAAAATAATTTACGCCTTCGGGCGTTTTTTTATTGTCATAATTCCGTATTAACTGTATTATTTTAATTAATACAGAAAAGAGGAGGTGGCTGGATGATTGATTTGGACTTGAAAAGCCGCATACCAATATATGAGCAACTTATAGATCGAGTGAAGCAGCTTATCATACAGGGTGTGATTAAACCAGATGAGAAACTCCCCTCAGTCAGGAGTCTCGCACAGGATTTAACGATCAATCCTAACACGATACAAAAAGCCTATCGGGAACTGGAAAGGGAGGGATATATCTATTCTCTACCGGGGAAGGGCAGTTTTGTGAGCGAGGTAAAACAGAACGAGAATAATATGAAAATACTGGAACTTACTCAAGACTTCCAGCGTATTGTAAGTGAGTTGCTCTATCTAGGCGCCTCCAAGGAACGTTTGATCAGAATGATACAGAAGACAGTAGAAGAGGGGAGAAAGAAAGATGAGACTCGAGACTAAACAGCTTGATAAATCTTTTGGCAGGAAAAAGGCAGTGGATGCAGTTACTCTTACAGTGAACTCAGGGACCATTCATGGCCTTCTCGGTTCCAACGGTGCAGGAAAGACCACTTTGATGAAAACCCTCGGGGGTATCTATAAGCCGGACGCTGGCTCAGTGCTATTCGACGACACATCTATATTCGAAAATCCAGCCGTAAAATGTGATGTGCTCTTCATCAATGACATTCCATATTTCTTCAATGGGGCAACACTTGGATCAATGGCGCACTTCCACCAGTCGATGTATCCGAATTGGTCAACAAAACGTTTCAATCAACTTTCCGAACACTTCGGCTTGGAGAAGAAAAAGCCGCTCTCCCAGCTCTCTAAAGGAATGAAGCGACAGGCGTCTTTCATTCTGGCCTTTTCTGCCCGACCAAAAGTTATGCTACTGGATGAACCTTTTGATGGATTAGATCCGATCATCAGGCGTCAAGTGAAGAACATAATGATGCAAGATATTGCCAACCATGAGATGACCGTTATCGCATCCAGCCACAACCTGAGGGAAATGGAAGATTTGTGTGATTCTGTATCGATTATGCATATGGGTAGGCAACTTTTCCATCGTGATCTAAACGAAGTCAAAGGCTCCCATTGTAAACTGCAAATTGCTTTCGAGAACTTGCCTGACAATCAGTTCTTTCACGAGATGGGTGTCGTTCACCACGAAGCCAAGGGCAGAGTCCTTACGTGCATCATTAAGGGAAATATCAGCCATATCGAAGAACAGGTGACAAAGTACGACCCGCTCATGTATGACATCTTACCGCTGTCATTAGAAGAAATATTCGCATATGAAATGGGGGATAAAGGCTATGAAATCAGCAACATCATTGTTGAATAGAACGTTACTTAATCACTTCATGGGAGGTATTTTCTGGCTGACAGTCCTGTTCCTTATCGGTAACATACTTGTGCAACCGCTCTACTTATGGATTCGCTCGGCCAATAGTGAAAACGTAACAGGAGAAATAACTTTCGTCTCCGGCAGTGCACTTAACGAAGCCCTCCCATTTCAACTTGTGGCGAGCATGGTGTATATCGTTTTCATGGTGATGTTCTTATTGAGCTATAAACATAAAGAAGCATCGCTCGACTTTATGCATAGTATGCCTGTGAAGAGAGGCGGGCTATTAAGCTACGTGATCATTGCGGGTGTCATCAATATTGTCGTTCCGCTTATGATTACAGCAGTGATCCTCTTCTTTCAGAGGTACTTTATTGTATTCGATATAACGACAGCAGATATTGTTAAATGGTTCTTCTACACTTTATTCGTCCTCCTCGTAGTATTTTCCATTTCGATATTTGTAGGCTTTCTCGTTAATAGTATGTTCGTTCATATGCAGATGGTCGTCATTGTGTTCTTCCTGCCTGTGGTTTTTTGGGGGCTTACTGTTTCAGTGGCTGATTTACTTTATGATGGCATCGCACCGACATCTTCGGTGGGCGAGGGCGGATTGATGGGACTCGTCGTCAACAATACATTCCCAATCTTCTCAATAATGCAGATTGTTGACGGGATTGTATGGTGGAAGACAATTATCTGGATGGTAATAGCAGTCATACTCATCATCTTGTCTTATTTCTACTACAACAATAGTAGGAGTGAAAACGTCCATCATACTTTCAATAATGGTTGGATTAGAGATGTGTTGGTGGCCTTGATTACAATTTCCGGGATGCTACTCGTCGGATTGATCATTTCATTTGCTCTACCGAATTTAATTGTAGTATACGTACTCGCTTTTGCGATTGGTGCGGTGTTCTCATATATTACTCAAGAAATGTTTTTCCAAGGAACCGCTAAAATAAATTTTAAGCGCCGTTCTATATTGACCGCAACTATATCTGTAGCTGTATTCTGGATTGTGTTCATAATTGGCTGGCAACAGTATACCTCTTATGTACCGGATCAAAGTGATGTGGAGAGTATCAGTGTTAATGGTTACTGGAATAGTAATACCTGGATGAGCGGTCAAGATGAAGATGTCATGAAAGAGGACTATTTATTCATAGAAGATGAAGGCGTGATCAGCAATGCAGTAGCTTTGCACCAAGAAGCTATTGACCGTGGTATTATGCCTGATAGCGCCGAAACAAGTTCTTTTGAAATTGCCTACAAGATGGAAGACGGCTCCTATGTAAATAGAAGTTACGACAGTATTTCTATGGAAACTGAAAATTATCAGTCACTCATGGCTTTGTTGGACAGCGGGGAATTTTCGAAAGTATACGATGTGGTTTATAATGTAGAGGATGTCAATGAGCTAGTCAATCTGGAATTATACGGCATCAACACTTACTTTAATTTACAAACTAGAAGTGAAATTGCAGAGTTCGTTGATAACTATCAGAAAGCTGCGCATCAGATTGATCCAGAGATTCCAACACTGATAAACAATTCGAATATGCCGCTTGTAAATGCCTCATTGAATACTGAGTCAGGTTACTATTATAACGGTAATGTTTCGCTATATAATCCTGCGATGATAGAAAAAATCATGGAAAACTATAATCTTTCAGACTTTGTTGGAGTAAGCACTGGACAGAGAATGCACATAGTCGATTTAAACGACCAGGAGAAAGCAACGTTCTTCAAAGATTATAATACTAAACCTTTGAAGGATCTTATTGGAAATTACTATATTAGAGAGCCAAACGAAGAAGAGATTGAAGAGATCATTGATACCATAGATGATGGCAAAGTTGATTCGAGTGGCAACCGTCTCTTGATGTATTCACCCGATTTCATGGAAGGTGTTGGGATGGGAGGAGAACCACTGGCAGCGGCGGAACAATTTTTAATACTTGGTATCGAGTAGTGTCACAGCCTGAAAGTTTTAATTCCTTCACATTCTTTCCCTGAATTTTGTATAATCAAGGGAAGGAGATGAGCGTGATGAAAACCAAATATCTCGATAAAAGAGGGTGGAGACGTCTCCTCCGATCGGACTATAAAGAGAAGATTATTAATTACGATGGTGAAAAAGTACTGGTGGGACTGATAGATATCCACAAAGTGCGTTCTCCACTCACGGTACCGATACTCGATAAGAAGGTGCGGGTTTGTGATAATCATTATAAATGGCTACAGATCATGTCCGAGAATAGAAGCTACAGTATCACGGTAATGTACAACGACAAGGGTGAAGTGTTGCAGTACTATTTCGATATTAATACTCAACATATTCTGGAACTTGGCAAAGCTCGACGTAAAGATATCTATCTGGATGTGCTTGTGCTCCCAGACGGACGATTTGAACTAGTTGATGAAAGAGACTTAAAACGTGCAATTAAAAGAGGATATATTACCAAAGAACAGCACGATTATGCCTACTCTGTAGCGAACGAAGTGATGACGAAGATTGAAACTGATTTTAGTCAATTCGAGACTTTTGTTCAGTACTGTCAGAAATCGCTTATACAATAAAAATCCGAACGACCGATTAGCCGGTCGTTCGGATTTTTCCTTGCTTCAAATCTTTGGTATGCATCAGGTAGTGACAAAGTCTCCACCATTTACGTGGAGTACTTGACCAGTCATATAGCTTGAGTCATTACTTGCTAGTAAAACATAGCTTGGTGCGAGTTCGCTCGGCTGTCCGCGACGTCCCATTGGAGTGCTTTCACCGTGTTTTTCCACTTTCTCGGCACTGAATGTTGCCGGAATAAGCGGTGTGTAGATAGGGCCTGGTGCCACACCATTGACGCGTATTCCTTTTTCCGCCAAGTTACCTGATAGTGAGCGTGTAAATGATGTGATTGCACCGTTTGTTGCCGAATAGTCGATGAGCTCAGGTGAGCCTCTGTATGCCGTGACGCTCGTGGTATTGATGATGGCATCTCCTTTGTGTAGATGCGGCACTGCTGCTTGTGACATGAATATGATACCGTAGATATTTGTTTCAAAAGTTTCACGAATTTTTTCTTCTGTAATATCTAGGAATTCGTCGGTAGGATACTGTACGCCGGCATGATTGACAAGCACATTCAGTTTACCGAAATTTTCGATGGTAAAGTCGACAAGCTTATTGCACTCTGCCTTTTGCTTTACATCAAATGCGTATATTTCACATTTAGCGCCGTATGACTCTGCAATTTCTTTTGTTTTTTTCGCATCATCGTGTTCATCAAGATAACCGATGACGATATCGGCACCTTCTTTTGCGTAGGCTATCGCAACCGCTCGACCGATGCCTGAATCTCCACCTGTAATGATGGCAACTTTATCCTTTAGTTTTTCGCTTCCTTTGTAATTCTCATCTTCAAAAATCGGTTTTGGGTCCATGTCTTTTTCAATACCTGGCTGGCGATCTTGTGTATACCCTTCAACCGCTTCATCCACCTGTTTGTACTTGTTTTCTTCGGTCATTATTCTCGCGCCTCCTAATAGAATGATGTAATAGGCATATACCCCACACCCGGATTATTAACACTTATTTGTATTCAGTCATTATCTCTGTCTGTATTTGTGATAATATTTCATTATTGATGAAAGGATGTTGCATTATGAAGGTCGATGATTATAAGCTTCTAGTCACGTTGGATGAAACCCGTACATTAAGACGTGCTGCCGAAAAACTCTTCATCTCACAGCCTGCTGTCAGTCAGCGTCTCAAATCGATTGAAGATGAGTGGGGAGTAAAAATTTTTATTCGAACAAAGAAGGAATTGTACGTAACAGGTGAAGGGGAAAAGATCATTGATCATGCCAGAAGCGTGGTTGAACGTGAAGCGCTAGTCAAGGAGTATATCCGAATCAATCAGAATTCCATCCAGGGGAACTTATCGATAGGTGTGTCTTCACTGATCGGTCATACCATCCTTCCGGAAATACTGGCACAGTATCTAAAACTCTATCCAAACGTGAATATTAAAATAAAGGTCGGGTCTTCTCAGCAGATTATCGGGGAGCAGAACGATTTTCATATTTCTATCGTACGTGGCAACCAGATACTGAACAAGCAGAACGAGTTGCTGTTTGTAGATCGCCATTATCTTGTAACGCCAAAAAATAGCGACGACAGATCCAGCTTGCCAATCATTGAGTTTCAAGCGGATCCTATGTACATCAGTGAAATTGAGCATTTTTTTGAACATCGATTCAGTCGTAATTACGATGCGCAGATCAAGGTTGACCAGATCGCAACCTGTCGCGCACTGCTACTTGAAGGGATTGGCATGACCGTTCTTCCAGAGATTGTTGTAGAAGGTTTCGACACGAAAAAATTCAATGTTGACGAGGTGAAGGTAGATGGGCGCCCAATTACCCGCAATACTTATATTGCATTCGACAGGAGCGTACTTGAACTTCCGCAAGTGGAAGCATTTCTGAAGCTCGTAAGGACGTTCGTCAATGCAAACTGAGTACCGAAGACTATATATAGAAAGAACAGGTTGGTAAAATGCGCGAACTTTTCAGGATACAGAATTATCGATTATTTCTGATTAACATGATGCTACTTGGAATGGCTGTTTCCTTAACAGCTCCTTTTCTGGTTATCTTCATGACGGAGCGCCATGGCATGTCGACTTCAGCTTATGGCGTATTTATGGCTATTACCGCAGTAGGCGGTTTCCTGATGAATACGATGGTTGGTAGGAAGAGTGACCATCTTGCTTTTGATCGCAAGTATCTGATTATCGGTGCTCTGGTGATGATGGTTATTGCTTTTAGCAGCTATCTTGTCATCGGCAACGTATGGCTTCTGGCTTTGTCCTACATTATTTTTGCGGCACTTGGTGCACCTGCCATGCCCCAACTATACGCATCAGCGCGCGAATCGATTAATGCCTATAGATCCAACATGGCAGTAATGGCAAATACAGTACTCAGGTCCATGTTCTCCTTCGGTTTTCTTTTTGGTCCTTTGATTGGCTCTGTACTGCTCGGTATTTACGGATTCAATGGACTTTTTACCGGTACCGTACTCATGTTTATTCTAGTACTTTGTCTGTCAATTCTAATTAAGCCCGCAAAGAAGCGAGTAGCGCCACAAAGTGCTGCAACAATAAGGGATTATGAAGGGAATAGACCGCCTAATATTCTCAAAACACCTGCACTGCTGTTGCCATTTGTAGCATTTACCATGCTGCATGTGGGACAATGGATGTATCTTCTGAATATGCCTTTGTATGTAACGCAGTACTTAGAAGCAGGAGAACGGGGTGTCGGCATCCTTTCAAGCCTTTGTGCAGGCCTTGAGGTACCGCTTATGATACTGATGGGTTACATTGCAGGTAAGGTCAGTTCGAGAACACTTCTGATCGTCGGTGCTTTCCTTGGGAGCCTGTTTTTCTTTTCAATCGGTATATTTAATGACTTTACAGCAATGATTATCGGTCAGTTTCCTCTGGCCATCTTCCTAGCTGTGCTTCTCGGGCTCGGCATTAGCTATTTCCAGGACCTGCTTCCCGATTTCCCAGGCTATGCCTCAACGCTATTTGCCAATGGGATGATTATCGGTCAGCTGCTAGGCAACCTACTTGGTGGCTTTGCCAGCGATATTGTAGGCTTGGAGTACTCATTCTTTATTGCAGGCGCGTTCGTATTCACAGCATTTGTTTTATTTTTCTTCACACAAAGTGAAGTTAAGAAAGGAGAAGTTTAATGGAGATTATCTGGTGGCTCGTCGTTGTCGCTTCATTCATCATCGGATTTGCAGGTCTGGTTTTTCCTGTTGTACCTTCGGTACTCATGTTCTGGATCGGCTTTCTTGTATATCATTTTCTGATCAACAGTGAGACCTTATCTTGGATGTTCTGGCTCGTCGTATTTGTATTGACAGTCTTGGTCCTATTCAGCGACTTTATCGCAAACAGCTATTTCGTCAAAAAATATGGGGGGACAAAGCGCGGTGAATATGCCGCCATTGTCGGTGTAGTCGTCGGTATGTTCCTCTATCCACCGTTTGGAATTATATTCGTGCCTTTTGTGCTGGTATTAGTTGTGGAACTTATCAATTCCAGAGACTTAAACCAAGCGTTCAAGGCATCTGTAGGTTCATTGCTTGCGTTTGTTTCAAGTGCAGTATTCAACGCAGTCGTCTATGTACTCATGGTAATATGGTTCCTGCTCGATGCGCTTGTCTTCTAGCATATTAAAAGGGCCCCTCATTGAGGGGCCTTTTTTGTCCTATACGTTTTCGATTTCCTTTTCCTTACTCTTGTTGTCTGTGCCCTCATCGTCGAGGTTTTTGCGTACATCGGTCATATTGTACTTTGGCTGGTGCTTGCCTTGTTGTATATCGAGCGCATAATGACAGGCAACGCTGTGCTTATCTTTGTAGATTTCATCCTTTTCTTCTAAAACAGGTACTTCTTCTCGGCACTTATCCGTGGCGAATGGACATCTTGTATGGAAACGACATCCTGTTGGCGGATCGATTGGAGAAGGAACGTCTCCACGCAGGAATATCCGTTCCGACTTCTTTTTCGGATTAGCGATGGGAATTGCAGAGAGCAGTGCTTTCGTATAAGGGTGCTGTGGGTTCTCGAAAATACTCTTCGTGTCGCCCATTTCGACTATTTTGCCAAGATACATTACTATGATACGGTCCGATATGTGACGGACGACACCAAGATCGTGAGCAATGAAAAGATACGTAAGTCCCATCTCACGCTGTAGACGCTTGAGCAGATTCAGTACTTGTGCCTGGATAGATACATCAAGGGCACTCACTGCCTCATCACAGATGATGAGTTTCGGATTCACCGACAATGCACGCGCAATACCGACACGCTGTCTCTGACCACCTGAAAACTCGTGAGGGAAACGATCTACCTGGTGCTTCTGAAGTCCAACTGTCTCCATAAGTTCAATGATGCGCGCGTTACGCTCCTTTTTAGGAACCACATTTTGAATTTCCATTGCCTCGTTAAGTGTTTGGCGAACGGTCTTACGTGGATTAAGTGAGGCATAGGGATCTTGGAATATGATCTGCATCTCACTGCGCATTTTTCGCATCTCTTTTGCACTCATACCGAGAACATCTCTGCCCTCGAACTCGACTCCTCCGGCTGTCGGTTCATCAAGTCGGAGTATGGCTCGACCAGTTGTCGATTTCCCACACCCGGACTCACCGACAACAGAAACAGTCTCTCCTTTGCGGATAGAAAACGAAATATCATCAACTGCTTTGACATGGTTAACAGTACGTCCGAGGAATCCACCTTTAATCGGGAAATACTGTTTTAGATTCTCAACTTTAAGTAGTAGGTTCTCTGTCATAGACTGCTACCTCCTTCTCTCCATCCCATTCCTCAGTATAGATCCAGCATCTAACATCGTTGCCGTCTTCTTGAGTCTCAAGTTCAGGAAGCTTGCTGCATATATCGGATGCATGCGGACATCTTGGTGCAAACCGGCAGCCTGTCGGCATTTCGTCCGGTGCAGGCACATTCCCCTTGATCGGAATTAGCTCATCTTGATCAACATCATGGCGTGGAAGTGAATTAAGAAGACCGACCGTATAGGGGTGTCTTGGATTTTCAAATAATGTTTCGACATCCGCATATTCGACTACTTTACCGCAGTACATTACGGCAACATAATCGCATGTTTCTGCCACTACACCGAGGTCATGTGTGATCATAATAACGCTCATACCAATATCGCTCTGAAGTTCTTTGATAAGTTCAAGTATTTGTGCCTGGATGGTGACATCAAGTGCAGTTGTCGGTTCATCGGCAATCAAGAGTTCCGGTCTACATGCGAGTGCCATGGCGATCATCACACGTTGACGCATACCTCCTGATAATTCATAAGGGTATTGGTCGATACGCTTGGCAGGGGAGGGGATACCAACGAGTTCAAGCATTTCAATTGCTCTTTTTGTGCCTTCCTTTTTACCAAGACCTTGGTGTATCTTATAAGATTCCCTCATCTGTTGGCCGATGGTATAGACCGGATTAAGTGAAGTCATCGGCTCTTGGAAAATCATGGATATTTCATTTCCTCGAATGTCTCGCATACGGGATGTCTTCGCTGTTGTGAGTTCTTCTCCCTTGAAGTTGATGCTACCACCGACAATTTTACCGGGATTTTCTATGAGCTGCAGGATGGACAGCGCAGTGATACTCTTGCCGGAGCCTGATTCTCCGACGATACCGAGTGTCTTTCCTTCAGGCACTTGGAATGTTACACCATCGACTGCCCGCACTTCATTTCCTTCCAGAAAGAAGGAAGTTCTCAGGTCTTTTATATCAAGAATATTCTTTGACACATATGTCACTCCCAGCTTAGTTTAGGTCTACGCGTTTATTGAGGAACCTGTAGGATATATCAACGATGAGATTGACTACAACGAAAGATATTGAAACAACAAGTACAGCGCCCTGGACGATCGGGAAGTCTCTTTGTAGGATGGCATCGATAATGAGACGACCAAGGCCATTGATTGCAAAGACGCTTTCGGTAAGGACCGATCCGGCGAGGAAATAACCGAACTGTAAGCCGATTACCGTCACTACAGGAATCATGGCATTTTTCAGTGCATGTCTGAATATAACCACGCGCTCTTTTACGCCTTTTGCTCTCGCGGTTCTAATGTAGTCTTGCGATATAACATCTAACATACTGCTCCTTGTCATGCGTGCGATGATTGCGGCTCCCGCCGTACCCAGTGCAATGACAGGAAGGACGAGCTGATCGGGATCTCCCCAGCCTGTCGGTGAAAACCACCCAAGATTGATTGAAAACCACTGGATGAGCATCAGTCCAAGCCAGAAGTTCGGCATGGAAAGACCAAACAGTGCAACGATCATGATAGCAACGTCAGAAATAGTGTATTGACGTACGGCTGAAACGATGCCGGCCAGAAGTCCAAGAACGATCGCAAAAATCATTGAATATATTGTCAGTTCTAGTGTGATTAGGAATCTTGGCTGTATATGGCTGAATACCGGGATGTTATCCCTGATAGATGTGCCAAAATCCAACTGCAGGGCATTCCCTAGGAAATTTAAGTATTGGACATGCAGTGGGTCGTTCAGTCCAAGACGCTGTTCGATCGCTTCGACAGTTGCCTGAGGCGCACTTTCACCGGCCATGATTACCGCCGGATTACCCGGAGTCAGATGCATCAAGCTGAATACCAGTATGGTCACCCCAAGCAGTACAGGAATCAGCTGTAGTAGTCTGCGAATGATAAATGTAGTCATATGATGCCTCCTATTTTCTCATTTTCGGATCGAGTGCATCTCTCAATCCGTCTCCGAATAAATTAAATGCAAGTACCACGATGACGATCATCATGCCAGGGAAAAGTGTGATATGTCCTGCCTGATACATATAGTTTCTCCCGTCATTCAGCATAGCACCCCATTCAGGTGTCGGCGGCTGTACTCCAAGTCCGAGGAATGAAAGTCCAGCAGCAGTAAGTATCGCTGTTGCGATGAAGAGTGTAGTGTTGACGATAATTGGTGACATGATGTTCGGGAGTATGTGTTGGAAGATGATTTTCCCATCACGTGCACCGAGTGCCCGAATGGCATCGACATATTCCAGTTTTTTAGTTGTCAATGTCGACCCTCTGACAATGCGGGCAAATTGTGGAATAGCGCCGATTGCGATGGCAATTGTTACATTGATTGTACTGCCTCCAAGAACACTTACGATCGCAAGCGCAAGCAAAATTCCTGGGAAGGCTAGCAGGACGTCCATGATTCTCATGACGATAGTGTCAAACCATCCGCCGTAGTAACCGGCAAGAATACCAAGTGGTACCCCAACAAGGCCTGCTAAGAACGTAGCTGCAAATCCTACTCCCAATGTTATGTACATACCATGTAATATTCTTATGAAAATATCTCTACCCAGGTGATCCGTGCCGAACCAGTGGGCGGCTGATGGGCTTTCCAGTTTTTCTGAAAGACTTGTAGCATTTGAACTTATACCTGTTAAACCGTAGTTGGCATCAAGTGCGCCAAATATGGATACCACGAAGAAGAATAAAAGTACATAAAAACCAACAAGTGCGGATTTATTTTTTTTGAGGCGCCTAAACGTATCTTTTAGGCTTTTAATCCGGGGGTTTACCGGTCTGGTATCACGAATTCTTTCTTTAGAAGCAACTGCCATGCTCTGACCTCCTGAAATCTTAATGGAATTTTGAGAAAATTCTTTTATTGGTTATTCATAATGATACATATCTCGATCCAATATATCAATGTTTATAAGGACATAGAAATTGTCTACCTTCTTTGTTTAGGAGAGGTTTACACGATCACCTTCCAGAAAAAAGTGGGAGACTGATGTTTCCAGATAAATCAAATTATTTCGGTTCGAGGCATTGCACTATTGAAATTGTTAATATAACATGAAATCATGAATAATGCATAGTTATTTAGTAGGAAAATAAAAAGGAGTGTATCGATGAAAAAGGTAACCATCGTATTTTCGTTTTTTTGCTTTTTAGTACTCGCAGGGTGCACGGATGATGGCGATGTTGGATCAGAAACTGAATCACAGAGTCAGAGCGGTGGGGATTTTATACTTTCTACGAACAGTGATCTTGTATCTCTAGATCCCCATGGTAGTAGTGACTTACCTTCAGATAAAGTGCGCAACACGATTTATGAAGGGCTGGTCACCCAGAATGCAGAACTGGAAATTGAACCGTTGCTAGCAGAGGAGTGGGAGCAGGTGGATGATGAAACTTGGTTATTTACCTTGAGAGAAGATGTTTCTTTCCACGACGGTAGTCCATTTAATGCGGAAGTCGTCAAAGCCAACTTTGACAGGATAGTGGACCCGGGTATTGCTTCTCCTCGCGTGAACCTGTTTGAAATGATAGAGTCTGTTGAGATTTTAGATGAGTATCAAGTCGAGATTACAACTGAATATCCATTTGCTCCCCTCCTTAACCATCTTACAAATGATGGTGGCGGTATGATAAGTAAGCGGGTCATCGATGAAGATTACAGTAATGCACTTGAGGAAGCGGATATTGATATTACAGTCGAGGATTTCTATAGTCTAAGGGAGACAGATATAGAAAGATATAACGAAATCAGTGATGATATTTCTGAATACCTACATACAATAGTGGAACAAAAACCAATCGGTACGGGTTATCTTCAGCTAGAAACACGTAACCCCGGGGAGTCGACGACTCTATCTAGATTCGATGACTACTGGGGGACACCAGCGAAACTAGATACAGTTACGTACAAAGTTGTAGCAGAATCAGGCTCCCAGCTCGCTGAACTTGAAACAGGTACTTCACATATGATTAGCGGGTTCGATTCAAGTAGCATTGAGAGAATAGAAGATAATCCAGAAACACATATGTTTACTTTCCATTCTATCTCCATGGAATATGTCGGTTTCAACACGAGTAAGGAACCTCTAGATGATAAAAGAGTGAGGCAGGCCATTACTCACATATTCGACAAAGAAGAGGTTCTTGAAGGTATTTACAACGGAACAGGTAGAGCACTTAATGGGCCACTGCAACCTGAAGTGCTGGGGTATGATGACACTATCGAAGTATTGGAATACGATGTAGATCGTGCCAAAGCGCTCATGGAGGAAGCAGGTTATGAAGATGGCTTCGAGGTTTCCATTATTACGAATGATGCACCAGAGAGGATTGACGTAGCAATATATCTTCAAGAAGCGCTCGCAACTTTAAATATAGAGGCGACAGTAGAGCAAATCGAATGGGGAGCATACCTTGAGAGAGCTAGCACAGGTGATCACGACATATTCCTGCTAGGATTACCAAATACCACAGGAGACCCGGACCAGGGGCTATGGCCGCTGTACCATTCTTCAATGATCGGCAGTCAGGGCAATCGCTTCTTCTTTGAAAATGACGAACTAGATGGGCTGCTTGAAGCTGGCAGACAGGAGAGCGATATAGAGGCACGCGAACAGATTTATCAAGAAGCGCAAAGAATGCTGATAGAAGAAGCGCCATCGATATTCATGAGGCAGGCTGAGAGTACAAATGCTTATCGTGATGAAGTTGAAGGACTCACAATCGACCGCTACAATAAGCCGGACTTTAGAAATGTTACGTTGCGAAATTAGGAAGCTTTGGATGTGGGAGCAGTCAATATGCCCTTAATTGTATATTGACTGTTTCTTTCCCCCTTTATATTTCTGAATATTCCTTATTGAAAGAATACTCTTGCTGTTATAAGATTGTAGTATCCCAAGTATACATAGGAACTGGATGATGGGAGAAGATGACCATAGGGGGAATAATAGATGAAGAATTACTTGAAATTCCTGCTGATCAGTATTTTCGTACTGGTATTAGCAGCGTGTACTGATGATAGTAGTGTCGAGCCGGACTCAGATGCTGAGGGTGAAGAAACGTCTGGTGGCGGCGGGGATATGGTCCTTGCTTTCCCGAGTGACGCAGTGTCCATGGATCCACATGGCAGTAATGACGTGCCGTCTGAACAGGTGAGGGATACGATGTACGAAGGGCTTGTTGTACAAGATGAGAACCTCGAAGTGGCACCACTGCTTGCGACGGAGTGGGAACAGACTGATGACACCACATGGCTATTCACCTTGAGGGAAGGCGTCACTTTCCATGATGGTAGTGAGTTCAATGCTGACGTGGTCAAGAAGAATCTGGATCGTCTCTTGGAACCCGCAGCTGCTTCTGAGCGTGCTTTTGTGCTAGAGATGATTGAGGAAGTGAACGTAGTCGATGACTATCAAGTCGAAATCGTCACGGAATATCCATTCGCACCACTTATCAACCACCTGACTCATGGCGCAGGGAAAATGATGAGCGGTGATCTTATTGACGAGGACTATCAGAACGCAATCGATGAGGCTGGGCTCGACATGACTGCTGACGAGTACTACGAAGCACGCGAAGCAGGTGACAGCGAATACGAGGATGCTGCTGATTCAATCAGCCAGTATATCGGTAGTGTTGTAGAACAGAATCCGACTGGTTCTGGATACCTGCAGTTCGAGAATAGAAATCCAGGTGAAAGTACAGAGCTTGTTGCTTTCGAAGATTACTGGGATGGTGCGCCGACAATCGATTCTGCGACCTTCAAAGTAGTTTCTGAAACAGGCTCTAGAATTGCTGAGCTAGAAACAGGTTCATCTGATTTTATTGCCCAAGTAGAATCCAATAATATTGAGCGTATGGAAAACAATGACGATGTCACACTGGAACGTACAGACTCTGTATCCATCGACTATATCGGTTTCAATACTCAAAAGGAACCGTTCGATGATCCCCAGGTGAGAACTGCGATTACGCATGCATTTGACAAGGAAGCTGTATTGTCTGGTGTCTACAATGATTCTGGTACGCCAGCAGCAGGTCCACTCGCACCCGGTATTTTAGGAAGCAGTGATAGTCTTGAAGGTCCTGAATACGACATGGACCAAGCGCGTGAATTGTTGGCTGAAGCAGGTTATGAAGATGGATTCGATGTCAATCTTATGGTAAACGAAGATAACCCTGAGCGTAGGGATATGGCTATCTGGCTGCAGGAATCCTTGGCAGAGCTCAATATCAATGTAAATATTCAACAGGTCGAGTGGGGCGCATACCTCGAGATGACAGGGAACGGCGAACACGATATGTTCATTCTTGGGTGGTCGAATACTACCGGTGACCCTGACAATGGTATCTCTCCGCTGTTCCACTCAGACATGGTAGGAGCAGAAGGTAACCGCTCCTTCTTTGAAAATGATGAGCTGGATGCACTGCTTGATGAAGGGAAACGAGAGTCCGATGATTCGGTTAGGGAAGAAATCTATCAAGAAGCACAACAACTTCTCGTTGATGAAGCGCCTGCCATCTTCGTCAGACACTCTGAAAACCTTAATGCATACAGTAACAATGTAGAGAATATCGGAATCGATCGATACAATATCTATGATCTTAGAAATGTAAACATCAACGAATAATAGTGTAGTACAAAATAATCAAAGAGTACCGCAGACACTGTAAGTGTCTGCGGTACTCTTTTTTAATGAATACATCTTCTCTACCATTGTTTAAATTTTCATCATCAACTTTAGGTGGTATAATCTACAACAGAATAGAAAAAGGGTGATCGAATGAAACGTCTAACTGTCATCGCAATGGTAGTGCTACTCGCCGGATGCGGGTCGGACGAAAGCCAGGCGGCGAAAGATCTTGAAGCAATCAGTCAAGAGAATAGATCTCTAGAGAATAGAATTCAGAATGTTAAAGAAGAAAACAAGCAGTTGGAAGAGAATATAGATGCTAAGGAGGCTGAGCTCGAATCATTGAGAGAAGAAGAGTCGGGACCAGCACAGGAAAATGAAGAAGAGCAGGAAGAGGATGAAAGTCAGGAAGACTCGTCTGCTGGGTAAAGATTAAATACGCCTCAAAAGGGAATACATGAAGTAAACATTTGAGAGCGAGGAGATTTAATGCACGAGGATAAGTTCAATATCATCGAAGGTAAAAAAATGACACTTGAAGCATTGGGTTACGAAATAGAAGAAATTACTGGAATGGCAGTGGAGCATTTCGAAGGAGACACATCCCGCTTCGTAGCCAAGAAGCCAAATCTGGATCAGGAGTTCGAGACATTCAACGCGAGGTATGACTTCAAGAAATCACATGACTTTGTAGATGTGGTATTTACTACCGAAAAGAAAGAGGACTTAGAAGACTACGATTTCAGCGATAAAGAAGTTGAGGTCCAGCTCCTTACTTATAAGAGAATGGATGCACCGATGGATAATGAAAGCGATAAGGTGGAAGAGCGGTAGAAATACGTGCATTCCTGTCTCTTTCAATTTCATCTGATGTTTACGGATTAAGAACATTAACAATTGAGAGAGTGGTTGAAAATGAGCATGAAATACATCAAAACCAAGCGTTTAATACTACGTGATTGGCAACAGAGCGACATCGCTCATTTCATAAGGATGAACCAAGACCCAGACGTGCGGCGCTACTTCCCAAACCATCTGTCTAGGGAAGCTTCTCGGCAGTTTGTGATTGATGCACAAAAAGATATCGAAGACAGAGGGTTTGGACTTTTTGCTGTAGAGAGAAGAGACACAGGAGAGTTCATCGGTTTTACAGGTATACAAGTACTGGAAGAGGATGGCCCTTTCAGGCTGGATTTCCTACCTTGCATCGAGATTGGCTGGCGGTTGATGAAAAAGCATTGGAACCAGGGTTTTGCTACAGAGGCAGCAGTAGGTGTGCTTAAGTTTGTAGAACGGCATACCGACATCAAAGAAGTATATGCCCTTGCAGCTAAGAAGAATTTTCCATCTATCCATGTCATGGAGAAAATAGGCATGTCTCATTTGGAAACATTCAATCATCCCCTGATTGCTGACGGCCATTCGCTAAAACCACACATTGTCTATAAGCTCGAAATAAAAAAACGGCGTCCCTAGGGACGCCGTTTTTTGTGTCTTATTATTTAAATCCGGTAGGCTCGAATGCTTCCAAACTTCTTAGGATATCACTGGGATCACTACTGATGAAAAGTTGCGACATATGTTCCTCTTCAAGGAATCCTTCAGTAATTAGTTTCTTAAAAAGTTGTGAGAGTGAATCGAAGAAATGGTCGACATCGAGCAGACCGATGGGTTTTTCTATTAGACCAATCTGGCCCCAAGTGAAAGCTTCGAAGAATTCTTCCAGGGTGCCAACCCCGCCAGGCAATGTAATAATCACGTCGCCCAATGCTACCATTCTTGCCTTTCTTTCATGCATCGTTTCTACGATCTCCATATGCTGAACATCGGGATGGGCCATTTCCTTATCAACCAAGAACCTTGGTATAACACCGGTTACACTGCCTCCATTCGAGAGCGCGCCATCAGCTACAGTCCCCATAAGCCCGACAGCACCACCTCCAAACACAACGCCTATGTTTTTTTCGGCAAGTAATGCACCAAGTGCGTAGGCCTGATCTTGGTAGACAGGGTCATCGCCATTTCGGGAACCGCAGAAAATGGTAGCATTTCGAATCTTCACTCTTGTAATACCTCCCTCTGTTAAAGGCTGTTATAGTGAATTGATTAATTATACTGCTTTTGCTTATGCTTTTCGATTTTCTTTTCCAGTTTTTTCTGTCTTTTAGACTTCGTTATTGCGCTAGACTCACCCGTCTTGCGCCCCTTTTCAGTCATTTTTGTTTCGTGTAGATCACGATGTCTGTTAAAAAGAGAGTCTTCCTTTTCTGTTTTCTTCTTTGCCGTCACTGCATGTTTCGGATCCAATCTATTCTTATGCTTCGTGAATAGTTTTCCGTTCTCATAACTATCCGTCTCATGCCCTTTTACTTTATTGTCAATCCAGTAGTTCATGTTTTGATCCATATGGTCAAATCTCTCCTGTTCGTTATTATTGTTTGTTTGCTCCGGTTCAACAGCATCGATTTCCAGACGTGCTTCGTCTTCTTCTGTCAAACTCGCACGATTACTTGACTGGTCGGTTTTATACTCTGTGGCAAAACCGTGATTGTCAGGATTCGATTTCATCTCGGCCTTTGTTTCAGGTGACTTAACTTCGCTTGCTTTATATGCATCATCTATTGTCATTGCATGTGACTTATCTTCATTATCATTCTTCCCAGCATCTGACTGCATGATTTTAGGTACAGGTATTGCAGACTGATCCTGCTCTTTTAAACGCTGTTTTCTATGCTTTTCCTTTTCTTTCTCAAACTGCTTAAGTAATGCTTCTTCTTGTTGGAGGTTTTTTTGATACTGCTTATGCTCTTTCTTGTAAGCATGCTGTGTACGTCTATCGGCGACAGCATCTCCTACTTTAGAGACGGCATTTCTACCCGTTTGGTATGTGGATGTACTTGCACTTTTTACCGTTTGCGCAGCACTGGTACTTTTATCTTTTGCTGAATGGTAAATGGTGTTCGATGTTTTACTGAGTTTTTGTACATCAGGGTGCTTCTTGATGCGGTTTCTTTCGTTGAAAAGGGGAACGAGTACTACAGGTAGCAGCGTTACGGCCTTTTTCACTTTATCATTCATTCATTTAACCTCCGGCATCTTCGTTATAGGATGATTATAATATACCCTCACTACACTTTCACTAAACTGTAGGTAAATTCGTTTGAATACCCGGTGATAAAGGTATGATTGAAGTAATAATGAGGAGGAATGTAGGGTGAAGACAATTACAGGACAGATGACACTTAGTAATATCGTAACAGAAATTCCGAAATCCGGGGACATTTTCAGGAAACAGAGGATAGATTTTGCCAACGATGGTAATAGAACCCTCGATGAAGTTGCGCAGGTTCATCAGCTATCACTGGATAATCTACTCTATGAAATTAACGGTATGGGAACTGAAAACCAAGACGGCATCGATATTAAATATATGGATGAACAGAGCATAATAAGTTACATCCAAAGGAAATATCATGAAGACCTAAAAGATGAATTGCCAATTCTAGAATCCTATACTGAGAAAATGGTCAAAGAGGATGGTGAACTCGAAATGGTCGAGGATATATTCCTTAATCTTAAGACTGCACTGCTGGATCATACCCGTGATGAGGACGAAAATATCTTCCCGATGCTCGGTTCCTTTTTGGAGGATCCGTCCGAGAATAAAAAAGAAGCACTCAAACCCCACATCACAGAACTTGAAGACGAGCACCGGAACGCCGCAGAAGCTTTCTGGAGACTGCGCGATATGACCAACGACTATACACCTTCGGACGAGGCTTCCGGTACAATCAGGCTCGTGTATAGAAGACTGGAGAAACTAGAGAAGGATACTTTGGATCACGTTCATCTCGAAAACAATATTTTATTTAAAAGGATGCGGGAGAGGCACTACAACTGAGAATCCCGAATAAAACGGCGGGGCTGGCTCCATAAATGGAGCCAGCCCCGCCGTTTTAAAAGAATTAATCCGCATTTTGGTCTTTCGGGAACGTAACAGTGATTTTTGTGCCTTCACCTTCTCTGCTCTCTATTTCTATTTCACCGTGATGCGATTCTATCAGGTGCTTCACTATGGCGAGCCCGAGGCCTGTTCCGCCGGAATGACGCGCCCTCGCTTTATCAACGCGATAGAACCTCTCGAAAATTCTTGGTAGACTTTCCTCCGGTATGCCGATGCCGTCGTCTTTTACAACCAAGCGGACTGTATTGATGTTTTCCTTAAGGGAAATATCAACGTGACCTCCTTCAGCCGTGTAATTGACGGCATTGCCAAGTAGATTGAGAATGATTTGTCTAATACGATCCTGATCTCCTTGAAGATAAATTTTCTTGGATACTTCAGGTAGGGTCAAATGTGTCTTCTTATTTTCTACTGCGTTCCGTAGCGTCTTGGCCACTTCATGGACGAGACCAGTCATATCGACGACTTCAAGATCAAGTGGCATCTCTTTTTTCTCAATCTTCGAAAGGTGCAGCAAATCGCTAATCAACCTGTTAAGCCTCTGGCTTTCATCGTATATTATTTGCAAGAACTGCTTCTTTGTTGCTTCATCTGTCACTTCACCACTGAGCAGTGTTTCAGAAAAGCCACTGACAGAAGTTACGGGTGTTTTCAATTCGTGCGATACATTGGCCACAAAATCGCTACGCATCTTCTCAAGCCTCTTAATATTCGTAATATCGTGCAGGACCACAATGACACCTTTCTGTTGCCAACCTTGTCCATAGTAGGGGGCTAGATGGGCATCCATCACGCGCTCTTCAGGGAAATACGAATGGACTTCTTCATGTACCTTAAGACCATTTTCCAGAACTGATTTTATGTGTGGGCTGAGTGCAAAGCGTTCACCGGCCTTTTCATAGGCCTGTCCGACGATATTGTCTTTGTGCTGCGAAAGGAATCGTTCCATTGCGGAGTTTAATAAGACGACCCTGCCCTCCTCGTTAATCAGCATAACACCACTGACCATATTCGAGATGATACTGGTTAACTGCTGCTCATTCTCCTCGATTTCCTTCATCTGCTTTTGTAGACTTGCAGCTAGTGAATTGATGGAGAGAGAAAGATCGCCGAACTCTCCTTTGGAAGGAGCATTTACCCTGCTGCTGTAATCCTTCTCCCGCAAACGGTACGTCGCATCCATAATATTATCGATGGGTCTCATGATGCTTCTTGCAAGCATTGCGCTTGCTACTCCGGAGATGAGGAACATTATTCCAAGCACAATCGACAGGCTGACCCAAAGTCTGGACAGAGCCTCATCAACCACACTAAGTGACAATGAGGTTCTGATGGCACCCACTGTCTCGTTTTGTTCGATGATCGGCAGTGCAACGTACATCATATTGATTTGCTCGGTTGTACTGTAACGTACGGATTCGCCCAGTGCACTGCCATTGCGGATGACCGCTTGGATTTCGGGCCTATTGATATGGTTATTCATCGTTGAGGGGTCGTTTTCTGAGTCTGCAAGTACGACACCTTCTTCGTCTACAACTGTATACCGCATTTCAATCGGCTGGTTGAATTGCTGGATTAGTCCTTGTAGTGCTTCTGGGTCGTTAAAGTTGTTGGAGGTCGCGATCAATTGCGAAACCATCTGGCCATTTTCGACCAGATGATCGCGGGTCATCTCCGTATAGGCGTCTTTGATGATCGCAGTCAAGAAAAACCATAGTACGATGACGAGTGTCAGGATCAGGATGAAAAAGGAGAGGGCTATCCTGGACCACAGCCGTTTCATTCAGCGGGGACCTCAAGTTTGTAGCCGAATCCGCGTATGGTTCTAATATACGTCGGTCGCTTTGTGTCTGCTTCAATCTTCTCACGGAGGTGACTGATATGTACATCGACGATTCTTGTATCTCCGTCATAGTGGAAATCCCATACCCCATTCAGTAATTGGTCCCGACTGAGTACCTTATTCTTATGATTGGCAAGGTACAGAAGAAGCTCATATTCCTTTGGTGTAAGCACAAGCTGTTTACCTCTTGCATAGACATCGTAAGTATCTGTGCGAATCTCAAGCTCGCCAAGGTGCATGACGGTAGAGTCTTCCACTCCATCCGGTTTCGTTACCTGTGTCCTTCTCAGTATCGCCTTGACACGTGCGACAACTTCTCTTGGACTAAAAGGTTTTGTCATATAATCATCTGCACCGAGTTCGAGGCCAAGAATCTTATCGAATTCTTCGTCTTTAGCCGTCAACATCAGTATCGGTGTATCCATCTTCTCCTGCCTCAGCTTTTTACAGACATCCATGCCATCCATGCCGGGTAGCATTAAGTCCAAGACAATCAGGTCTGGCTTTTCGGTCAGAGCAATATCCAGCCCCTGTCGTCCATCCGCCGCTGTCATCACTTCGTAACCTGCATTTTCAAGGTTGAATTTTATAAGTGTCACAATAGAGGGTTCGTCATCAACAACGAGGATTTTATACAAAATAATAACTCCCTTTCATTTATCACTCAGTCAATCGAGTATATGTTAGCCGTTACATTTTACCATACACAAACGGAAAATTTATAAACTTTACATACTTGTCACAAACTTTCGGAAGTATGTGATAAAAGTAGGAATTTCCCTAATATCTTTCCATCGGTGTCAGGCAGATAATGGATGTATCTCAAAGATACAGCAGATAATCTGATAGGAGTGGCACAGATGGAAAAATTGTTCGGCCTGAAATTTTTCAAATCGACAGAAAAATTCAACGGCAACTGGTCAATAATGGAAGAGAAAAGCAGGGAATGGGAGAAGATGTACCGACAGCGTTGGAGCCATGATAAGGTTGTCAGAACAACTCATGGTGTTAACTGCACAGGTTCCTGCTCATGGAAAGTATTTGTCAAAAACGGCATCATCACCTGGGAGAACCAGCAAACCGACTACCCATCCTGCGGCCCGGACATGCCTGAATATGAACCAAGGGGGTGCCCGCGCGGTGCTTCGTTTTCATGGTATGAATACAGTCCGATGCGTATCAAATTTCCATATATGCGAGGAAAATTGTGGCGTCTGTGGCGTGCGGCCTTGGAAGAAGAGGGTGATCCGATTAAAGCATGGGCAAGCATTGTCGAGGACGAAGAGAAGGCCGCCTCATATAAAAAAGCCCGTGGCATGGGTGGCCATGTACGTGTGACATGGAAAGATGCCACCCAACTGATTGCCGCTCAGCTTATCTATACAATTAAAAAATATGGCCCGGATCGCATTGCAGGCTTTACCCCGATTCCTGCCATGAGCATGATTAGCTATGCAGCAGGGTCAAGATTTATCTCTCTGCTCGGTGGCGAGATGCTCAGCTTCTACGACTGGTATGCCGATCTCCCCAACGCTTCGCCGCAAATATGGGGGGAGCAGACGGATGTACCGGAATCGGCAGACTGGTATAATGCCAACTATTTGATGATGTGGGGCTCGAATGTGCCATTGACACGAACACCAGATGCGCATTTCATGACAGAAGTCAGGTACAAAGGGACAAAGATTGTTTCGGTCGCTCCGGATTATGCCGAGAATGTGAAATTTGCTGATAACTGGCTGGCACCGAATCCGGGAACAGATGCTGCGCTGGCGCAGGGAATGACTCATGTCATCTTAGATGAATTCTATCATCAGAGGCAGGAACCGATGTTTATCGATTATGCGAAGCGGTTCACGGATATGCCATTTCTCATTATGCTGGATACATTTGACGATACGCTAAAAGCTGGTCGTTTCCTAAGAGAGAGCGATATTGGACTAGAGTCCGAGCATGCTGAATGGAAACCCGTCATTTTGGATGCTAATACTGACGAGATTCTCGCGCCAAACGGTACCATGGGACAACGCTGGGAAGAGGGGAAGAAGTGGAACCTGACACTGGAACGAGAGGATGGGTCCGCAATCGATCCTGCCCTGACCGTCGAGGGAGAGGCGTCGGAAATTGTTGAAATTGCATTTCCTTACTTTGACAATGCCGGCAACAGTATATTCAGACGACCAATCGCTGCCAGAAAAGTAAGGCTTGCCGATGGTACGGAAAAATTTGTCGCCACTATCCACGACCTTATGCTGAGCCAGTACGGCGTCAACCGCTACGGCACTGAAAATGAAGCCTCTGGCTACGATGATGTATCCTGCATCTATACACCGGCGTGGCAAGAGACAATTACAGGTGTCAAACAGTCGCTGGTTGTCCAAATCGCCCGCGAATTTGCGCAGAATGCAGTAGATACAAATGGACGCTCCATGATCATCATGGGCGCTGGGATCAACCACTGGTTTAATTCCGACACTATATATAGAGCCATACTCAACCTTGTTATGTTGTGTGGCTGTCAAGGCAAGAATGGTGGTGGCTGGGCACATTATGTGGGTCAAGAGAAAGTACGGCCATACGAAGGTTGGGGTCACGTGGCATTCGCCAAAGACTGGCAAGCACCACCGCGTCAGCAGAACGCAACAAGCTGGTTCTACTTTGCCACAGAGCAATGGCGGTATGAAGAGGCAGGGGCGGATACACTGCAATCACCGACGGCAGAAAAGATTGATTACAAACACCCTGCCGATTATAACGTACTTGCTGCACGTCTGGGGTGGCTACCGAGTTATCCACAGTTCAACAAGAGCAGTCTCGATTTTGCCAAGGAAGCCGCAGCAAAGGGCGACGATTCCGATGCCGCCATCGTTGATCTCGCAGTTAAACAGCTAAAAGACAAAGAGACGAAGTTTGCGATTGAAGATCCAGGTGCCAAAGAAAATCATCCGAAGACACTCTTTGTCTGGCGCTCCAATCTGATTTCTTCCTCCGCCAAAGGCCAAGAGTATTTTATGAAGCATTTACTCGGTGCGAAAAGTGGTCTTCTGGCATCACCAAACGACACATTTGTACCGGAAGAAATCGAATGGCGTGAAGATGTCGAAGGCAAACTTGATCTGATGGTCGCGATAGATTTCAGGATGACGGCAACCCCAATTTATGCGGATATCATTCTGCCAACAGCAACATGGTATGAAAAGCACGATATCTCAAGTACTGATATGCACCCATTCATCCATCCATTCAATCCGGCGGTCAATCCGCTGTGGGAGTCGAAATCGGACTGGAATATATTTAAAGATCTAGCGAAGCGGTTCAGTGGCATGGCAGAAATGCACTTGCCTGGTACACACAAGGACCTTGTGGCTTCTCCATTGGCACACGATACAAAGCAGGAAATCTCCCAGCCGCTCGGTCAGGTGAAGGACTGGTCTAAAGGAGAAATTGAGGCAGTTCCGGGACGCACCATGCCGGCAATGAAAGTGGTCGAGCGCGACTTTACTGCGATCTTCGACAAGTTCATCACAGCCGGCCCACTGTTTAAAAATAAAATCGGTGCCCATGGGGTTGCATTCAATGTATCGAAGCAGTACGAAGAACTGAAATCGATGCTTGGCGTATACACTGACGACACCGTAAAAAATGGTTTGCCTGTCATGGGCACAGCGAGAAATGTAGCAGATGTCATTCTTCATGTTGCCTCCTGCTCAAATGGTGAAGTCTCAAAGAAGTCCTACGAGAATCTGGAAGAGCAGACAGGAATGCAACTTCAGGACATATCAGCAGACCGTACACATGAGAAGATTACTTTTAAAAACATTACATCGCAACCAAGGGAAGTCATTCCGACCGCCGTATTCCAGGGCTACAATCAACCTGGTAAAAGGTATAGTCCATTCACGATAAATATAGAGAAGCAAGTGCCGTTCAGAACGCTCACAGGACGCCAGTCATTCTATATCGATCACGATATGTTCCTCCAGTACGGTGAAGCATTGCCGGTGTATAAGCCGACTTTACCGCCGATGGTATTCGGTACGCGTGATAAGAAGATAAAAGGTGGCGTCGATAGTCTGGTGCTCAGGTATCTGACACCGCACGGCAAATGGAATATTCACTCCACATACCAGGACAATCTGCATATGCTGACGCTCTTTAGAGGGGGTCCGACGGTATGGTTGTCGAAACTTGATGCAAAAGCGCATGATATCAACGACAATGACTGGCTTGAAGTATACAACCGTAACGGTGTCGTCAATGCACGCGCGGTTGTTTCTCATAGGATGCCTAAAGGCACGATGTTCATGTACCACGCACAGGACAAACACATCGAAATGCCGGGTTCCGAGATTACGGATACTCGCGGAGGCAGCCACAATGCCCCAACAAGAATCCATCTCAAACCGACACAGATGGTGGGGGGCTACGGACAGTTGAGCTACGGTTTCAACTACTACGGCCCAATCGGTAACCAGCGGGATGTCTATGTCGCAGTAAGAAAAATGAAGGAGGTCGACTGGCTTGAAGATTAAAGCGCAAATCGCAATGGTAATGAATCTCGATAAATGCATCGGTTGCCACACGTGCAGTGTGACATGTAAGAGTACATGGACCAATAGGCCCGGTGCAGAATACATGTGGTTCAACAATGTGGAAACAAAACCTGGTATCGGATATCCGAAAAGGTGGGAAGATCAGGAGCACTACAAGGGCGGCTGGAAACTTAAAAATGGTCGCCTGGAACTAAAGAGTGGTACGAAGCTTTCTAAAATTGCGCTCGGTAAGATTTTCTATAACCCGGATATGCCGGAAATGAAGCAGTACTATGAGCCGTGGACATATAACTACCACGATCTGATCACTAAAAAGGAAAGTGAGCACAGTCCTGTGGCAAAGGCCCATTCCGTCATCAGCGGTAAGAAAATGGATCTTGAATGGGGACCAAACTGGGAGGACGACCTTGCGGGTGGACACATTACAGGCCCGAAGGATCCGAACATTGAAAAAATCGAGGAAGAGATTAAATTTAACTTCGAGCAGACTTTCATGATGTACCTCCCAAGACTTTGTGAGCACTGCTTGAATCCGAGTTGTGTCGCAAGCTGTCCATCCGGAGCGATGTACAAGCGGGATGAGGATGGGATTGTATTGGTCGATCAGGAAGCATGCCGCGGCTGGCGCTACTGCATGACTGGCTGTCCTTATAAGAAGGTGTACTTCAACTGGAAAACGAATAAAGCTGAAAAATGTACATTCTGTTTCCCGCGCGTTGAAGCAGGTCTACCGACGGTCTGTTCTGAGACATGTACTGGCAGAATGCGCTACCTTGGTGTATTGCTCTATGATGCAGATCGTGTGCTTGAAGCGGCTTCTACCGAAAATGAGCAGGATCTCTATGAAGCCCAGCTTGACTTATTCCTAGATCCAAATGATCCAGAAGTGATTGAACAGGCGGAACGTGATGGAATCTCAGCTGACTGGCTTGAAGCCGCGCAGAGTTCGCCAGTATACGATCTTGCTGTGAAGTATAAACTAGCCTTCCCGTTGCACCCAGAATACCGCACCATGCCGATGGTCTGGTACTGTCCACCACTCAGCCCGATCATGAACTACTTTGAAGGTCGCGATTCGATCAAGAATCCGGACGCCATCTTCCCGGCAATCGAGGAAATGCGCATCCCACTGCAGTACCTTGCCAATATGCTGACTGCAGGAGATGTGACGCCTGTAAAGGGCGCGCTTCAAAAAATGGCGATGATGAGACAGTACATGCGTGCCATATCAAGCGGCAAGGATTTCGACGAGTCAAGGCTTGACCGTATCGGTATGTCTGCCATTGAAACGAAAAAGATGTATCGTCTGCTTGCCATTGCCAAATACGAAGACCGTTTCGTCATTCCGACTTCACATAGGGAACAGTATACGGATCCTTATCGTGCACAGGGCAGCAGCGGGTTTGGCTTTGGGGGATCGGATTGTGATGGATGCGGCCCGTCTCTATCACAGGCTTCGATGGTGAAGTCCGGGAAAGAAGTCTATGAAGAGAATTTCTACGGAGGAATCTGGCGTGATTAATCTTGATAAACTATATAACTATAAGCAGTCATTCGGATTTTTTGCCAATCAGCTCACTTATCCAGAAAAGTTGGATTTCCATCCGAGGGCATTCGAGGGCGTGTTCCATGAGGGACATCCGGCCAAAGTGTTCATCGAACAGTACTGGGAGGATATGCACGAAATCAGCCTGGATGAAATTCAGCAGGTGTATACACAGACTTTCGACTTTGATAAACATACTAATCTATATATGACCTATTTTAAGTTCGAAGACCAAAAAGAGCGTGGACAGATGCTTGCCAAGCTCAAAGTCCTGTATGAAATGTTTGGTCTGGAGATGCCGGACAATGAATTGAGTGATTATCTGCCACTGATGCTCGAGTTCCTTTATGCTGCCGACTGGCGCGGGGATGACCGGGCAAAGGAGAGTATGACGCTCCTCATCATGGTTCTTGAAGACGGGACCTACCATGTCATCGAAGCACTTGAGAAAAACAAAAGCCCTTATTTCAATCTGATAAAAGGACTGAGGGAGACATTCAAAGCATGTGTAGAGGCCCCGGAGAAAGAAGGGGTGCAGAATGATTGATCAGTTTTTATGGGTCATTTTCCCATATCTCTGCGTGGCAGTATTCGTCATCGGCCACGTGTGGCGCTACAGAATCGATCAGTTTGGATGGACGGCAAAATCTAGTGAGTTCATCGAGAAGAAACAGCTGATGATCGGCAGTATCCTTTTTCACTTTTCGGTCATCCCGGTCTTCTTCGGTCACATTGTGGGGTTATTCATTCCAGCACACTGGCTCTCGGCAATTGGAGTCACCGAACATCTCTACCATATCGGTGCAGTATATATTGGTGGTATTTTCGGTGTCGTCATGCTCATCGGCATGATTATGCTGACTTTTAGACGCATCACCAAACAGACAGTCCGCCGTTTGAGTTCTGCTTCCGACATCACTGTTAATTTCTTGCTGCTCTTCATTACATTTATGGGTGTCTACGCGACACTGGTTACCAATGCAGTGGTGACGGATTTTGATTATCGGACCTCTATTTCTGTGTGGCTGAGAAGCCTCTTCGTTTTCTCGCCGGACGCAAATTTGATGACAGATGTACCATTGAGTTTTAAAATACATGTAATAACTGGATTTCTGATCTTTGCCTTATGGCCTGCAACACGGCTTGTACATGCGTGGAGTCTGCCGTTCAATTACATTGGCAGAAGCTATATCATCTATCGTAAGAATAAGTAGCAGAGGGGATCTCCTGGAAGCGGGGGTATACTATGAACACGAGTAGCGTTGAAATAACCTTGGCGAGTATCCGAGAAGCATTTGGTTTTGATCTTGTCGCTCTGACAGATATTCGGATTAGGCAGACCAACTATATGATTAAATGGAAGTACAGCATCGGCAGTAGCGGGGACCAATGGAAAAAAATCGCATTGCCAAGAGGCAAAGGGGTGCCGGGCATAGTCATGAAAACCGGTAAATCGATGGTTATACATGATATCGCCGAAACAGACATCGAACGTGACCTTTTCCGCTACCCGATACTAAAAATAGAGCGCCTTAAGAGCTTCATCGCCATGCCCTTATGGAATGACGACGAGGAGGTCATGGGTATTCTGCTGATGGGGAACCGCAGCGTCAGAACGTTTCAAGATGCGGAGTATGCAACGATTAGGCAGGCTGCCGAGGATACACTCAGACAACAAATACTGAAAGAGCTGATGGTAAATGAATGAACCCAATCTGACCGCTCTGCTTGAGGCGATGTTCCATCATTCTAAGGAGATGATCCTCTTCGTCAATAAAAGTGGGGAAATCGTCCATATGAATGCCCACGCTGCCAGTACACTGGATGAAACAGGGTATGATAGAAGCCAGTTCCAGCATATATGTAGTCATTGTCAAGGCATGTACATGGATGGGGGACGCGTGGCCTGTAGTAACTGTTATCTCTACGAAGAAGAAATCGTCTCCTTCCAAGTCTACATGCGCACGCGCGAAGGCGAAGTAGTGCCTTTCATTGCCAACTTCCAGCGTATCGATCCTACAAATGAAATCAGTGTATTTACTTTGAATCCATTAGCCGAACAGCTGAAGACGCAAGAAATCGAGCACCAGAAAAGATTGACGCAACGCATCATCCAAGCTCAAGAGGGTGAGAGGAAGCGTATATCGAGGGACCTGCATGATGGAGTAACCCAGGAGCTCTTGAACGTTCTACTTGAAATGCGGCTCCTCAAATATGTGGACGACCGTGAGGCCCTCAATGATAAGGTGGCCAAATCAGAAGAATCCTTGAGCCAACTTCTCGACTATGTCAGAAATATTTCAGTGGAGCTACGGCCAGCCAGTCTGGACGATTTGGGAATAGAAGCGGCACTCAAAACCCACTTCAAGTGGATTGAAAGGCAATATGGCATTAGTGTGGACTTCCGTTTTGAAGTCAACCAGAAGCGTTTCAATGCTGAAGTCGAGACGGTGCTGTACAGAATCATCCAGGAGTCTTTGTTCAATGCAGCAAAGTATGCTGAAGTGGATTCCGTCGAAGTTGTGCTCGAAGAGACGGAAAACGGACTGAACCATCGTATCAAGTTTAGAATAGAGGATACAGGAATTGGTTTTCGTACAGAAGATGCACCGATTGGCACGGGGCTCGGTCTTTTTGGGATGTCCGAGCGGGCGAGCAGTGTTGGGGGCACTGTCAGTGTCGACAGTGCGCCTGGTAGAGGCACCAAGGTGTTTGGTTCCATTCCAGTATAGGGGGAGATTAGATGAAAATTGTCATTGCAGATGATCATGCGGTAGTGCGGACAGGCTTCAGCATGTTGATCAACTATCAGCCGGATATGGAAGTGATCGGTACAGCGGCCGATGGCCGGCAAGCCTTTGATAAAGTGAAGGCGCTCGGGCCGGACGTTCTCCTGATGGATCTCAGTATGCCACCAGGAGAGTCCGGTCTTTTTGCTGCTAGCCGAATCAATGATACATTTCCGGAAGTGAAGATACTGATACTGACGATGTATGACGATGAGGAGTATATCGTCCACACATTCAAGAGTGGTGCCAAAGGGTATATTTTGAAGAATTCACCAGATGATGAGCTGATCCGAGCAATTAGAAAAGTATATAGCGGAGAGCGATATGTGGATCCTGTACTGATGGATGAGAACATTGAAAGGTTGCTTAATAATGAGGTATTGCCCAAGCAGGCAGGAGAGCCATTTAGTATTCTGACACGGCGGGAGCTTGAAATTCTACCGCTAATTGCCAAAGGGTACGGTAATAAAGATATCGCAGAGATGCTTTTCGTGTCTGTCAAGACGGTAGAAGCCCACAAGTCGAGAATCATGGAGAAACTCGAACTAGCCAGTCGGCCTGAGCTCGTGGAATATGCGATGAAGAAAAAATTGATAGATTTCTGAATGTAGGTGGATTCGATGGAACAGGGAGAGTTTCAATTTAAATTGAAGGCGTTACGCATCTTAGAAAATGAACATCGTTACCTCAAATATCTAATGGACGATTGGTTCAGTCTAGCTTTGAAGTTCGAGCACGATGACGTCAGAAGCCATCTCGAAGGGTTGATGGTTACCAAAGATCTGAGGCAGAGGCTAAAAGCGTTCCAAGAGCCACTGAAACAGCACCAGGAAAAGGAGGAAAAGTACTTTTTTCCAATGCTCGGGACATATATTGGATACGAGCAGGGGCCGATTCTGTCGATAGAGGAAGAACATAAGGAAATCGAGGCCTATATCGACCACTTTTTCCACCACTCCATGCATGATTCCGGAGAAATGTCGCTTGAGCGCATGAAGGAGATGGTCAAGGACGTGATGGAGGCATACGAGGTGTTGATGGTACATATGGTCAAGGAGGAAGCGGTATTATTCACGATGGCGGATAAAGTGCTGAAGGCAGTCGATGAAGAAGTGTTGCTTAATCAAGTGAATACCATGATAACTAGTGGCTAGAAATGTAGGGTTTTCCCTTCTTACTTGGATTGATGTGCAGATTATATAATATATTTGTAAATTAAATCACAATCTAAAGTAAATGAGGTTGATCTGCATGAATGAAAAAAAGGGTAAAAAACAATTGATACTCCAGACATTCAGCCTACTTGCAGGGTTTATGGTGTGGACGCTGCTTGCGCCACTGTTCCCTGAAATTGTTAAGGATATACCGGAGGCCGCCGACCACCGTGCACTCATCGTTGCCTTGCCGGTAATACTCGGTTCCGTACTGCGTATACCTTTCGGTATTCTTGCCAATAAGATGGGGGGACGTATCATCTTTCTTTTCAGTTTCATTTTCTTGCTGGTGCCCGTGTTCTACCTGAGTATCGCTACGACACCTGCGGATTTGATGATTTCAGCAGTATTCCTAGGTGTCGGCGGAGCAACATTCAGCATTGGTGTCATCAGTCTTCCGAAGTACTATCCAAAGGAAAAGCATGGCTTTGTCAATGGTGTATACGGCATGGGCAACATCGGTACTGCAGTAACGAGCTTTGGTGCACCGGCATTAGCATTATTTTTTAACGGTTGGCAGTCAGCGGTTCAGACTTACTTAGTTATACTGGCATTCTTTGCCATCATGCAGTTTGTTCTCGGAGATCGAAATGAGAAAAAAGTTAATCTGCCACTTGCTAAACAGTTCAAGGAAGTGGCGAAAGACTATAAATTCTACTTTTTCAATCTATGGTATTTCATTACATTTGGCGCCTTTGTTGCCTTCGGCCTGTTCTTGCCGGGATTCCTGACCGATGAAGCATTATTCAACTTAAGCACAATCGATGCTGGTATCAGAACGGCGGTATTCATTGTCATAGCGACAGTGCTCAGACCAATTGGTGGAATGATTGGAGACAGGTTCAATGCACTGCACGCGCTGACCATCACATTCGTCGGACTGGCATTATCTGGTCTGCTGCTGGCTTTCACTTACAATGTCATCATCTTGTTTACAATCGGATGTCTGCTGACAGCCGTTTGTGCCGGGATCGGCAATGGACTGGTCTTCAAGTTTGTTCCAACCTACTTCTCAAAACAGGCGGGTATCAGCAATGGTTTTGTCGCGATGATGGGCGGGCTCGGTGGATTCTTCCCACCAATCGTCATCGACCAGACACATAATCTAACAGGCAGCTATGCCATTGGTTTTATACTTCTGTCACTCTTCTGTCTAATCAGTCTGTTTACAATGTTCTATATGAATAGTAACCTTAAGAAAAATCAACTGGTGTCGGAGTGATGACATGGAACGTTATTCAAGGCAGGTGCTCTATAAGGGAATAGGTGAAAGTGGGCAACATCTCATTTCAACGAGTACGGTACTTATTGTCGGTGTCGGTGCGCTTGGCTCTTTATCTGCTGAAATGCTCGCCCGTGCCGGTGTCCGGAAGCTGATTCTGATCGATCGCGATTATGTGGAGTATTCCAATCTTCAGCGCCAGACATTGTACACAGCGCACGATGCTCAGGAGAAGACGCCGAAGGTGATTGCAGCGAAGGGACGGCTCATGGAAATTCGGCCGGATCTTGAAGTGGAGGCGCACATTGCTCATTGCGATGCACAGTTGCTTATGGAAGTTGCGGCATCTGCGAATCTGCTACTTGATGGCACGGACAACTTTGATACGCGTCTGATGATTAACGATGTGGCCTATAAAATTGGCATACCATGGGTATACGCAGCATGTGTCGAAGCATCCTACAGTAGTGCTGGGTTTATACCAGGATCAACACCGTGTTACCGGTGCCTCGTGCCTATATTGCCGTCAACAACGTTGACATGCGATACGGCTGGAATTATCGGGCCAGCTGTGCAGATGGCGGTTGCCGAGCAGGTAACAACTGGTCTTAAGATTCTGACGGAACAGTTTGCTCCACCGTACTATATGCGTGTCGGTAACATCTGGGATATGGATCATATGAAATTCCGTATGGATGCGATGCACTCCGATGAATGTGAAACTTGTGGCATCCGCCCGGTGTACCCATCGCTTTTGGCACAGGCTGATCATGCCATGCGGCTATGTGGCAGAGATACCGTTCAGGTGATGGACCCACGTATTAACGGAGCGGTCGTCGACCACGCCCTTGGTCGACTCGGTACAGAAGTGAACCATACACCCTATTTTAAAGAGTTCCATTATGAGAACTTTCGGTTTGTCTGTTTTAATAACGGTCGGCTGCTGATCCATGGGCTCGGTGATATGAACAAGGCAAGAACGCTTGTCAATCAACTATTCGGCTAGGAGGCTGTCATGAGTATTGTGGGACGGATCGATCGGGATATAGGAGTAGGGGTCATCACTATCAGTGATACACGTAATGAGGAAACGGACAAAGGGGGACGCCTAGTCATTGATCAACTGATGTCACTCAATACGGTTATTGATGACTATCGCATCGTAAAAGATGATGCTGCGGCAATATCAGAAGCTGTAAGGCATCAGTTACGTTGCGGCGTAGATGCCATCATTACAACAGGAGGCACTGGCATCGCTTATCGTGATGTAACGATTGAGGCGTTGCGACCGCTGTTCGATAAGGAGATTGAGGGGTTCGGCGAACTGTTCAGAATGCTCAGCTACACCGAAGATATCGGCTCGCGTAGCATGTTGTCGCGTGCTGTTGCAGGTACCATCGGTCAGACAGTCATCTTTGCGCTGCCGGGTTCGACCGGTGCAGTAAGACTTGGCATGGAGCGGCTGATTAAACCTGAGCTCAATCACTTCGTCCACGAATTGAACAAGTAGAGCGTGCCTCAAGGCACGCTCTACTTGTCTATATGGTAATCTCCAGATTTGCCACCTGTTTTTGATACAAGTGCGGTTTCATGGATAACCATGCCCTTGTCGATTGCCTTGCACATATCGTAGATGGTGAGTGCTACGGCGCTTGCTGCAGTCAAAGCCTCCATTTCGACTCCCGTACGACCGGTTGTCTTTACAGTGGCTTCGATACATAGGAACCACTCTTTCTTATGAATCCATTCAAATGAGATATCGACACCGGAAAGAGGGAGTGGATGGCACATCGGGATGATCTGATGGGTGTTCTTGGCTGCCATGATGCCGGCAACTTGAGCAACTGAAAGTACATCCCCCTTTTTGACTGTACCTCCAATAATGGCTTGATGGATTGCTTCAGAAACACCAAGTACGCTTTTGGCTACAGCAGTTCTGGTTGTTACTTCCTTGTCGGAAACATCCACCATACGTGCTCTGCCTTCCTGATTGAAATGAGTGAATTCAGACATTTTCAACTTCCTTTCTAGTACAATGAGTATAACAGAATCTGCAAATCGAAAGTAGTGATGATATGAATTTGAATCGTACCCCGATTGCCGTTTCGGAAGCGGTCCGTCGAGTGATCTCCGGCCTGTCAAAGCTTCCAGTAGAAACAATTCCTTATACGGAAAGCTATGGGCGCATACTTGCACGAGATCTAGAAGCATCCATGGATGTACCGAGATTTAACAAGTCGGCAATGGACGGATTCGCCATTCGTGCCAAAGACAGCGAAGGTGCTTCCGGCGAAAACAGAGTCTCATTTGAAGTCGTAGCAGAAGTGCCGGCTGGTGCTACAAGTCGCTACGAATTGAGCGAAGGTGAGGCTTTCCGCATTATGACCGGTGCCTCTATACCAGAGAGTGCCGATGCTGTGGTGATGTTTGAACAGACAAGGCAGGATGAACGCTCATTTTCAATAAGGAAGCCCTTTACATCGGGAGAAAATATCGCGAGACAAGGTGAGGAATGTAGGAGCGGGGATGTTATAGTTCCTGCTGGCACTCTCATCAACCCAGGTACCGTCGCAGCACTTGCGACATTTGGCTATAAAGAAATAGAAGTCCGAAAGCAGCCCGTGGTCGGAATTCTTGCGACCGGCAGTGAATTAGTGGATATCGATGTACCGCTTGAAGCGGGGAAAATCCGGAATTCAAACGGCCCGATGGTAAGGAGCCAGCTGCAGCGTATGAACATCGAGGCTCGTATGTACGCGTTGGAAGCGGACGATTTCGATACATTGCTTCAAAGAGTAAAGCAGATGCTCAATGAAGTGGATGCAGTCATCACCACAGGTGGTGTGTCAGTCGGAGATTATGACCACTTGCCGAAGCTTTATGAGTCGCTAGGTGCCAAAGAACTTTTCAATAAAGTCGGTATGCGGCCTGGCAGTGTCACAACCGTCAGCATGCTCGGGTCAAAACCGATGTTTGGTCTGAGTGGCAATCCCTCGGCATGTTACACAGGTTTTGAACTATTCGCACGTCCGGCACTTCTTAAAATGATGGGTCACGATCGTATTTTTGCACCGGTACTCGACGCAGTGCTCGATGGGGACTTCAAAAAAGCAAATCCTTTCACACGTTTCATCCGTGCTGAAATCGACTACCGAGAAGGTTTGATTTATGCTAGCCCTGCCGGCTTCAACAAGTCAAATGCTGTCACTTCAATTGCTAAAAGCAACGGTATCATTGTATTGCCAGGTGGTACGCGGGGATATGAAAAAGGCGATGCCATCAAAGTGATGATGACAGATATGACAAGTGGCATCGATCATTTCGACATATGAAAGTTCTTCAAGTCGTCGGGTTCAAAAATACTGGAAAAACAACGCTTATTGATAAGATGATTGGATTGCTCAAGGTGAGAGGACTGAAAGTCGCTGTCATCAAGCATCATCACCTTGACGGTGGTATTATCGCAAGAGATAGTGATACCAGCAAATTTGCCGCAAGTGGGGCAGATGTGACACTTCTCAACACGCCAAATATGAGTATGCGCATTGATAATGATGCTCCGAATCTCGAGGAACAAATCAAGCAATTTGAAGGAACGGTTGACGTACTACTGATAGAAGGGTACAAGCATGAAACATATCCCAAGATTGTACTGACACATTCAGTGACAAATGGACACACAAATGTCGGTGGAATGAAGTTTGTGAATGTTTTAATATATGCAGATATGCGGTATGATGAGAATAAGATTATTGAATGGTTTGATGAATGGAGTTCTGATGATGAAACAATTTGAAATAGTAGAAGATCCGATAGATATCCATCAATATCATGAATTTGTCATAAATGAGAAGCAGGGTGCCGTGTGCATGTTTACCGGACATGTAAGGGAATGGACAAAAGGCACGCGCACAGTCCATTTGGAGTACGAGGCATACGTACCGATGGCAGAACGAAAATTGGCACAGATTGGTGCCGAGATCAATGAACGTTGGCCGGGTGTCGAAACGACTATCGCCCACCGTATAGGAAAGCTTGAGATTTCCGATATCGCGGTTGTTATCGTTACGAGCGCGCCGCATAGAAAAGACAGTTATCAGGCGAATGAATATGCTATTGAGAGAATCAAGGAGATTGTGCCAATCTGGAAGAAGGAAATATGGGAAGATGGCGCAGAATGGATGGGTGACCAGCGCCAGTATCACCCAGACCTGGAGGAGAAATAATATGGAAGTGATGTTGTTTGCAGGTTTGAAGGAAATGGCCGGTCAAGGGCGTATTCTCATAGATACACCAGCATCCCTGACTGCCGGAGACCTGAAGAAAAGAATATACGCGCAGTACCCTTCACTTGACGGAGAGGTGTTTCAAGTCGCGTGCAACGAAGCATTTGTTAAGGACGAGCATAATATAAATGAACATGATGAGGTTGCCTTGATCCCACCAGTGAGCGGTGGATGAAAAAAACAATCGGTGTCGTGCTGGCTGGCGGTAATTCAACACGTTTTGGGGAGGATAAAGCATTTTTTAAACTTGAAGGCAAACCTATGTATCGCCACGTAGTCGATACAATTTGGACATCTGGTGTAGTCGATGAGGTAATTATCAGCACTAATCAGCGTCTTGCCGAGTGCTTTGAAGATATGGATACTATCGTTGATGGTAACTTTCAGGATTGTGGTCCTCTCGGTGGCCTTCATGAAGTATCGCGTGCTTTTCCAGAAGATTGCCTACTTGTCGTATCGTGCGATACGCCCCATGTCTCACCGGAATGGTTGCGTATTCTCGGTAGCAGGGCCGCCGCTTATCCAGACGCCCTGATTGTCACCAAAGCACAAGATCGTCTGCATCCGCTAATTGGTATTTATCAGGGATCAGGTTTATCGGACACTCTGAGACATCTGATAGACAGAGGTAGACTAAGCATGCGTGGGCTATTCGAAGAAAGGCAGACGATTGAAGTGGATGCAGCGTTTTACGATATCGATGAAAAAATATTCACGAATATCAATAGAAAGACCGACATCCGCTTGAGGGGGTATGAAAGTGGAGAGCATTACAGATAAATTTGGACGACCGATCAGAGATTTGAGAATATCCGTAACTGACCGTTGTAATTTCAGGTGTACCTACTGCATGCCAAAGGAAATATTCGGTAACGACTTCGAATTCATGAAACGCGAGCAGCTGCTGTCTTTTGAAGAAATAGAGCGAATTGCCAAAATATATGCATCACTTGGTGTCAAAAAGTTAAGGATTACAGGCGGAGAGCCATTGCTTAGACGAGATCTGGATGAACTTATTTACAAGCTCTACAGTATAGAAGGCATAGAAGATATCGGTATGACGACAAACGGACTTCTCCTGAAAAAACATGGTAAAAAGTTGTATGAGGCTGGATTAAGACGACTCAACATCAGTCTGGATGCTATGGATGATGAATTGTTCGGCCAGATCAACGATCGGGGCATTGGTACATCAAAAATTATCGAGCAGATTAAATATGCCCTATCCCTTGGTTTTGAAATCAAGATTAACATGGTTGTTAAAAAAGGTCTCAACGACCACGAAGTTCTGCCCATGGCGCGCTTTTTCAAAAACTTACCAGTAACATTAAGGTTTATAGAGTTCATGGATGTGGGTAATGATAATGGTTGGAACTTTGATAAAGTCATTACGAAGAAACAGATCGTGTCGATGCTTGAAGAAGAATTCGATATTGAACCCCTTGACCCTGCCTATTACGGCGAGGTCGCGAAAGTATACCGCCATAAAGATGCAGAGTCTTACCTCGGGTTTATCACGAGTGTTTCCGAAAGTTTCTGTTCCACCTGTACCCGAGCGAGACTATCATCTGATGGCAAGTTCTATGGCTGCCTATTTGCTGTAGATGGCTTTGATGTCAGACAGCTAATCAGGGAAGGCATCTCTGATGAGGAACTGACTGAGGTGTTGACGGGTGTCTGGAATAGACGGGACGACCGCTACTCCGATCTCAGGACAGAAATCACATCCGAGAACCGGCGCAAGCGGAACAAGATTAATATGAGTTATATCGGAGGCTAGGAAAACGTGAAGATCATCTTCACGTTTTTTATTGCTGGAAAGGAAAAGATATGAAGCTGAATATGCCAAAAAAGTTTATCCTTCTGTACAGCGTAATGTCTGCATTCGGTGTGCTCGCATTCATAGTGTTCGGACATTATCTTTCTGTACTGCTTGATGATATTGTGATTGCCGGGGAAGCACCCGCGGCTTCGGGTCTTGTATGGATCGGGGTGTTTTTCCTACTGTACGCTCTCCTGACTTTTGCCTATAGAATAGTAGGTGCGAAGGTGGCGAACGAGCGAATCGAGAATCTAACGCGAAGAGTGGTCGCTAAAATTGACGATCAGACACGGAAGCATTCAGAATCTATGCTCAATGCAATCTTTGTCCATCTGGAAAAGTATAGGCCATTTGAGAAGGTGTTCATTCCGACTGTCATCCAGACCACAGTCAAAATTACCATTATCATTATAGCGATGTTTTTCATTCACAGGAATGCTGCACTCATCATGATTTTTACAGCACCTTTTGTCCCACTCTATTATGTACTTGTAGGTCTGCGAACAAAGGATGAGTCAGAAGCACAGGCCGCTCAGTTCGACGAACTTGGAACATTGTTCCTTAACCTCATTAGAGGTAAAAACACGGTACAGTACACAGGATCGGAGCGTACCGTGCTCTCAAGGCTCAAGCATTATAATGAACAATATGTCAGAGAAACTATGCATATATTGAAATACGCATTCCAGTCCACGCTGATGCTCGAGTTCATTACGATTCTCGGTATCGGTCTGATTGCACTGGAAGTTGGATTGCAAATTATTATTTTTGAAAACATCACTTTCTATGCTGCTTTCTTTACGCTATTGCTCGCTCCCGAGTTCTACAATGCACTGAAAGTGCTGGGCATTGAATTCCATAATGGTAAGCTCTCCCAAGGTAACTTGCAGCGTATCGAGGCGTGGCTTGAAAGCGAGGGTGATAATGCAGATTATCGAAATTTCGATTCGTCCCATTCGATTGAGCTCAAAGGGGTTTCCATGGGTCATGGCGGAGATTTACTACTCGAAGGTGTGGACCTCACACTTCCTAAAACAGGATTCACAGCCATCACCGGGCCTTCCGGTATCGGTAAAAGCACGTTCATCCGTATGCTACTCGGTCTCCATCGTCCAAAAAATGGTAGTGTTGCACTGTCGAATACGGATATTGGCTTCCTTTCTGACGAAGTTTATTTCTCCGATACGACAATTTACGAATATGTATCCGATGGCGAATATGATGAGGCAAAGGTGCTCGCAGTACTTGAAAAACTTGGGCTTATGGAGAGTCTCAATAACCTTGACCAAGGCATTCATGCGCCAATCGTCAATCACAATATCCCATTGTCCGGCGGTGAAATTGTTCGACTTAAGATGGCAAGGGTTCTCATACGTCGTCCGAAGATCATTCTGATGGACGAACCAACAGAATTTTTGGATGCGACAACAGAAGAAATGGTTATGGACTACCTTGCTGAATTAAAAGAGGACGCGGCGATTGTTGCAGTGGTGCACCGTCGTAAACTATTAAAGATTGCCGATCATCATTATACCTTCAGTAATAGACAAGTCGTCCTTCAGAAAGGAGGGGCATGATGGAGTATTTGAAAAGTGAGAGAAAACAGATTCTCTACAGCATACTGCTAGGCCTGATTGGTGGTTTGGTCGGCATTGCGCTGTTTGGCCTTAGCGGCTACATGATCAGTCTCAGTTTCTTTGACCCCCCATTTTTCGTGATCATCCTGATCATCGCAGTCATAAAGCTTTTCGGTATGATGAAAGGGGCTTTTAGATATGTTGAAAGACTGCTTTCGCATGAAGCGACATTCAAGCTGATTGGTCGGCTTAGACTGAACTATTTCAAAAGTACAATCGGTTCCGTACAGGATACTCATAGTGTCAAATTCATTCAAAAGTTAAATCAGTATTTCGAGCAGGTAGAAAACTATTATATACGTATTATCTATCCGTATATTGTCGCTGTACTTATTTCTATACTGATTATGGTACTTGCGGCTTATGTAAGTCTCGGAGTTGCAGCGATGACTGCCATTGTTGCCTTCATCCTACTATATGGAATTCCAAAAGTATTCGAGAACCGGATGTCTAAAACACTCGAATTCCGTGATCAGACGGATGATGTGCTCTATTCAAAGCTCTATCATTACATTCATGACTACACCAATCTTTTTGTTACAGGCAGGTTGGATTCTGAAGGCGAGAAACTTGTACCTGGTATTCAATCCATAAGAAAGAACGAGAATAAAATGGTCCTAAATGAGTCTCTGATGCAACTGTTGGGACAAATCGCTCAGCTCTCAGCCATTGTTCTGATTATCGTAATGCTTTATGCAGAGACACCATTGTGGGTCCCAATGATTATGCTGATTGCACTTAGCTACTTTGATCTCATCATGCCTGTAATGAATCCTGCAAGTCAGTACAAGACGGTCAAAGCAGCAGTTTCTGAATTGGAACTTGAGATTGTAGACAAGGGCATTCCAGTTGAATCTGATAAAATTTCAGTCATTGAAGTTGATGATTTGAACTTCCGTTATCCTAATGCTTCCCTCGATGTGCTAAGGGATATCTCTTTGTCTATAAAAGAAGGAGAGAAGCATGCAGTCATCGGTAGCAGTGGCTCCGGAAAAACGACCCTAATCAATCAGATCATTGATCACAATCCAGCGGTCACATTATATGATAAGAGCGGACAAATAATATCTGATGGCACTGATGCCCGGGTTTCGGTCATGCCCCAACAACTTGATTTCTATAATGCATCTGTCATGGACAATATTACGATGTTCGGTCATATCGAAAGAGATCGATCAGCCATCGAATCAGATCTTAAATTATTGGAGATGTCATACTACAAGCCTGACACCATGATAGAATTCACTGGGAGGTTATCCGGTGGGGAACAGAAGCGCTTGCAGTTTATACGTATGCTCGCTGAAGATAAAAGTTGGTGGATTATGGACGAACCGACTGCGCGTCTCGATGATCGGCTGAAACAGAAGATGTGGGATTATATACTCTCGAAACCGACAGTTATTGTCAGCACGCACGACTTGAGCAGGCTTGATTCATTTGATTATATCCATTACATGGAGCAAGGTAGGATCATAGAGTCTGGCACATATGGAGATCTTATGCAGCGTCACGGACAGGTTCATCAAGCTGTCCAGCGCTTTAAGGACTTTCTGTAGTAATGCAGTTCAGTAAATGCTACACTATCTTAAATAGATGTGGCAGGAAGGAAGACGATGATATGAAAAAAATCGCAGTAGTAACGGATTCATCATCCGGAATTGATAAGGCTTACATGGAAGCTCACGATATCCGGGTGCTGCCGATGTCTGTTATCATTGACGGTGTTTCCTACAGAGATGGTGTCGACGCTACGACGGAAGAAATATACAATATGCTTCAAAAAAGTGGAGAAGGTGCCAAAACTTCACAACCCCCAATTGGAGAGTTTATGGAAGTGTACGAAGCATTGGAAGCGGATGACGATTACGAAGCAATTATAGCTGTCCATGCCTCAAGCGAGCTGACAGGCACTTACCAAAGCTCTCTCAGCGCTTCTGAAGGACTGACTAAGCCTGTCTATGTCATCGATTCTAGAATCGGAAGCTATCCTATGAAGCAGATGGTTGAGCAAGCAGTTGAGGCAAGAAATTCCGACAAAAGTATTGAAGAATCCGTGGAAGATATCAAATCGATGCGTGAACGGGCACAGCTGTATTTACTGCCACAAAGCTTCAATCAGCTTAGGAAGAGTGGACGTATTTCTGCCTCCCAGTCGATGCTTGCTTCGGTCTTGAATATTCACCTCAAGCTGAAGTTTGATGATGGCAAGGTAATTATCGACGAGAAACTGCGCACGAAAAAGAAGATGGTTAATGCTGTTTTGGCGGGACTTGAGAAACACGTCAAGGAAGAAGCAGTAAAGACTCTCGCAATCGTCCATGCTGGGAATGTCGATTTGACCAAGGAATGGAGAACAAAGATTGAGGAGAGAATGCCGCAGCTGAACTTGGTGGTAGAACCGTTAGTAACAGTAGCTGGTGTACACACGGGGCATGGGACAATCGGTTTTGGCTTTACTAGAAATAAATAAAAAATGCGTTTCGGAGTTAACTCCGAAACGCATTTTTTGTAAGCATAGCATCAATATGCTTTATATGGGCAAGAAGTGCCTTTTCTTCTTCAGGAGCGATGCCAATTGCTTCGCTGAAAGAATTAAAAGCCTTCTCCAACTTTTCTTCCATTTCTTTCCCTCTATCGGTTGCTTCTATATAAACCAAGCGCTGATCTTCCGTATCTCTTGAGCGGTAGACGAGATCAAGTTTTTCCATCCGTCTGATCAAAGGTGAGATTGTCCCTGTATCCAACCGCAACATCTTGGCTAGTGTCTTTATATTTACCTGCTTCTTATCTTGCAGAATATTAAGTACTAGGAACTGCGGATAGGTAATATCCATTTCGTTCAAAATGGACTTGTTATAAAAACGGTTGATCTGCCGCTGAAGGTTGTATAGATTGAAACAAACGCGATCATCCAAAGTGGACCTGGTCATGAAGGCTGACCTCCATTCTATATTGTCCTGCAACTTCATATGATTATTATAATACTTTATTATATGCAAATTCAATATAAATTTATGTATATACAAAATATGAAAAATAAATGCCATTAAGTAGCGTATTATTAGAATGTGTGGATAAAAGTGGCATCTATAAAAAATACTGTGATAGAATGTCTATAACTATTATCTTTTGGGAGGTGGCTGCAATTGGGAAGGCGAATTTGAAGGTTTTTATGCCGGTTAAGATGCTGAGCACGAAGAGAGACCCATCACACCAAGCATTCAACGCACAGATTGTAGTCATACATTACCGGAGGTGAATCCCTTTTAAATAAGGGAACTAATTGGACATAACCACAATATGGAACTTGATTTTATTTGTAATTCTTATAGTACTTACAATGCTCTTTGTCGGGTCGGAATTTGCACTCGTAAAAGCAAGACATTCCCGAATCGAACAGCTTGTTGAAGAAGGCAATCGGAAAGCGCGACGAGTACGAACCATGACTGCAGAACTTGATTACTATTTGTCTGCATGTCAGCTGGGTATTACTGTAACAGCACTCGGGCTCGGTTGGATTGGTGAATCGACCTTTGAATTCATACTAAATCCGTTCTTTAGCTTTCTAGGTTTACCTGACCAACTAACGACCGTAATGACCGTCGCAGTCGCATTTCTCATTGTTACTTTCATTCACGTCGTTGTCGGTGAACTGGCACCAAAAACAGTCGCCATCCAATATGCCGAGAAATTGGCATTGCTGTTCTCAGGACCATTGTATTTTTTCGGAGTCATTTTAAAGCCGCTCATCTGGACGATGAATGGTACAGCACGGATGCTCGTCAGGCTGGTTGGTCTAAAAGAGGCACCAGTAGAACAGGGCCACTCTGAAGATGAACTTAAGATTATAATGACACAAAGTTATCAAAGTGGAGAAATAAATCAGACAGAACTCGCTTATATGCAGAACATCTTTTCTTTTGACGAAAGACTAGCCAAAGATATCATGGTGCCGAGGACACAGATGATTACACTCACAGATCCCGTGCATATCGACGACGTGCTAGAAAATGTTAAAGAACATAACTACACCCGCTACCCTGTTACTGATGAGAGTGGCGACAAGGATCAGATTATTGGCTTCCTCAATGTCAGGGAGTTTCTGACAAACCATGTATCAGACGAAGATGTCACACCACAGGATCATATTCATGAAATACCAATGATTACAGAAGTTTCACGCATCAGTGACGCACTGGTTAAAATGCAACAAGAACGTGTGCACATTGCCTTAATCATCGACGAGTATGGTGGTACTGCAGGCATGATTACTATGGAAGATATACTTGAAGAGATCGTCGGTGAAATCAGAGATGAATTCGACGAAGATGAAGAGCCGGACATTGTTAAAGTAGAGGATGACATCTACCATATAAATGGTCGTGTATTGCTGGATGACCTGGAAGAGAAGTTCGGAATCATGTTTAATGACAGTGACGATATAGATACAATCGGCGGCTGGCTTCAGAGTAATAATACTGACATAGGGAAAGATGATCATTTCAACACTAAAGAAGATAAATGGATTGTTCTTGATATGGATAACCATCTCGTCAAGCAAGTAGCTCTGCTTAAAGGGTATAACCAATCGCAGAACAGCGAAGTGGAATAAGAGCAGACCTCAATTTGAGGTCTGCTCTTATTTTTATATGCTAGATTCCAAGTACTTGTAGATTTCGTACGCTACAGGCTTCTCCATAATCATATTCATCATTACAACCGGTTTGCCAGAACCACTGTTCATCTGCTTCTCCTGAAGCGTATCATAGTCGATATGCCCTTGCCCGAGGTAGTAGAACTCAGTGCCCTCGTCATCATCTTTTTTTACGAAGATATGGATATGTGCACCTTCACCATGCGCTTTAAGAATGGCTTTGACCTCTTTAGACTGAAGTGTCCGATTACTTCTCGTAGACCATTTGAGTGTGTTCCGGTCCAGAAACTGATCTTCATATTGAATCGTTTCTTCAATCGTCTCATCTTTATGGTATGTGATGAAAATCGGACAAGTATTATGTTTATATTTATATCCATACATTGTAGACGCCTCATCTTTATCCCATTCAAGCAGACGACAGGCATCTTTTCTTGAATACTTCTGATTGATTGTGAGTGCACTCGACTGGTTATACGCTTTGCTGTTTTCTACGGACAACGCTAACACCTGATGAATATGCTCATATAAAAATGGATTTTCCAGTGTCTTCATTAATGTATGTGTTGCCTGAATTTTATTACCTATGACTTCGACGAGAGGTTCTCCATATTTTTTCTTGTCCGGTTCGGTGTAAAATTGATGAGTGAGCACCCTTAATACTGATTGCATCGTGTCGTCCGTCATGCGATACCCTTTTTTGCGCATTTCAAGTTGAAAAGCTTCTACCTCTACAGGACCTTTTATGATTGTCTTTATCAGAAATGTCTCAGCAACACGTTTGCCTTCCGAAATTTCTTTGGAAAGAAAAGTGAGAATCTGATGACTATCATGTGGAATATCCAGTTCGATTTCTTTAATCTTTGCGAGGAATTCCAAGTAATGATTATATTTATGGAGAATGAGAGTGGGGTCGATGACATCGATATCTTTATGATAGTCGAGCAGTGTCGGAACATGGCCGAGTTTATTTTTCAAGTATACGTACATTTCCTTAAGAAAGCTCTGTCTGCTGACTGGAGTAGTATTGATGGACTTATATATTTTCTCTTTAGCAACTGCTTCGAAATTGATGGTGGATAACCCACTTATTATATTGCGGCTGAGCAGAGACTTTCTTAGCCTATCCTTGTTATAAGATTTATCTCCTGTCAACGCAATGGGAATCATATAATTGTTTTTATAGTTTCCAATAAAATCTATGACGGTTAGATATTCTTTGTCTTCATGTTTTCTGAGGCCGCGTCCAAGTTGTTGTATGAAGATGATACTGGATTTTGTCTGGCGAAGCATGACTACCTGGTTAATGGACGGAATATCGACACCTTCGTTGAAAATGTCGACGGTGATAATATAATGCAGGTCGCCGCGTTCAAATGCCTGCACAGTTTTCTGCCGTTCGTGCTGTGTATCCAGTCCGGTAAGTGCCTTTGTTTTATATCCATGCATGTTTAAAGATGAGCTGAGTGCATGTGCCTCCTCACGGTTCGACACGAACATTAACCCGCGGAGGATTTCTCCCGAATGTCCATAGTATTCAATTTTGGCGATCAGATGTTCAATACGTTCAGTGTTTGTAAGTTGACTTAGCGCTGTTGTGTCGTCGATGACTTGACCATCCTTCTCATAATCGGTTACGCCGAAGTAATGGAAGGGAGCGAGTATCTCTGTTTCCAAAGCCTGTTGCAGGCGGATCTCGTAGGCAATATTATAGTCGAAGAGGCTGAATATCTCTGTGTCGTCTGTCCGCTCCGGTGTAGCGGTCATACCAAGCAGAAAGGATGGATTGAAGTATTCCAGTATCTTCTTATATGTACTTGCTCCCGAACGATGCGCCTCGTCTATTATAATGTAGTCGAAATCATCAGGATTGAAGTGGTTGAGATTAGCTTCGCGGGAGAGTGTCTGGACAGTGGCAAATAAGTACTTTGCCTCGTCTGTTTTCTTATTACCGCTAAATATGCCGAAGTCCGATTGAGACTCTCCGATCAGATTTGAAAAGTCATTTTTCGACTTCTCTAGTATCTGCTCACGATGCGCCAAAAAAAGCATGCGTTGAGGTTTGAAGTGTTTTACATCGAATGCTGCAAGGTAGGTCTTCCCGGTTCCTGTAGCTGAAATCACAAGTCCTTTATCTTTGCCAGTCTGGCGCAGTTGATCGAGTGAGTTAAGTGCTTCCTGCTGCATGACGTTAGGCTTTATAACAGGACTGGTTGCGTTTCTATATTGATAAATGGAACGATCTTCAATGACTTCGAGTACTTTTCTTTGTATCGGCTCCTCGATATAAGCCTCTTCGTATGCTTTAATCCATGCACGATCAACAGGTGCGGAATCACGCCATAAGGCATCAAATTGATCGTTGAAATGCTGGATGACGGCGCCATTATCTAAACTGGTCAGTTTGAGGTTGTACTCGTAGTTCTTTTTTAGTGCAGCGTCGGTGAGATTTGAACTTCCGATGAACATGGATGTGTAGTGTTGGTTTTTAAATACATACCCTTTCGCATGGAATCCTTCCTTGTCTGTTATTCTAACCTTAACATTTGGTATGCCAAGAAGGGCTTTAAAAACTTTGGGTTTATTGAAGTTGAGATAAGTCGAAGTGATGATGCGCCCTTTCACATTTTTTTTAGCCAGTTCATGAAGAGTCGATTTCAATGTTGCGAGACCGCCTTCTGTGATGAAGGCGACAGAGATGGAAAATGAGCGGCATTCTTCCAGTTCATCAAGCATTGATGAAAGTACGTTATCTTCATTGGAATTGATGATAATGCGCGGGGAATGATGTCCGACTTTCTCTGTACTACGATCTATGAACCCATGCTCATAAGCATTCAGCAGATGTTCTTTATTTATTCCCATGTCCTTACACCTCTTTAGATCAATTATATTGAAGTGTCCTTTACTTTCCCATATTTCATTTCATCTTTCCTAAATTATGCAAAAAAAAACGTTTGTTATGCTAAACTATACATAACAAATGAGGGTGGTGTCCATATGGGTATCTTTGAATTTCTTATTGCGACAGTTCCGGTAGTTCTGTTCTTCTCTATCCCACTTTATGCCATTAACATCAGTCATAAGCAAAAGCAGCAGAAGCTTGAGATCAGAAAGATACAAGAAGAAAAAGCACTTGAACAGATCAGACAGGAGAATTTCCTGATTGAAAATAAGCAGATGCAATTGGAGCTCGACCGGATGAAGGCAGAGCGTGAGAAAGGTCGACTGGAGGATGACAGAGCGTCTCGCTGGCTTATACAGGATACAGAAGAAAAAAAGACAGAGAAAAACCCCTCGTAAACTCATGTTACGAGGGGTTTAATCTAAATTGCACTTATGCTCTTGTGCCGCGACCGAGTGCTTTCATGATGAATGAAACAATCAGTATAAGAATGATTGCACCAAGTAAACCACCAATGATGCTCACGCCGCCAACTTCAGGACCAAAGCTTAGTCCAAGCGCATTTGCAATAGAAGCGCCGACAAGTCCAGCAATGATATTTCCAATAATACCGAATGGTACGTCTTTACCTAGAATAAGTCCGGCGAGCCAACCAATAATGCCGCCTACAATCAATGTGATAATCCAACCCATGGATGATTCCTCCTTGTGTGTTCGTATGTTTGTTTTAGTAAGAAAACAATACTTCGTTCTACTAGAATGGATACCCACGGGCTGAAAACTCTAAACAATATTATTGTATTTTTGTTAAAAAGCCTGTTCTTTTTTATGTTTTTGCATGATGAAGAGGAATATTATAAGGGCAACTGTTACACTGGCTGCACTTGTGAAATAGATGGTGCTATAACCGAATGCTTCCGCTACGAAACCGTAACTGATTGCGCCGAGACCGACCCCGAGATCGAAGGCGGAAAAGAATGTGGCGTTGGCCATGCCGCGTCTATTATTTTCAACGCGGTTGACTGCCCATGCTTGAAGTGCCGGTTGTACACAACCGAATCCAAAGCCATAGAGCGCCGCGGCGATGAACAGATAGGTAGGGCTTGGCAGAAAGCCTAGCATGAGCATGGCTATGATGATTGACAGCGAGCCTGGAATGAATACGATCGCAATCCCCTTTCTATCGTAAAGTCTCCCGGCAAGGAGGCGTGAGAGCATCAGAAAGGCTGCGTATATAACGAAGTAAAACTGGATGTAAGTGGAGTCGAATCCTTGCTGGTATGTGTACACAGGAAGGAATGTTGCGATACCACCGAATGTAACTGTAATGAAAAAGAGTAGGGATGCCGCTGGCACAGCACGTTTCTCGACGATATCAAAATGCGGTACATAGGTATTCTTTTTTTTAGTAGGTATATCTTTACTCGGTTTTTCATACTGGATATTCGCTGCCAGTATGAGTGCCAGAGCACCGAGTATGCCACATATAGAGAAAAGCATCGTGAATGAAATGTGATTTACGAGAAACAAACCGAGTGCAGGCCCAAATGCCAGTGCGATATTACCGCTTAAGCCATAATAACCAAGCCCCTCCCCGCGACGTCTCTTTGGCACTAGATCTGTTGCGATGGTGCCGGAGGATGTACTTGAGAGACCCCATCCTACTCCTTGCATGATTCTGACCATCAGGAGCATAAAGATGGTAAAACTAGCGGCGAGCGAAAACATGGATACGACGAAGATGATCAGACCCGTCAGGAATATCGGTGCGCGTCCTTTCGTATCCAAAAGTTTTCCTGCGCTCGGTCTGATAAGCAAGGCAGAAAATGTGAAGATACCGACGACGATACCGATCCAACGATCGCTTGCTCCGATTTCCTGGACGAAGAGTGGCAGTGTGGGAAGGGTCATTTGAAAGGCAGTGAATATGAAGAAGTTGACGATGACGATGAGAATAAAGTCCTTAGTCCAGATCTTCTGATTTTGTTCCGACATGTAATTTCAACCTTCTTACTGAGTATTGTTTTTAAACCGGTATATTTATTTCGGTTTCCGAAAAAAGTATCTATAGACATTCTACAGGACTGAAATATTTTTTTCATCCGTCATATAGAGTATATTTGATTTTATTTAACAAATATCAAGTGGTAACATGGTGGAATGTGGATGCAGACAGAGTGTTGTAGCGGACTGTAATCATTTTATACAGTACATCAATGATTTCCGGGCCATTTTGTATTATAATGGATACCATCACGCGGCCGGTTGTAATACCGGACGCATTCCATGATGTCACGTGCGCGTTAACGCAGAAGTGATACATGAGATAAAACGATCAGCGGTCTGAGTCAGGCTGAAATCGATCTAAATATTTTGAGGTGAACGCATGCTAACACTTTTTTTAATAGTACTGGTAATTGCGATTGTGATGTTCACGCACTTCGTAGTGAGCTATCTCATCGAAAATGATGTAAAGATCGTCGGTGTGCTGTTTGCTTTCGTCGGTGTCATCGCTGCAATCATCGTTGTTCAGTTCATCATTAGTGGCATTACCGATTTCGCCGCACAGGAGCTGGCCATTTTCTACAACGATAACTAGGAGAAGTTTATAGGAGGAAAAACTCATGATTTTTGCTAATGGAGACTGTCATGTCACATACCAGCAGCAGGAGCCACTCAGCCCTGCCAGGCGTGAAGATCTCAAACAGTCTTTTCAGAATGGTAGTCATATTTATCTGCTGGATATGACTACAACTGGGAACACACTCACCTTCTACTATTCACCGGTCAAGGTGATGGAGGAACACAACACTATAGAACCTAGTGATGTTGTCATAGAGGAAGTCAGAAAATTTCTCACAGGAATGGAGTTTTCAATATGAGTGTAATCATTCAAGAAAGTGGGCTACTGACAATTCTGCAAACGTTGGACCGTGAAGATTCAGCTAAAGGTAATGAATACAACGGAGCTTGCGATCGCTTGGCGCATCAGCTTGCGAATCAATTGGTCGGTAACGATCCCGACCAGCCGACTATTGAAATGACACTGCGTCCGGGGGTCCTAAAGTTCACTGAGCCGACAATTGCCGCCTTCTCCGGAGCGGAATTCAAAGCCCAATCTGGGGACCGTCGAATTTATGTAAATAGAATTTATCTTTTCGATCGTGGAGATGAACTTGTCTTTGGTGAATCGACCAGAGGGAATAGAGTCTATCTGGCTGTTGCAGGAGGCATAAAAGTTGAGGGCTCGAACATACTCTCATCAGGAGATGAGGTTATAATGTGTAGAAACTACACTGCACAACACGACGAGCTATTCAACATGCTGAAGCAACAGCACGAAGTAAGCTGGGGTGTAGATACATATGCGCTCGTCGAAGTCTACATGTCAGATACGTACCACCTTGTTAAACGCCCTGACGTATCGGATGATGTCTATGAGGCCATAGAAGCTAGGGAGTATACAGTAAGAAACGAAAAATATCGTATTGCTTTGTACCTTGAAGGTGAGGCAATTGAAATCCCAGACACTGATGTTGAACATCCAGGAATCAAGGGTGGTGTCTATATTGCCGATGGACAGCCCGTACTTGCACTCAACGATTTCAATGCATATACGACAGCCTCCCATGTCGGCACTATTCCGTCTTATCATATGCATAAGCTCGTCCAGAAACGTTCGGGTTCGAAAATTCGCTTCAAGTGCATCGAAGCGGACGATGCACATGCCAATCTTTATGCGCACCATCTCTGGAAGAAGAGCTTGTTTAAAGCTATCGACTATAAATTGTCGAAAGAATTGATCAAAGAGAAGATGTAGTATTTTTTAATTCCGGGGCTTTTGCCTCGGAATTTTTATTTTTACCCTTAAAAATTAGGAGTGGGCAACAAATTTAATGTAAAATACGGTATAATGATATATCAGAAATAGAGGAACGATAGCGACTAGTGAACGGTGGGATTGGTTTCGATATGGAAAAAATTTTAAAACAGTATTTTGGATTTGAAAATTTCAGGCCTAAGCAGAAAGAAATTATAGAATCGGTTTTAAAAGGCCATAATACGCTGGGGGTCCTACCGACAGGATCGGGGAAGTCGCTCTGTTTTCAAGTGCCTGGACTGAAGCTTGAGGGACTCACACTCGTCATCTCCCCTCTGATCTCTCTTATGCGTGATCAAGTAGGGACGCTAAACGCACAGGATATTCCTGCGGCCTATTTGAATTCGACATTGAAAAAGAAAGAGATTGATACTGTCATGGGAAATCTTGAGGCAGGTCGATATCAGTTTCTTTATGTGGCGCCAGAGCGCTTCAATAATGACGACTTCAACCAGCTGATTAAGCGACTTGATATATCACTGATTGCGTTTGATGAGGCGCACTGTATCTCGAAGTGGGGGCATGACTTCAGGCCGAGTTACCAAAACATCATTCCTGTGTTGAAACAGCTCGTACCAGATGCAGTTACAGTTGGGTTGACAGCAACAGCTACAGAAGAAGTACAAGAGAACATCCAAGATCTTCTGACCATCGACCGTCCGCATGTCTTCACCACTAGCGTGGCACGTGAGAACTTACATCTAAATGTCGATCCGACTTATCAGCGGGAACAATTCATAGAATCATATATAAAAAGCCGTCCAGGATCGCCAGGAATTGTCTATGCAGCAACGCGTGCTGAGGTGGAGAAGATTTCTCTGCACCTCGAGGAGCACGATATCCGTAACGTTATCTACCATGGCGGCCTCGGCAAAGAAGAACGGAATCTCAACCAGCGTCTTTTTACTACAGGCGAAGTGGATATTGCGGTCGCAACCAATGCTTTTGGTATGGGAATCGATAAACCGGACATCCGCTTTATCATACATCACAATCTGCCTGGAGATTTAGAAAGCTATTACCAGGAGATTGGCCGCGCAGGGCGGGATGGCAAAGTGAGTGAATGCATCCTGCTGTCAAGCCCACGGGATGTTAATCTACATCAGTTTTTCATCGACCGTTCAAACTCGACGGAGCAGTACAAGGATCATATGCGTGCGAAACTCGATCGTATGATCCAGTATAACCGCACGACTAAATGTCTGAGTAGCTTCATCACAAAATATTTCGATTCAGATGAATATGTGGTGGAATGCGGGAAGTGTTCGAACTGTTTGAGTGCCAACCGTAGCTACGATATGACGATGGAAGCAGGTCTCGTGCTGAACCTTGTCGCACAAAGTGAAGTGCCTGTGACTAAGGAGCAGGCGATCCAGATACTTAGGGGAGAGACCGCTGAAAATGTACTGGCTTTCCAGCTGGATACACTGGGTGCTTTCGGCACCATGGAGAACTATCTGACAAGTGAAATCAACCACATCATTGAAGAGCTCGTTTACAGAGGCTATCTCCACATGAAGGCGGATCAGCTCCATATTGTTGAGATGAGCCATAAAGTGCTGAATCACCGTGTGAAGTTGTATACGGTCCCTTTTAGGAGATATTTCAATGAAAAGGTCGACATCAGTACGGCAAGCTCGCCGAATGAGATATTGTACGAAAAACTCGCCAATACACGATGCCGGCTTGCCATAAAATACGACACCCAGCCGGAGAATATTTTCACTGATAATGTACTCAGGGAATTTGCTAAGAAAGTGCCGGAAACAAAACAGGATATGGTGCTTATACAGGGTGTAGGTAATTATAAGCTCAAGCACTACTGCCCGTATTTTCTAGACACCATCCTCGAGTATAAGGCGCAGATGGCGGAAACGGAATAGAAGAAGCCGGCCAAACAGCCGGCTTATATTGATGCTCAAGACGTACTTTCTTGCTTCGATGGTTTATTTCTCATGAACATATAAAATCCTGCAGAAAAGATAATGACATATCCTAGAATTGACAGCATATCGGGAAATTCGCCAAAGAAAACAATACTGAAGATTGCTGTATAAAGTATCGTGGAGTAAAAGAATATGGAAATCTCGCGAGCAGGTGCATAACTATAAGCGATGGTCAGACCAAATTGACCGAATGCTGCACATAGCCCAGCCAATACAAGTATCCAGAACTGAGCCATCGTCATCGGTTCATATTGCCATATGAATAATGGCAAAAGCACAACTGATGAAAAGAAGGAAAAATAGAAAACGACGGTATAAAACTTCTCACGACTACCAAGTACTCTGAGTACAGTATAGGCTCCAGCCGCGAAAAGTGCACCGAGTACTCCTACGAGCGCATAGAACGTCTCACTTGAAAAGGAAGGTTTAATGATGAATATCGCGCCGATGAACGCAATGATAATCGCAATCATCTGATACCTACGTATATATTCTTTTAAAAAGATGGCACAGAGTATGATGGTGAAGAAGGGGCTCAGTTTGTTCAGAATGTCTGCATCGCTCAGCACCATACGGTCGATGGCGAAGAAATTCAGGAGAACACCCGAGACGCCGAGTGCAGAACGCAAGATCAGAAGTCCTTGATTCTCTCTGCGACCAAAAAGTTTTGTTCTGTAGTACAATGCAAAAGAGAGGGCGACGAGCATCGCTACGAAATTTCTGAAGAAAGCTTTTTGGACTGTTGGCAAATCACCGCTGTATTTTACGAGTAATGCCATAAGGCTAAATCCGAGAGAGGATATGAGAAGGGCGATGATGCCTTTTAGTGTATTGTTCATGTAACTGACACTCCGTATTCTTTATTTATTTTCCGGCCTACATTTTATTTCATAGTTACGTCCGGGTACAATTTTAAACAAAAAAAATCAAAACAATTTTCGATATAGTATAACATACATATGATGGGACTTCGGGTCTATTTAAGTGACATTATTCCCAATGAAATGTCTATTTATGCCATTGATAATTATGGATGATTATGGCATCATTAGACGAGTAAATCATATATGTTGTGTGCGAAATTTTAACGAGATACAACATATAGTGTTTAATTCTCCTGGTAAAGGTGTAAAGAAAATAAGGTAAGGTTGACGATTGTCGGACGTAAGTTCGATTATTTTATTTTGCCAGAGTAAGGACAAAGGGGGGATGGTATGCTGATAGCATTCTATTCCATGACTGGAAATGTGAGACGTTTCATCGCCAATTCCGGGGTGGCTGAGCAGTACGATACTTATGAAATCCAGGCGGGCAATTGCCGTGAGCGCATTCAGGAACCATTTATACTTGTCACAGGTACGTACGGTTTCGGGGGTGTCCCAGATGAAGTGAAATCCTTCCTTGAAGTGAATAGTGACTGTTTACTTGCAGTTGCTTCTAGTGGAAACCGAAACTGGGGACAGAATTTTGCACGTGCAGGAGAACATGTCAGCAATGATTACGGAGTACCATTGCTGATGAAATTTGAGCTCCATGGTAACAAAAAAGATAGAGAAGAATTCATTGAAAAGGCAGGGGCTGTACATGAAAGTATTGGACGAGAAAAAATACAATCATATTGAACTGAACAACGAAGTGACGAAACGGGACGATACAGGTTTCTATCAGCTTCATAAAGATCAAGAAGCACTAGAAGTATTTATGGAGGAAGTCCAGGAAAAGACAATCCATTTCGACACTGAATTGGAACGTATCCATTACCTGGTGGACAACGACTTCTACTATAACCTGTTTGAAGAGTATTCCGAAGCGGACGTCATGGAGATCTCGGAGTATGCCGAGAGCATTCCTTTCCAATTCAAAAGCTACATGGCTGCGAGTAAGTTCTTCAAGGACTACACATTGAAGACCAATGATAAGAAGCAGTATCTTGAAGACTACAAGCAGCATGTTGTCATCGTCAGCCTCTATCTGGCGAGAGGAAATAAGGAGCAGGCGAAGCGTTTCATCATCTCTATGATTGAGCAACGTTATCAGCCTGCCACACCAACATTCCTCAATGCCGGGCGTGCAAGACGTGGAGAGATGGTCTCTTGCTTCCTACTCGAAGTAGATGATAGTCTAAATTCCATTAACTACATCGATTCCACAGCAAAGCAGCTCTCCAAGATTGGCGGGGGTGTAGCCATCAACCTATCTAAGCTACGTGCCCGCGGAGAAGCGATTAAAGGTATCGAAGGCGTGGCCAAAGGCGTACTTCCAGTAGCAAAAGCACTTGAAGGTGGATTCGGCTATGCCGATCAACTGGGTCAGCGACCTGGTGCCGGTGCGGTCTACTTGAACATCTTCCATTATGACTTGCCTGAATTTCTGGATACGAAAAAGGTCAACGCGGATGAGGATCTTCGCCTGGCAACAATTTCAACAGGACTGGTCGTCCCGTCCAAGTTCTTCGACCTGGCAAAAAACAATGATCCTTTCTACCTCTTTGCGCCACACACTGTAGAGCGTGAATATGGTCAACCATTGGATGATATGAATCTGGATGAAATGTACGACGAACTCGTAGCCAACGATAAAGTTAAAAAGCGTAAAATGGATGCACGTGAGATGCTGAATACGATTGCCCAAACGCAATTGCAATCTGGATATCCATACATCATGTTCAAGGACAATGCGAATAAGGTCCATCCACTGAAGGATATCGGTCAGATCAAGATCAGCAACCTATGTACTGAAATCTTCCAGCTTCAAGAAACCTCCACAATCAATGATTACGGTACGGACGATGTCATTCGTCGTGATATCTCATGTAACCTTGGGTCATTGAACATTGCGAATGTCATGGACTCAGGAAAAGTTCGCGAATCCGTCCACGATGGTATCGAAGCGCTGACTGTCGTCAGTGATTCCACAGCAATCGCCAATGCGCCAGGTGTCAAAAAAGCGAATGACGAGCTGCACTCTGTCGGTCTTGGTGCAATGAACCTCCATGGCTATCTCGCAAAGAACAAGATCAGTTATGAGTCCGAGGAAGCAAGAGATTTCGCAAATGTATTTTTCATGCTACTCAACTTCTACTCTCTTGAAAAATCAATGATGATTGCTAAAGAGCGTGGCAGAACATTCCAGGATTTCGACAAGTCCGAATATGCATCAGGCAAATACTTTGAGCGCTATATCTCAGAAGTAGTGGAGCCGAAGTCAGACAAGGTCGCGGCTCTTTTCGCAGATATTCACGTACCAACACGTCAGGATTGGAAAGCGCTGGCCGAAGAGGTCAAGGAGCATGGACTATTCCATGCCTACCGTCTGGCAATTGCACCGACACAGAGCATCTCTTACGTACAGAATGCTACAAGCTCTGTTATGCCGATTGTAGATTCCATCGAGCGTAGGACTTATGGAAACTCCGAGACGTTCTACCCGATGCCATTCCTCTCCCCTGAGACAATGTGGTTCTATAAGAGTGCGTTCAACACCGATCAGATGAAAATCATCGATATGATTGCAACAATACAGCAGCATATAGACCAGGGCATCAGTACCATTCTGTATGTGAATTCCGATATCTCTACAAGAGAGCTCGCTAAACTATATATTTACGCTCATCACAAAGGGTTGAAATCCCTCTACTACACAAGGAACAAACTGCTTAGTGTAGAAGAATGTACAAGCTGTTCCGTATAATCAATTGAGCGAAAACAAAGGAGTCATAACATGATTGCAGTAAACTGGAATAAAGAGGACGATATGACAAATGTCTTTTGGCGTCAGAACATCTCGCAGATGTGGGTGGAATCGGAATTTAAGGTCTCAAAAGATCTCAGTTCCTGGTCTGGCCTAACAGAGGATGAGAAAGATACATTCAAGAAAGTATTGGCAGGCCTAACAGGACTCGATACTCACCAAGCAGATGATGGTATGCCACTCATCATGCTGCATACTAAAGATCTCCGAAAAAAGGCGGTCTACTCCTTTATGGGAATGATGGAGCAGATTCACGCAAAATCTTATTCGCACATCTTCTCAACTCTCCTTTCATCTAGGGAGACTGATGAACTTCTAGACAAGTGGGTCATTGAAAACGAGCACTTGAAATACAAATCGGATAAGATTGTACAGTACTACCATAAACTGTTCGGTAAAGAAGCTACTATCTATGATCAGTATATGGCGCGTGTTGCCAGTGTCTTTCTAGAGTCTTTCCTATTCTATTCTGGCTTCTATTATCCATTGTACCTAGCGGGTCAGGGCAGAATGACGACAAGTGGAGAAGTCATCAGAAAGATTCTTCTCGATGAGTCCATCCACGGTGTGTTCACCGGTCTTGACGCACAATCTCTAAGGGCCGAACTCTCTGCTGAAGAGCAAGCGCGTGCAGATAAAGAGATGTACGAACTGATGAAGGCATTGTATAATAATGAAGCACTCTATACGAAATCTCTTTACGATAACTTAGGTCTGACGGAAGACGTACTCAATTACGTCCAGTACAATGCAAACAAAGCGTTGGCAAACCTCGGATTTGATCCTTATTTTGAGGAGAAGGCATTCAATCCAATTATTGAAAATGCATTGGATACGACAACGAAGAACCATGACTTCTTCAGTGTTAAGGGAGATGGCTACGTCATTGCACTCAACGTCGCGCCAATCCAAGATGAAGACTTCCTCTTTGACGAAGTGAAATAGGAAATCCTTAACCCAGCTCCGATCAGGTGCTGGGTTTTTTATATGCTATCGTAACGAAGCAATTGTCTTGACAATTCATATGAATGGCATATGATTGAGTTAGAGTTTTTCAACTGAATACAATCATTCTTTCGGGGCAGGGTGGAATTCCCAACCGGCGGTAGGCCATACGGCAAGCCCGCGACCTGTATCATCTTCTGATGGTATGGCTGATCCAGTGGAAATTCTGGAGCCGACAGTAAGAGTCTGGATGGGAGAAAGAATTGCAGAACATACTAGGAGATAAGTCTGTCCGATTTATCTAAAAAAGTAGGTTTATTCAGCATTGACTAGCAATGCTTATTTCTGCATATATTTTTAAGCGCCGATGATGAGTTCTTTCATCGGCGCTTTTTATATTCAGGAGGGAAAAACTTGAATCGATATATGAGTATGGCGTTCGAATTGGCACGTATGACTGCGGGCCAAACAGGAAAAAATCCCGCGGTCGGTGCCGTTATAGTAAAAGAAGGAAAAGTAATTGGGATGGGCGCGCACCTGGGCTATGGCAAACCGCATGCTGAGCGTCAGGCAATTGCCAGTTGCAGCGAGAGTACGGAGGGAGCAGATATCTATGTCACTCTGGAGCCATGCTCCCATTACGGTAAAACACCACCGTGTACAGAAGCAATTATCGAGGTTGGCATCAGTAGAGTTTTCTATGCAGCAAAAGATCTCAATCCGAAAGTAAGTGGACATCAGGTACTCCTTGATTCAGGCATACACGTAGCACATACGCCGGATGCAATCATCGACCGTTTTTACGCACCTTTCTTCAAGCATCTTGTATCCAAGCGACCAAATGTAACGTTGAAATGTGCCACTAGCCTAGATGGTAGACTTGCGCTTGACGACGGGACAAGTAGTTGGATTACTGGCGAGGCGGCACGTTCTGATGTTCATAATGAACGGCATCAGCATGATGCCATACTAGTCGGTGGTGGAACGCTTCTACATGATGACCCAAAACTGACTGCGCGAATTGAAGGTGGGGGAGACTCTCCAGTTCCGGTAATACTACTCGGCCACGGAGAACTGTCTGACGATCAAATGATTCTGCGCCATCCCAAACGGGCAATCATCTACACGACGAACGAAGCAAACTTGAAATACAGTGAGAATTACGATATCAGGATTGGCGAATGGCCACTCGATGCCATTCTTGAGGATCTTTATGCGCAAGGTATTTCTTCTTTATTTGTAGAAGGAGGGTCCACAATACTGACGTCATTTATAAAGCAGCAATTGTATGACCGGATATTAATTTATATTGCCCCGAAAATATTCGGTGAGTCGAGGCATACACTATATAAGGAGCAGTTCTCTTCCATGGAAGAGAGCGTCCATCTTGAATTGATTGATGTTGAAAAGCTCGGGTCGGATCTTAAATTAACTTATGGAAAGGCTTGAGCACTATGTTTACAGGTATTATTGAACAGATTGGAATAGTGGAGGAAGTACAGGCTACACAAGCACACACAGTCTTCAAAATTACTACAGGTATATTTGATGATTTGAATCTTGGGGATTCAGTTAGTGTCAATGGAACGTGTCTGACGGTCACTGGTCTGACTGAAGAGGCATTTACAGTGGAGATGGTCAACGAAACGAAACGAGTGACCAGTCTGGATGAAGTAAGTGACGGCATGCATGTTAATTTGGAGCGCGCGCTGACATTGAATAGTCGCCTTGGTGGTCATCTTGTTTCCGGTCACGTGGACGGAACGGGTAAAATCGTGCGGGTTGACAATGATGGCAGTGCCATCGTCATGTATATTACATGCCCAGATTTGCTGATGAAGTATATGGTAGAAAAAGGATCTGTAACTATCGACGGTATTAGCCTAACTCTGTTTGATGTAGACATGAAAGCTTCGGAGATTGTTTTGAACTTGATACCGGAAACGCAAGAACGGACAACACTCTCCAGTAAAAATATCGGTGATAGAGTTAATATCGAAGCGGATATGCTGATGAAGCATGTAGCACACTTGCTCAACTTCTCCGATGCAACGGTCAGCAACTCAATTGCCGGAAGGAGGGGGCAAGATGTTTGATACGGTCGAGTCTGCTGTGGCAGATTTAAAGCAAGGAAAACTCGTCATTGTAGTAGATGATGAACATCGTGAAAATGAAGGGGACTTGGTAGGTATTGCTGAGTATATTAGTGCAGATGAAGTGAACTTCATGGCAACACATGGACGTGGATTAATCTGTACGCCCGTAACTACCGAAATCGCTGAAAGGGCAGGACTTAGCCCGATGGTAAACAAAAATAGTGATCCGCATGGCACCGCCTTTACGACTTCCATCGATCATGTATCAACGACGACCGGAATTAGTGCCCATGAGCGACATGCGACAATACAAGCACTGACAGCAAAGGATACCAAACCGGCAGACTTTAATGCACCAGGTCATGTGTTCCCCCTTCTTTCGAAAAAGGGCGGTATGCTGGAGCGCATGGGTCATACTGAAGCAGCAACAGACCTGGCACGTCTTGCCGGGGCTTCACCGGTCGGGGTGATATGTGAAATCATGAATGACGATGGGACAATGGCAAGGCTCGATGATCTTAAGAGCTACCAGAAGAATCATGGTCTTAAAATGATTACGATAGAAGACCTTAGGAAGCATATGAAAAAGCACTCCGGTGTTACTCTCGAAAGTACCATCCAGCTACCGACGGATTATGGTAGATTCAAAATGTACGGATTTGTCGACAACGATACAGGTAAGGAGCATCTTGCGCTCGTACATGGAAATCTTGCACAGAATGCCATAGTCAGAATCCACTCAGAGTGTTTAACCGGCGACGTTTTTCATAGCCAGCGCTGTGATTGTGGAGAACAATTAGATCGAGCGATGCGCATCATCAGTGAACAGAATGGTGTAATCCTCTATATGCGTCAGGAAGGCCGTGGCATCGGACTGATGAACAAGCTCAAAGCATACGAATTGATTGAGCAGGGATATGATACTGTCAGCGCAAACGAACATCTAGGTTTCGATGCGGACTTGAGGAAGTATGATGTAGCGGCCGAAATGCTGCATCAGCTAGGTCTTCACGAAGTAACGCTACTCAGCAACAACCCGAGGAAAATTAAGGGGCTTGAAGCGGAAGGTATTAAAGTGAATCGCCAAAGTCATATCATTAAAGCCAATATCAGCAATAAAGATTATTTGAAAACGAAAAAAGACAAACTCGGACACATGCTCTAGGAGGAATAGATATGAATAGAATAGATACAAAAATGATTGGAACAGACCTTAAAATAGCGATTGTCGCAGGGAGGTTCAATGACTTCATCACCTCCCAGCTCGTTTCAGGTGCCGAAGGCGCACTTGTCAGTCACGATGTAAATACAGATGATATAGATCTCGTCTATGTACCAGGTGCCTTTGAAGTTCCACTAGCAGCGAAAACGTTAGCCGAATCCGGCAACTACGACGCGGTCGTTGCTCTCGGGTGCGTCATCCGTGGCAGCACGACACACTACGATTATGTATGCAACGAAGCGGCGAAAGGTATTTCTCAAGCTGGGATGCAGACAGGCATACCTGTTATGTTTGGAATTATTACAACTGAAAATATCGAACAGGCGATAGAGCGTGCGGGAACAAAAGCTGGGAATAAGGGTGCTGAAACTGCTCTTGGAGCTGTAGAGATGGCTAACCTCATGAAAAAAATACGCTAGAGGTAAAAAGTCGGTTCCAACCGGCTTTTTGTTTTGCCATGGATTTGACATAATTACTTCAAACAACCGTCATCAAACAAAAATTCAGCAGATACACTTTCATGCTATGATTTTATATATGAAGAAAAGGAGAGGATTATGTGAAGTTGAAATTGCTATTACCTGCAGCTGTTCTGACACTAGGTATAATCGGGGGCTGCGGCAGTGAGGAAGACACTGTAGAGATGCATCATGACCATCCAAGCGAAGACGAGGTGAGATCCCTAGAAGTCGATCTTGAGGTCCCAGAGACGGCAGGAATAGGTGAAGCAGTCGAGTTTACCGCGCATGTCCACTCGAATGGAGAAAATGTTCCGGATGCGGACAGTGTAATGTTCGAAGTCCTACAGGATGAAGATAGCCTTCAAATGATTGAAGCAGATCATGATGAGAATGGCAACTATACAATCGAGCATACATTCGATGAGGCAGGAACATATACTGTCATCTCCCACGTCGATGCATTCCAACTCCATACCATGCCGCAGAGTGAGATCACTATAGAATAAACCACCTTTCCTTCTGATTATTGTAATGAAGCTCTGTAGGGTTTACAATATATATAGAAACTGGAAGCCGAATCAGGAGGAAAACATGAATCTACAGGCTAAAACTTATATTGTATCGAATGCTGTGACAGCGCTAGGAAAGGAACTCTCCATGCATTTGGCACAGCAAGGTGCAAATGTCATTCTGGCAGGTACTGAACATGTGGAACTGGACACCCTTCTGGAGGCAATCCAGAGCAGTTCGGAGGGAAGCCACAAAGTGGTTCTTTTGGAGCAGTCTAAAGAAATCGACTGGTTAGCGACTGTAGAAGAAATCGAGCGAGATCACAGTACACTAAATGGTATCATTCTCGTACATACTATATTTACAGAAAACCGTTCTGTCTACGATGTTTCTTTTGATGAATTCAATAAGGTGATGTATGAGCATGTATGGGGAACATACTTGGGTATTCGTACGCTAAGGCCATTGTTAAAGGACGGTCGTGATGCTAAGATTATCAACGTCATCGGCCCATCATTTGATGATGTATTCGAAAGAAACCTGTACTATACAGTCACAGGTGCAATCGAAGCATTGACCCATTCTACTGCAGCTGAGCTGAGTAAGGAAGATGTAGATGTCTATGCATTAAGCTATCGTCCGCCATTCGGCGATGGTGAATCGCCAGAACGTAATAATCTGCAAGCAATCGATAAAGTTATGGCAATTCTGACAGAATCGGAAGAAATACCAAATGGCAACACTATTATCATAAATTAAGAGGAAAAATGCCAGCTGAACATTATCAGGTGGCGTTTTTTTGAATTATTCTTTTATTCTCTTGAAAAAATAAGCATGGCATGTATAATTGGAGGTATGATTATCACTGATAATCATTATCAATTAAGGTGGATCAATATGATACATAAACTTTTCAGGCTGGACATCATGATTGTATTATTGATTGTGTTATCCATCATCTCAATGTTTGTAGGGGTTGTTGAGGTTTCTCCAAAAGACCTTTTGAACCTTAGTGAGAATCAAAAAAATATTATCATTGAAAGTCGATTTCCAAGAACTGTTGCGATTATCATTGCAGGTGCTTCTCTTAGTGTGTGTGGGTTAATTATGCAACAGTTAACGAGAAATAAATTCGTCTCACCAACAACAGCAGGTACCATGGATTGGGCACGTTTAGGCATTTTACTTGCTTTAATGTTCTTCCCAACAGCTAATTTGCTTGTAAAACTGCTGTTTGCTTCAGCATTGAGTCTGGCAGGCACACTTCTTTTCATGCAGATCATCCAGCGTGTACAATTTAAAGACGTTGTATTTGTTCCGCTCATCGGATTGATGCTCGGTAATGTCGTATCGAGTGTAGCAACATTCCTCAGTCTAAGAACAAACTCTGTACAGTCTCTCTCAAGTTGGATGCAAGGTGATTTCTCAATTATCATATCGGGACGCTACGAAGTTCTATATATAAGCATTCCCTTTCTGATTATTGGTCTGCTGTATGCCAACCAATTCACAATTGCAGGCATGGGAGAAGATTTCTCGAAGAACCTTGGATTGAACTATAAGCGTGTTATCAATATCGGGTTGCTGATTACAGCAGTAATCACGGCGCTCGTTGTGGTCACTGTTGGTATGCTGCCATTCCTCGGGCTAATTATTCCGAATATTATATCAATATTTCGTGGAGATCATTTGAAGAATACAATTCTTCTTACTGCAGTGCTTGGGGCCATTTTTGTTATGATATGTGATGTTTTGGGTCGTCTAATTATCTTCCCATACGAGATATCAATTGGCTTGATGATAGGAGTCGTCGGAAGTTTCATCTTCCTGATTATGATATTCAGGAGAGTGAAGTCGAATGCTTGATAAAAAGAATAACCGGCTGCTGCTTATCCTGACCATCGTTACGCTATTAATTGGTGGGTTTTATGTACTCTACCAGCTTAATTTCGATATATTGTATTATCAGTTGCCTTCTCGTCTCAATCGGGTAGCCACAATGCTCATTGTCGGAACAGCAATCGCAGTTTCAACAGTAATATTTCAAACAATCACAAAAAATCGTATTCTGACACCTTCCATAATGGGACTAGATTCAGTCTACCTTTTCATACAGACACTCATCGTATTTCTTGTAGGGGCCCAATCATTTCTTCTGACGAATGGTTTCATCAACTATATCATCAGTATGGTTGCTCTTGTGGCATTCACAGTACTCGTTTTCAAGTATTTATTTAAACTTACCGGCAGTCACGTATTTCTGTTGTTGCTTATTGGAATCATACTTGGTACTTTCTTCAGCAGTCTTTCATCATTTATGCAGATGTTAATCAATCCCGACGATTTTTTGATTCTACAAAGCTCCATGTTCGCCTCATTCAATGCGATTAACGAATCATTGATTTGGATTACTGGCGCCATTGTACTATTGCTGCTGATCATTGTTTTAAGAGATTTCCATTCTCTCGACGTAATTGCCCTAGGTAGGGATCATGCAGTAAACTTAGGAATCAACTATGATAGAAAAGTGTCCCAATTGCTACTAATTATCGCAGTTCTCGTGTCTGTCTCGACCGCTCTGGTCGGACCGATCATGTTTCTCGGTCTGCTTGTCGTCAATCTGGCACATCAGATATTCAGAACGTTTAAACATCGCTATCTGCTTATAGGTAGTACACTCATATCAATGATCACATTGCTCGTCGGTCAGATGCTGACGCAATACGTATTTAAACAAGCGATCGAAATTAGCGTCATCATAAACCTAGTAGGCGGAGTATATTTCATCATATTAATGCTTAAGGAGAGTCGAAGATGATAGATCTTAAAAGTATCTCAAAAATCTATGGCCAAAAGAAGGTTGTTAACGACGTATCGGTATCAATAGCGAAGGGAAAGGTTACCTCCTTTATTGGACCAAACGGTGCCGGAAAGAGTACCTTGCTATCCATGGTGACACGATTACTTGATCAGGACAGTGGAGACGTGCTACTTGAAGGAGAAAATATACTTCAAGCACCAAGTGATAAACTCGCGAAGAAAATTGCTATTTTAAAGCAATCAAACAATCTGGATCTAAAGATTACTGTTCGTGAACTAATCAGCTTTGGTCGCTTTCCATATTCTAAAGGCAGGCTTACGCAAAAAGACCATGAAATCATCGACGAAGCAATTAGCTATATGGAGCTTGAGCAGTTTGAAGAGCGCTATATTGATGAACTATCAGGGGGTCAAAGACAGCGGGTCTATATTGCCATGACGATTGCTCAAGATACTGAGTATATATTCCTAGACGAACCACTCAACAATCTCGATATGAAGCATTCTGTGCAGATTATGCAAATACTGAGAAGGTTAGTGAGGGAACGTAATAAAACCATCATCATTGTGATACACGATATCAACTTTGCTTCATGTTATTCGGATAATATCGTAGCAATGAAAAATGGTGAGGTCGCTATCAGTGGAAGTAAAGACGAGGTAATCCGTAAGGAAATTCTCGAAGATATATACGAGATGGATATCAACATAGAATGTATCTACGGCCAGCAAATCTGTGTATACTTTGATGAACACAAGGATGCATCCGTCGATGATTTCATTGAGGACCAGGCGCAGCTTAAAGTACATGCCTAGATATTTAAATTGATTTAATCATTTAAGGGGGTGAGCGGGAACCTATCGGATATATGAACGTTTTTAGTGGGGGCTGAAAACACACTAAAGAAAAGAGGAAAAGAGAAATGAAGAAATTTTACTTATTGATTGCTGTAATGATGGTTATGGTGATTGCGGCATGTAGTAATACAGAAGAAACTGCAGAAAGTACAGAAGCGGAAGCGGAAGAGAATGAAACCGTATCTGTAGAGAACAACTTCATGGTTTCAAATGAAACTTCCGACGGAGAAGAATCTGAAGAAGAAGTGTCAGAAACAATCGAAGTGCCATTAAATCCTGAGAAAGTCGCTGTATTCGACTATGGTGCACTTTCCACAATACAGGAATTGGGTGAGGCAGAAAGCGTAGTTGGTCTACCTAAAGGAGATGGCGGAAGTACATTGCCAGAGGAACTTGATGAATTTCTAGGAGAAGAATACGAAAATCTTGGCGGTCTGAAAGATCCTGATTTCGAGAAAATTGCTGAAGTCCAACCGGACCTCATCATGATTTCTGGCCGTCAGGCAACAGACACTATCATTGAAGAGTTTGGTAAAGCTGCACCGGATGCGCAAGTACTTTATGTAGGACCCTCTAACGAAAATTACTTTGAAGAAGTAAAACATTACACTCAAGTAATTGGAGACATTTTTGACAAATCTGATGAAGCCGAAACACTGATAGCGGATTTCGATAATAAAATTGAAGAAGTAAAACAAATGGCTGAAAATACAGATGATACACTACTGTTTGTCATGGCAAACGAAGGAGAACTTTCTGCACACGGGCCAGGCGGGCGCTATAGTTTCATCTATGACGAACTCGGTTTTACCCCAGTAGATGGTGACATTGCTACAAGCCGTCACGGTCAGGCAATCAGCTACGAATATATTAACGATAGGAACCCGGGCATCATCCTAGCATTGGATAGAGGAAGTGCAATCGGCGGAGAATCCGCATCGAGCACTGTTCTAGATAACAATGTCATCAAAGATGTTGACGCGATAAAGAATGATCGAGTAGTCGATCTGAACGCTCAGCTATGGTATCTTGCTGGCGGCGGCGTTGTTACAACGATTGAGCAACTTGAAGAAATAGAACAAGCAATTGGACAGTAAAAAGCATCAAAAAGGGCCCATGGAAATGGGTCCTTTTTGATGCTTTAAGATACTTTTTAACGGAGAGGTTCTCCAATAATCCGCACTTCGCGGTTAAGTTGTACTCCGAATCTATGGTGTACGACGTCCTGAACATGTTCGATAAGTGCTTCGTAATCCCCTGCAGTACCTTGCGCGACATTGACCATGAATCCAGCATGTTTCTGGGAAACCTCAACGCCGCCGATGCGATGACCTTGTAGACCTGCTTCTTGAATGAGTTTACCCGCAAAGTTGCCAGGCGGTCGTTGGAAGACACTGCCACAGGAAGGAAATTCTAAAGGTTGTTTTGTTTCACGACGTTCTGTAAGATCAGCCATACTCTCTTCAATATCAGAAAGTTTGCCCGGTTCTAGCTTGAACTTTGCTTCAACTACCACGTATCCGTTATCTTGTACGGCACTACTGCGGTAATCAAGTGCGAGATCGGCATTACTCAATACAATTCTTTTCCCTGTACTGTCGAGCACTGTGACTTCAAGTAGACAATCCTTGACTTCCCCGCCGTAGGCTCCGGCATTCATATATACAGCACCGCCCACACTACCTGGTATGCCGCATGCAAACTCCAGACCTGACAAGGAGAGATCTTTGGCATAGTTTGAAACATCTATAATGGCGCAGCCACTACCAGCAGTAATGATGTCGTCTATTACCTTAAGATCGTTCAGTTCGAGAAGGTTTAATACAATTCCACGAATTCCTCCGTCACGGATAATAATATTGGAGCCGTTACCAAGGTACGTTACAGGTATGCTGTGCTTATGACTGTATTGTAAGACGCGGGAAGCATCTTCGGTATCATGTACAGTGATATGGACATCCGCAGGTCCCCCGGTGCGAGTATACGTATATTTTTTCAATGGTTCATAAAATTTGATCTCAGAATGGTTCAATAAAGCTTTCAGATCCTGTTCTATTTGGGTATGATTCACTATAATGTTTCCTTTCAAAAGAAAATACTTATTCCTATTATAAGGGAATCGGACACCCATTGCCAATTGAAGTTATGTACATTGTGGGGACTTAGGATATGTGCTATATTTTGTTTAGTAATTCAGAAACGGTATGCAGATACTATATGGTGGGAGAGTGACTTTCTTTGCGTTTGAAAATATTGATTAATATCGCTCTTATACTCATATTCGTGGTACTGGCTGCCGGATGCGGTTCGAATTTTGATGCAGAATTTGATGACTATATGACCAGTATGGAAGAGGTTCATGCACTGGATGAGGAATATGATGAAAAAATTGCACAGCTGGATATTGATGATCTGCCAGAGGAGGTCTCTACTAGAAATTCGGAGGTTAACCTCGAAAAGTTGATTTCGATCAGTGAAACACTGGACCAAGAAATTGTGCCCGTTGTTGAGCGGATGAACGATAAGGTAGTAGGTATCGAGGTGACAGAGTCTTCACTGGTTGACCTGCATGAAACTTATATCGAAAGTATGGAAGTCAAACAGAATTTTGTTCAGAATCTAAACGATTATGTTAAAACATACTCTTCATCTGTTAGATCGACTGAAGAACTGATTCAACTTAGCCAGGACTTTATGAAAAATCAAAGTGAACGGGATGAAGTAATTGAATCCGCTACAAAAGAGAGCGAAAGCAATGAGATTGAGGGACTCATCTCGCAAATTAACGACAATAGCGAAGAGTTGGAAGAGGAATCTCAAATGCTTCAACTAGATGAATCTCAATCAAACAAGATGGCGCATATCGATGACACAATGTTACCGCTAATCGATAGTCACATCCAAAGTCTGAACCAGATGAATCTTGATACGGATAGAGCTATGCGTGTCCGCAGTTTGACACTGGAGATGTACTACGGTTTTAAGAAATACTACCAGGAGCGGAAAAATACAATGGAGTACAATAACCGGCTACAGGAACTTCAGTTGCAGAATATACTTCCGTTGCGCGAAACTTACGAAGAGCTGGATCGAGAATACGATACTCAAATAGAAGAAATAGAGAGCGAACTGTGAGTTCGCTCTCTATTTCTTCTTATGGTTTTCCGTCTGCTGATTGTGCATGGGATGGTTCGGGTCCTTCTGAAGTTTTGATATAAAGACATTTCTGAGAATTACTGTTGTAATCCAAAATGCAAAAACAGCCAGAAGAATGAACGATACAGTTCTATTGTTTTCAAAATCGAGCATGAACAGTAGGACGACAATCAGCAAAGCTGCATTGATTGTATCAAGAAATGTCCATCTCTTAAGTGGTCGATTATTCATGTCACGCCTCCAATCCATGTCATTATAACACAATCCAAAACGTGATTTGCTAAATTTCATAATAAATGATAAGTTATTAACAGTTTAATGAGAAGGTGATGAAATGCTGACCAAAACAACATCGATTGAGTCATTTCAAAAGTTGTTGCAAGCGAATAAAGATTTCTTTTTTATGAAACACAGCAGCACATGCCCGATATCGGCGACTGCCTTCGAAGAGTTCCAGAAGTTTCACTATGAAAGGGACATGGATGGGTATTATCTGATTGTTCAAGATCACAGAAAACTTTCTGACTATATTGCTGAAAATTTCAACGTTAGACATGAATCTCCCCAAGCTTTCTATTTTGAGGCAGGTAAGCTTAAGTGGAATGATTCTCATCAAAATATTACCCTTAAGAATCTTTCTTCAGTAGAGGACTAAAACCAGGATTGCAAGCGCAATCCTGGTTTTTATATTGGATTAAACATGACACGATTCTGACCATACTTTTTTGCTGCATGAAGCATATCATCGGCTTCCTTAAAGAGGGCGCCCTTTGTATCCGAAGAAACTGTCTGATGAGCAATGCCAACAGATACCGTCAGATGGACTGTTTCGCGATCGCTAATATGGAAATGAGCGCGCTCTACGCTGTTACGGACAGCCTCTGCAAGCCTTACAGTCTTATCAAAAGACATGTCAGGTACAATCATCGAGAACTCCTCACCACTACTTCTAAAAAGCATACCACCATTTGGTACATAGTTATTTAAAAGCCTAGCCATCTGCTTGATTAGTGCATCGCCGGATAGATGGCTATGCTGCTCATTTATCAGGCTGAAATTATCAATATCAATGAGCAGTAGACTCACTTTTTGACTTGATTCAATCATCTTTTCTGCACTGTTATCGAGCGCCTTAACGTTTCCAAGTTGGGTAAGAAAGTCTTTATACTCTTCTTCCTCATATCGTTTCAACAACCCGAGAATCTTATTGATATCCTCGTACATCATGATTGCGAAAAACATTACGACTGTACTCGCGGCTATGAGTACCATTGCCTGAAAAAGGGTGAGCGGCTGAACAAATACATGAATACCTAGTCCATATAATACAGTGAATATGAGAACGACAATGGTTAGTTCCTTTAGTTTTTGGAAGTTGAGGAACGGTAGGATCAGCATCATCACTACATAAAGAATTAAAAAAACCAGAAAACGCTGCCAATCGAAATTGAAAATCAGATGATGAAACAGAAATACAGCGCCTGCTGAGATGATCATCATATACGGTACGCTGTATTTGACAAGAATGAGCAGGGGAATGAAATACAGACTAAAGCTCATATCTTGAATTTCAATTGGCACCATGAGTAAGAGGACTGCCAAAGTGGTCATTAGCAGCGCTTGAAATATATTGGAATCAATAATCCGCCGGTCTTCCAAATACTGAAGCCGGTGGAAAAGGTATATGCCGCTGATGGTGATTGAGATATTGAGTACAAAGTCAATGAGCATATACTATTTCCCCTTTTTCTACTATTCCAGTTCCAGGTTCTGACGCATTTCGTTTCTTACCTGATTGTAGGAATCGTCATTTGGAAGGAAGTACCATAAGCCATCTTCTAGTCTTTGGTCTGTTCCCTCTAATACTAGACGATCGAGATTGCGCGCTGAGTCCTGATAATTCGATCGTAATGAATTCAATTCACCAAATGGTATATCAGTACGTACATTGTCGCTGAGAACATTCAGAACTGAATTGAAATTCGTAATCGTTTGAAGGCTCAATATTTCCCGGGCAATACCTTCTGTAACCTGTTGCTGTCTCTGTTGTCGGCCGGCGTCCCCACCGGCACCTTCTGCTTTTCTACTTCTAGAAAATGCAAGAGCCATGTCGCCATCCATTTCATATGTTTCTCCTGCTGTGAACTGATAACCTGACTGCTCGAAAGTATCTTGGCTGGTTACAGAGACACCGCCAATTTCGTCGATTATCGTTGTAAATCCATCCATATTGATGGAAACAAAATGGTCAATCGGCATATCCATGAAATTCTCAACGGTACGTTTTGCCATCTCAGGTCCACCATAAGCATAGGCATGGTTAATTTTTTCTACTGTGCCACGCTCGGCAATTTCAGTCTGTGTATCCCTTGGAATACTGACAATTCTACCATCATCGGTATTCGGATTGAGTGTGACCACCATAATCGTGTCAGAACGCTGTCCCATTCCACTTTCATTCCGCTCCTCATCGTCATCAGTGCCGAATAGCACAACAGACACAGGATCGCCATTGTTAAAACTGACGTCAGTTTCCCTGAGTTCTGAAACCGAACCCGAGAAATCATCGTCGAATACTTGATTGGCTGCACCTTTTAATTGGAAGTATACATATGCGATGACACCTGCGAACAAGATAACTGTAGCGAGCACCAACGCAATCAACACTTTTAATGCAGGATGCATGCGTTTTCTTTCATTTCTTCTCATCTATAAGATCTCCTTTGACATAATGACATAATTATACAACGAATTGGCTGACAATGAAAAATATAAATGCACAATAATGGATGCATACACCCTAAACAAAGTGTAATGTGATATAGTGGATTGGAAATATTTAAGACGGTGATGATATGTATACTCTATTTCTATTGACGGTGTCGTTTCTGATTTCCTTGATTCTGATGCCAATTTTCATCTGGGCGAGTCGACGATTCGGTTTTGTCGACCATCCCAATAACAGGAAAGTTCATTTAAAGCCGATACCATACTTGGGTGGGGTAGCGATCCTCATCTCCTTTGCTATCGGTGTTCTCATATCTCGTCCCATCGAGGCCGAATATAAAACGCTCATTATTGGCGGGATTGTCATTGTTATAGTCGGCATTATTGACGATAAATATGACTTGAAGCCAGGTCTTAAGTTGATTGGGCAGATTTCAGCGGGCCTTGTGCCAGTTGCAAACGGCATCGTTATCGATCGAATCACACCTTTTGGTGTCGAAATTGAATTTGGAGTTCTGGCTGTACCCTTTACTGTACTCTGGATAGTCGGCATCATTAATGCAATCAATCTTGTTGATGGTCTGGATGGACTTGCTACGGGAGTATCGATTATAGCGCTCTCAACCATAGGGTTCATCACGATATTGCAGGGTAATATATTCGTGATGATGATTTGTGTCATTCTGATTGGTGCTTGTCTCGGCTTTCTGGTATATAATTTCTATCCCGCGAAAATATTCCTTGGGGATAACGGAGCCATGTTGCTTGGCTTCATTATCAGTGTCGTTTCACTGATGGGCTTTAAGAATATTACACTGCTGTCACTTTTTTTTCCAATCATCATACTCGCGGTCCCATTCATAGATATGTTCTATGCAGCATTAAGACGGTATCGGAGCAATGTATCACTGGTCAAAGCTGATCGGAGTCACCTCCACCATCGGCTGCAGAATCTCGGCTATACCCACGCAGAAAGTGTAGTGCTAATTTATTTCATTGCGGTACTGTACTCCGGAGCGAGCGTTATTCTCTATCTTTCTACAATCCCTGGAATGGTTATTATCATGCTACTGCTCATTTTAACTACACAAATCATTGTAGAGTCGACCAACTTGATCGACACTAATAAAAGACCAGTACTGGACTTTGCCAGGAGGCTATTCCACCGCATATTTTTATAGCTATTCCACGGCACTTTCAGCCCGGATCATGTCCAATGCATCTAGGCTGTAGGTGTCTTTTGTTATTTCCTGGACTGTTTTTATGAACCATTCTGCATCGTTATGTCTGACATGGACCGTATAAGTGACTTTATCTGTATAGGTTGTTTCCTTGATTACGATGTCGGTCTCTTCAAGCGCATGCTCGAAGCGATTAGTATGGGTATAGTCCATCGTAATTCGGTAAGGGAGCACGTCTATCTCGATGACTTTTCCCGCAGTACTCACAACTTCCGATGCACTACCTGAATATGCTCGGATGAGTCCACCTGCACCGAGTTTGATGCCCCCAAAATACCGGGTTACAACCACGGTAACATTGTAAAGGGATTCTCTTTTGAGCACTTCAAGAATCGGCACACCCGCCGTCCCTGAAGGTTCACCGTCATCGTCTGCCTTCTGGATTAGTGCGCTTTGTGTGATAATGTAGGCACTACAGTTATGATTGGCACTTTTATGCTCGGATTTGATTGAATCGATAAAGGACTTTGCTGCTTCTTCCGTATCAGTACGGGCGATGTGGGTGATGAATCTTGATTTGCTGATGACCATTTCGGTAGTCGTATCGATTCTATTCATATACTGCTGTTCCATGTATGTTCACCTCTAAAAATATATTAACACATGGACGAGATTAGTAGGGTTGTAGTAAACTGAATATTGAGTGTGAATGGTCGAATTGGAGGAAGTAGTATGAAAATTGCGGTAGTTGTGGATTCTACATCCTATCTCCCAAAAGATTTGAAAAAGAAACACGATATCCATACCATCCCGCTGAACGTCATCATCGGTGACCGTTCTTATAGAGAGGACGAGGATATCGACAACGATACATTCTTCGTAAGCATGCGGGATAGGGACGAGCTGCCCAGGACGAGTCAGCCATCCATTGGGGATTACATCCTACTGTTAGAATCTCTGAAGGCTGAAGGATACACAGATGTCATTAGTGTCCACCTCTCCAGTCAGATTAGTGGTACATATCAAAATGCGGTAGCTGCAGGACAGAGCGTAGAAGGTATTGAAGTTCACGCCATTGATTCCGAGGTCGCATGCTATGTTCAGGGGTTCATCGCACTTTACGCTGCTCAGAATAAAGAGCGGATGCCACTTGCTGACTTGCTTTCGCAAATTGATGAAATGAAGCGACGTAAGAATACGAATGCGTATTTCATAGTGGATACACTATCGAATCTTCAAAAAGGGGGACGCCTGACAAATGCTCAGGCATTAATCGGCAGTATGCTAAAAGTAAAGCCGATTCTCCACTTCAAGGATGCCAAAATAGTCCCATTTGAAAAGATACGTACAAAGAAGAAAGCTATGAAAAGAGTGGAAGAAGTGTTCGCTGAGGAAATGGCTTTCCACAAAGGCAAGCCGATCACAGCTGTCGTCATCCATAGCAACGCATACGAAGAGGGACAGAGGTGGATGGAAAGTCTTGAGCGGCAGTATCCTGATATCACTTTCAGGCTTAGCTACTTTGGCCCCGTCATTGCGACACATCTAGGCGAAGGGGCACTGGGGCTCGGCTATACCACTTATGAGGTGGATACCACATATTAAATAGAATTTTCAGACGCAGCTGTTTTTGCTGCGTCTTTTTTTATTATATTGGAGAAGGAGACAACCGATGATATTGGATCACAAAGGGGAAATGATATACAAAACTTCAGGTGTCAACGAACAAGGCACGCTGTGCCATCGGTGCGGTAACAGCTCGAAGAAGCACTTCTACAGCTATGTCTCACCGATCGACGGTGCGCGTGTGACTTACTGCATGAAATGCATCAGTCTAGGACGCTCAGACGACAGGACGCCAATCAGATGCAGAGCGACTTCAAGAGCTAAGATTGCCACTCCGTATCATCTTGATTTTAAACTAAGTACTCAGCAAGCATATGCATCAGCACGAATCATGGAGAAGCTAGAGACCGGGGGATTACTGCTGCTCTATGCCGTAACAGGTGCTGGAAAAACGGAGATGACATTCCAAGGAATAGAATGGGCACGTCGCCAAGGAAAGAACGTTGCTTTTATTTCGCCTAGAATAGATGTAGTGAAGGAAGTCCACATCCGGTTATGCCAAGCATTTCAATCGAGCCATATAGATCTGATGTACGATGGCGTGAAAAAAGTCTACGATAACCATTTCACTGTGTGTACTGTCCATCAGCTCTTAAATTTCGTCGACCATTTCGATTTCATTATTGTCGATGAAACCGATGCCTTTCCGCTACCGGAAGATCCCCTTCTCATGCAGGCCATCCGTCGTGCAGCATCGTCGAAAGCGACAATAATTTTCATGACAGCAACGCCATCTAAGCAACTAGTCAAGGAAGTCGGTCAAGGTGGCATTATCACATTGCCAAGGCGATATCACGGGCATGATTTGGCTATACCCACACTAATTCGGCACGATATTCAAAAAGATCTCAATCGGAACAGAACGCCTCGAAAACTGATTAAACTGATCGCAAGTATCATCGAGCAAGGGCGGTATGTTCTGATATTCGTTCCAGAAATTTCATTGATGGAGAAGCTGCTGGAAATGGTTAGAAAAACCTACCCTGCATCCGTTTCTGTACATAGTGGAGACCCGGACAGAAATATAAAGGTCGAGCAGATGCGCAATCAGGAAATCAACGTGCTTTTAACCACAACAATCCTGGAGCGAGGCGTCACCTTCGATAAGCTCGATGCGATTATAGTTCATGCAGAAAGGTTTAATAAAGAGAGCTTGATACAGATGTGTGGTCGGGTAGGTAGAAAGCGTACGGATCCTGTAGGGAACATTTGGTTTTTCGCGCACTACCAGACCGTCGATATAAAGCGCACATTCAGAACCATCCGCAAATTTAATGCAGCACAGGTAGAAGTATGATTTGCTACTACTGTCATGAATTGTTTCCACACCAGGTGGATATCGTTACCCTCTTCAAAGTACAAAAGCCAATATGTGAAAAGTGCTTTATAAATCTTTCCAGTTGGCGTCCAGGCAGACGCTGTGAATTTTGCCACCGCTTGATGGCTGAAGATGAGAAACACTGCCTCGACTGTGCCTTTCTTTCGAAGCGCTATAGACCACCGGGAAAGATTACATGCCTACTCGACTACCATGAAGTTTCGAAAATGCTATTCCATCGGTATAAATTTATGGGGGATTGTGCTTTGGCTGAAGTAATTTCCGTGTTTCTTCAAACCAGGTATAGGGAATATGATGTAATCATTCCGATTCCCATATCCACATCACGTATGATGGAGCGTGGATACAACCAGACGACAATGGTACTTGATGTCAAAGGCATTAAATATGAGGAATTGCTAGAAACCAGCAAGGTGGCACGTCAGTCGAAGCTCGACAAGAGAAAAAGGAGCCAACAGGCAAATCCATTTTCCGTAAAAGCTGCGGCTGAAATTAGAGGCAGGCGCATCCTAGTTGTCGACGATATATATACAACAGGGATCACCGTCCATCAGGCTATGGAGAAACTCTATGATTTGAAACCGGCTGCCATTGATGTGTTAACGTTTTCAAAAGCGTGATGGTTTTGGTATACTGGGAGTAGGAACAATAACGTACTCAAGGAGGGGTTTCATCATGATTAGATGTGAAATTCGTGGAGAAAATATTGAGGTAACAGATGCAATCAGAAACCACATTGAGGAAAAAGTGGGCAAGCTGGAACGCTATTTTACGAACGCTCCGAATACACATGCTCACGTCAACATCAAGACCTACAGCAATAAGAAAGCCAAAGCAGAAATCACCATTCCTATGAAAGATCTTACATTGAGGGCAGAAGAGAGACATGATGATCTCTACGCCGCCGTCGATCTGGTTATAGATAAGCTGGAGAGACAGATTAGGAAGCATAAGACGAAGATCAACCGTAAGTTTAGGGAAAAGAACCCTGAACAGGAATTCTTCGCATCACTTGAGGCAAATGCCAATGGCAGGACCGAAGAGGATACAGATGAAGGCGTGGATATTGTTCGTTCCAAGCAGTTTCAGTTGAAGCCGATGGATTCGGAGGAGGCGGTACTTCAAATGAATATGCTGGGCCACGACTTCTTCATCTTTAACGATAGGGAAACTGAAGGTACGAGCATCGTATATAAGAGAAATGATGGCAAGTATGGTCTAATTGAGACGAATTAGAATGCTTGTTCGGAAGCGAGTGATGGCAAAACCCTGACTGCATGCAGTCAGGGTTTTGCCGTGATGATGATTCGTTTTATTTTTACCCTGTTTAGTGCTATTATTATTAGATGAATTAACAGTGAAACACAGCGAGGGAGAGAAATCCATGGGTATCTTGGACAAAGTCTATGACGGCAATAAACGGGAGCTGCGTTCTCTCAGAAAGATTGCCGATAAAGTGGAAAGCTATAAAGAAGAATTCGCCAAGCTCAGCGACGCGCAACTTCAGGCGAAAACGGATGAATTTAAACGCAGGCTTAGTGAGGCTAAAGACGACAAGCAACAGGACAAACTGCTGGACGAGATATTACCGGAAGCTTTTGCAACTGTAAGAGAAGCTGCAAAACGGACACTCGGCATGGAACCCTACCCCGTCCAGGTTATGGGGGGTGTTACGCTGCACAAAGGCGACATTGCAGAGATGAAAACGGGGGAAGGTAAGACCCTCACTGCCACGATGCCGGTGTATTTGAATGCGCTGACTGGTGATGGCGTTCATGTCATTACAGTCAATGAATATCTCTCTGCCACGCAGATGGAAGAAATGGCAGCACTCTATAATTTCCTTGGAATGAGTGTTGGTTTGAACCTGAATGCCAAGAACAGCGAAGAGAAGCGAGAAGCATTCGCTTCGGATATCACGTACACAACAAATAACGAACTTGGTTTTGACTACTTGAGAGACAACATGGTCACCTACAAGAAGGATCGTGTACTCAGAAAGCTCAACTACGCGATCATTGATGAAGTCGACTCCATTCTGATAGATGAAGCGCGTACCCCACTGATCATTTCGGGGAAGGCTGATCAGTCGAACACCCAATACATTCAGGCCAACGCTTTCGTTAAGATGTTGAAAGAAGATGAAGATTTCACCTATGACATTAAAACCAAAAATATCCAACTGAATGATGAAGGTATGGAAAAAGCTGAAAAATGGTTTAAGGTGGACAACCTGTATGACGTAAAGCACGTTAACCTGCTCCACCATATTAACCAGGCACTGAAAGCACATTTCTCTATGCAGAACGATATCGACTATGTGGTTGAAGATGAGAAGATTGTTATTGTCGACCAGTTCACAGGTCGTAAGATGAGTGGACGTCGTTTCTCGGATGGTTTGCATCAGGCAATCGAAGCAAAAGAAGGCGTAGATATACAAAATGAATCAAAAACAATGGCCTCTATCACATTCCAGAACTTCTTTAGACAGTTTAACAAGCTTTCAGGTATGACAGGTACTGCAAAGACTGAGGAAGAAGAGTTTCTGAATATCTATAACATGAAGGTGACGGTCATACCTACGAACCGTCCGATTGCGAGAATCGACAACACCGATAAGATTTACTCGACGAAAGCGAATAAGTTTAAAAATGTCGTTGATGAAGTGGTCGAGCGCCATCGAAATGGGCAACCTGTGCTAATTGGTACAGTTGCAGTGGAAACAAGTGAATACATTTCTGATATGCTTCGCAAAAAAGGCATTCGACATAATGTGTTGAATGCGAAAAACCATGAGAGGGAAGCAGAAATCATTGCCAGTGCTGGTAAGAAAGGTGCAGTGACAATCGCAACCAATATGGCAGGACGTGGTACTGATATTAAACTTGGAGATGCGGTCAAGGAAGCTGGGGGACTGGCAGTCATCGGGACAGAACGCCACGAATCCAGGCGAATAGACGACCAGCTCCGTGGGCGATCAGGCCGTCAGGGTGATGTCGGTGTTAGCACGTTCTACTTATCTCTCGAAGACGACCTGATGAGACGCTTTGGTTCGGAACGTATGCAGAGTACAATGCAGCGTCTCGGGATGGCAGAAGAAGAATTGACATCCAAGATGATTTCCAGAGCAGTGGAATCTGCGCAGAAGCGAGTCGAAGGAAACAACTTCGATGCCCGTAAAAAATTGCTTGAGTATGACGATGTATTGAGACGCCAGCGAGAGATTATCTACCAAGAAAGAAACGAAGTCATTGATAAAGAAGATGTTCGTGATCAGCTTATGGGCATGATAGAATCTTCTATAGAAAGGACGGTCAGCTACTATATACTGGATGATGAAGAGCTGACGGATTATGAGCAATTCGTACGCACCGTTCTTGATACGTACTTGACTGGAGAGAACCTGGAAATCGCCGATATCAGAGGCAAAGAGAATGAAGAAGTCATTGCGTTGGTTCTTGGCAAAGTCGAAAGTGAACTTGCAGCAAAAGAAGAGAAGCTAGGTACAGAAAAAATGAGACTCTTCGAACGTATGATGATGTTGCGTACAATTGATCAGAAATGGGTAGAGCATATTGATAGCATGGATCAACTCCGTACAGGCATTCATCTTCGCTCCTATGGACAGATTAATCCATTACGCGAATATCAAAATGAAGGACTGCAGATGTTTGAAGATATGCTTGTATCCATCGAAGATGACACTTCCAAATATGTGTTGAAGACTGAAGTGAAGTCCGATGAGGAGATCAAGCGTGAACAAGTCATTTCAAAAGGTGAGATGCAAGCTGGGGACAGTAAGGAGAAGGTCAAAAAGGGACCACTTAAAAAAGAAGTAAGAATCGGGCGTAACGATCCTTGTCCATGCGGTTCAGGGAAGAAATATAAGAATTGTCACGGTAAATAGACGAAAGAGGGATAATTATGGAATTGCACGAGATAAGACATTTCATCGCAGATATGCATGGAAAACTAGATGACTTCAGGGGGTCTCTTTGACTTAGAGGAAAAAGAGACGCAAATCAGGGAATACGAAGAGACAATGGCGGACCCAAGTTTCTGGAATAACCAGGAGGAGGCCCAGCAAGTCATCGACAGCAATAACAACCTGAAAAAAGTGGTGGATGAATTTCGGGAGATTGAAGCAGCAGTGGAAGATATCGAAGTATCCTACGAACTTCTAAAAGAGGAGACGGATGAAGATATGCACCTGACGCTTGAAGAGAACGTGAGACAGGTTAAGGCGAGAATCGAAGCATTCGAACTGAATATCCTGCTAAACAGCGAACACGATGCGCTAAATGCCATCCTCGAACTGCACCCGGGAGCGGGTGGTACCGAGTCCCAAGATTGGGCTCAAATGCTACTCAGAATGTATCAGCGGTATGCCGATCAGCAGGGCTTTAGAGTGGAGACTTTGGATTACCAGTCCGGCGATGAAGCAGGTGTTAAAAGTGTGACGCTATTGATTAAGGGACTGAACAGCTATGGGCTGCTCAAGGCTGAAAAAGGCGTTCATCGCTTAGTGCGTATTTCACCATTCGATTCATCCGGCAGACGACACACTTCTTTTGTCTCCTGTGAGGTGACGCCGCAGTTTGAGAATACTGATATAAAGATAGAGATAAAACCTGAAGACATCAGCATCGATACGTATCGGGCAAGTGGTGCCGGAGGACAGCACATTAATACAACGGATTCCGCAGTCCGCATAACACATCACGAAACAGGCATCGTCGTCACGTGCCAAAACGAACGTTCACAAATCAAAAACCGTGACCAGGCCATGACAATGCTCAAATCTAAACTGTACCAGAGGCAACTGGAAGAGCAGCAGGCTGAAATCGATGCAATTAAAGGTGAGCAGAAGGAAATCGGGTGGGGCAGTCAAATACGTTCTTATGTATTCCACCCATATTCGATGGTGAAGGATCACCGCACTAACGCAGAAAGTGGGAATACAGATAAAGTAATGGACGGAGATATCTCTCCCTTCATTGATGCCTACTTGCGTTCTACAATGGACGAAAACTAAAGTCTGAGATATCCATTCCATTAGGAATGGATATTTTTTATCCGAGTATGATATGTAGGAACGTAGTACGAAAATAAATGCAGAACCTATGATAATTAATCAGCATTCACTAATATGAAAGATATGGTTTAAATACTCTGTGCTTTGGGGTATTGTGCTATTATAGGAGAAAATGGTAGTAGATAGCGCCTGTCAACTTGCCGATTTTAATCATAACTATTCATAGCTCTCAACGATTTTTCTCGGCAGCTGAATGAGCCGAAATATACCATAATAGCTCCTTCAATTGATGATTTAGCATATGTAGTGTGAAGTATTTACTTAATTTGTTGCGTTGAGGAAAACGGAGTGAAACTAAATTAGCAAGGAGAGAATAAAATGAAAAAAATGTGGATGATAATGAGCTTTGCGATGGTGCTTGTGCTTGGGGCATGTGGCGGAGATTCTGCTGACGAGACTGAGGGCACAGTAGACGACGCGTCCGATGGTGAAACGGCTGACCAATCAGGCGATGGAAATAGTGAAGAATCGTCCGAGGAAAGTTCTGATGACGCCTCTACCGAAGAAGATTCCGATACATCATCTGACTCAGGTGCAGATGCAGCAGATTCCGAATTGGCAATGGAAGTCTATCAGAATAACAGTTGTGTACAATGTCATGGTCAAGATATGGAAGGCGCTTCAGGACCAGCACTTACAGATGTTGGCAATAGACTTTCTGAAGACGAAATCCGTAACGTGATTGAAGAAGGTCCGGGTGCAATGCCATCAGGATTAGTAACAGATGAAGAAGAACTTGACGCAATTGTACAATGGTTGGCTTCTCAAACAGGAGAATAGAATATTACAGATTCCTAAGCTACACAAATTCGACAATAATAATCATAGGTTAGCATAATTCGAAAAAACCCGACTGAGCATGGGCTCAGCCGGGTTTTTGACATATGTACATATAGAAGTAATAGCTTGTTACAGCGTGTTTCAGTCATTTCGTTTTTATTACAAGTGGGTTACAAACACCCACAAAGCAATTTCTGTGTGCTATAGTGTTGAACGTAATCAGCACGACACAAAAATGCAGTCCTAATCACATACATTGTACCCGGTCGGGTCATAATATAAACATAATTATTTTTATTAATCAGGGTTAAGGAAACTAGGAGGAACTACTTTTTATGAAGAAGACATTGCTATCAGTCGCAACAGTAACAGCACTTACAGGGATCGCATCAAACAATATCTCTGCAGCAGAATATACGGTACAGAGCGGTGACACACTTTGGGGTCTTGCAAACGAGAATGGAACTTCCGTATCTACACTTAAAGAAGCAAACGGACTTTCTGGAGATCTAATACTCCCTGGGGACGTACTTGAACTTGATGCTGAAGAAGCAGGAAATGAAGAAGTTGTTCAAGAATCCAACGATGGCACGTATGTTATCCAACCAGGTGACACTCTTTTTGAAATTGGACAAAAATTCAATGTCGATTACCATGAAATCATGGAGTGGAACAACCTTTCCTCTGACATGATTTATGCTGGCAAGACTCTAATCGTAGCAGCAGGTGCTGCGCCAGCAGTTGAAGAAGCGCCAGCAGTTGAAGAAGCACCAGCAGTTGAAGAAGCACCAGCAGTTGAAGAAACTCAAGTTGTGGAATCAGCACCAGCTGAAGAGACTACTGAAGTACAAGCAGTAGCTCCTGCAACTCAAAACAACGAGCAAGCATCTGCCCCAGCAGCTCAAAATAACAATCAAGCGGCTGCTGAACAGCGTGCGGCTGAACAACGTGCAGCAGAACAAGCAGCTGCTGAACAACGTGCAGCAGAACAAGCGGCAGAGGAGCAACGTCAACAAAGAATTGAACAGCGTCAAGCTGAACAAGCGGAAGCCCAGCAGCAGCAAGCTCAGCAGGCTCAGGTACAACAGGTTTCCACTGGCGGCAACGCAGCATCTGTAGCTCACTCTGTAGCAGCTGGCAAGTCCTATGTATACGGCGGTAACTCTGCGACTGCAGTAGATTGCTCAGCCTTTGCACAGCAGTTCATGAAAGCTTATAAAGGTACAAGCCTTCCAAGAACAGCGGCGGCTCAAATGGCTGCAGGTACACAAGTTTCTAACCCACAACCGGGTGACCTTGTATTCTTCAATGGCGGTTCTCACGTTGGGGTCTACATCGGCAACGGTCAAATGGTTGACGCACTTAACCCTTCAGAAGGTGTTGGACAGCGTTCAGTAAGCTATGTACATGGTACAATCGACGGTTACTTCAGATACTAATATAAGAAACATTTTTGATATTAATATATATGAACCTTAAAGGTCAGAACTTTGTTCTGGCCTTTTTGCGTGTCTCAACAATGTAAGGTGACAAATGTTATGTTAAACTAGGCTAAATAAATGATAAGGTATGTTGAATGATGAAAAAGAAAAATATATTTATAGTACTTGTATTAACAATGTTTTTTCTTATTGTAGGTGCTGGCATTGTTGCAGTGGTTAACATGTCCGAAGAAGGGCTTCGTGAACAGTCAATTCAGACCCTCCAGAAGTCTGAGGGGCGTGACAACCATCACGCAGTGGGTATGAATATGATGGAGGAGCAAGTGGAAGGAGTCATTAACGACTCTGAGTCTCTCCAATCCATTATCCAGTCAAACGAAGTGACTGTAATCAACTTCTTTGCTTCATGGTGCGACCCATGCCGGAAAGAGACGCCGGAATTGAATGGATTTTACCAAGCGCACCAAGATGAATCGATAGAGATTGTTGGTATTAATATCGACGACAAGGCAGCGAATAGGGATGCATTTCTAGAAGAATTCGATGTCCAATACCCAGTATATGCGTTTTCAGACGAATCAGCATCGATTGATACGTATAAAATCAATCTAATGCCAACAACTTTTTTTGTGGATCAGAACGGAGAGGTCATTAGAGCCTATATCGGCGAAGTAGAACAGAGACTAATCAGTAACTATATCAACTATGTCAAGGAGGCATCCTAATGGGAGTTCACCAATATTTTAAAAGTTTAAATGATCTTGAGAAGCTGATCCGGTGTCCTGGGAAGTTTAAATATCAGGAACATAATGTTGCAGCGCACTCTTTCAAAGTAACAAAAATCGCGCAATACCTCGGAACAGTGGAGGAACATCACGGGAGTGAGATCGATTGGAAAAGTCTTTATGAAAAAGCATTGAATCATGACTATCCTGAAATTTTTACAGGAGATATCAAAACGCCGGTCAAATATGCGTCTGGAGAGCTCAATACACTTTTCAAAGAAGTCGAGGAAAGTATGACTTCACGATTTATTCAAGAAGAGTTCCCCCAAGAATACCAATCAATCTATATGAGACGTCTACAAGAAGGGAAGGATGGCACGTTGGAAGGCCAAATCCTATCGGTTGCTGATAAAATCGATCTTCTCTATGAATCTTTTGGTGAGATCCAGAAGCGCAACCCGGAACCTTTGTTCTTCGAAATCTATGAGATGTCGTTGATTACAATCAAGAAATTCTCTCACCTCGTTTGTGTTCAAGATTTTCTGGAGAACATTCTTACAGATATGTTGAAAGAGCGATTCATACCAAAAACTGAACTGATGGATATTACAGAGTCCATCATGAGCAAGGAGACCTGATGAATGGCGTTATACTGGTATATGATGGCGATGGTCGTTCCAGCGGTAACCGTTGTGATTTTTGCACGTTTGACGCGCAATAAATTCATTGCCGTCCTATTAACATTTGTCATTTTCGGCGTGTCAATATATCGCGGGTTCTATCACACGGAATGGGTGATTTTCATTGACGCTCTTTCTATAGTCATCGGGTATATGCTAGTAGAAATCTTTGAAGTAGACCAAATAGATGAAGAATAGAAATAACCGAACAAATGTTTGTTATTTCTATTTTTATTTTGTAAAATAGTGTGTGAGTAAAAAATGGGGGAAGAGCTGAATGGCAAAATTTGAAGTTGTTTCGAAATTCAAACCAGCGGGCGATCAGCCTAAAGCAATAAAAGAACTGACGGAACAGATCAAATCCGGAAATAGGCACCAAACACTGCTTGGTGCTACAGGGACCGGTAAGACATATACGATGAGTAAGGTGATTGAGGAGGTCGGTAAACCGACATTAATCATTGCCCATAACAAGACACTTGCAGGACAGCTCTATAGTGAATTCAAAGAGTTTTTTCCGAATAACCGGGTAGAGTACTTTGTCAGCTATTATGACTATTATCAGCCGGAAGCATATGTACCACAGACTGATACTTTCATCGAAAAGGATGCACAGATCAATGATGAAATAGATAAACTGCGTCACTCTGCGACGAGCTCACTTTTTGAAAGAGATGATGTTATTATCATCTCTTCTGTCAGTTGCATCTATGGTCTCGGTAACCCTGAAGAATATAGAGATATGGTAGTGAGCGCACGTGTTGGCATGCAGATGGATCGTAATGAGTTCCTACGTAAACTAGTAGATGTTCAATACGCTCGTAATGATATCGATTTTAGACGTGGGACTTTCAGGGTACGAGGAGATATAGTAGAAGTATTTCCAGCTTCAAGAGACGAACAATGTATCCGTGTCGAATTTTTCGGAGACGAAATTGATCGCATCAGGGAAGTGGACCATCTGACAGGTGAAGTGATGGCGGAGAGAGAACACTTTGCAATATTCCCTGCTTCTCACTTCGTTACGCGCGAAGAAAAGATGAAAGTAGCCATCGAAAGAATAGAAAAAGAGTTGGAGTCACAGCTTAAGATTTTACGGGATGACAATAAGTTGCTCGAAGCACAGCGCTTAGAACAGCGCACTAACTATGACCTTGAGATGATGCGAGAGATGGGTTTTTGTTCCGGTATAGAAAACTACTCACTCCATCTTACTTTACGCCCAATGGGTTCTACGCCCTATACATTGCTTGATTATTTCGATGATTTCCTCATTATGATAGATGAATCGCACGTGACAGTGCCCCAAGTGCGCGGCATGTATAACGGTGACCAAGCGAGGAAAAAAGTATTGGTCGATCACGGTTTCAGATTGCCGAGTGCACTTGATAACCGTCCGCTCAAATTCGAAGAATTTGAATCGAAAGCTCAGCAGATGCTTTACGTTTCAGCCACACCGGGTCCGTACGAAATGGAGCACACTGAAAAAATGGTCGAACAGATTATTCGGCCGACGGGACTGCTTGATCCGACAATCGATGTCCGACCATCGGAACATCAAATTGATGACCTGCTTGAAGAAATCATTGCACGGTCTGAGAAGAATGAACGCGTGTTGATTACAACGTTGACCAAGAAGATGTCTGAGGATTTGACGGCGTACTTGAAGGAATCAGGAATAAAAGTGCAGTATCTGCACTCTGAGATAAAGACACTCGAACGCATCGAGATTATCCGAGAACTGCGTATGGGAACATACGATGTTCTTGTCGGTATCAATCTACTTCGTGAAGGGATAGATATTCCTGAAGTATCACTCGTTGCGATATTGGATGCCGATAAAGAAGGGTTCCTACGTTCAAGCCGTTCCCTAGTTCAGACCATTGGCCGTTCCGCGCGTAACAGCAGTGGGCACGTCATCATGTATGGTGATAAGATTACTGATTCCATGCGATATGCGCTCGATGAAACAAAGCGGCGTCGTGAAACACAAATGGCTTATAACGAAGCCCACGGCATCACACCACAGACCATCCAAAAAGAAATTCGTGATACTATTAGCGCCCAGGTTGAAGTGAAGGAAGACAGGGAAGAAAAAGCAGAGAGTACACGTAAAAAAGGCAAGATGACGAAGAAGGAAAGAGAAAAAGTAATGGCTCAGCTAGAAGCAGATATGAAGCAAGCTGCTAAAGATCTCGACTTCGAAACTGCTTCTGAGCTAAGAGATGCATTATTTGAACTGAAAGCAGAAGGGTGATCATCTTTGAAAAATAAAAATATCAGCATCAGAGGGGCCAGACAGCACAACCTAAAAAATATCAACGTTGATATTCCAAGGGATCAGCTTGTTGTAATGACAGGATTGTCCGGATCCGGCAAATCATCCCTCGCATTCGATACAATTTATGCTGAAGGACAACGGAGATACGTAGAGTCACTGAGTGCCTATGCTCGGCAATTTCTCGGACAGATGGAAAAGCCAGATGTGGATTCAATTGAAGGCCTCTCTCCTGCCATTTCCATTGATCAAAAGACAACAAGTAATAATCCGCGGTCAACGGTATCAACGATTACCGAAATCTACGATTACTTGCGTCTGCTTTACGCACGAGCAGGCACACCGTACTGTCCGATTCATGGTATAGAAATTACCTCACAGACTATTCAAGAGATGGTGGATCAGGTAATGGATTTGCCTGAACGCTCTAAAATACAGGTACTCGCTCCTATAATTAGGGGTAGAAAAGGAATGCATGAGAAAATTTTTGAGCAACTTGCGAAGGAAGGCTATGCGCGTGTTCTCGTCGATGGAGAAATGTACGATATTGAGTCTGTCCCGGAATTAACAAAGAATAAAAAGCATAGTATAGATGTTGTCATCGACCGACTCGCAGTACGTGATGGCATCGAAGCTCGGCTTAGCGATTCAATGCAGACCGCACTCGAGAAAGGTGAGGGAAACGTTACCGTCAATGTAATCGAAGGAGAAGATATGCATTTCTCTGAGCACTTTTCCTGTCCAGAGTGCGGATTCACGCTCTCTGAAATGGAACCGAGGTTATTTTCATTCAATGCACCTTATGGTGCATGTGCGGATTGTGATGGTCTAGGGATGAAAATGGCCGTGGATGAACGGCTAGTCATCCCTGATCCTTCACTGACATTAGAAGAAGGTGCTTTAAACCCTTGGCAGCCGATTAGTTCGGACTATTATCCGACACTGCTCAAACAAACGTGTGACCACTTCGGTATTGATATGCAAAAGCCTTTCAAGGATCTGACAAAGAAAGAAAAAGAGATCATACTTTTTGGCTCTAAAGGCGAAATGATTAGCTACACGTTCAACCAGAACAATGGTGTTGCTCGCCAGCGCAAGATGCCTTACGAGGGTATTATTAATAATATCGAGCGCAGATATAAGGAAAGTCCTTCGGAATATACGCGCGATGTGATGAGTAGGTACATGAGAGAGATTGAATGTAAGACGTGTTCTGGCTACCGTCTCAACGAGGAAGCTCTATCCGTTAAGATAGATGGACGGCATATTGGCGAGGCAGTCGATGAAGCGGTTAAGGAGGCACTTCAGTTCTTCACACATCTTGAGTTGTCTGAAAAGAACCGACAGATTGCCGCACCAATTTTAAAAGAAATAAATGAACGTCTGACTTTCCTCTATAACGTTGGACTCGACTATCTGACACTGAATCGTCGTAGCGGCACACTTTCTGGTGGAGAAGCTCAGCGTATCCGGCTGGCCACCCAAATCGGTTCTCGTTTGAGCGGCGTACTCTATATCCTCGATGAACCATCAATCGGGCTACATCAGCGAGATAACGACCGACTGATCAGTACTTTGAAGGATATGCGTGATCTTGGCAATACACTAATTGTCGTTGAACATGATGAAGATACCATGCTCGCAAGTGATCATCTTATCGATATTGGTCCAGGCGCTGGGGAACATGGTGGGCAAGTCATGTCTCAGGGTACACCAGAAGAGGTGATGAATGACGATAATTCCATTACAGGGCAGTACTTGAGCGGCAAAAAGAAGATACCACTTCCTGAGAACTACAGAAAGCCTGACATGAAGAAAAGCCTTGAAGTAAAAGGTGCCAAAGAAAACAACCTAAAAAACGTTAATGTCAAAATACCTCTGTCTGTACTAAATGTTGTAACAGGGGTATCAGGCTCGGGAAAAAGTACCCTTGTCAATGAGATACTGTACAAGGGACTGCATACTAAGTTGTACAAATCTAAGCATATACCAGGTGAGCATAGAGAAATCAAAGGTGCTGAAAATATCGAGAAGATCATTGATATTGACCAGTCACCGATTGGCCGTACACCGCGGAGTAATCCGGCAACATACACAGGCGTGTTCGATGATATACGTGACGTATTCGCTCAGACTAATGAAGCAAAAGTGCGTGGCTATCAGAAGGGGCGCTTCAGTTTTAACGTGAAAGGCGGTCGATGTGAGGCTTGTCGCGGTGATGGTATCATCAAGATCGAAATGCATTTTCTACCGGATGTATTCGTACCATGTGAAGTCTGTGATGGAAAACGTTATAATAGAGAAACATTGGAAGTAAAATACAAAGATAGCAGTATCGCAGATGTACTGGCAATGACAGTGGAAGAAGCCTATTATTTCTTTGAAAACATGCCTAAAATCAAACGCAAATTCAAGACATTGCTCGATGTCGGACTTGGCTATGTTCGTCTCGGACAGCCTGCTACGACCTTGTCCGGTGGAGAAGCACAACGCGTGAAGTTGGCGTCAGAACTGCATAAGCGCTCGGATGGTAAATCACTTTATATACTTGACGAACCGACAACAGGATTGCATTCTGAAGACATCGGTAAGCTGATCACAGTTATACAAAGACTTGTCGATAATGGTGATACCGTCATTGTCATCGAACACAATCTGGATGTTATTAAAGTGGCAGACCATATTACCGACCTTGGTCCTGAAGGGGGCGATGGCGGGGGTACAATTGTCGTGAACGGTTCTGTAGAGAAAGTTATGGCAGAAGCAGAAAGCTACACCGGTTATCATCTTAAAAAATGGTTGGATAGAAACCACCAGGGGGATTGAAATGGATAACAAAGATCGCATTCTAAAAATGCTTGAAGAAGGAAAGATTTCATCCGAAGAGGCTATACGTTTACTAGATGCAATGGAGTCGAAGCCAGGGGCCGACCAGACTTCCTACCAACAGCAGGCAGATTCCGGACGCAAAAACACTCGACGCCAGACAAACGATGGACAGAAGGATGTTTTCCAGCAGTTCATGAGTGAATTTCAAAAGTACGTCAACACCGATAAGGCAAATGAAGCGTTCAGTCAGGTCAAGAACAAAATGGGGAGTCAGAAGCAAACTGCACAAGTCTACAGAACTTTCGAAAAAGCTTTCGATAGTGTTAAAAACAGTACAATTGATTCAATGTTCACCCAAGGATCGAAGAATCGCCTGATCGAAACAGTCGAAGATAGCTATTCGAATATCTCCATTGATATTACTAACGGCAACGTCAAAGTAGTCCCAACAGATCGGGTAACCACTGCGAAGTTTGAAGTGACTCCGTTCTACCGCAAACTCGACAATGAACGCAACTACTTCCAGGATATTATCTGTGAAGTGAAAAATGATGAACTTCTTATCGTATCGGATATACGAGCTGCAAGGGTTAATGTGGAACTCCATGTCAATCCTTCTGTCGTTAAGCGATTGATTGTATCTGGATCAAATGGTAATGTCTCAATAGAAGGCCAGGAGTTCACTGACCTGACAGTGGACCTCTTAAATGGTAATATCGACCTCGACAGAGTGGTGAGCGGTAATGCATTCATCCGTACTTCGAGGGGCAACATCGACGTAGGTGGAGGATCACATGGAGTGCTCGAACTGATCTCCATGCTCGGCACAGTGAATACGGAAACATTGAACGCACAGGACGTTACTGTATCATCGAACGGTTCAGTAAACATCTCGCTACAAGGGGCAACAGAGTCCGCCACCATCAATGCAAATATGGGTAGCATCAACATCAATGTACCTCATAATCGTGCGTTAGAAGGCAGATTAAGTACAGTCATCGGACAGATTAACTATCCCCCTGATCTTGATGTCAGGTTCATGAAATCCCAAGATATTGGTTTCAAGGAACTGATGCTCTTGAATCACTCTGAGGATAAAGCCCTGCTTCTTGAAGCAGGCACTAAGTTCGGTAGCGTTACACTACACCGTAGCTGATTTTACGAAATTTTAAAAAACCCGTCACTTGGTTGTGACGGGTTTTTCTATATCTTTACAGTTGTTTCAAATGTGGCTTCTGTGTGAATAAAAATCGAATCTCTAGGAAATAATACATCTTTGAAACACGATATATTGAAAATGGCATGGTGTTTCTTTATAGTTGAGATAATAAATCACCGAGGTGACAGAATGCTTACAGTAAAGAAAATCATAGATAAGTTCAATTTAAAGATCATCTCCGGTAACGAAGGTATCGATAAGGAGATTGTCAATATAGATGTTTCACGGCCTGGTCTCGAAGTTGCCGGGTACTTTTCACACTATTCCTCTGACCGAGTTCAAGTACTCGGAATGACGGAATCCTCTTTTTTCAAGCGAATGCTAACGGAAGAGGAACGTGAAGATCGTTCAAAGCGCCTATGCCGCAAAGAAACGCCATGTATCATTATAACACGCGACCTCGGGGCGCCACTGGAGCTGATCGAGGCTTGCAACCAGACACATATACCGTTACTTGTCACAGAAGATAATACGACAAACTTCATTAGCCGCATGTCAAGCTTTCTGGAAACGGCACTTGCTCCAGAGACGAATATGCATGGGGTATTGGTTGATATATATGGAATTGGCGTTCTGATTACTGGTGAAAGTGGTGTCGGGAAAAGTGAGACGGCGCTCGAGCTTGTGAAGAATGGCCATCGTCTCGTCGCAGACGACAACGTTGAAATCAAGGAAGTATCAAAAAACGTCCTCATGGGCTCAGCACCGCCGCTGATCCGTAATCTTCTTGAAATACGCGGTCTTGGCATCATCAATGTCATGACGCTGTTTGGCGCAGGTAGCATCCTTGAGGAGAAGCGGGTCATGCTCAATGTCAACCTTGAGACTTGGGAATCCGGAAAGACGTATGAACGTCTCGGCTTAGATCAAAAAAAGCTCCGAATACTCAATTCCGAAGTTGATCAAAAAACGATCCCAATCCGTCCTGGACGAAGTTTGGCAGGTATTATAGAAGTTGCAGCCATGAATCACCGGATGCAACACATGGGATACGATGCAGCACAGGAATTTAACGATAGATTGAACCGGCAGATTCAAGTCAATGGAGGAATGATTGATGATTTATAGTACATCACCTCTAAGTCCAGTTGCGTTGGAACTCGGACCGCTTAGTATCTACTGGTACGGCATCATCATTGCTTTAGGCATGCTTCTCGGCTATTTTATCGCCAATCGCGAAGCAGATCGAAAAGGATTGCCAGAAGGATTATTCATGGACATGATGTTTTATATCATCATTGCTTCCATTGTTGGTGCGCGGCTATACTACGTCATCTTCCAGTGGGATTATTATAGTCAGAACCCGCTTCACATTGTTATGGTGAATGAAGGAGGCATGGCGATTCACGGTGGGCTGATCGGTGGCTTTTTGGCAGGTATCATCTACGCCCGGGTTAAAGGATTCAGTTTTTTCCAGCTTGCTGACATCGCTGCCCCAAGTCTTATACTCGGACAGGCAATCGGACGCTGGGGGAATTTTATGAATCAGGAAGCCCATGGCGGAGAAGTATCCCGCGATTTTCTCGATTCTCTGCTACTTCCCGATTGGATTATCAACCAGATGTACATTGACGGCGCATATTATCATCCGACTTTCCTGTATGAATCGATATGGAACATCATCGGTTTCATACTTCTGATACTGATCCGACCGAAACTCGCTATCGGCCAGACGATCCTGCTTTATTTAATCTACTATTCTGTAGGACGTTTCTTCATTGAGGGTATGCGTACAGATAGTCTGATGATCGGTGAAAGTCTGCGAACAGCACAATTCATCTCAATTCTGCTTGTCGCTTTAGCAGTAGTAGTGTGGATCTACCGCAATACGAAGTATAAACTACCGAAGTACGGCAAAACAGAGGGCGTATATAAAGGAAGATGATACATGAGAAGAGTGAAAAGAGTGAAAGCGGGTGGGATAAATCCGCTGTGGCATATGTACCGCACAATTTCCAGATTTAAAGTTGCCAAAAACTTCCTAGTCATCGAAGTCGGACGTTTTTGCCCTTCAACAAAATGGAAACACAAACTTTACACCACCTTCCTTGGGATGCAGCTCGGAGATAATGTATCGCTTGCTTTTAAAGCGATGCCTGATCTTATGTATCCAGAGCGCATCCACATTGGCAAAAACAGTATAATCGGTTATAATACAGTAATATTGACACACGAATATCTTGTAGATGAGTACAGGGTCGGAGATGTACGCATCGGGCATGATACAATGGTCGGCGCAAATGTCACCATTCTGCCAGGTGTAGTCATCGGTTCCCATGCAGTCATCGGAGCAGGCAGCATCGTGTCGAAGGATGTTCCTGACCATTCAATCTGCTATGGCAATCCGCTTATAGTAAGGAGTAGGGATAATGAATAGGAAAGTGATTCCCTTTGACCAGAATGGAGAGTTCCATTTCAATCAGGGGCTGAAAAAAACCGAACAGAATAAGAAGCATGCGGCACTGAAAAGTTTTCAGAAGGCCTATGAGCTCGACCAGAATAATCTGGGCTACCTTTCCCAGTACGCATATCTGCTTGCTGAAAATGGACGGGGAGCAGAAGCTGAAAATATATTGATAAATGCCTTCATTCAGCATCAGTATGATGCTGAATTTTATTTTATGTTGAGTCAACTCTATGTCATTATGAATGATCCGAACAAGGCTTTTTTGTTTGGAGTGGAGTACGTAAAGTATGAGCCGGATTCCGGCTACGACGACGAACTCGAGCAGATGTTTGAAGTGAGCATCCAAGATGAGGATGAAGTGGAGCGTGAAGCTACTCGTTTCACCGGTCAGCATCTGTTTCAGCACCTATTTATGAATGCTCGGATCGAAGAGGCGCTCGACTATCTTAATACAATTCCCATAGCTATCCAGGAAGAGCGGGAGTTCCGTAATCAAAAAGCGATGGCGGCCCTTTTCCTGAACCGCTTCGAAGAAGCGCATGAGTTGCTTGAACAGTTACTCAAGGAAGACCGTACGGATATGCATGCTCTCAGTCATATGACATTGCTCTATTATCACACGGGTGAAGAGGAAAAGTATCATGCTTTTCTAAAGAAGATGGAAGTAGTCCAACCTCTCGACGACGATGCAAGATTCAAGGTTGGTCTAGTGCTCAATTTTCTGCAGCAGTATGAACGATCTTATGAACTGCTCTTCCCCCTGTATAAGAATCAAGTATTTATCAGTTTCCAACTCTTGCATGCCTTGAGCCATGCCACCTATCATATCGGTCATATCGAGGAATCGCGTATGTTCTGGGATAGGATGCAGACTTTTCACCAAGTGAGCGAAATATATAGCCCATGGCAGCGACATGAAGCGACAGCCCGTATTACAGAATTGGAATCAAAGTACCTGAAGGATGACGATCCATATAGACGGCTGCTTGGATTATACAAGATTTACAATATCGTTCCGCGTGATGCCATACTGGGACATGAAGTATGGGATACCATCGAGTCGCTCGAAGATTATGAGAAACTTTATATTTCGTTTCTGTTCCAAGGGCTCAAACTGGTACGGCTCGGACGTATGCATCAAGGGCTCGAAGCCATGCGTAAGGCAGGGTATGACGAAGAGGTCGACCAATTGGCCTGGATAGAGACATTCCACGCGCTTTATGACAACAAGGTGGAACTTGAAGATATCAAAGCCTTTACGGCGGCTACGCTATACTTCCACCAGCGAGGTAGAAAGATCACCAAGCGGTCACTTGTCGAAAACTTTGATACGACGCTCTATAGACTGAACAAGGCCCTCGAGTTTATCAAGCAGATTTGATGAAAAGTGACTTAGATTTCTATATAATATTTTAGAGTTGATAAAGAAGATAAGGAATAGAAGAAAAGGAGTTTTGTCTCATGACTGAAGAAAATATCTATGACGTCGTCATTATTGGTGCCGGACCGGCTGGAATGACAGCAGCTGTCTATGCTTCCCGTGCCAATCTGAAAACGGTCATGCTAGAACGTGGGATGCCAGGTGGACAGATGGCGAATACCGAAGAAGTGGAAAACTTCCCTGGTTTTGATTTCATTACAGGACCAGAACTTTCTACCAAGATGTTCGAGCATTCCCAGAAATTTGGTGCTGAATATAAATATGGGGACCTCAAATCCATTGAAGACCATGGAGAGATCAAAGTACTGAAAACAGGCAGTGAAGATATCCATACACGGTCGGTTATCATTACGACAGGTGCCGAATATAAAAAGGTCGGTGTTGAAGGTGAAGAGACGCTCGGCGGTCGTGGGGTCAGCTACTGTGCTGTGTGTGATGGCGCATTCTTCAAGGAGAAGGAATTGGTCGTCATCGGTGGCGGTGACTCGGCAGTTGAGGAAGGTGTCTTCCTGACCAAGTTCGCAAGCAAAGTAACGATCGTCCACAGAAGAGATCAGCTGCGTGCGCAGAAAATCCTTCAGGATCGAGCGTTCAAGAACGATAAGATCGATTTTATCTGGGATACAGAAATCCAGGCCATCAACGGTGAGAGCAGAGTCGAAAGCGTAACGCTACTGGATAAGAATACAGGTTCCGAGTACGACTTCAAAGCCGATGGTGTCTTTGTCTATGTAGGTATGAAACCTCTGACAGCACCGTTTGAAGATCTCGGTATATTGAACGCGCTTGGATATGTTGAAACCAACGATGAAATGGAAACAGCCATTCCAGGTATTTTTGCAGCAGGCGATGTGCGCGATAAGACATTGCGTCAGATTGTCACTGCAACTGGAGACGGCAGCATCGCCGCTCAAAATGCACAGCATTATATCGAACACCTCGCGGATAAGCAGGAAAGCAGATAACCAATCCCCCCGGGTTCTTCCTGGGGGATTTTTCCGTATTACCATAATCGATTAATCAGGACCAAAGTTAAAAATGCACTTCATATAACATTGCTACAAAGCTTTGGGCATGATTTAATTAATAGGAAGTACACATAAAATGATCGAAGGGGATGTGGACCAATGAAGCAGCTGATTATTGTAACAGGCATGAGCGGTGCTGGGAAATCTGTAGCCATTGAAGCACTGGAGGATATGGGATACTTCTGTATCGATAACCTGCCGCCAATCTTACTTCAAAAAGTCGTCGAACTGATGGAGACGACCGATGGTCAGATGGACCGGGTCGGTCTTGGCATCGACCTAAGGGGAAAAGAGTTCTTTGATCGTTTGGTTGAAGAAATCGAAAAGCTGAGGGACCATCCAGGTCTTGCTCTAGAAATCTTTTTCATCGATGCTTCCGACGATCGGCTTGTCACGCGTTACAAGGAGACCCGCAGAGCACATCCACTGGATAATCAGATGAATCTGCTCGATGCCATAAAGAAGGAACGGGAACTACTTAGTGAATTAAAAGGGCGTGCAACACATATTCTTGATTCGACCAGCACGTCTGCCAAGGAACTCAGAGGCATCATGTTCGATAAATGCGCAGGCGAAAATCGACCTGCATTCAATGTAAATGTGATGAGCTTCGGTTTTAAACACGGTGTGCCGATCGATGCTGATCTCATGTTCGATGTGCGTTTCCTGCCGAATCCGCACTACGTTGATGTACTACGTCCCCAAACAGGACTGGACAAGCCAGTGTCCGATTATGTTCTGAAATGGAAAGAAACGAAAGTGTTCTATGCCAAACTCTACGATTTGCTCAAGTATATGATTCCACAGTTTATGAAAGAAGGAAAATCGCAGCTCATTATTGCTATTGGATGTACAGGCGGCCAGCATCGCTCGGTGACACTTGCAGAAAAGCTGGTAAAAGACATCAGTGAGGACTTTGACTTTGCAATTCGGGCGGTGCATAGAGATGCACCGATCAAAGGTTCAGAAAATGGAAAAGATTAAAATCACACTCGTTGGTGGTGGCACGGGACTCAGCGTACTGGCCAGAGGGCTGAGGAAATATCCCGTTGATATATCCGCCATTATTTCTGTAGCCGACGACGGAGGATCTACCGGCATTATACGCGATCAGATTGATATGCCGGCACCAGGTGACATTAGAAACGTTATGACAGCCTTGAGCGATGTGGAGACAAAGCTTGAGAACTTGTTTGCGTATCGGTTTAAAAAAGAGGCGCTCGGGGGTCATGCGCTCGGCAACCTTATGCTTGCTGCTATGTACGACATGACAGGTGACTTTGCTGTTGCAGTTAAGGAGCTGAGCAAGCTTCTCAATGTCAAAGGGACGGTCATTCCCTCAACCAATATTAGCCCGAAGCTTGCTGCTCGGATGGAAGATAACTCGATTATTGTTGGGGAGAGCTATATTCCTGAGGTAAAGCAAAAAATAGAGGAAGTGTATCTTATACCAAACGATACCGTTGCCACCCCAGAGGCCATCGAAGCTATCGAAAAGTCTGATGTGATTGTCTTTGGCCCAGGCAGTCTTTATACAAGCATTATTCCGAATCTTATACCTGAAGGAATGAAGCAAACCATCTGTAAAGCGCCGGGTATAAAAGTGTTTGTCTCAAACATCATGACTCAGATCGGTGAGACAGTGGGCTATTCTGCTGCAGATCATTTGGATGCGATTAATACGCATATGGGTCAAAATGTGATTGACTTTATCATATTGAACGAAGAAGACATCAAAGGACGCATTTCTGACTATTACGATCGTAACGACATGACCATCGTTGAAAGTGATCGCGCGCGGTTGAAGGAGATGGGCGCCACTGTCGTAACAGATCACCGGCTGGTCGAGATCGACGATGATGGCGCTGTTCGTCACGACAATAAAGTGTTGGCAGAAATCATATATGATATTGCTCTTAGAGAAATCAGCACGCTACAGTATAAGAAATAAACGATAAGGGCGTGATCGCATGTCATTTGCTTCCGAGATGAAGAATGAATTGTCGAGGATTGAAGTGGAACCATGCTGCATGAAAAGTGAGCTTTCAGCACTCATCAAAATGAATGGTGCACTGAGTCATTTCAACGGCGAGTGGATCATCAACATACAGACAGAAAACGCAGCGATAGCCAGAAGGATATTCACTTTAATCCGTAATCTGTACGGCGTCGAGATAGAATTGCTCGTACGTAAAAAAATGAAGCTCAAAAAAAATAATGTATATATATCCCGCATCAAGAAAGACAGTAAAAAAGTGCTTGAAGACCTCGATATCATGAAGGATGGCGTACTCTCAAACGATGTCAGCGATACAGTTAAGGATAATGAATGCTGTATCCGAAGTTATCTGCGTGGTGCGTTTCTAGCGGGCGGCTCAGTAAATAACCCGGAAACATCCGCCTATCACCTCGAGATATTTTCGCTATATGAGGCGCATGCAGAAAGCCTGACTGCATTGATGAATGGATACGAACTCAATGCCAAGCATATAGAGCGAAAGCGCGGCTATATCACCTATCTTAAAGAAGCGGAAAAGATCGCAGAGTTTCTGAGTTTGATCGGCGGTTATCAGGCACTCCTCAAGTTCGAAGATATACGGATTGTCAGGGATATGAGAAACTCAGTCAATCGACTGGTCAACTGTGAAACAGCTAATCTTAACAAAACAATCGGGGCAGCTATGAGGCAGGTCGAAAACATCCAGTTCATCGATCAGAAAATAGGACTTGAAGAGTTGCCCGAACGTCTCAAGGAAATTGCCAGACTTCGCGTAGAACACCAAGATGTTTCCTTGAAGGAACTTGGAGAGATGGTATCGACTGGAACCATTTCAAAGTCTGGAATCAACCATCGTCTGAGAAAATTGGATGCCATTGCAGACAAGCTCAGAAGCGGGGAGGAAGTAGTATTCAAATAAAACTGCGTGTACTTGAATAAGTACACGCAGTTTTATTTGTAGTATCATCAATCGGAAATGGTCTTCTTCTTGTCCTGCAGATCGAAAAGGTCTTCTAACGCAATTTCCAGTGTAGGGAAAACGAATTTGAAGTCATTCTCCATTAATACTTCAGGCAGAACGTATTGTCCCTTGAGTATGAGTATGGATTGCTCCCCGAGTATCTTTTCGATTAGAAAAGCGGGTGTTTTGAAGAAGTCCGGACGCCCTAAGGCAGAGGCTAGATATTTGGAAAACTGCTTCTGTCTGAGCGGCAGGGGAGCTGTCATGTTTACTGTTCCCTTTATTTCAGGGTGTACTGCAGTATAGAGCAGCGCATTGAGCAAGTCGTCGATGTGGATCCAACTGTACCACTGCTCTCCGCTTCCTAATGGACCACCGACGCCCAGTCGGTAAGGAATGCTCATTTTCGCCAGGGCACCTTCTTTCGAATCGAGGATGAGACCAAAACGGGCACAGACCACTCTTATACCGAGATCTTCGAACCGGCACGCTTCATTTTCCCAAGCCGTCACGACTGTCGATAGGAAATCATGGGCTGCAAAAGTATTCGATTCAGTGTACCGCACACTTTTGCTCACAGGATAGTAGCCGATAGCGCTGGCATTAACGAGCACGCCTGGCGTCACTTCGGCCTGCTCTGCGTAACGCCTGAGCATACGCGTTACATCTATTCTAGAATTATAAATGGCTTCTTTGTGTTCATCGGTCCACCTTTCCTGCAAGGAGGCACCAGCAAGGTTGAAGATGACATCTACTTTTAAAGGCATCTCCTTCATCCAAGAATCATCTTCGGGATAATCCGGATTGTATTCTACATAGTGTACGTATGGGTGTTCAGAAGTCTTTTTGCTACGGGTAAGTATATAGACGTGGTCGTACTCCTGCCTTAGTATTTCTGCAAGTTTGGATCCAACAAACCCTGTACCACCAGTAATCAGTGCATTCATATCATCACGCTCCTTAGTGTGATTATAACCTTTAAAGGCAGTCCATAATCGATAATCGAAGAAAAAAATAAAAAAGGCCGAGGATTTCCTCGACCTTTTCGAACCATCAGACTAGTTCTGGAGTTTTTCAGGCTCCATTACTTCGTCGACGATACCATATTCTTTTGCTTCTTCGGCGCTCATGAAGAAATCGCGGTCCGTGTCTCTCTCAATCTTATCGAGAGGCTGGTCTGTACGTTCAGCAAGAATTTTGTTCAGTTTCTCTCGTGTTCTCAATATGTGCTTAGCTGCAATCTCGATTTCTGTCGCTTGTCCTTGCGCACCTCCAAGTGGCTGGTGAATCATCACTTCAGCGTTTGGCAGTGCAAATCTCTTACCTTTAGCACCTGCAGCCAATAGGAAGGAGCCCATTGAAGCAGCCATACCAAGACAGATTGTCTGTACATCCGGTTTGATATGCTGGATTGTATCGTAGATTGCCATGCCAGCAGTAACACTACCTCCTGGAGAGTTTATATATAGGAAAATATCCTTTTCAGGATCCTGAGCCTGCAGGAAGAGCAACTGACTAACTACTGAGTTCGCAACATTATCATCAATGCCTGTACCGATCATGATGATTCTGTCTTTCAGTAATCTTGAGTAGATATCATAAGCACGTTCCCCGCGATTCGTCTGTTCAATAACTGTAGGAATGAGATTCATTCTATTACCTCCTGATAATATGTTGAGTTTGTTTTACTGATTCAGTTATACCACATTAGTCAAATAAGGTCAAAAGAAACACTTTGTAGTCCGCAGGGTAAAATTAAGGCTTTAATTCGTGGTTGTTTATTGCTATACTTATATTTGCTTTATTGCGAATCCGCAACATAATTTAATCATACCCCCGTGGTGTAATGGATAACACGTAAGATTCCGGTTCTTGAGATGGGAGTTCGATCCTCTCCGGGGGTGCTAGATCGAGGTGGGCCGTGTGAGTGGCGAACTTGAGGTAATTGAAGCTCCAGATAAAGTCCTTGGCGAAGATTTTGTGCGCGATGTATTCTACATTGCTGTCAATTGTGGCAAGATGCTGTTGGAAAGTGGAGCTGAAACATATCGGATTGAAGATACGATGCTGCGCATCGCATCCAGTTACGGTATTGAAAATGCCCAAGTATTTGTCACTCCCACGGTCATTATTTTTTCTCTGAATGATTATGCCCTGACACAGACCGTACGCATCGATGAGCGGGCCAATAATTTGGAGAAGATAATGAGTGTTAATGAACTATCTCGCCGTATTTCGGCAGGACTGCCTTTGAAACAGGCAATCAGCAGACTTGAGATGATACATAATACGGATTTTTTCCCTTTCTGGCTCGTCGTCCTCTCAGGTGGGGCCATCGGTTTCCTCTTCCTGTTGCTGTTCGATGGCGTTGTTGCAGACCTGCCTGCCGCTTTCATAGCGGGCGCAGGTGGCGTGCTTATCATGGAAGGCATCCAGCGTTATACGAGGGTTAAATTCTTTACTGAGTTTTTCGCGTCACTATATATAGCTATCGCATCAATCATTCTTGTCAATAACGGCTTTGGTGTTATGCTCGACACGATTATCATCGCTGGAGTAATGCCACTTGTGCCGGGTGTATTGATAACAAATGCAATCCGTGAGATGATCCGGGGTCACCTGATGGCTGGGGTGATTAAAGGGGCAGAAGCAGGTCTGACAGCCATTGCCATTGGGGCAGGTGTTGGTCTGGTGTTCCTGTTGGTATAGGAGGGAGAGAATGATTTATTTCTATCAATTCGTGCTTAGTTTTTTCGCCTCGGCAAGTTTTGGTGTCCTTTTCAACGCGCCTAGGAAGGCGCTTGCCAGTTGCGGTGTGACGGGTGCACTTGGCTGGATAGTCTTTTATATTTCTAGAGAAGCAGGTACTGATCTTATTTTAGCTTCATACCTTGGTGCCATCGCCCTGTCCACTGCTGCAATCTTCTACTCACGGCACAAAAAAATGCCGATCATTGCTTTTATCACATGCGGTATCATTCCGCTTGTACCCGGTGGACTTGCCTATAACGCCATGCGTCACGTCGTACTAAAAGACTATATGACGGCTCTGGAGTACGGATTTGAAGCAGCTCTTATTTCATTAGCTATCGCTATGGGTATTATCAGTACCGAAATGACGGATCAGGTTTTGCAGACGATCAGAAAGAAACTGAAAAAAGAAGGGGTATGAATATGCTGGAAATGACATATTATACTAGAAAGCGATGTCCTTTATGTGATCAAGGGAAAGAGCAAGTAAACCTTGCCTTATCAGAACTAAGATATAACGACGTCAAGATGAGCGAAGTTGATATAGATTCGGATGATGCACTGCAAGAAGAATACATGATTCGTGTTCCCGTCTTAGTCCATGATGGCAATGTAGTACAAGAAGGTATCATTGATTTTGCCCAGGTCTATGATTATTTAAAGACGCACGTGGGTAAACAATAAAATAGCTAAACATAAATAATTGCATTATTTAATATCTGTGATATATTAAGTGTGTAATTATTTTTTGTCCCTAGTGGGACGTCATACGTCTCACTTAAACGAGAGGTGTTGTGTCTCATGTGGCAAAAGCTATTGGACATCCAGAAACGCATAGCTCCGGAGATCATCGTGGAATTACAGAAACGCTCAAGTATTCTCAAGCAAATAGAAGCGTATCAGCCTATCGGACGCAGAACACTTGCAAGACAACTTAGCATGACTGAAAGGATCCTAAGGAAGGAAGTGGATACACTTCATGATTTAGGTCTGATTGTCATCGATAAGAAGGGCATATCCATTTCTCAAGCGGGTATTGAAGTACTACAAGATCTTTCTCCCTTTATGACGACGCTTGATCGCAGGATGGATCTTGCGCGTAAACTGAAGGAGAAATACAAGCTTCAGGACTTCTTCATTATTCGTGGTGATGCCGACGAGAATCTAGAACTACAGCAGGCATTGCCGAAACTGATGGCTGAAGAACTTCAGAAAATGCTCTTTGAAGGTGCCATCGTTTCCGTAGCAGGCGGTTCGACGATGGCAAACGTTGGCAATCATCTTAAGCCAGTTGAGGAACATGTGCTCTTTGTACCGGCTCGTGGAGGGCTCGGGGAAGAGATTATCAATCAGGCAAACTCCATCGCTAGCCGTCTTGCAACGGCTACTGGCGGGGAGCACAAAGTGCTATATGCACCAGATAGTGTTGGTGAGAATGTATTTGAATCACTTAAGTCCGAGCCTTCTGTAATGGAAGTTGCCGAGCTGAATAAGCAGTCGCATTATGTTATTCACGGCATTGGCGAAGCATTCATGATGGCACATCGCCGCAACGTCAGTAGTGAAACGCTTTTAGAACTTGAAGAAAAAGAGGCTGTTGGTGAAGCCTTCGGTTACTATTTCAACGCTGACGGTGATATTGTCCGCAAGGTCAGGACGATTGGTCTTCAACTCGAAGATTTGGAAACCAAACGCGCTATACTGGCCGTTGCAGGCGGGAGCAGCAAGAAGGAAGCTGTAGGTGCCTACATGAAGATTGCACCGAAGAATACCATGCTTTTCATTGATGAGACCATCGCGCAGTTTTTGTTGGATAGCAAATAATATTATATACAAAATCGAGGAGGCCATTACACATGGTTAGAGTAGCAATTAATGGATTTGGACGTATCGGAAGACTTGCAGCGAGAGAAATTCAGAATTACGACGATATGCAACTGGTTGCAGTAAACGATCTTACAGATGACGATTTTCTTGCACACCTTTTCAAGTATGACACTACTCAAGGACGCTTCGAAGGTGAAGTTGAACAGGTCGAGGGTGGTTTCAAGATCAATGGCAACGAAGTTAAATCATTTAACCAGAAAAACCCAGCAGAACTGCCTTGGGGCGAGCTTGACATCGATGTAGTGCTCGAATGTACTGGTTTCTTCACAGACGAAGAGGGTGCGAGAAAGCACATCGAAGCTGGCGCTAAGAAAGTACTCGTTTCTGCACCTGGTAAAGGTAACATGAAAACAATTGTATTTGGTGTGAATGAAGATGTGCTTGATGGTTCAGAAGAAGTTGTTTCTGCTGCTTCTTGTACAACAAACTGTCTGGCACCTGTCGTTAAAGTCTTGAATGACAAATTCGGTATCCAAAGCGGACTGATGACTACAATCCACGCGTATACTGGCGATCAAAACACATTGGATGCACCACACCCTAAAGGTGACTACCGTCGTGCACGTGCAGCAGCAGTGAACGTGGTACCTAACTCCACTGGTGCAGCAAAAGCAATCGGTCAAGTACTTCCTGAACTCGAAGGTAAGCTTGATGGTGGTGCGCAACGTGTACCAGTAGCAACTGGCTCCTTGACAGAGATTACTACAGTACTTGATAAAACAGTAACAGCTGAAGAAGTAAACGAAGCAATGAAATCTGCTGAAAACCCTTCATTCGGCTACAACGAAGATCAGATTGTCTCTTCTGACATCATTGGAATCAAAGCAGGTTCACTGTTTGATGCAACACAGACACGTGTCCTTGATGTAGACGGCAAACAGCTCGTACGTACAGTTGCATGGTACGACAATGAAATGTCCTATACAGCCCAGCTTGTCAGAACACTTAACCACTTGGTTAAAAGCAATTAGTAATTGGTGATAGATAAAAACGGGCGGGGGACCGCCCGTTTTTATTTTATTCCGATTTATAGATGGGTATAATGGAATGGAACAGAAAAGTATAGGAGGCACTGCAATGAAAAAAACTGTAGAAGATGTAGAACTGAAGGGCAAAAAAGTACTGCTTCGCGCTGATTTGAATGTCCCGATGGCGGATGGAGAGATTACAAATGACAACCGTATTGTACAGGCACTCCCTACGATTAGATATATCATTGAACAGGGCGGTAAAGTCATTCTTTTCTCACACCTCGGAAAAGTTAAAACTGAGGAAGATAAGAAGGATAAAACACTCCAGCCGGTCGCGGAAAGATTAACTGAGCTACTTGATACAGATGTGGCGTTTGTGCCGCACACACGTGGTGAAGCGCTTGAACAGGGAATCAGCAATCTCGAAGATGGCGATATCCTGATGTTTGAAAACACCCGATTTGAAGATGTCGAAGGCAAAAAAGAAAGTGGCAACGATGAAGCCCTCGGTAAGTACTGGGCATCACTCGGTGATATCTTTGTCAATGACGCTTTCGGTACGGCACATAGGAGTCATGCTTCCAATGTGGGTATCGGCACCCATCTCGAGACTGTATCCGGCTACCTTATGCAAAAAGAGATCGACTTTATTGGTGGAGCAATCGATGCGCCTGAACGTCCTTTCGTGGCGATTTTAGGAGGCGCGAAAGTTTCCGATAAGATTGGTGTCATCAAGAATGTCCTAGATAAGGCAGATCGCGTCATTATTGGTGGGGGCATGGGTTACACATTCTTCAAAGCACAAGGTAAAGAAATCGGCAAATCACTACTTGAAGAAGATAAGGTGGATATGGCCAAAACGCTGCTCGAAGAAGCAGGGGACAAAATCGTACTGCCTGTCGACGTGGTTGCAGCTGAAGACTACGATCCGAATGCCAAGCATAAAACTGTCTCTGTAGATGAAATACCTGCTGATATGGAATGCCTCGATATCGGTGAGAAATCAATTGAAAAATTCAAAGAAGTACTCGAAGGTGCAAAGACAGTTGTATGGAATGGACCAATGGGCGTATTTGAAATGGAGAATTTCGCTAAAGGAACAATCGGTGTCTGCAAAGCGATTGCTGAACTTGAGGATGCCACAACAATTATCGGTGGCGGTGACTCTGCAGCAGCAGCCATGGATCTTGGGTATGCAGACGATTTCTCCCACATTTCCACAGGTGGTGGTGCCTCTCTTGAATATCTCGAAGGCAAAGAACTACCAGGCCTTTCCGTAATCGAAGATAAGTAATCAACGTGTGACTTCAACAATATGAGGAGGAAGATTATGAGAACCCCATTTATAGCAGGAAACTGGAAAATGAATAAGACAATTTCAGAAGGTAATGCATTTATTGATGCACTCGGTGAACTGCCAAAAAGTTCTGAAGTGGAAAGTGCAGTGTGTGCACCATTCATCCACCTGCCTTCACTTGTCGAAAAGACGAAGGATCTGGAAATTGGCGTCGGTGCTGAAAACAGTCATTTTGAAGATAATGGCGCATACACTGGAGAGGTCTCTCCATCCATGCTCGAGGACCTTGGCGTGCAGTATGTGATCGTTGGTCATTCCGAGCGTAGGGAGTATTTCAACGAAACGGATGAAACAGTAAACAAGAAGGCGCATGCGCTACATGCTAAAAACCTTGTACCAATCATCTGCTGCGGAGAAACAGACGAAGAGCGTGAATCCGGTAAAGCGGCCGATAAGGTGCGAGACCAAGTCTCAAAAGCACTGGAAGGTCTGACACAAGAGCAGGTCAAAGCATCTGTCATTGCCTATGAACCGATTTGGGCAATTGGTACAGGAAAATCTGCAACAAGCGAAGATGCCAATGAAATGTGTGGCGTCGTCCGTGAAACAGTCGCTTCTCTGTACGATGAGGAAACAGCAGAAGCTGTACGTATCCAGTATGGTGGTTCTGTAAAACCCGAAAACATTAAGGAATATATGGCGCAGGAGCATATTGATGGTGCACTTGTCGGCGGGGCTTCACTCGAACCTGAATCCTTCGTTCAACTGTTGGAAGGTGCTAAGTAATGTCAAAACCAGTAGGCCTGATCATTCTCGACGGCTTTGCCAACAGAGATGAAGAAAAAGGGAACGCGGTCAAGGCGGCCAACAAGCCCAATTTCGATCGGTTCTTTAATAAATATCCCCATAATGAACTCAGTGCGTGCGGTCTTGATGTTGGATTACCTGAAGGACAGATGGGCAATTCCGAAGTGGGCCACCTAAATATTGGTGCAGGGCGTGTAGTATATCAGAGCTTGACGAGGATTAATAAATCCATCGAAGAAGGTGACTTCTTTGATAATGAAGTGCTTCTGAATACAATGCAGCATGTCGAAAATAATGATAGTGCGTTACACATCATGGGACTGCTGAGTGATGGGGGTGTTCACTCCCATTATGAACACATGTTTGCGATACTTCGCATGGCTAAGAGACAGGGACTGAAAAAAGTCTATGTTCACGCATTCCTTGATGGAAGGGATGTTTCGCAAGACTCAGCCATTAGATACGTTCAGGAATCGGAGGAACGTTTCAAGGAAATTGGTGTCGGTGAGTTTGCCACCATTAGCGGCAGATACTATGCCATGGATCGTGATCAGCGCTGGGACCGTGAGGAGATGGCGTATCAGGCAATCTCGAATGGTGTCGGAGAAAGGTACGAAAGTGCCGAAGCGGGTATTAAGGCAAGCTATGATGCTGGCATCTACGACGAATTCGTCAAACCTTTCATTGTCTTGGGACATGATGGCGACTATGATCGGGGTGTGATGAATGATGATGCAGTCATCTTCTACAACTTCCGGCCGGATCGCGCAGCACAGCTGTCGGAAATCTACACTAACCAGGAATTCATGGGATTTGAGATTGATAGAAAATATTCCGATCTCAAGTTTGTCACTTTCACCAAATATAGTGATAATGTCCTAGCAGATGTCGTCTTCGAGAAGAAAGATATTGTCAATACCATCGGTGAAGTCGTCTCCAAAGCCGGACGCAAACAGTTGCGTATCGCAGAAACTGAAAAGTTCCCGCACGTGACTTACTTCATGAGTGGTGGACGTCATAAAGAATTCGACGGAGAACGTAGAGTGCTCGTGGATTCACCAAAAGTACCGACGTATGATCTGAAGCCTGAAATGAGCGCCTACGAAGTAAGAGATAGATGTCTTGAGGAACTTAAAAAAGAAGATCTCGATATGATCATTCTGAACTTCGCCAACCCTGATATGGTTGGACATAGCGGCAAGCTTGAGCCGACGATTAAAGCCATCGAAGCAGTGGACGAGTGTCTCGGCCCAATTGTCGATGAAATCCTTGCCCAGGGTGGAACAGCGATTATTACTGCAGACCATGGTAATTCCGACGAAGTAACGACACTCGGCGGAGAGCCTATGACCGCCCATACAACGAATCCTGTGCCGGTGATTGTCACTAGCGAAGGTGCAGAAGTGAAAAGCGGTCGCCTGGCGGATCTCTCCCCGACGATGCTTGATCTCATGGGAATTGAAAAACCAGAAGAAATGACAGGCGAAAGTCTGATAAGATGATTATTGCCGAGAGGTAACTTTCGGATAATAATATAGAAACCAACAAAAAAGGAGACATTGCTATGCCATTAATTACAGATGTTTATGCACGTGAGGTTCTTGACTCCCGGGGTAATCCGACAGTCGAGGTGGAAGTACTGACAGAAAGCGGCGCTTTCGGTCGCGCACTGGTTCCTTCAGGCGCTTCCACAGGAGAATACGAAGCTGTTGAGCTACGTGACGGAGACGACACACGCTACCTTGGAAAAGGTGTCGAACAAGCAGTCGAGAACGTCAATGAAGTCATTGGACCTGAACTTGTCGATGGCGACTTCAGTGTACTTGAGCAAGTCTCTATCGATAAGATGATGATTGCGCTTGATGGTACAGAAAACAAAGGTAAGCTTGGCGCTAATGCTATTCTTGGTGTATCAATGGCTGTAGCAAAAGCTGCTGCAGACTTCCTTGGTCAGCCACTTTACAAATATCTCGGTGGATTTAATGCAGTTCAGCTTCCAGTACCAATGATGAATATCATCAATGGTGGAGAGCACGCAGACAACAATGTAGACATCCAAGAATTTATGATTATGCCAGTTGGTGCTGAATCATTCAAAGAAGGCCTGCGCATGGGTGCTGAGATCTTCCACAGCTTGAAGAAAGTATTGAATGAAAAAGGCTACAATACAGGTGTTGGTGATGAAGGTGGATTCGCTCCAAACCTCGGTTCCAACGAGGAAGCACTCTCTACTATCATAGAAGCAGTGAAAAAAGCCGGATACAAACCTGGAGAACAGATTCGCCTCGCAATGGATGCTGCATCCAGCGAATTCTATGATCCGGATACGAAGAAGTACGAGCTTAAAGGCGAAGGTAAATCCTACACTTCTGAAGAGATGGTAAACTGGTATGCTGAAATGATTGAGAAATACCCAATCATTTCTATCGAAGACGGTTTGGACGAAAACGACTGGGAAGGTACAAAACTTCTAACTGAAAAACTCGGTTCTAAAGTTCAGCTTGTTGGTGATGACCTCTTCGTTACAAACACGAAGAAGCTTGCACGTGCTATTGAAGAAGGCGTCGGTAATTCCATCCTGATTAAAGTGAATCAGATTGGTACACTGACTGAGACATTCGAAGCAATCGAAATGGCAAAACGTGCTGGATACACAGCAGTTATCTCCCACCGTTCTGGTGAGACAGAAGATACAACTATTGCCGATATCGCTGTTGCTGTCAATGCAGGACAGATTAAGACTGGTGCACCTTCTCGTACAGACCGTGTAGCTAAATATAATCAACTTCTCAGAATCGAAGATGAGTTGTTTGAAACAGCAAAATATTCAGGACTCGCTTCATTCTATAATCTAGATGAGCAATAGTTTCCATTTCTCCTCCTTGCGGGGAAATTTACAGGCCGGATGATTCCCGGCCTGTTTTTTTGTACTGATATTAGTAGGTGTGGATATGATATAATTTTTGGCAATAGATAAGATTGGAGTTGGTAACATTGAGACGTCTTTTTACAATTGGAGAAGCACTAATCGATTTTATACCTGCTGAGAAGGGGAAAAAACTAAAGGATATCAATGCATTTGAACCACAAGTCGGTGGTGCTCCTGCAAATGTTGCTGCTACCTACGCCATACTCGGTGGAGAGTCGCATCTTCTGACACAACTTGGGACAGATGCATTCGGTGATCGTATCCTTGAACTACTAGAATCGAAAGGTGTACATACTAATTATATTACTCGTACACGTCGAGCTAACACCGGCTTGGCATTTGTGTCTCTTGATGATACGGGCAACAGGGACTTCTCATTCTATAGGAACCCATCTGCTGATCTCCTATACGATGCATCTGCAACCAGTGGTATAGAATTCGGTAAGAATGACCTGCTACATTTCTGCTCAGTTGATCTTGTTGAGAGTGCTATGAAAGAAACACATCGCACAGTCATTGGAAAAGTGCGAGAGGCGCAGGGCACTGTAATCTTTGATCCGAATATCCGTCTGCCACTTTGGGATGATGAAGATGAGTGCCGGGAAGCCGTCCTCGAATTTATGCGTTTTGCTGATATCGTTAAAGTTTCTGATGAGGAATTGGAATTCATTACCGGGATCGAGAATGAATCCGATGCGATAAGTGCACTCTTTACTGATTACGTAAAAGCGGTTATATATACAAAGGGCCCCGCCGGCAGCCAAATTATTTACAGAGAAGGCGGCTACTGCGAACATCCAGGCTATGTGGTAGAAACAATAGATACTACAGGAGCAGGGGATGCTTTTATTGGAGCTATGCTTTATCAGCTTTCGCTGAGCACGCATTCGGCCATTGAAATACTGAGGGAGAACGGCCCTGAAGTACTCCGATTCGCGAATGGGGTCGGGGCGCTCTCAACAACAAAAAAAGGTGCCATTACTAGTCTGCCGACGCATGAAGCGGTTGCTACTTTCTTAAAAAAAGGATGATTGTGCATTCAATAGTGTGAAAACACCTTTTCCCGATACGTTTGCAATCTATTCACATTTCTGATAGAATTTTTAATGTTAATATCATTCGGAGGGATTACCACATGCAAACATTACTCGTTGTACTTCTGATTATCGTTTGTGTATCTTTAATTGCAGTGGTATTGCTACAGTCAGGGAAAAGTGCCGGCCTTTCAGGTGCAATCGGTGGCGGTGCAGAGCAATTATTTGGTAAACAAAAAGCGCGGGGCATGGATCTTATACTTCATAGGGCAACGGTCATATTGTCATTGTTGTTCTTCATGATCATGCTACTGCTCACATATTTAAGCTAATGAATCGAGCCTCCTATGATATAGGGGGTTTTTTATTTTTCTAAGAACAGTTTTTAACGTACAATGAAATTAACGAATTGAAAGTAGGGTATAAACAATGAAGATACAGTTACCGCAACCATTTTTCTTTGAAGAAGGGGCGCAAGCAGTACTACTGCTCCATGGATTCACCGGTAATTCATCGGATGTCAGACAGCTTGGACGCTATCTTCAGAAACAAGGCATTACGTCCTATGCACCTCATTACGAAGGTCACGCAGAACCGCCTGAGAACTTGCTGAAATCCAGTCCTCATGTTTGGTGGTCTGAGGTACTCGCGGCCTACGATTTTCTAGTGGAACGCGGCTATGAGAAAATTTTTGTAGCAGGACTCTCTCTTGGTGGTGTTTTTGCGGTGCGACTTGCCACGGTACGCGATGTTGTCGGTATAGCAACAATCTGCAGTCCGATGTACCTAAAAGATCGCGAGACCATGTATGCAGGTGTTTTAGAATACGCCCGTGGATTCAAGAGAATGGAAGGCAAGACGGAAGCGGAAATTGAGCGCGAGATGGCACAATTCGAACCGACCGAGATGCTGGATGAAGTACGGGGGATGATTTCACTTGCAAAGGAAAGTCTGCCGGATGTTTTCGTCCCTCTTTTTGTGGCTCAGTCCGAAAAAGACCAGATGATCAATCCGGATTCTGCAAATATCATTTATGACGAGGCTTCGACGGAAGAAGAAGAGAAGCAACTCAAGTGGTACCCTGAATCCGGACACGTTTTGACAATAGATAAGGAAAAACAACAACTTTTTAATGATATACACGCATTTATGGGTCAACTAGACTGGGATGCGTAATAGGAGGCAAGTTCATGGGTAGCTATAGAGAAAAGATTTTGACATTGATTGGTTCTGAAGACTACAAGCCAATGACAATAGACCAGTTCCAACAAGAGCTTTCAGCATACGATTCCGAAGATTTCAAGGAAATGGTGAAGGACATCGTTGCCCTTGAAGAATCTGGTGAAGTATATAGAACGAAAAAAGATAAGTTCATGAAGATGAGTGAAACTGATCTGGTTAAAGGAACGCTTGCTATGCATAAACGCGGTTTTGGTTTTCTTCGACCTGAAGACAAAGAGCTTGAGGATATCTTCATCCCGCCAACTGGTATTAACGGTGCATTGGACGGAGATACAGTACTGGTCGAAGTACAAAAACAGTCTCAAGGGGACAATCAGGAAGGACAGATTACATCCATACTGACTCGAGGTGTCACTCGCGTCGTCGGTGAATATCACGCCAACAAGAACTTCGGTTTTGTTGTGCCGGATTCTAAAAAGATTGTGGACGATATCTTTATCCCCGGTAGACAGAATCTCGGTGCCATAGATGGGCATAAGGTGCTTGTTGAGATTACTAAATATCGTGAGAATAATGATGACAATCCAGAAGGTCATGTCATTCAGATACTCGGTCACAAAAATGACCCGGGTGTAGATATCCTTTCTATCATTTATCAGCATGGGATTGAAATCGAATTTCCTGAAGAAGTGTTGAAAGCCGCAGAAGCGGTACCTGAAGTCATCAATGAAGATGAACTCAAGGACCGCACAGATCTTCGCGATGAGTTTACAATCACAATCGATGGTGCGGATGCCAAAGATCTCGATGATGCCATATCCGTCAAGGCCTTGGAGAACGGCAATTACGAACTGACTGTAAGCATCGCGGATGTCAGCTATTATGTTGAAGAAGACGCACCGCTCGATAAGGAAGCTTACGAACGGGGGACTAGTGTATATTTGGTCGATCGGGTTATACCGATGATTCCCCACCGCTTATCAAATGGTATCTGTTCATTGAACCCTCATGTCGACCGTCTGACGATGAGCTGTCGTATGGAGATTGACCGTGATGGCAAAGTCGTTAATCATGATATATTCCAGAGTGTCATCCACTCTGATCGCCGCATGACATACAGTGCCGTCAACCAGATGCTTGACGAAGAAAACCAAGAACTGATCGAAGAGTTCAGTGATGTCTATCCGATGCTTCAAGATGCTGAGGCATTGGCGAAGATTCTTCGTAGTAGAAGAGAAAAGCGTGGGGCAATTGATTTTGATTTCAATGAAGCTCAAGTACTTGTAGAGTCAGATGGTACACCGTCTGAAGTTGTGTTGCGTACACGTTCCGTTGGTGAAAAAATGATTGAAGAGTTCATGCTTGCAGCGAATGAAACAGTTGCAGAGCATTTCCATTGGATGGAAGTGCCATTCCTATATCGTGTGCACGAAGATCCTAAAGAGGAAAAGTTAAGACAGTTCTTCGAGTTCATCACAAATTTCGGCATCGTCGTCAAAGGGAAGGGTAATGAAATTCATCCACGTGCACTCCAAGAAATCATCGAAGAAGTGGAAGGACGACCAGAAGAAATGGTTATCAGTACCCTGATGCTCCGTTCGATGCAGCAAGCGCGCTACTCTGAAGATAACCTGGGACACTTCGGTTTATCGGCAGAGTATTATACCCACTTTACTTCTCCAATTCGACGCTATCCGGACCTTGTAGTACATCGATTGATTAGGAAGTATCTGATTGAGGGTAAGACAGGCCAGAGAACCGTAAACGAGATTGCTTCCGAACTGCCTGACATCGCAGAGCATACATCCAACAGGGAGAGACGTGCTCAAGATGCAGAGCGGGACACGGATGATCTGAAAAAAGCAGAGTACATGATTCAGCATGTGGGCGAGACGTATGAAGGTGTTATTGCCGGTGTGATGAATTTCGGTATGTTCGTCGAGTTACCGAATACAATTGAGGGGCTCGTACATGTCTCGTACATGACTGACGATCACTATCAGTATCATGAGAGGCATATGGCGCTTATTGGCGATCGTACAGGTACTATATACCGCATTGGTGACCCCGTTGAGGTTGAGGTATTGAATGTTAACTTAGAAGAGCGGCTGATCGACTTCAAGGTCGTTGGCATGCCGGATCGTCAGCCGAGAGAACGCAGGGATAGACCTGTAGAAATCAAAGCGAAATCCAAACCTAGAAGTGGTCAGAAGAAAAGCAATAGCCAGAACAGAAATAATGGTGGCAAATCAAAGAATGGTAAAAAACCGAATGACAAAAACAAAACCAACAAGAAGCCTTTTTACAAAGGTGCGAAAAAAAGTAATGGAAAGAAGAAATAGTTATGAAAAAGAAGACACATGATAAACCGCTTGCGCAGAATAGAAAAGCAAGCCATGATTATACGATTGAGGATACAATCGAAGCGGGCATCGAACTCAGAGGTACGGAGATAAAATCCATCAGACGAGGCTCAGCTAACCTGAAGGATTCCTATGCCCGCGTCTATAGGGGTGAAATGTATGTTTACAACATGCACATTGCCCCTTATGAGGAAGGTAATCGGTATAACCATGATCCTCTGAGAACACGAAAGCTGCTTCTGAAGCGGAAGGAGATCGACAAGCTGCTCGGAGAGACGCAAGATCCCGGCTACTCGATTATTCCGCTCAAGCTCTATATCAAGAACGGTTTCTGCAAAGTACTGCTTGGTGTTGCCCGGGGCAAGAAAAAGTATGACAAGCGTGAAGACTTGAAGAAGAAACAGATGAAGCGTGATATCGACCGTGCAATGAAAGACCGTATGCAGTAGCACAATCTTGAAAAATGGAGTCCAATCTGTTATAATATACTGAACGTCTCGTAAAGACGTGTTTATAATCCGGGGACGTTCCGGATTCGACAGGGGCTGTTTGAGCAACTTAAGCGTGTCGGAGGTATCGGCTTCGTCATCAACGATACTCAGTTAATAATAACTGGCAAACAAAACAACTTCGCAGTAGCTGCCTAAGAGTAGCCTGCATCATCCCATGACGTTTCCTATGCGTCTTGATTGGATGATTCAACCTTAGTAGGATACGCATCCCGGTCTTCCGTCTGCAGACCGGGATGAAGAGATTAATCAGACTAGCATGGATCTGGGGTCTGTCTATTACCACCAGCCATGCGAAACTAAAAAATAGGCTACGCACGTAGAAAGAGTTGTGCCAAAGTCTCTGGACGCGGGTTCGACTCCCGCCGTCTCCATGTTAAAGGCTCTAACCCCTGTGGTTGAGCCTTTTTTGTTTGCTGTGGTCGCGCTATGGGCGCGTTTTGGCACATAAAGCCCCTATTTATAGCCCTTCGATGGCACTTTGAGCCGAGCTTGGATACAGATGACCATAGATGCGTTGAATCTGATTTGTGTCACTATGACCAAGTCGTTTCATCAGGGCATACTGGTCCATATTCAATCGGTTGATACAATCGGAGGCATGAGAATGTCTAAACTCGTGCACTTTGATTCTGTGCAATTTAACATGCTTTAAATTTTCATTATGCCATACGCCGACGGTTGTCTCACCAATTGACTTATAAAAACTGCCGAATACCACATACTCTGGTTTATAGGGCAGATTCTCTTTGTACCATTCCTGATATGCTTTTAGTATGTCCATCACATGATCCGGTAAGAATACTAGCCGAATGGAAGCAGTACTTTTTGGATCATCGACAATGCCTTTATAGTTGGTCTTATTGATGTTCAAATAGTTTCGTGTGAAGTTGACATCTAGCCAGGTTAGTGCACGTAACTCCCCAAGTCTGATGCCGCTGTAAAATAAAGTGCGAAATATCGCTTTATGCATGACATCCTCTAGGCTTCCATAGTATGTTTCGAACTCCTCCATCGTCCAGTAGTTCCGGACAATCTTATCCACTTTCTCAATGTTTCCCACAATCGATACCACATTATTTCTGAGCTCATGAAACTTGACCCCGTGTTTCACGATTGCCCCTAAAAATACAATATTCTTTTTAATGTAAGAAGCGCTCAGATCCTTATCTAACATATGGCGCTGATAGTCCAATACATCTCTTGTCGTCATCTCGTGTACATTCATCTGCTTAAAATAGGGCGCCAGGTGTGTATTCAAATGTGTCTCAAGCGTTTTGTAACTCGATGGCTTCCGGCGCTCCTTGTACCACGCTTTGTATTCCTCGGCGAGCGCATCAAACGGCAGTTTATCTTTAATAGAGTCGCCATCCAGCAGTTGCATATAATCCTCTTCGTGTTGCCGGGCTTCTTTTCGCCGTTTGAACCCGCGCTTTTTATAATGCTTGCGTTTGCCGAATTTATCCGTATAGGATAATTGAACATAAAACGTCCCTCTCGTTTCATCTTTATAAACTGGCATTCCAATCCCTCCTAATTAAACGTTGTAATGCGTGTTCTTTCAATCAGCATCTCGATACGTTGTAAGGCCATATCAATCGGCACGCCAAAGTAGTTGGCAATATCGCGCGCTTCATATAACTGGTGCTGCATAATCAGTTTCTCAGGCATCATGAGGAGTAGGGCAAAGCGCGCAGCCTCTGCTTCCTGTTTATCGTTAAACGTCTTTGGCATGTGATTCTGATTCGTGCAGTGCAGGAACATATGGCCGGCTTCGTGGCAAAAGTTCTCCCACATCTTAAATTGATTCTCCACCTTAAGCGCGATGATATCAATCCCACGCCTAGACATATAGGTCGTATTGATGTGGTTATACATAACGTGCACAGAAAACATGTATGACAAATGTGGAATGTTTAAGTCTAGGCGATCTGTGACGCACCGTTCCACTATCTCGTTGACTTTCTCTTCAATACGCATAAACCTTGAATCCCCCTTGAATTAGAACGTGTGTTCGGTTTTAATGGTAAAAAAGTACTGACCACATATAGTGCCAGTGGTCAGCTGGTGATGTATATTAAAATTCGATTCTGTATTTTTGTTCATCAGTGTACATATTAAAGTCTCTGTCTGCTACCATTGGCAGGAGAACGTCTACCCATTCAACTGATTCTCCAGTCCCATCATCCAACAGGTACAATACGGTTCCAGTAGAAGATACAGCGCCTTGCATGTTAGGTGTCAGACCTTCCGATAGAAGCATTTCAGGGCTAAGCTGCTGCCCGGTGGATGTTACTATTTCAGACTGATCAATAAAAAACGTGCGCGGATCATCTGTTGTATTTTCAAGAGTGTATTTAATAGCTAGCACTTCAACTACTTGCCCAGCCTCTACATCTCTGGAAGTAATCATAGCGGCATCCATTTGGTTCGTTTCGACATTAGTGATAATCGCTTCTTCTACAGTTAGATTAACAGTATCCAATTCCAGCGTTTCATCAACCACTGTATGCATCGCTGCGTTGTCTTCGCTCACTTCCTCAACTACGTCAGTGTCTGCGTCGACTTCCGATGCAATTTCTTCTTTCCCTTCCGCCTCAGCTTGTTCAGTCGCTTCTGTTGATCCAGCAGTTTCCTCTTCAGTCGTTTCTTCTTCCGTAGATTCCTCTGTGCTCTCTGCTACTGTGTCGGCTTCTTCGGTTGTCTCTTCTGTAGTTTCCTCATCAGCCGTTTCTTCTGTCGACTCTTCAGCAGATTCTCCTCCACCACAAGCGCCAAGCATTAATACTGCGGCAAATCCACCACTCAATAAGTATTTCTTCAACGTGAGTCCCCCTTATAACCAATACCAATAATGTATGAAATTGGCTTATTAATTTATAAATAAAAGGGCGTCGCCCTAGTTATTTCGATAAGTATCAATAACTCTAACCAATCGGTCGATTTCCTGATTTGTAAGATTCCCAAGCTTATCGACTTCATTTTTAATGTATTCCTTTGTGTCATCTTGATCTTCTTCTGTTATGAAGTAGGTGGCAATAGAGCCGGTAATCATACCGACCAATCCAATGCCAACAAGCATCAAGTATATAGCAATAATTCTGCCGATGACTGTCTCCGGACTAATATCCCCATACCCAACAGTAGTCGTTGTAACAATCGTCCACCAAATTGCGTCCATGTAGGTGGCTATCGATGGTTCGAAAATCCTGATAGGTATTGCTGAGACCAATAGACTGATGAACGTTACTGCTATGACTTTATTTAAACCATTTGTTCTTAGGATACCAAAAAGTGGAGCTAAGAAGTGTCTTCCAATCAACACAAGCCGAATGACTCTAAAGAGCCTCGCGAAACGCGCTAACTGGAAAATGGCATCGAATGGAATAATTGCAATGACATCAAAGTAATTGTTTTTAAACCATTCTTTCTTGTTATCTGACGATATCACTCTCACAGAAACATCCACTAGAAAAATAAACCAAACAATTCGATCTATATATTGAAACTGCTGAGATTCAGACCATATCAGTGAAACCGAAATGATTGCCAGAGTGAACATGATCAGTTCGTATACTAGCGTTAGCCGTTTCATTTCTTATTCTTCTTATTTATCCAGTATTCTAGTTGATCATTCAGCATATCTTTCAATTCTTGCTTGTCCTCTTCGGAAAGATTGTCGAATCCTTCCTTGTCGGAAAACATGAGCGCGTCGGCATCTTCGAAAGGGTCGTTACGACTATACTCTCTACCGTTCAACTCATCCAATGTGATACCAAAATAGTCAGCAATTTTAATCTGCATTTCACTATCAGGAGTGCGCCTATTCTGTTCATAAGAAGAATATGTACCCTTAACAACGCCTAGTATATCTGCCATTTCTTGTTGCGTTTTTCTTTTAGCCTTCCTAAGTTCTACTAATTTATCTCCTACCATAGAATCACACCCTTTCATAATTGAAGTATAACAAAATGTAATACTTTGTTTTAGAGAGAAATAATAAAATATAACAAAATGTTGTAGTTTATACTTTACAAGTGCAACGTATCGTAGTATATTTTTAGTACAACGAAATGTTGTAGTTAGGAGGTGATAAGAATGAGCAATCTTAAAGAGTTCCGCACAAGCCACGGATACACACAAGAGGAACTTGCGAAGAAAGTAGGGGCTTCAACTGGTACTATATCAAGTTATGAACAGGGGAATCGAAATATTACTGTACCTATGGCGATGAAGTTGGCGGTGGTATTCAACGTAGAATGGACTATTTTTTTTGAAGATAAGGTAAGCGTATCGTACGACAAAGAAAAAATAAATTAAGGAGGCGTAACATGTTAAAACGTAAATCATTGAAGTCGCATTCGAATCAAGCACTTGCGGATGAATTAAAAAGAAGGACTGGTGCAGAGAAATTACTCATTGCTGGCGGGCCGGAAGACAACATTTACGGACCTGTCTCAGATGCCTTTGATTTCTTTGGTCAACAAGTTAGCAAAGACAGGAGCAAAGAAGATTTGGAACTACAATCCACTTTACTCCAACAACTCATTAAAGAAATGGACTCATAGCCGGGATTGTGACGAGATGTCCTGGCTGGCTTCTTATTACTTTCGTTGATTTCTACGCAACGCTCATAAGCCTTCCAATAAATATCGAGTGCTCGCTCAATATTTTCATCGTCAGAACCATCTAGATTTGTAGCCTGAACCACAGCCAAAGCAAATTCTTGTTCAGGAATCTTTTTACTCATTTAATCACCTCCCACCTAAAGGGAGTATATCAAAAGGAGGCGTAACATGAAGAAACTATTAGTAGGAGCAACCCTCCTAGTGACAATGGCGGTTATCGCAAAGAGGATTGCGAGTGAAAAAGAAGGTTCTAAATGGATCCCTGAGGATTCGAGAGGTCCATCAAAAGGCGGACCAGGAATGACTAATCCACAATATTTTCATTAATGAACTTCCATTGCTTTTCAGTTAACCATCCCTGCTTATTATTCACCACTTCGATAATAAGGAATCTATCACCACTATTGATGTACGGCTTGAGCATTTCTAACATCTGGTCTGGAGTATATCTAGATTTAATCAAAAACGATGACCTCCAGTAACTGCACCACCCACTTGTTGCAAGAGTCTCTTTAATAGTAGAAATGACTTCCTCATATTTGGGGCTTGGCGACTTCAAGTCATAAGTTATCAAGTAAGGTTTTCCCATATTTTCACCCCCTTCCTATAAGGCAGATTATAACAAAGAAAGAAGGTAGAACATGGAACAATTACAAGTATTAACAGAACAAACCATACTCAACCAGAATTTTAAAATTTACGGCACGCAAGAGGAACCGATGTTTCTAGCGAAAGATGTAGCTGATTGGATTGAACACAGTAGGACATCAGAAATGCTAAAGAGTATTGATGATGATGAAAAGCTGATGCAAACAATCCTTGCATCAGGTCAAAATCGTCAGATGTGGTTTCTTACAGAAGATGGCATGTACGAAGTGCTCATGCAGTCCAGAAAGCCAATCGCCAAGAAGTTTAAGAAACAAGTAAAAGAAGTTTTAAAGGACATCCGCCAACACGGAATGTACGCAACATCACAAACAGTCGAATCTATGCTGAGCGATCCTGATACTGCGATTCAGTTGTTGCAGAACTACAAAGAAGCGAAAGATAAGCAGGCGATTGCAGAAATGAAGGTTAAAGAATTGGAGCCCAAGGCAGATTACTACGACCTTATCCTCAAGAATAAAAGCCTGATCACGATCACTTCTATTGCTAAAGACTACGGCGTGTCCTCGCAAGCAATGAATAAAACTTTGAATAAACTGGGTGTTCAATACAAGCAGTCCAATCAATGGTTTCTATACGCAAAACATCAAGCGAAAGGCTATACCCATTCCGAACCTGTCGAAGTACCACGCAGTGATGGCAGCGTGTCAGTGAAGATGAATACCAAGTGGACGCAGAAAGGTAGAATTTTCCTTTACAAAATTTTAAAAGACCACGGTTATCTGCCGATGATTGAACAAGAAATGGAGGGCGCGTAATGGAAAACACAAGCACACATTTGTGGGCTGTCGGTAGAGTGACTGGGCGCAGTGAATTAATTGGAAGTACCGTTGGACACATCACCGATGCACTAGAAGAAATGAAGATGCTAGAAAAGAACGGCATTTACGACTTTGCGCAGTTGCTTATTGAAAAGCTAGATCAAGAATCGATGAAGAATAAGGCGGAAGGCGTAAAGCTTACCGAAGAAATGATCAGACATTCTAAAGAATTCAGTCTGACAGAAGACAATATCAAACAATTAAAAGAGTACATGCACTCAACCAGTGAAAGACCCCAAAGCGGAAAGAGGTTCACTATTTTAGAAGGCGGTAAGGCGTAGCGACCAACTACCCCTTACCACTGAGTTATCAATTATGCGACTGATTAACTCTAACTCAATAGTAACCGCAAGGTATGACAACTATCAATAGAGAAAAATATACAGGAGGACAACATCATGCAACAGTCAATTGTCAACTATCGCAAACGTAGCGGGATCACCCAGCAGGACATTGCAGACATCTTCTTCACCGACAAGTCCAATATCTGCAACATCGAAAAGGGGCGGCGCAATGTCACCGTCTCCATGCTTGAAGCAGGCTTTGCCAACGCACCAGACAGTCATCTACTGAATGACCTGGCTTACGAACTGACACAAGGCTACACATCCCCCTCACCATCGAATCGCGTGTACGACGATCACCGCCTAGCTTTCAGCATGCGCGTCGTTCGAGAAATGAAAGAACTTAAGATGGTCATGGCAGAGCACAACTTGGATAAACATCCACAGTTTCTCACACAAGAAGACAAAGAAGAGATCCATCACATCGTTGCCGAGGTTCAGGACGTTATCTTTGAAGCCACAGGTTTCCTGATAAAACTGGTTAAGGACTATGACTTTATCACCCCACAGACCGTAAGAAAGAATCGGGATGCCAGATTGAAAATGGAGCGAAGAATATGAAGAAATACTACACACTCTATATCGCTAGGAACGAAGCAGGGGAGTCTACCGCAGATGCTGGGGCATTGATCGGCGTAAAGAAGTCGGCGTACTGGGCGAAAGAGAACGGCATCAATGCTTTCTCGCTACCCGAAGCTTTCAAGCTCGCGAAGCACTATGATATGCCCGTCGATGAACTGTTCAAGGAAACGCCATTCATACAAAAAGAGGTGAGTTAATGAAGTGGATTACAGTATTCGTATTTGGTGCACTCACAACACTAGGCATATTGAACATCTTAACCACGCAACAATTACTCGGCATTTCGTTTGTCACCATCCTACTGCTTACAGTGGTTGCGCCAGTCATCGCAGAAAAACTCGCAAGAAAGCAGGGGAATTAGATGATCGTTCTGGTACTCGGTTGCTTCATGATGACGTGGCTACTCATTATTTTCGGCGCATTAACTGTTAAAGACGGGTTCGAGAAGATACTCGCGAAATATGTAGGGAGGAAGTGAAGAGAATGGAAGTATATGAAATCGCTGACTACAAAGAGGCTGCAAAGTATATAGAAGAAAACGAAACAGACTATAAGGTATTTGTCTACAAAGGCTTTGAATGCGAAATCCGTCGGACAGTAGCATTGGGGCATCTGTGCGGATATATCAAGTCACCAACAAGCGCAATTATTCAGAGTGCAGAGAAAAACTTTCATTGCGGAATTACTTGGGAGCAAGACAACGAAATAGGGTTTGATTGTGCACACTTGAATGATATGTCTCCTGGAAGAGTTGAACTTGAGGAGAAACACTATCCACACTGGTTGAAGCAAGAAGACCCTGTGTGGAGAGAGAGGTACAAGACTATGCACTACGTAGAACGGAACCTGAAAGAAACAATTGATAACGCAAAGGAGTGATCCACGTGCATGGCGCAAACCCAACACTGCCAGTCCCGCAGCTTAAGTCCATCGAAGTCACGATAAACGCCACTGTAGACGTCAGGTACTTTGTTGATTACGAAGACACTGTTAATGAAGATTACGTCAGACGTCAGGTCGAGGATGCTGTTGCCAAAGCCAATTATGAAACGACTGAGCTTGTGGATTTGAAGCTTGAAGATTATTGAAGGGAGGTGAGATAGATGACATACAAAGTGGGAGATTTGATACACATCACTGATTGGTTCGGAGAAAAGACGGATCACGTTGCCGAGGTTGTCCATGTGGCAGACGAGGGTGGCAGCATATGGTTCGAGCCTGGAGTACAGACAAAGCTCGAAGAGAATCGTGGTGCTTCTAATTTTTTAGCAAAATCGTGCAGTTTCGCATGCGATATCGAAAAAGCATGAACTGAAGGGAGGGAGATAGATGCCGAGAAAATCCAAGTTCAATCCTTACGACTATGTAGGTAAAAAATTTAGCAATTGGGAAGTATTGGGCTATTCACACTGTGAAGAATATGAATATTACAACCAGAAAACTCAAAGTAATACAACCATTAAACATCATTATTTTAGGGTGAAGTGCCTGTGTGGAACATTAAAAACGGTCGGCCTTTCTCCTTTACGAAAAGGCAGAAGTAAAAGCTGCGGGTGTATGTATGGCAAAAGATATTTGTTTAAGGCAACCCATGGTGATTCGAGGACGAGGCTACACGGAATATATTGCAAAATGATTTATCGTTGCTACAACGAAGAAGCAGAAGAATTCAAACACTACGGCGGCAGAGGCATTACAGTATGCGCTGAATGGCTGAAATCCTATGAACACTTTAAAAAATGGGCGCTCAAAAATGGGTATACAGACAAGTTGTCCATAGATCGAAAAAATAATAATGGTGATTATTCTCCTGATAACTGCAGGTGGGTTAATCAAAAAGTTCAGAACAACAATACGCGTCAAAACGTGCATATTTCTGCAATGGGAATGACGAAAACGGCTGCTCAGTGGTCTGAAATCTTAGGTGTAAGAGCTGACACTTTGCGCAGCAGAAAAAGAAAAGGGTGGTCTGATGACGCAATCATCAAAACACCCGTGAAGTTAAGAAATAAACCAATCTAATTATAACACGAGGAGGTCTACCATGGTACAACCCATTAATATCAAACAACTGACACGTCAGGAATGGCTCAAGGAACGTCAGAAAGGGCTTGGAGGCAGTGACGCCGGCACCATCCTTGGCGTCAACAAGTGGAAGTCGAAAACACAGCTGTTCTTCGAGAAAGTAGATCCGGAAATGATACAGGAAGTCGACAATGAATTCATCTACTGGGGCAACACCTTGGAGAACATTGTTGCTGAAGAGTTTGCAAGACGTACAGGAAAGCGTGTCAGACGAGATAACAGAATGCTGAGGCATCCGGAGCATGACTTCATGATTGCCAATCTGGATCGTGTAGTCGTCGGTGAGAAGGCGCTGCTTGAGTGCAAGACCACCTCTCAATTTAATAAGGACCAATGGGAAGGCGATGATATCCCAGCACAGTACCTTTGCCAGGTTCAGCATTACATGGCGGTCACAGGCTACGAGAAAGCCTACATTGCCGTGCTTCTGGGAGGAAATACGTTTATCTGGAAAGAGATAAAACGTGATGAAGAACTGATTGACATCATCATTCAGTCGGAAAAAGACTTCTGGGAGAACAATGTGAAGGCCGGTGTTATTCCTGAAATTGATGGTAGCCAAGCAACAAGCGACTTTATCAATCACATGTACAAAGATATCGACAATGAAGAAGTCGCACTCAGTGAAGATGCTGATACGCTGCTGAAGGCCATCGAAGCGTGCAAGCGTGACATCAAAGAGACGAAAGATCTGCAGTCTAAGTATGAGAATCAACTGAAAGATCAGCTCGGCCACAACGTAGCAGGGAAGACATCGAACTTCCTTGTCACTTGGAAACCGCAGACTAGACGTTCTATTGACAAAAAGGCACTGGAAGAGAAGTACGGCAAGGACGTCATAGATCCGTTGCACAAGGAAACAACGTATCGCAAACTGACCATCAAAGAAATTAAGGAGTGATAGCTATATGGCAGAGAGAAGAAGGGGCCGACCGACTCACGCTAAAGTTGTTGAAGTCATTCAAGTGCACACAATAGTTGGCTCAGGAGACAAAGAAGACCCTACAAGAACGGTAGTTGACTTCTATACAAAAGACGGTTTACATCTTGCTGAAATCGATAATCTTACCGAACCAGAATATATTAACTTGGAGGAATTATAATTATGGCGACCAATGACAGTTTGAAAAACCAGGTAGCAACAAAGCAGAAGAACGAGGTGGCAAACGGCAAGAAGCCAATGACCATCAATGATTATATTAATCAAATGGCCCCAGCAATGGCCGAGGCGCTTCCGAAACACATGAGTGTCGAACGTATGACCAGAATGGCGACGACAGTGATCAGGACCACACCTCAGTTGAAAGAGGCAGACGTCTCCAGTCTGCTCGGTGCAGTGATGCAATCTGCGCAACTTGGCTTGGAACCAGGTCCAATGGGACACTGCTACTTCCTGCCATTCAAGAACAATAAAAAGGGCACCACAGACGTCACATTTATAATAGGCTATCGCGGCATGATCGACTTAGCCAGGCGTTCGGGTCACATTCAAAGCATCTATGCCCATGAAGTTTACGAGAACGACGATTTCGAGTACGAACTCGGTCTGCACAGTGATTTAAAGCACAAGCCAGCTGAGGACAATCGCGGTCAGTTTAAAGGCGCTTATGCAGTTGCTCACTTTAAGGATGGTGGCTATCAATTTGAGTACATGCCGAAATCTGAAATAGATAAACGTAGAGCGCGCAGTAAAGCAGGCAGCAGTAACTATTCTCCATGGGCGACGGACTACGGAGAAATGGCAAAGAAAACAGTCATCCGTCACATGTGGAAGTACCTTCCGGTATCTGTAGAAATGCAGCATGCGGTCGAACATGACGAGGGCACTGGTAAGAACATCAAGGATATTACGCCAGACGATGAAGCCTATGTAGATATCCCTGATATAGTCGGAGACGTACCAGCAGAGGAAGAAACTGAGGGGGAGTAAGTATGAAAATCAAAACAACAAAGCATATGAGATTGGATGAGTTGATTAAGTATATTTTTGACAACGATATTAGAAACACGGGTTTCGAGTCCAGTAACGGAGTTGAAATCACGGTAGGGTCAGACGGAATTTTTGAGTTTCTGGATATGAATTATGCTAAAGACGATTTATTCACTGTTCAAGTCGAGGAAGAAGTAACGGAGAAGACGGTTTTTGACAAACTCTTATTCACCTATAAAAATCCTTCTGGTTGTATAAGAACGGCATGCTATGAAGATTCAAGTATGGATGACATTAACAAGAAATTTGATGTTGTAGGTTTAAGATCGTTGCTTATCGTGCACGATAACGGATTGACAACTGAAATTTGGAACGCTGTCGATGGATTTCTTGATGACGTCGTAAAGGACAAAGACAATGCTTAACCGTGTCGTACTTGTCGGCCGTCTCACTAAAGATCCGGAGTTAAAAGTCAGTCAATCTAACGTATCTGTCGTCAACTTCACCTTGGCAGTCAATCGCCCATTTACAAACTCAGACGGCGAACGTGGTGCCGACTTCATCAACATCGTCACTTTCCGCAAGCAGGCTGAGAACGTGAATGAGTATTTGAAAAAAGGAAGCTTGGCCGGAGTGGATGGCCGCCTACAGAGTCGATCTTACGAAAATAAAGAAGGACAGCGCGTTTATATCACCGAAGTCGTCGCTGACAGCGTTCAATTCCTGGAGCCTAAAGGCTCGAATGGCTCTGGCGGACAATCAGCCCCTCAAAATCAAAGAAGTGCCTCAGGCAGCAGCTATGGCAACGAGACAAGAGGTCAGAACCAATCCAACAGCTATACGAATGCTTATAGCGGACAACGAGAACCGAACCCATTCCAGGGTGATGGACCAGTGGATATCAGCGATGATGATCTGCCGTTTTAAGAAAGGAGTAATTGCATGTCAGGACAGAATAAACGCTATTTTTGGTTGAAGTTGAAAGACGATTTCTTTGGCCAGAAGGAAATTAAGATGCTAAGACGCATTGCAGGTGGAGACACTTACACAATCATCTATTTAAAGATGCTACTACTCAGTTTAAAGAATGACGGAAAGATTTACTTCGATGGGATCGCTGATAACTTCGTCGAAGAGATTGCTCTAGATATCGATGAAGATGTGCAGAACACACAGATTACTTTTAACTATTTAACCCAAAAAGGACTTATAGAGTTTGCTGACGAAGAGTTGGCAATGACGAATATTGCCTCCATGATCGGCTCAGAAACAGAGTCTGCGAGAAGAGTGAGGAAACATAGAGAACAAAAAGCGTTACAAAGTAACAACGATGTAACTGAGCAGAAACACTTAGGTAACACAGAGAAAGAGATAGAGACAGAGTTAGAACTAGAGAAAGATATAGATACAGATAAAGACAAAGAGACAGACACAGAGAAAGATATAGATACAGATAAAGACAAAGAGACAGACACAGAGAAAGAGCGTGTCGGTGTCGTCTTCGATAAGTATGTGGAATTGGGTTTCGGAGCCATTAATGCCTTCAAAGCGGAACAGATTACTGAATGGTTAAAAATCTTTGAACCAGATGTCGTTATTAAATCTCTTGAGGTGGCTTCCAATAACAATAAGGCCACGATGAATTACGTCAACGGTATCTTAAATAACTGGAAGCAGAGAGGACTTACAACTATCGATAAAGTTGAAGCTGAGGAGAAGCGCAAACAGCTTGAACAACTGAAACCGTCATATCAGCAGAGAAGACGCGAACAGCCCGGTGAAGTCACTCCTTTCTGGTTGAAGGATGAAGACAAGTCAAAACCAGATAAACCATCTGGTCCAGTGAAAACGGCTGCTGATGATCCAGAGATCCAAAGAATGATAGCAGATTTTAGGAAAGGATGATCACTATGAGTACAACGGCTTATGAACAACCCCTAGACGAGTTTATGGAAGTTGCCGGCCGCATCAAGTATTTACAGATGGCCGGTGTTGATTATCCGCCGCTACTGCCGAAGCCAATGGTCAAGCGCCTGGAGAAAATGGGATTGACTCTGAAGGATGTGACACCTGTTAAGACGGCGCTCGAAACGAATCCGGCTACGCAGCGTAAGATTTACGGTTACTACGTCAATGGCGAATTTCAAGCAGCTGGAGATAAGTATCAGTTAGCGACTCATACCGGCATGACGAAGGCAGCAATCGAGCATCTGGTACACAAAGGTCCACTGAGGCGTGGGCATCGACACAGTAAAGACATCCACTTCGTGCGTATATGTGAGCCATATGCACAAAAATCGGGATCAGTAGATGACTCAAGGGAACAGGTGGTGGAGATGAATGGGCAGACCGCGCAAGGTTTATGACTACTACCGCTATAACACCTATCAGCATACAGGTACAGTTGCGGAATTATCGCAAAAGGTGGGGTTGGCAGCCAAGACATTCGATCGTATGCCGCGGCTGAAACCGAATGAGAAGCTGGATCCGGAAGTCGGCAAACACCACCTGGTCTATGTAAACAGCATCAAGGCTTCGGAGTCGGAATACGCATTATACAAAGGCGAAGATCTGATTGCCATGGGAACGATGACAGAGATTGCAGAGGTGCTTGGCATTAAGCGAGAATCCCTGCGCTGGTATCAAACACCGGCGGCGCAGAAACGGGGACACAAGGCTGTCCTGGTGCCACTGGATGATGACGAGGAGGAGATTGGATGAATACAGAAAACTTAACTAGTTTTTATGGTGAGGATTCAAAATACGGTACTTTTGATGAATTGAAAGAACAGTTGCTTTACCGAAAAGTTGTCGAATGGACAGAAGATAAGATTGTATTGAACGACGGTACAGTGGTAACAATCGAAATGAGTGAATGGGATTGCTGTGCATCCGCTGGTGGTCGATTCACAAATGTTGAGTTGGATGCTGCCATTACAGATATAACGATTGGAGATAAGAAGCGCCATGATTTATACGATGGCGACACTTACGAATCAAGTGCAGTCATCAAGCTGTATCACAATCAGAATGAGATCGCTCAAGCAGAAGCGACCGCAGATGCTGGTAATGGTGGGTTCTATTATTCCGTTGCATCGTTGTTGGTCAAAGACGTGTTTTACCGAGTGGTCGAATCAGGAGAAACCGACGAGGAGGAAGTGGAGTGAAATCAAAAGATCTATACGACCACAAAAAGCAGCATGTCGGAAAAGTGGAATTTCTCAGACGTGTTTCCAAGGCACATGTAACGTTTCATTCGGATAATCACTATGCCAACGTCATGCTCGAGTATGACGAATTCGATCAGTACAAAGAGAACTTCGGTTTCCTGTTTGAAGAAGAGCTATTGCAATTAAGCATATTCGATATTTAGAGGAGGCAAAGTATGACAGTTAAAGAAAAGTATTCAGTCGCCTATAGCGTATACGAGACAAAAAAATTTGATGATTTCACGTTTCTTGAGGAAAACCGGGATGTCGCAATGAATCATGTGAATCGTCTGGCTCAAAACATCAAAGAAGGGTATGAGATGCCGCCGATTCTTGTGGATGAAGAGTTGAAAGTCATCGATGGGCAGCATCGCCTAATGGCACATGAAATGCTACAACGCCCTATACGTTTTATTATTCAGGAAAACATGAAAGAGAACACGTTGCAGAAAGCCAATACGAACGTAAAAATTTGGACGACTGCCCAGCATATCGAGTATCACATCAAGAAAGGTAACGCACACTATATCAAGCTGAAAGCATTTAGAGAATATAGCGAACTACAGTGGGGCACTGCCATGCGTATTCTTGGGGGTAGCAAGGACAAGAAGATAAAGTCAGAAGCTAAGGTACTGCAGTATGGATTGTTTGAAGTCCGCTATGAGGAAGATGCGTATAACTTTGTGGACGAAGTGGTGCTACGTATGCGCATGGAATCGCCAACGAGCAAGATTGTCTCTGCCATCAAGAACATATATGACATCGGGGTAGACACGAGACGACTTGTCACTGCAATTAATGTGACGGAAGAAGAAATTCAGCTGATGAACACAATTCCGAAGATCATGGAGACCATTGCAAAGATTTATAACAAGGATCTGAAAAAGTCCGAGCACATCAAATTCAAGCAGTGGAATAACAACCAGCTCAAGCCGTATATCTAGGGGGGATAACATGTCGACCTATTTCCAGAACCTGCGACATTTATACCTTGAGGATGTGAAATTTGCGACCGCCATACCACGAAAGGATCACATCAAGATATTTGCGCATCTCTATCAGGATATTCTGCTTAACGATATCGACAATTTATCCGATGAAGCCTATCGCACATTCATAACTGACCATGGCTACGTCGAGAAGACCACCAAGGGCGTTATAAAACCTTTGGAAGACCTGAGTGCCCTGAAAGCTGAAATGGAACCGTCAGCGGCTTCTGTAACCAAATTATCCCGTCCTGACCAGATGGATATATTTAAGTTTATCGAGAATTGATTATGCGACTGATTAACTAAAAAGGATGATGACCATGCCGGAAACAGTACAGTATACCCATCGATGTAATGGCACTTGTGAGGAGCGTATAGAGCAGCAAGCGGAGACGATCAGAAGACTACAGGCAGAGAATGGCTATCTGCGCAGGCAGGAGAAGAAAAAGAGGATTGCCAACCGGTCTGATGCGAACTGGCCAGGCAGAATTGAGGTGGGGGAGTGAAAGCACTAGTAAGCAGTTTCGGAGACAAAGAATTCTTTATGACTAAAGAAGCTAACTTCATCAGGTTAGAGCCATCCGATATCAGAGAAGAATTCCTGCATATCGCAGACAAAGTTATTACTCCCGGCGACCACATTACCCTCATAGGCAAAAACGATAGAAAAGCAAGAACAATCAATATTGATGAAGGATCATTCCTAGAATACAAAGGCACATATAGCAGTGAAGAGAAAGTACTGTCAGTCTTTGCAGTGAATGGCGATACGCCAGAAAATCTTTACGAAGCATTTTACTACTTGGAGCATAAACGCTTGTTCATCTTAACTAACTACGGACAATCAGGAATGGATATACAAGCGAATGAAATTCATTTATTGGAGGCAGCAAGATGACAGAAAAGAAAATACTAGATGCCTGCTGCGGCTCTCGGATGTTTTGGTTTCAGCGGAATCAAGAACACACGCTCTTCACTGATATCAGAGACGAAGAGTTCGATATATACGATGCTCACGTTTCAGTAAAACCAGATTTAATCTCAGACTTCAGGGATATGCCTTTTGATGACGAAAGTTTCTACATGGTTGTATTTGATCCACCACATCTTAAGTGGGCCGGTCAGAAATCAATTATGAAAGCCAAGTACGGCGAATTGAACAAGACTTGGCCAGAAGATCTAAGAAAAGGATTTTCTGAGTGTATGAGAGTGCTGAAGCCAAACGGCACACTCATCTTCAAATGGTCAGAGTGCCAGATACCATTGAAGGAAGTGCTCTATTGCACAGAATATAAACCGCTCTTCGGAAATCAAAGAGGCGATACGCATTGGTTGGTATTCATGAAGGGGGTGAGTTGAATGAGTAGACTTAATAAGTTTTATGTAATCAAGCGGAGTGATGTGGATGACTACTGTGGTCCGCTCGATAAAGGCAACCTGACAAGGATAGGCAATAAGATTCATAGAGGGCGAAAGCAAGACAGAAAGGTGTCAGATCATTGGTACATCGTCATCAACCAAGACGAGCCTTATGCGGATGAAGTAATCGAGATTCTAAAACGTAACGGGCATTGGGGGTGAGGGAATGAGTGAGTATCCATATCTTGAAGGAGCGATTCAGCACTATAAACATCGCTTCGAGAAAAGAAGTCCTATTCGTGGCGAAGCTGCTGAATACAATGAACTAAAGATGACGCTTCGTAAGGCTGAAGCGTTTGATGAAATGAGAAAAATTCATCATGAGATTGACAGTGATATCTATGAGAAAAAACTCATTACACCAGCTAAAGGATATTACACAATGGCTAAGGAATTATCAGCTGTGCTTACTGGTGAAATTGAAACAGAAAGCGGAGGAATCTGAATGAAAATATTCCAAGGCAGCAGATCAAGTGGGAAAACCGCTAAAGCTATAAGAGAGTCATCTAAAACAGGGTGCTACATTCTAGTTAGAAGCAGTCAAGAAGCGACAGAGATATTCCAAATGGCGAATCGCTTGAATTTAAGGATTCCGTACCCTGTAACGGTGGATGAGTTGAGTAGAGAAAGTTTCAAAGGAACGTCTTTAGAACGTGACGGGGTTATTGTAGATAATGCTTTGTCTGTTCTTGAGGAAATGTTAGCAGTGAAGGTGAATCTTGCGACAATTGATTATGGGGAGGAATCGGAATGAACACACTCAAAATAAAGAAACTACACCCTGATGCAATCGTGCCGACGAGGGCGCATAAGACGGATGCAGGACTGGACTTGTATGCGAATGAGTCAGTACCCGTTACCAACGGTACGAAAATATCAACAGGTATTGCAGTAGATATTCCAGAAGGATTTGAGGGTACGATACGCCCTCGCAGTGGTTTAACAAGTAAAACTAGGTTGAGGGTTCAGCTAGGCACTATAGATGCAGGGTATAACGGTGAGGTCAAAGTGATAGTGGACTATGGCAATGATGTAAATTTTGATGAAGAAAAAATGGAAATATTAAAGATGTATCACAAGATTCGTAAAGGCGACAAAATCGCCCAACTGGTCATCTCACCGATTGTCACCCCAAAACCAATAGTAGTGGAGGATTTCGATAGTGAGTCAGCAAGAGGCGCAAATGGATTTGGAAGTACAGGAAGATAAAGACATACTGCAACAAGTAAAAGAGATATTGGAGCGTGATAATGATTGAAGTCAACATATGCCAATAGAGGCAAGTTTCTGGAATCAGTCATCGAACGATCGAACATCACCTACAAAACTAAAGGCATAGCACTTATCGAGAAAGTAGCCACACCGATCAATTACAACACCAGGACCAATAAGGCCTTTCATGAGAAAAAGAGTACGGTGGACTTTATCGGATGTATGGCCAATGGCGGCCCATTCATCGCGTTTGATGCCAAAGAGACTAAAGGGAAGTCGTTTCCCTTCGCTAATGTGACAGACCATCAGATTGAGTATATGGAGTATACGAACAGAATGGGGCATGTTGCTTTTCTGCTCCTGTACTTCACAGATTTACGAGAGTGCTATCGACTGACCATCGATCAGTACGTCACCTACAAGCAAGCTGCAGACCGCAAGAGCATCCCGCATCAATGGATTAAAGACAATGCAGTGCTAATCGAAAGTGGCTACGGACTGCCACTGGACTACCTTAAAAACATAAACGGGGTGTAGCTGAATTATGAATTATGCGACTGAGGACTATACAAAAGAGGATGTTCTGGTATTGATACATGAATACAACAAGAACATTCATACGTTTGACCAACTGATACGGGCACACCAGGAGCTCTCCAGCTCCGGCCTGGTGTCCCAATATGGCGAACAAGCTGGCATGCCGAAAGCGATCGGGGGTGTCAGTGAGCCGATACTCTTCGAAGTGGACCGCCGCATCAAGCAGGACAAGATGGTCGACCGATATAAGCATAAGGTCGAATATATCCAGAAGCGAACCGACCGTATCGTAGATGAATACCAAGCCATTGCGCTACATCATAGACTGAACGGCACAAGCATGAAAGAGATATCCAAAATCATGAAGCAGTCACCGAATAAGGTTGCTGCCTTACTGGAGGAATGTGCTGAGATACTAACCGACTAGTGCCAGAAATACCAAAAATACCAAAAATATCAGAAATACCGAAAATAATTAATTTGGTGGATATAACACAAAAATATTACACTGGAAGGGCGGCAGGTGAGGCAAACACTCGCCGTCAAAAGACAGATTCCCCTTAAATTAGAAAGCTATCCAATCGGGTAGCTTTTTTGCTTGCTGAAAACTGGTGCTGATCCACATAGAACATCCCTTACATTTAATTGACTAAGGTGGCAATCAGCACTGGTTTTGAACAAATAAATACATAAAACATAGAAAGTAGGTGAGATATGAAGTGGCTAAAAAGAAGATGACACTCAAGCAGCAGCGCTTTGCAGATGAATACCTAATACATGCGAACGTCTATAGGGCAGCTATTAATGCCGGTTATAGTGAAGCGTATGCTAAAGGTAATTCTAGTAAGTTGTTGGAAAATGTGAGTGTAAAAGCCTATATTGACGAGCGTTTAGCAGAATTACAGTCAAAGGCTGTTGCGGACCAGCAAGAGGTCATGGAATATCTCACCTCTGTATTACGTGGACAAGTGCAAGACGAGGAGTTGATGGTCGTCCCTCTCGGCGACTTTGAAAGTGAAGTACAACGCCATGAGCGACGTTCTGACACCTCACAACGTACTAAAGCTGCTGAACTTCTGGGTAAACGATACAAGCTATGGACGGATAAACAGGAAATCGAACACTCAGGGGCTGTGCAGTTTGTAGATGATATAGAATGACGACTGCCATTAAGATATCAGAGTTATTACCTAAGCCGTTTCATCCCGTCTGGAAAGCAGCCAAGGACCCTGACAAGCTGAACGTCGTCTGTAAGGGTGGTCGTGGTTCTGGTAAGTCATCTGACATTGCGCATATCATTGTGCAGCTGATCATGCGCTATCCTGTAAATGCTGTCGGCATACGTAAGATAGATAATACGATTGAGTTATCCATATTCGCACAAATCAAATGGGCCATCGCAGAACAGAAGGTATCTCACTTATTTCGGGTTAAAGAGTCGCCGATGCGAATCACTTATAAACCGCGAGGGAACTACATTGCTTTTCGTGGCGCTTTGGACCCTGAACGCATCAAATCATTGAAGGATGCCAACTTCCCCTTTGCGATTGGCTGGATAGAAGAACTGGCGGATTTTAAAACTGAAGATGAAGTCACGACCATTACCAACTCCTTACTACGCGGGGAACTGGCTGATGGTCTTTTTTATAAGTTTTTCTACTCATACAATCCACCGAAGAGAAAACAGTCCTGGGTCAATAAGAAGTATGAGTCTGCTTTTGTTGCCAAGAACACAATGGTGCATCACTCAACATACTTAGACAATCCGTATATATCCAAGCAATTCATCGAAGAGGCAGAAGCAACCAAAAAGCGGAATGAACGGAAGTACAGACACGAGTATATGGGGGAGGCAATCGGATCCGGTGTCATTCCATTTGACAACCTGAAGATTGAACCGATTCCCGATGATTTGTTCCAAACCTTCGACAACATTCGCCAGGGTCTCGACTACGGATATGCAACCGATCCACTGGCTTTCGTGCGCTGGCACTATGACAAGAAGAAAAATGGCATATACGCAATGGACGAACATTACGATGTCAAAGTCAGTAACCGTGAGATTGCCAACTGGATTAAGAAACAAGGGTATGACCAAGACGATATTATCGATGACTCTGCAGAACCGAAGTCAAATAACGAGGTTAAGAAAGAGCATGGCGTCCGCCGCATTCGTGGCGCCAAGAAAGGCCCTGACAGTGTGGAGTATGGAGAAGAATGGCTCGATGATCTGGACTTTATCTGGATTGATCCTGAGCGCACACCGAACATCGCAAGGGAGTTTGAGAACATCGACTACCAAACAGATAAGGATGGCAATCCGAAAGCGCGTCTTGAAGATAAAGACAACCATACCATCGATGCGACCCGGTACGCATTCGATGATGATATGAATAGAAAAGGTAAGGCGCGTGTGTCTCGCACGAACGTCTGGTAAAGGAGGGAAACAATGGAGTGGAGTAAATTTGATAAGCAAACCATCATCAACACACACGGGGACATGTATATGTACCGTGATTTTTATTTTTATCGGCATGCTAAACATTCGCCGCGTGCGAAGAACCTGATAGACAACGGCGAAATCATCGACATACTGACTCAGGGGCACAAGGAAGCGCGCAATGTGCGGACGCCTTACCTGATGATTAACATATCCAGAATCATTTGTGACGTGCCTGCATACTTTATTTCGGGTGCCGTTGGCAGTATCGAATCCAACCATAAGGACCGGGTTGCGACTGCTCAAGCAAGTACTGAAGAAGAAACGCAGATGCTTGAAGGCACACAAGATGGCTCCTATAACGAAGCAGTCGATGATCTACAGCAGGAAACAATCAATCAGATTGTGCGTAACTCAAAGTTGAAGCGTAAGCATAAACAGATCATCGTGCAGCATCAGATGGATGGTGGCATTGTTGGCGTACCCGTTAAACGCAATGGACAGATCAGCATCCAATTCAAGGAGCGTAATGTCTACTATCCACATGATGATGATATGGGTGCGGATCTCGTCTATGAACTGGATATCAAGGATGAAAATGGTCAGGACTATGTTCAAGTGTATACCGAGCGCCAAGAAAACGGGGTGCTCAAGACATATAACCGATTGTACACGCGTGCGATAAGTGGGAGTGATCTGGAGCAAGTGGACGACGACACCGCTAAAGACATCCTGAAGATGGACCAGCTGGAACGTGAATATATAGGTCGTCACCGCCCATTCATAGATTACTGGGCAAATAACCCGACCTTAAGTACACCGCTCGGCACAAGCGCGCTCTTCGGTCAGGAAGGGAAGCAGGAAGAGATCAACTGGACACTGACCCGTGCGGGCATCACATTGGAGCGCAATGGTCGGCCGCGCATCTCTATCACGAGTGAGACATGGGACCGTTTGGAAGACCTTGCAAAAGAACGTGTTGATGGTGTAGAGGGTCAAGGGGCGACTAAAATTGATCATCGCGATCTTGAACTCATTGAGATGGACGAGAATGGTAACTCCATCAAGACCCATCAGATTGACATCTCCCAGATTGGTGACTTCAAGCATATTAAGGACATCGTTAGTGCCATGCTTGCTGAGACCAGTACTTCCCTTGAGGCGGTCGAAATGATGCGCGATGGTTCCACAAGTTCCGCGCAGTCGGGTGTTGCTAAGTTCTACGACTTACTCAGCTCAATCATTAAGGCGCAGCACCTACTCGACGAATACATCGACTTTCTGCAAAACCTGATGGAGTCGGCTTTATGGTTGGCCAATGAAGACAACGCCAACGTCATCATCGAGCGACCAGACATTACAGTGCGAGACATGATTCCTGTACCGAAAGCTGAGCGAGATGAAGGGACGGTCAAGAAGCGAGATGCGAAAGCGCAGTCTCTCAAACAGACTGTCCGCGAACTGCATCCGAATAAATCTGATGCTTGGGTGGATGAAGAAGTACTGGAGATTCAAAGTGAAGCGAACAATGCAGACACGATGGCAATGAGTCGCGGGCAGCAGACGGTACAAGGGTTCTTCAACAACCGAGATATAGATGGTGCACCGCTTAATGAAGACGGCTCGAGAAGAGAAGGGTGATAACCCATGACCATCGAAAACCTCGACCAAGTCACTGCTGAACTTCGGAATCACATCATCGCCCTGATTCAGTCACACGATCTTACGAAGGATAGAGAAGCTCGGAGAGTGGCCTCAGCCATTGAAGATGCCTTCAGGCGGTTACACGTCCGCATGGAAGAAGTCATCCCACAGGCATTGCTCCTTGAGTACTACAGGGGCATGGAAAGCGCGCAGTTCAATCTCTCAGGTGACCAAGTACGTTTTATTGCTGAGAATGGAAGAATCACAGAGCGCTTCAAGACTCAGATCCATCTCAACGCCGTTTCCGAAGTGGTGAACGATACGATGAGTGACTTGCTTGCTGCGTATCGAACGGCAGAAGCTAATGCACTCAGTACAATAGAGCGTACGCTTTCTAGTGTCAAAGCGGAATTGACTACTGGCACAGTGACTGGTGCGACACGGAACCAAGTTAGGCAACGTGTATCTGATGCGTTCCTGAAAGAGGGCATGACGGCGTTTATCACGAAAGACGGTAAGAAGCTACCGCTCGACTTTTACGCAGCCACAGTGACCGCTACGAAGTCCAGACAGGCATCCGTCAACGGGCACATCAGTCGGTACTCAGAAGAAGGTACTGACTTGGTAGAGATTGTAGGTAACAATCCAACGTGTGAGACATGTGCCAGGTATCAAGGGATGGTTTTCAGCTTATCTGGAAAGACACCAGGTTATCCGAAGTACCCAGTTGACTTGCTGCCGCTACATCCACACTGTCAATGTGGTTTGCTTCCTGTGCCGATTCAATACATGTCAAGTAATGAGATTAAAACCATGCAGGATCGTAACAGTGAGTTTGCGCCAGCTGATGACAGGCGTTCGAATTACGAGAAGGCGCGCTATGAGGCCCTGATGGTTGAGAAACGTCAGGAGAATGCCGAGAAGAAGATGTACGCCCGTATGCAGGCATTACTTGGCGCAGACGCACCAAAGGATCTCGGCGCCTTCCGACGGATGAAGCGGGCCAATACATTGAATTACCAAGAGCTTTATTCTAACTATCTAAGTGCTACACATTCTGTGTCGTAAATTATTAAAGCATAGGAGAGATGATAGAGATGGATCTAAAAGAGAAACGCATGCTCAAAGACAGGGAGCGCACACCAAGAATGGTGCTTCAAGATTTACTGGACCGTTCTGGAGAGATTGACGACATTGTTGTTTCAGTATCTTTTGAGGATACGACAATCGAAACACATCTAAGTACGAGCAGTACGATTGGCATCGTCGGCATGCTAGAAGTAGCCAAAAAAGATGTATTGAGCCTTTCCGAAATCGAATAACGTTGAAAGGGGTGATGCTTTATTGCATACGCATTGAAATCCTAATCGGAGGTGGTCACCCATGATGATACGAGTGGGAATGTCTTGATAGTCATAAACTGGCTACTCTTTCCTGGTGGCAGTCAGAGTATAAAGACACTGCGACTAAATCAAATAAGATAGGCAGGTAGATAGATATGATGATTAATTATGTACAAACAGTTGAAGCTGATAGCACGAGCGAAGAGCATGTGAAAGAAGTTATATTGGATAATATAGCTATGGTCGACATCACTCAAAAAGACAAGTCCGTTGTAATTTATAAAGATGATGACGAGCCGATAGCGCTCGATAAGGATAGGTTAAATATACGTCACATGTACCTATGTACAGACGAGTTCAAAACTATCAAACGCTTGATGTAGGCAATAAGAACATATCGACCTAGACATGTCGTTAAAAGGTTTATTTTTCGTGTGCTCACACGTTATTGAGCTATCCTAATCGCCTGTCGTAGGCGTAAAACAAAACGTAAGGAGAAGATAACTATGAATAGAAAGTTTCTAGAAGATCAGGGTCTCGAAAAAGATGTAATCGATGCGATCATGACTGAACATGGCAAGACGGTTAATCCACTGAATCAACAGGTTGCGACATTGACGACGGAACGTGATGGCCTCAAAACAGACCTAGCAGATCGCGACAGTCAGATTGAAAAGCTTGGCAATAGCACGGATGATGTCGAAACGCTGAAGGGTGAAATTCAAACCCTGAAAACGGCAAATGCGACAAAAGACACCGAGCGTAAGAAGTTGCTAGACGATCAGAAACTTGAGTACGAGGTACTGCTTGCTGTTAGAGATGCGAAGGCTAAGAATCCGAAAGCGGTCAAGTCACTGCTTGATATGGATACCGTCAAACTCGACGAGAATGGCAAAGTGACAGGCTTGAAAGAGCAACTCGACAACGTGATTGAGTCTGATGGCTACATGTTCGATATCGAAGAGACAAACCCTGGTGATGACGGTGGCAACGGTGGTGGCACACCACCAGCAGGAACAAACGACTATGTGCCTGGTAGTAACAAGCAAGGCAACGGAGGCAAGGAACCTAAAGCAGGCGATCTCGGTCGTCAAATGGCATCAGAAATCTATGGAACACAGAAGGAGGAAGATTAAATGTTTGAACAAAAACGCGTTACAGCAAAGTCTGGTCACGAGTTTCTGCGCAATGGCGTTGGCGTCGAGTTTTCCACTGGGAACATCACACTCGATGCATCCAAGTTTACTGCAGGCGCTGTCGTTAAAAGCGGGACTGCGGTGAGCAAGAACAAAGACACTGGGCTTTACGAGCTTGTGACGGCACCAGCAGAAGGGGAAGAAAACGCTCGACTCACTGCGCCAATGCTGACACGTCACACTGTCACAGTAGAAGACACGTCTAAGAACGTTCATGTTGCCGCTCTCACGAAAGGCAACGTCATCGAAGCGCTCACTACAGGCGTGACGGATCAGTTTAAGAACTCAAGTAATTTCTTCTGGTATTAAAGCCAGATAACAGATAAGGAGGAAATAATATATGGTACTAGAGCTAGAACAATTTCAAAGACCCAACCTACAGGCATTTATTGAAGCAGTGCCGAATACCAATCAATACCGCCTTGCTTCTGCGTTCCCAGATGAAAGAGTGTACGACGACAAGTTCATCTACGACATTATCAAGCGTACACCAGTTATTGCAGCGAAGGTGACAGGGTTCGATTCCTCTGCACCGATTCGTGGCATGGCACAGGCAGAGCAAGCGTTGGGTCGCCTCACGAAGATTCAAGACGCTTACTTTATCGACGAGTCTACAGACCGTGCGATTGCGATGCCGAGACGAGGAACGGATGAGGATCGAAACGCCATTAACAATGCACTAAAAGACGTCGGAAACCTCAAGCTAGGTGTACAAGAAACGATTGAATACCTTAGAGCCAAGCTTGTATATGATGGTGCACTTGAGTATGTGGATCCATTCAGTGAAACGAAGGTTTCCTTTGAGGTGGCCCGTCCAGATGGCAACAATATTGCGGTTGCGACGAAGTGGGATGATCCAGCAGCGAATCCATTTGCAGACCTCAAAGCCGCTGTTAAGCAATATCAAACAGCGACGAACTCCAAGAAGAAGCCAGAGCGTATCGATATTGCTCAGGACGTTGAGGATGCAATGCTTGAATCCCCATCAGTTAAGCTTGCGGTTTATGGCAAACCTGATGATGCGCGTATGGTCGATTCCGAACAGCTACAAGCGCTATTTAGACGCCACAAGTTGCCACAGTACTTTGTCAATGAAGACTCTGTAACATTTGAGGACATTGTCGATGGCGAGCGTACAACCGTGACCCGTGATCTACTCGACTCCGGCAAGGTTGTGCTCTATGACAACATCATGGGTTCAACAGCGCGTGGTCAGGTCAAGACGTCCGATGGTACGTACCAATTCGGCATTGCGACAGACCCAATCGTTGTTCCGGATCCAGTACATGAGAAGATCATCGTAATGGAAGCGGCGATTCCGGCACTCAAAGCAGTGAATAACAATGTCATCATGACTGTACTGTAATCCAGTACAGTCTATTTTTTATAAATCAAAGGAGGCAGAACAATGGAAAAGTATACTGTTGAATCTGGTGTGATTGTTAAAGCGGGCAAGGGCTACAAGAAGGGCGAAACAATCGAACTGACCGACAAACAAGCGGAAGGTCTGAAAGGACTCATCAAGAAAGCCGAAGTGAAAGAAACAGAGGCTGCTGTTGCAAACAACGAAACGTCTTACAAAGACATGAGTATGGAGCAACTGAAGGCGCTCACTGATGCCGATGAAACCATCGAAGTGGTCGGCACTGGTAAGAATGGCGCGTTCAAGAAAGAGGACTACATCACAGCTCTAGAAAAGTAGGTGAGTGCTATGCCGAATACAGATGCGGTCAAAGCATATATTACGCAGCTGCCGAATAGTGAAGGTTTCGAGGAGATGGATCCTGCCATTCAAGACAAGCAGGTATTCAAGGCGCGCGAGTCTTTGAAAGGGCATTTCCTTCCGGCAGTGAATCCGAACCTCTCAGAACGTGCCATTGCGCTCCAGGTACTTCATCAAATCGATGGCGATGCGGAAGAGTACGCCAAGCTTAAAGCACACGGCGTGCAGTCCTACTCAGTCAAAGATGTGTCTGTCAGCTTCCAGGAAGGCGCACAAGCGTCGTTATCCGCAGAAGCGGTACAGATTATCGAACGGCTGAATCCATCGCTTGTACGACGTGGAAGGGTGGGGAGATTGATATGAGACCCCCAATGCATCAGAAGATTTGGCACAAGGCTGAAACGGACAATGGTGATACGGATCGCTATGGTGACCCAATCATGACTGAAAAGACATTAGATTATGATGCGCGTGTCAGGCGAGAATCCAATGTAATCCAGAAACCAGATGGCACAACGGTAGATACAAACTTGGAGATTGATGTGCCCGCTGAGGCGCAAGTCAAAGCCGGGCAGGATATCGAGTACGTGGATATCGAAGGCAATGAGGGTGCGGGTCGAATCGAAGACATAAAAGAGTCGACCAATCTCTCTGCCACTAAAGTCTACTTTAAGGTGTTGATGGTCGATGGCACGTGATGCATTCGATATTTCTTGGCAAGGCCTCGACCAGATGATTGCGCTCCTTGGAGAAATGGATCTGGGTGTGGAACGTCTCATCATTATCAAGATGACCGCTTTCAGTAAGGTGCCAGAACGCGGCGCGAAACTCCTTGCCCCACAAGACACAGGTGTCCTTCGAGAGAGTATTTCAAGTTCTGCTGTCGAGAAAGTCGGACAGGACTACCAGTTTTCTCTCGGTACCAACATCGCCTATGCCTTGAAAGTACACGAAAGCCCTTTGAATTGGGGCGAAAAGACACGAAACAAGGCGCCGTGGCACGGCTACCAACCAGGTGAAAAGTATCTCGACAATGCCGTGCTCGGTTCAGAAGCGGAGTGGAACCAGACAATGGACGATATTCTCAATTCCGTGATGGGAGGGGGACGCAGATGATTCATGAACCATTAATGAATATACTGAAAGCTGAAATGCCTGACCTCTCCTGGTCAGTCAATAACTACCGAGCAAGTGATGATGTCGGTGCGGTTTACAATCGGCAAGGCAGAGGAGCTTCCAGGTATGAGGGTGATATCCACCGGCCGTTGTACCAAGTACTGATCCGATCATCCGATCGGGGTAAGGCGGAACTATATGCCTACAAGGTACAAACGATGCTTCACAAGTATACAAACGACAATATGATTGCGCACCTATATAAAAGCGCCATCCCCGTAAAGCGACTGACGATTGATGTCATGCTGCTTGAAAACGTGGGTGGCGTTGCTTTTTTGGGTGCAGCTGAGAACAACACGCACGAATACAGCATCAATTTTGATGCAACATTAAACATTTTGAAAGAGGAGGAATTATAGATGACTGATAAGATTCCATTTGGTCCAGCCGATATCATCGTCGGCGAGGGTGTCGAAGCCATCAATTTCGATGGTAAAGCGACGAGCGGCGAGCAAGGAGAAGGTAGCTCCCAACTACAAGCTGAAGGTGGCTCCATCAACATTACGCCAACATTCGCATCCATCTCGTCCATTGATTACGGCGAAGGTGATTATGATGAATATTCAACAGGCGTCGGGGTGACGGTTAATATTGTTGCGCTTAAAGAGAATGTTAAGACATTGAAGCTGGCACTTGCTGGCACACAGGACGTAGTCGACGCAGATTCAGGTGATGTTACCGGTCTGACGGATGCACCTGTTGGTCAGTCCAACCGAGAAAAGGGTGTCCCAGTGCGTATCCACCCAAGAAACATGGGCGACGACAACTCACTGGATTATATCGTATACAAGATGGCGCCGACAGAGAACTATGAGCGACCGTTCTCCCTGGAACAGGGCACAGTGAACATTCAGCTGAAAGCATATCCGAGAGACGGTGCTGATGCTTCTAAAGGCGCGAACTTCTACTACACCGGTTCTGTAGATCCGAACGCACCAACAACACCGTAAGGGCGCTAATTCAGCGCTCTTTTTTATTTCTACTTATGAGAGGAGATTATTTGAATGCTTAAAGAAGTACAACTGACAACGATTAACCTAAAGGGCGAGGAAGAGTCTCAACCATTTAACGTAATTCGCGCGCGTGTATTCCAGTACGCAACATTATCCAAAACAGTCGGGGGTGTCATCACAAAAATCAAACAAGACCCAGCCATTATGGAGGCTGTTCAATACCATTTCTTCGGTAATGTGGATGAGAACTGGTTGGACCAGGATAGCGGAGAATTGCTCGAGACATTTAAAAAGCAAATTGAAGGCGACACGCTGGGGGCGCTTGGCTTTGCTTTGCAACACCTACCAGACGAATTGATTCAGCTCGTATCTGCGGCTGCCAACATTAAGAAATCCCAAGTCGAAATGCTAACGGACGAAAGCTTTTTCGAAGTCATTGAAGCGGTGATTGAAGTAAATGATATCAACCGACTGGCGGATCTGGTTAAAAATTTTTCTTCCGACCTCACGAAAGCATGGCAGAAACAGAAGAAAGCAGAGGAAAGTCAGGCCAACCTGCGCAGCCTGACGGAGTAAGCATCGGCTTACAGTCAAAAATCATATTCAAATTATCTCCTGTCATGGGTGGACGCTCTGAAGTTATGGACATGCCAATCATTGAGGCGCTGGAGCACATGATCATGTCTCGCGACAAAGATGAGAATGACTACAACGAAAAGAAGATGGACCAGTACATTGCGTATCAAAGCATGCTACTGGCCGACCCAAGCAACGCAGGTGACGGTCATGAATTTAGTCAGCGTCGAGAAGATCACAAAAGGCGCCTGACAGACTTTAAAGGCAAGATGGCAGAATCACTCGGACAGCAAGATGTCGAGGAACTGGCATGGCCAGAGCACATCCAGAAAGCAATGGAGGAAAAACAGAAACTTAAAGAAGGGAGGTAACTTATGGCAACAATACGCGAGATGCAGGCAGTCTTTAAAGCCTCCGCCAGTAACATGCGCGCCGGTGTCCAGAAGCTTCGCGATGACTTCAAGGGGCTGAAGAAAGAGTCTGATGAAACCGGTAAGACGATGGGTGAGAAAATGTATGCCGGGTTCGATAAGATGCAACGCGGTGGACAGAAAATACGGCATGTTGGCGGACAATTCTCTAAGTACGTTACAGCGCCACTCCTAGCAACTGGCGGTATTGCTTTTAAAGCGGCCAACGATATCGATAAAGCCTACTCAATCATCCGAACAGGTACAGGAGCAACAGGCGACGATCTTGAAGAACTAAAGGAAAGTTTTAAAACCGTCTTCGCAGATGTCCCAGATGATGCCGAATTGGTTGGTACCGCATTGGCAGATCTCAATACACGTACAGGATTAACAGGAGAGGCATTGGAAGGTATGACGAAGCAATTCCTCGATCTTGGGCGAATTACTGGTGAAGATGTCCCGACGCTTATTGCGAATGGCACACGCGTATTTGGGGATTGGAACATTGCGACTGAAGATCAAGCAGACACGTTAGATTATCTGTTCAAGGTGTCCCAAAACACGGGCATTGGCGTCAATGACTTGATGCAGAAAGTTGTGCAGTTCGGCTCCCCAATGCGACAGATGGGGTTTGAGTTCGATGAAACGGCAGCTATCATGGCCAAGTTCGAAAAGGAAGGCGTCAACGCCGAACTCGTTATGGGATCTATGCGTCAAGGACTGGGCTACTTCGCACGTGAAGGCATTGATGCGCGCGAGGGACTGATGCAAACGATCGAAGCCATACAACAAGCTGGAAGTGAATCGGAAGCAACTGGTCTTGCTATGGAAGTGTTTGGTGCACGTGCCGGTCCTGATATGGCATCCGCGATACGTGAAGGACGCTTTGATCTCGAAGAGTTACTGGAGACAATTGAAAGTAGTCCAGAAACTATTGGTGCCGCAGCAGAAGAATCAGAAACTTTCGGTCAAAAAGTCTCTAGGTTGTTCAACGAGATGAAACTAGCTATTGAACCACTGGGCACGATACTACTCGAGATGGTAGAAGATTGGATGCCAAAAGTGTCGGCTGCTATCCAAGCTGTAGCAAACTGGTTTGGCGAGTTGACTAAACAACAACGAGAATGGCTCGTCATTCTTGGATTAATTGGCGCCGCCATAGGGCCGGTATTGCTCGTTATTGGACAACTGATGATGTCCCTAGGGGGTATAGGTAAGGTTGTTACTTCGCTGCTCCCTGGTTTAGGAGAGAAGGGGCTGACTGGCCTACTTAAAACACTGGCATCCAGATTCAGCTTCCTGTTTGGACCAGTCGGTATCGCAATAGGGCTTATTACAACACTTGGTGCAGTTTTTATCACGGCTTACAAGAAGTCCGAGACTTTCCGGAATTTCATAGATGGATTACGAGACAAGTTCAGTCAAGGTATTGAATGGATCGGTAAATTCAAGGACGGTATCCTTGGGCTCTTCCAAGACGACGGCATGGCCGGGATAGATATACTGACATCTATTGGATTATCACAAGACATGGCTCAGAGGCTATGGGATATCACAGGATATTTCATAGAATTCTATTGGCAGGTTAAAGAGAAAGTAGATCTGGTTAAAGGCGTCCTCTCAAGCATGATTGAAATGTTCAAAGGCAACTGGACAGACGGTCGCGCAATACTTGAGAAGCTTGGGTTTACGCCAGATCAGATTGTCGCAATAGAAAATGCCGTCCTCGGAATCATGTTCCGTTTTAACAATATGAAGGACGATGTATCGAATGCGCTCTCTGCGGTCGGTCGATTTTTCAAGTCAACTTTCAGTGATATACAAGTCTGGTGGTCAGAATATGGCCCGTTAATTACTGGCGCTATATCCTCTGTTTTTGGCAAAGCGAAAGAAATTTTATTCGCTATCCTTAATTCTATAGATTGGAATTTCCAGGACACCTACCGGAAAATCACAAAAATTTGGGATTTACTATGGTTAGTGGTTACGACAGCCACTCGAATTGCCTGGTCCACTTTGCAAACAATCATAGGGATCGGGATGGACCTGATTCAAGGCATTATTGCCGCTACATCAGCGTTAATCCAAGGCGATTGGTCGAAATTTTGGCAGATTTTACGTGATACGGCAGGATCCATAAAAGACCGGATCGTCGCGCATATCTCCCGCATGAGAGACCTCGGTGTTGAGATTTTTGGTAACTTGGTCAACCGCGGAAAAGAGTGGTTCTTAGAGCTATTCAGGAATACAAAATCTCGAGCAAGGGACATCAAAGACACGGTCGTCGGATATTTCACGGATCTCAAAGATGATACGATCGATCGGTTCCAATCTGTTGTCTCGGGAGCCAAAGATATGATGGACGGTATAGGCGACTGGATAGACCGAAAGAGAGAAGCGGTTGTTGAAAAAGCAACGTCTCTCGGAACCGGTATTGCTAACGCAGCGATTCGTGGTTTTAACAAGCTGATTCGCGGCGTCAACTCAGTCGGTAAGCTACTCGGCATCGATGATTTACTGTCCGAGATTCCACTGATTGAATCTGGCGGCAGCAGTAATAACAATCGAAGAAGAAGCGGCAATTACAATGTCGCCAGATATTCCACAGGGACTGACTTCCACAAAGGCGGCGCAGCCATCGTAGGCGACAAAGGTCCGGGTAACGGCGATGGTACCAGAGAGATTGTGTCACTGCCGAATGGTCGCAATTGGCTATTTAACAAGGAAACACTAATCGATGACTTACCGACTGGCGCGAAAGTCCTGAACAATAAACTGACAGAAAAGAAATTCGGCGCAGGTTCCGGTACGGACAGGGACAACGAAGGCGGTTGGGTCTCTCGTGCAGTTGACTGGGGCAAGGATAAGGCATCATCGATTGTGAGCGGTGTCTCTGGTGCGTTTAGTAAGGTATCTGATTTTATTACTGATGTATGGGACTACATGAGTAACCCGGGAGAGCTTGCCAGTAAATTGGTGAGCAACTTGGACCTTGGTTTCCAGTTACCGCAAGTGCCGCTTGATCTAGCAACGGGTGGTGTTAAGAAGCTGACGTCTGGCATCGGTGACTTCTTCGGTAAGTGGTTCGATAGCGCCGGTGGTGAAGTTGATGGTGGGAGCATACTCAATAGAGCAATCACCGCACGATTTGGTAGTTATCCAGCGCACATCGCCAGACAGCTCGGCGTCACACGACACTACGGTTTGGATACAGCGCATAAGTATGAAAGACTAACCTCTCCTGTCACCGGTAAAGTCAGCAGAGTGTGGCATGACAAGTTTGGTGGGAACGCCATACAGATTTCTGCAGGTGATCTGACCTGGTGGTTCATGCACATGCAGTCCATCGCTAGAAAAGTGGGCGACATGGTCAAAGCAGGTGCAACCAACCTAGGCGTGACAGGTAACACAGGATTACGCACGACTGGCTACCACCTACACACGCAAGCCATGAAAGGCGGTATCGGCAATAGATTCGCCATCAATCCACTACCATTGCTGCAGAAGATAGGTGGCTACTTCAAAGGTGGCATTACAAGCGGCATACCAGAGCTTGCATGGCTCAACGAGGAAGGCTTTAAAGAAAGTGTCATCTCCTGGAACCCGGCGCGTAAAGAACGGTCTGAGGACATTTGGAGAACCACTGGACAGCAGCTTGGGTTTGGTAACGATGAATCAGTTGAAGCGCTTAAAGAAGTTGTTAAATACACCAAGGTTACGAACAGACTTCTTCAACGCGTAGAGAACGCAATCATCGATAAAGATCCAGTTGTTCGAGTAGATGACATTTTCGAAGGATACAACAGCAAGGACACAAGAGAGATTCAAAAAAGAAAGCAGTTTACTGGAAGGGTAGGTGCAGATTGATGGCAATGCCACTGACTAAAAACTTTATATTATACGACAAACATCGGCGGATCATCCATCTACCTGCAGAATACTATGGCGAGGCAATGAAGGTTAAACCGGATGGCTTTTCGCATAAAGTGAATTTGTCGCCATCTCAACTTGAATCCTTGCAAGAGAATGGCACGCTAGATGATCCTATGCTTCGACCGCTAGCTAAATATGGGTTGGTTGCTGAATCGATACACATCCCCAGTACCACCAGAAATATCAATTTCAATAACAATGAGTCTTGGGGATATATCAGCGTAGGAAAGCATAATAAAAGTGCACGTCCGCCCATACGTGTCATCTTTAAGTTATTTGCCAGTGATTCAATCGATTTTTCTATGAAGGTATCTGAGTATCGTGCGTTCTTAAACAACTTGGAAGAGTTTTATGTCGCTGATGTCCGACAACCATTTAAGTTATACAAGGTAATGATTAATCAAGAAATCGAATTTGAGCAACCGCAGTATCATGTACCTTATGGAGAATGTGCCTTGGAATTTGTCAAGGCAGGTAGTATCTATGGAGAATCTCTCCACACGACTCAAACTATCCGCCAAGAAGGCATACTCTTTAACGACAAGTGGGCATATGGAATGGGTACTCTATTCGATGAAGACTCCTGGCGCTATTCGTTCTTTAATCAGCAACCGCGTTTTTACAATGCTGGCACCGAAGAGGTTAAGCTTATCCAGCAAAAGGAGTCGATCATTGAACTGAAGATCAATCAATCCGCATCTTGGTTTGAAATCGTCGACGGCAAAGGCACCGTATTCCGTTTGAACAAAGCGGTATCCACTGGTGATGTTCTAAGAATTATAGGTAGTGAGATCACCTTGAACGGCAACAACGTTATCGGGGAGACAAACTACAACTTTTTAATTGTTAGTAAGGGATGGAATAGGTGGGAGATTAGAAATCTCGATCGGTATGAGTTCAAAATTGATTTTAGATTTTTATATGATTAGGAGGGATGAAGATGAAAAAAGTGGAAATCAGTAAAGAAGGTATGACAATTACAGCAGGTCACATAGAAACAAAAGAGGGCGAATAGGCCCTCTCTAATTAATCATCTAATACGAACTCGATAGATCTCAAATCCTTGCCTTCTACAGTGAAAGGTTCCATGTTGCCGGGTTGGAAACTTATTGGAGCATTATTTCTTTTGATTGCTTGAAGCGTTTCTCCTATATCTCCTTCGACATTAAAAGGAGAACCAGAGCGATCGTCAGTTTCTATACGAGTTCCATCCACTAGATGTATAACAATTTTTATCATATATCACACCTCCCTTCTGGTTACAGATTATACCAGAGTGGGAGATTTTTATTTTACGAAAGGAGTGGTCATTTGATACCTGAAGTTAGAAATATTTTAAGTGGCGAAAGTAGAAACATAGTGAATTCAACCATCCGATCTGTCAATAAACAAGGACAGACGATTCGGGATTTGATTGCTAAAGGTCAATTAACCCCGCAGCAGTTTTCAGAGCTGCTTACAGCCATACATGCCTTGATTCCGCGTGGAGACGTGTCGGTGCACGACATTAATGTTAATAGAGGAAAGATCCACCAAGCAATGATTGATCAGGGTCTAATGGATGCACTGTTAGGTAAACCAGGGGCGAACATACTCTCAGAAGTGGCACCAGGGAGTGTCACAGAAGACAAAGTTGCAGATCAGGGTGTCACAGCCAGAAAAACAGACTTTATCAAAGTGTCGAGCAACCTGATCTCATTCGCCAACTTTAAAGAAGGGTTCGCACTGGATGGTGCCAACGCAGAGAGCATCAATGCAAGTTTTGGATACACAGATTTTATTCCTGTAGAACCAAACACAACCTACCATTTCAAAGACGTATCCAGGTGGCTGCTATATGATGGGGCAAAGAATTTTATAAGCACTCAGTCGAGTACTTCTACACCGTTTACGACGACAAACGGCGCACGTTTTGCCCGACTGAATGTGCGACTGACCAGTCGTGAAACAGCACAGTTAAACAAGGGCACATTGAAGCCTTATGAGCCTCCTTATAAGTATTTGGATACAAATGTGGAAATTCGTGCTCTCTCAAGCGGCATTGTTAAAGAGAGAAATATCGGAGACCGTGAGATTACTGCAGACAAATTTGAGTTCCTAGAAACAACAGAGAATTTGATTGACGAGAGCGACTTGTTAAGTGGGTCTGCAGTACTGGAGGGGTCCCAGGGCGTGCCCTCAGCATCGACTTCAAACAATGTGGCCAATAAAGTACGTGTGCAGCCGCTGACAAAATACACACTCTCGACAGCGAATACACATCGAGTATTCTTGTTCGATGGAGAGGGCAAGTTTATTATCGAGCGTTTTTATCAAACAGATGTTGCCACTGTGGAAACGACAGCGAATACACGCTATCTCTCGACAAACGTCCACAACAGTTACCTCGGTAAAGCGCAGATGAACAAGGGCGCCGCTATACTGCCTTATACACCATACAAGCGGGATAAGATGCGGAATATCTATTCTGAAGGGGTTCAGGATATCCTGTCGAGATCAGATAATCTTGTAGACGAGAATCAAATTCAGTATGGAAGAACGCTCAGCACTCAAAACGGCGGGCAGACCGAAGAGCATATTTCGGTGAATGTCTCGGGTGTAATCGCAGTCAGTGGTGACACTACTTACGAGGCGGATGTGGCTCAAAGCAACCGGATCGCTTTTTATGACAAGGACATGAATTTTATTTCTTATCATACAGCAATCAGCGACAAGCCGATCACGTTTAGAACACCAGCGAATGCCCGGTTCATGCGCTTAAATATTCATCGTCTCTACATCGGCAGAGCGTACGTCACAAAAGGGAAGATCAATAAACCCTATGCGCCCTTCGGTCATCATCTGAAAAGAAGAAATTTTCAAAAGACAGTTCAAGACACTGATCTGTACTTTGATGCGCCTGAACAGCCGAGTATGACGGTCGACGATTCTGTGCATCTCAAAGACTTGATGCCGCAGGACTACTACGACAGATACGACAAACTTGTAGCTGAGAGCTACCCAACCAGTAAGGTCTGGGGGAATGATCCCCATGGCACACCGATCATGCAATATGACTTCAAGCCAGCTGATGTGGATTTTGCCAAAAACGAATATCCAAAGATTCTTATTCATACCGGTACACATGGGTCCGAGAAAGTGCCGATGTATACGGTCTACAAATTCTTTGAAATGCTGTGCAACAACTGGCAGGACAATAAGATTCTTGAGCATCTGCGGTTTAATGTACACTTCGTTGTAATCCCTGTCGTATGCCCTTGGGGCGTAATCAACCATTCACGTAAGAACAGTAATGGGGTCGATCTCGTCCGGAACTATCCGATATCCTTTGATTCTGGCACCACGGATCCGAACGCTTCCACCTATAGGGGGCCGTATGCTTTATCCGAATTGGAGGCGCGTTATGCTTACCAATCCTATAAGGAGCATAAAGACTGGACGTATGTCTTGGACTTCCACAACTTCTCTACGAATGAAGACATCAATAAAAACTTCTGGGTCGCAGGGACGGACCGGTTCACAAGCCAGGTCGGCCAGATGTTCATTCGAACGCTTACTGCTAATCTCAGCAAGAAGCATAGTTTTGTTGATGTCAACAAGCCGCTGGGCTGGGTCGACCTCAACACATCCGGCATCTATTGGTTGGCTAAAAATGAGGGATTCAATGCCACATTGTATGAGAGCTGTGAGACCATTCGACTGGCCGGCGGTAAGATGTATGACAGCACTGCGATGACATGGGCACTTGAAGGCTTTGTTAATTGGTTGTACCTGATCTATAGAAATAGTCTATGAGAGAGATGAATCACCAATCAGTAATCCCTATATTTGATACAATTGAACTATCATACTATAGGGGAGTTTTTACATGTCAGATTCAGAGAAAAAAGTGCTTGGGTATTTGATTGAAAAGTATGCTAAAGATTTGGTAGATTCCTTCAATCAACTTGAAACAAACTATAAGGGAGTAGGTATTGATATCAATGAATTTTTACCTGTTCCTTTTGATGATTTATCAACTTTAGTCGTTAGTGCCTACTACTACGAAGAGAAACAAATGATTGAGATTAATTTCTTAAGGGGCAGAGAGGCATACTTTCATTTCAACATTTACGATGATAGTTGGCGAACAAAAATATTCGATAATGAATTTGGAGATTTTCATGATTTTTATTCATTAGCAAACCCTATTCTTGACCCACCTTATATAGAGAGATTTGGGTTTGGAAAGCTATATTCATTAGAAGAATTTTTGAAAGACAGAAATAATACTATGGATATAGCATACTTTATGACCTCTTCTTTTTTAGCTACAGATCGCCTGTCTTACTCGAATACCACTCCCGAATCAAGAATAAAATATTTAGAATCTTTAGCTTTTGAATTTAAAGGGAAAATAGAAGATTCCAACACTAGCGAAAAAGAGTTAGACGACTTTTTAAGCTTCAATAAAGAGATATTAAATTTAACACTGGAATTGGATGAGTTTATCTCGGAACCTATTTTAAAAGATATTTTAGAAAAGTATGGTCAAGATCTCAAGCCCGATGCTGTAGCTTTTGATGCCAAAGAGAACAAATGGGTTATCGTGGATTATAAAAGATCACAAAAAAAAATATTAAAGAATGTTGGTAAAGTTAGAACGAGTTTCAAGTCAGATGTTAATGATTTGCAGGCGCAGCTTTTAGACTATGTTGAATACTTTCAAGAACAAGAGCATAGAAATTACTTTAAGGGAAAGTACGGACTAGATATTGAATATCCATTTGCTATAGGTATCATAGGTGTATTGGAAGAGGAATTAACAAAAGACTTTAATAGGGTTACTCATAATTTGCCGAAGTGGTTTTCTTTGTACCCATACAATTATCTTTTAAGATCATTTGTCAATCACATTAATAGAATGAAAAAAATAATTTTATAAAGAGGTGATGTCAGTGTTTATTTTAATGGATGAAGAAAAGCGGCGACGGGTTATCAAAGCCAGAAATGAATTGAAAAAAGTACTTGATGAATTGGAAGAACAACACGGCCGCAACGCGCTGAGTGATGACTTTATACCTGTTAATTCGGCTATAAAATATCTAGATAATGCTATTTACTATGAAAATAAGCACTATTAAATATTGCTTTGCAACATGCTTTTATTGAATATCTTATGTACAAAATAGTTTTAGGGGGTGAACTTAAATCAAGCAGCTCATAGTCAAAGGATTAGATGGTAAAGAAAAGGTCGCTGAAGCATCAGTGGACAGAATACGCAGGGTCAACGGGGAGCGTGAGATATCGCTCTCTTTTTCATGGTCAGATATTAACAAGAAGTTTCTCAAAGAAATCGAAACTGGGTGGCAGGTTAACTTCCAGGGCGACTGGTACTATCTGTTCAGCCCCAAAGAGGATAAGCACGGCACGAAGTCATTTGACGGCATGCTGCACTTCTTCCATTACTTCAACGGCTTCTGGCACGTAGACGAGGTGCAGGATCAGTCAATGATGATCGAGGACAGTGTTGGCCCGCTTTTCATCAACAAGGCGTATGCACTGCGGATTATCGATAACTTCTACGCGAACACAATGAACTATTCCAGGCAGCAGAGTAATACAGAACGGTTCCTGTATTTCATCAATCGGCATAATGCAGAGTTTGAAATTCCCATCGGCACCCAGACGGTCCAGCTGAGAAATCGGATTGGTGTGAAGCGTAATGACATCATTATTCATGAGGACGATAACCTGATTGATCTTCAGATCGATACCGATACCTCTTCTTTCTGTACAGCCATCAAGGGGTACTACAGATTCCGGGAGCCTGGGGGCGATAATACTGAAAAAATCCCGACGCGGACCTACGATTATATTTCTCCGATGGCATCGAAGTATAAAATCCATTGGGGAGAGCCTGTATATGATGAACGTTTTGAAGATTTAGAGTCCATCAAAGAAGCCTGTCGGCTTAAGCAAGAATCTACTTGGAAAACTTCATTCACGATAGATGCCAAGCGGTTTAAAACACCGCTGAATGAAGGAGATGAGGTCCGGCTAATCTATCCCTCAAAGTCCATCAATATGTTCATTCGTGTGGTTGAAATTGATGAACATTTCGATGCAGAGGGGGAGCTGATCGGGGCGACGTACACCTTCGGCAATGAGAACATTTCTGCTCAGTATCGGAAGATGCAGTACGATGCCATCCAGGATGTCCGGGACATTATGAATGGCAAGAAGCCGATTCCGTATTCTGTGCTACCAGCAGCTGTTAGGCAAGCGACAGAAGTAATCAATGCGGGCAGCAACACACAATTCTACTACCGAAACAATGAAATCTATGGGGTCAACCTCGACAACCCTCTCGGAATCACCCGATACAATGCAAACGGTATCGGGTTCAGCCGGGATGGGGGACAGACTTACAATAATGCGATCACCTACCTGGGTGTTGTCACTGAGGCATTGACTGCCGGCACCATCGATGCCAATCGCATAACGATATATGGGGCGGATGGCAATAAACGTGTCGAGGTGAACGGCGAAAGGATTAAGCTCTGGGACGTAAGTAATCCGGACGCCTATGTAGAGATCACGCCTGAGAACGGTCTGCGTATCGCAGGCGGTAAGATGCAGGTCGACCGAGACGATGGGGGTATTCCTACAATTATTGCTGGGAAGATGCGCTTCATTGAGCGGCTTCCAGGAACCGACCCCGCATTTGTACATCCGGATGTGGAAATCGTCGACCACCGGTATACGCATTTCCAACAATACTACCGGACGATGAACGCGATCATGTTCGAGCACACCCGGCGGTACTTCCGTGTATCGTTTACCGCGTATACCAGTGCGAATAGTCCAGGGTTCGACTTGCGGTTACTAGGCTTTGGTGAGCAGGGGGAATACACGCTGTTTGATAAACGGTATAGTTTACCAGGTATTGATCCGACCTATGAAGTGGTCTATATCGATTTAGGACCACCCACCGGGTATCGAATCCAGTTCTACATCCAAACGGCATCGAGAGTGGCCGGGGAATTTGTACAGTACACGGGTAACACCTATGGACAAACGGACTTTAGAGATTGGGAGTTGTTAAGAAATGCGAGAAATGAATAGTATTCCCGTAAATGAATTTGTGAATGAGGCTGATGTGTTGAGCATGGTGGCCACCAGTCCTATCTTCTTATATGTATATGAGGTAGATGACGAAGGTCACATAGTCGATTTTGAAACCAGTAATACACAGATTCCCAGGGATGATTGTTTGACGTTCAAAACCGATATGAAAGTCAGTCTCCAGGTGGATAGGGTGAAAGTGTCTAAAGAGTTTCCACCCAAGCTAATCATTCCGGATGATCTAAAAGAGTTCAAAGTGGATAGGTATGGTGTGGATTTGAAATAAATGTGAATGGAAGTTGGAGAGCCGGCCGATAAGGTCAGGTTCTTTTTATTTTCAGCATAAAGGGGTGGTGAGAATCGAGAACAATAATTTTAACTTCAAGCGCTATAAAAATGACATCGATGCCATCCATGACCGCATCGATAAACTGAAGATTGAGGTCGATGGTATTGACGACAAGTTGGACGATAAGTTTTATGAGTTGAAGATGTCGAATGCAGGGTTGCATACCAAACTCGACACGGTCGTTCACAATGCTCAGAAAGCCGAAGAACGTGCAGGGAAGCAGGCAGATCGTGCGCAGGGACAATCTTGGGCACTCATCCTCATGGTACTCACCATCGTCGTCGGTGCATTTATCAACGCGTTCGTACTCTAAATAGTCGATATGAAAGGGGGTGAGTATATGTGGGATGGATTCAGTTGCCTATTTTTCGGTCGCAAGTGTAATCGCTTTGGTTGGTCGGGTCGAGCGATGAAGAAACTCAATGTGATGGCCATTGTTAAATGGTTTATCTAAATCCAGAGCGCGTGCCTTCGGGTACGCGTTTTATTATTAAAGGAGGCAAACAATGTCTGAAGAAAAATACACAGAAGTATCCAGTAAACCGTCGTGGATTATTTTGGCTTTACTGGTTATCGGTTTCGTGAATCAAAGCCTGGTTCTATTGGGCCACAGTCCACTGCCATTCTCTGAAGGAGATATGGAGACACTACTTGTCACGGGCTACAACGTCATCGTCGGTACAATTGCCTGGTACAAGAACATGCCAACCAGTAAAGAAGGGCGTATCGGTACCGCAGTCACGCGTCAATTGAAGAAAGACCGAGACACTCAATAATTTGGGTGTCTTTTTTAATACAAAAATTTAAGGAGTGTTTTGAATGACTTTGAAAATCGGTGTTTCAAGAGGACACGGTAAATACACAGCGGGTAAACGATCACCTGCAGGTGAAAGAGAGTGGTACTTCAATAACGTTGTTGCCAACGCTTTTATTCGTTACATGACGAAATTCGATAACGTTGAAATTATTGAAGTGGCCGATCCAACTGGAGAGGTAGATACAGGGCTTGTCGAACGAACAAATCTTGCGAACAAATACGGAGTCGACATCTACATTGCTTTCCACCACAACGCATATCAAGGCGTCTGGTTCAATGGCGGTGGGTCTGAAGTGCATGTAAGGCCGAACGCACCACAAGCTGCAGCACTTGCACGTATTGCAGCGCCCTTGATTGCGAAAGCGATGGGCCTTGCGAATCGTGGTGTGAAGGTAACAAATCTGCACGAGACGCGCGAACCGCATCAGATTGCCATGTTAATTGAAGGGGGGTTCATGGACTCCAATCAAGATATTGTAGCAATGAGAGATGAAAGCAAACTGACGGCTCAAGGCGAGGCAGTAGGGAAAGCTGTTGAACAGTATTTCGGCTTGAAAAGTGTCAAAGGGAATACCGACAAGCCAGCGGCATCACCTACACCAAAACCTGCAGTGAAGCCAGCGTCATCTAATAAATACACCTCAGTTGTAAACTACCTGGACGACAGAAAGATAGACTCCAGTTACAACAACCGTGCGCGACTGGCCAAGACTTATGGCATTAAAAATTACCAGGGCACAGAAGCACAGAACATCGAGCTCCTGAAAAAGCTGCAGAGTGGTGCCAAACCAGTTAAACAAGCGACCGAGCCGAAGTCCAAGTCTGTTAGTCAGATGGCCGATGAAGTCGAATCCGGCAAACATGGTGATGGCCACTACAACCGCAGAATTTCTCTAGGAGTCACTCAGGCCGTTTACAATAAAGTTAAAGCAGAAGTGAACCGACGTGCTGGCGTTTCTAAGCCAAAGCGATCCATCAACGAAATGGCGAGGGAAATCATTAACAATCCGAGAGTGCCAAAGGGTCATGCTGCTAGACAAAAATGGCTTGGCGTAGGTAATGCAACGTACGCTAAAGTTAGAGCAAAAGTAAATCAGTTAATGTAATATTCAGGGGCAATTATGCCCCTATACACATGTAACACAAAAGGACTAGACAAGTTCAACATTTATCGTCTTCTATGTAACGACAAGCTATATGATTAAGTGGTATCAAAGTGCATTATTTTTACTTATACGGGTAACAATAATTACGAACACTTTTTGTGTCTAAAATACTTCGTTTTTTGTTACAAAGTGATATTAATTTTAGTAAACTATATTATTTTAAGCCAATCTCGTGTAAAATGTGGTTAATTGTACTAGAATATAGGTACAAGATTAATGTGTGAGTGAGTGACACTAGGGGGAGAACGGAATGGCTACCGAGACATTTGTAACGGACTATAAGTTCAACGAAAAGTCGGCCACTAAAGTCTTGAGTGCAATGGAGAGAGAACGCAAAGCAAAACCAGTACGTGTAAATGTCAGCAGATTATCTGAGAAGTCAGAAATTCGTGATTTGTTAAGGAAGTCTTCTCGTTAGATGTCGTTGAAAGTAGTCGCGTTATCTAATTTGCTGTCATCTTATGATGAATCCCTGCCTGGAGACAAAAAGAAGGTAGAGCAAGAAGTTCAAGAATTATTGAACAAATTCAAATCCATTTCAGTGAGTGGTGACAAAAAGCAACATGACGTAGAAGGATTTCTTCAAAAAAGAGCAATTGAATTTGATAAGTCTGGCATATCAAAAACGCATCTAGTATTTGCTCCATATAAAGGAGAGCAAGTACTGGTGGGCTACTACGCTATATCCAACAAAGCCTTAGTCTTTACTAAAAGACAGCTATCTAGGTATAGTGTAAGCGTTCAAAAAAGGATAAGAAGAAGGTCTAGTAATTCCGGTGAAGATGTAAACAATCATAGTATTAGCGCTTTTCTCATAGGGCAGTTAGGTAAGAACCATACTGATGAAGCCCTCAAGACGAAAGCAGTTAACGGAAAGATTTTGTTAACATTGGCATATGACACTATTTTAGATGCTCAAATGTTAGCAGGTGGGTCTTACATTTGGTTAGAATATGAAAATAAAGACAAACTGAGAAATCTTTACAATGATTTCGGCTTTTCTGAAGTTGAAGACTACACTTCTCCAACCGGATTGAAAATGGCATTTATGTCTATAAGTTAACCTGCCCGTAATGGGTGGGTCTTTTTTTACTTTACAATACGAACAAGTGTTCGTTATAATCACCGTAAGAGGTGATGGTGATGAATACAAAGGTTAATCAAGAGACAGACTACAGAAAGATACCTGTGGAACAACTTAACTCAAATATTCCCCAAGGTAGGGGCATGATTAAGTGGCAGCCGTTTGCGACGATGCCTGAGCAGTATCGTCGGATTGAGCAAATGATTGATGACCAGGCGAAATGCAGTCCGCCACAATTTGATAACGACATTTTAGTTATGATAGAGGAAAAGGTCAGAAGGAATCTAGGCAAAGAGATCGTACTGAGGTATTGGAATAACGGTTTTGAGGTTCCTCTGGAGTGTAAGGTAGAATACATCGACGACAAGACAGGCATCGTCATCGTAAGTAAAGGTCTTGAGTTGATACACGTAAAGTTTGTACAGATATATGAAGTGGATGGAGGCTGGTAGCATGGGGCGTTTCAAAATTTTTGTAATGGTTTGGGAGCAGAAAGATAATATGATCATGGCTAATCAGGTCGAGTTTGTAGATATTGGTTCTAATAAAGATAAGTTGGATACAATCATCGATCTGTTGAATCGCAAGGTTAAAAAAGGGGATAAACATAATGTTGCCTGTTCTCTCGACGTTAGCTATATGGATGAGGAGCAACCACCAGACCATAACGGCATTCGGGAGATGCATCATATCGGCTGGTTTGATGGCGACTGGCACGAAGAAGTGATGTTCTTAATTAGGGATATGGACGATAAGCTGATTTAAGTAATTATCTTCGTTTAGATATATGTAGTATAATAGAAGCATAAGGCAACCAGCCATGGAGTATCCTCGGATGCTCTTATTTTTTACGTAGATACCTTATTGTGGTCTCGGATTAGTCGTGTTTCTACCATATAAGAGGCATTACTACATGGAGTATTCCGCTTTAAGCGGAATTAACAACGATAGAAAGATATAAAAACGGTCGATAAACGTCCCGACAGTCTCCCGCCGTCTCCATATTGCAATTAAACTGTACATCGACCTCCGGATCATCAATGAACCGGAGGTTTTTTATATGAATTCTGTTCGGATAGCCTCCAGCAATTTATCGAGTTTTACCAAATGCCACGTAGGGTAGAATTTAGTAAAAGCAAAAAACTATAAGTGTTAGTCTAATGACGGGACTGATATTATCGGATGTTTTGAAAGTATTCTGTAACTTTATGTAAAAAGCTCGGAATAGTTATTGAATCGGAGTAGTGAAAAGTGTTAATTTATATATAAGAACAATATGAAGAACAGCGAGGTGTGTGAGAATGTACAAAAATATACTGCTCCCTTATGATTTCGGCAATTCCTTTTACAATGTGCCTGAGCAATTGGAGAAGCTGACAGAAAACAGCAAAGAGGCCAAAATCACGATTTTTAACGTAATTCCTGAAAGTGAACAGGTGGATAATGTGAAATATCGTGGTAAGCATTTTAATGATATTATCAACGATAAGATTAAAGATCTCAAACCGTTTACGGATCAGTTGGATGAACTCGGAGTGAGTTATACTACCCGCTTCAAAGCAGGTCGTGTAGTCAATGAGCTTCTGAAAGAAATAAAAGAAAATGATTATGAAATCGTCGTCATGAGTAATAGACGTTCGAAGCGGGATGTAAAGCATGTTCTCGGACACGTTACGCATAAAGTCGCAAAACGTGTCAATACACCGGTTCTAATCATCAAGTAACTTTATGTTGAAAAGAATTTGATTGCTCAGGTATAGGCTGGTTTATAAATTTCATCCAGGAGAATCTTCGCTATCTGAATATTCTTGAGCCAGCTCATCGATGAACTAACTTTACGATATAAGAGGAATTTCCGTTCTCTTTTAAAGCCTGTACACTTTGGTTGCAGGCTTTTTGACATGGTTTCTTTAAGCAGTGCCTGTATTAAGATAGATTCTATTTTAGATGAAAAGTATTTGAGGTGCTAGTCTATCTCACTTTAGATTTATAAACGATTATAATTTTACTGAATAAATAAATTTTGTAGTTGGAAATAGAGGGAATAGGCTTGAAGCTTTTGATTTTGGGTATTTAGATTTCGGAAGGATGAAATTAGATGAGCACACGGGTGCATATCGAGAAACTATGGGCTAAAGAAAAGTATAAAGTGATGTACCATAGTCAGAGCCATTACAACCATCTACGTAATGTACTAAAGAGTGAACCGACTTACGAGACAGTGAGAACTTTGATTGAATCGGCACAATCAGTACCGCCAACGCAAGGCTCAAGAATAAATACGTTTGACCATGTATGGGGGTATTTTAAAAACATATGTGACACGGCAGAGAAAGAAGAATACAAGGTATTGAAACAAGCAATTCTCTCGGATATTAAAGAAGATACAGTGATGATTGGATTCCTAAAGCACTTGTCAGAGAAATATCAGGTGTCCTACTTGCTTAATTCATCATTAATACAATCTGAAAAATAAAATGTCTGATTCTATTTCATATTGTTTTCATTTGCTTTATAGTTAAATAAAATAGTAATAACAACTTACTAATAAGAACTGGCTGAAGGGGAATTTAATGAAGGTATCAGAAGTTGTAGAAGCGATAAAAGAGAATATAATTAATCCTAATTCACTGCAGTTAGTAGATGATCACGAGGAAATCCAAGGAATTACTTCGATGTATCAGAATCTTGGGGCTGGATATGTATTCATGTTGAAAGCATCGGAAAGTTCTAAGAAATACATGGAATCCGCCCTTAGTTGCAAGCCTGCCCTAATCATTACTGACTTTGAAGTGGATACTTTCAAGGCATTCCACGGACAGGTCAACATTATCTATATTGAGCATTACAATGATGTCTCTATTGAAATGGTGGAACTTTTCTATGGAGAACATATCAGTCAACTCAAATACATCGCAGTGACTGGAACCAATGGTAAAACGACAACCAGTCATTTTATTGGACGTCTTCTCTCAGAACTTGGACTTAAAGTGGCCACGGTAGGCACTTTAGGGATTTATGATCATACATATGAGAAAGTCGTTTTTACACATTCAACACCAACCACACCGATGCATTTCGAATTCGCTGAAGTCATCAAGTATTTTTCACTACGTGACTATGATTACATCGTTTATGAAGCAACATCGATCGCTTTAGATCAGAGACGGACAGATTTCATCAGGAATGAATTAGGTGTCTTCAATAATTTCAGCCCCGAGCATCTGGATTATCATCTGACTATGGAAAATTATTTGGCGTCGAAGCTCAAACTTGCAGCATTAAGTGATCAATGTTTAATTAATGCGGATGTTCCAGAATATCGAAGCGCGATGGATGATTCATTTCACTTTTCTAAATATCAGGACACATATTATCGATTCAGCACCGACATCGATCACATCGATCTGGTAGTAGGGGATAATCAGTATAGAGTGAAACCGAAATTCCTAGGTGAACACAACTATATTAATCTAGCTACAAGTATATTCGCTTTATTAAAACTTGGGTATGATGTGAATTCGGTCATTGAAGCATCGGATAGAATTAGCCCGCCAGTTCATCGCTTCGAACTATTCTCTAAAAATACCTACGACTTCATTTTGGATTTTGCGCATACCCCAATCGCGATTAATGAGTCGATTGTTAATGCAATGAGGTATGCAGAAAAGGTCGACAAAAAACTGATTGTCATGGTAACGGGCATCGGTCTGAGAGGGTATGAAAAGATCAGAATGACGATGCAAGAAGTGCCTGAAAATCTGCATCATCTTGTGCTTGCAGCAGAGCAGATTGGCTACGAGGATGAGTATGAAATCGTTCGTATGATGCAGGCATCACTGCCAGCAACGTACGATGGCACAAATACGGTCACTGCTGTTTCAAGGCAAGAAGGTATCGTCAAAGCCATTGAACATGCGGATGCTAATTCAATCATCTTATTGACTGGCATCAACGAACCTCAGCACTATCGTGGTGAACTTTTAGATCATGATGATAAGTCATTCATCTATGATCATCTTGAGCAATAAAAAAAGACACTTCATATGGAGTGTCTTTTTTTACGATATTTTAAATATTAATTATTTGTTTTCTGAGCCATTCTAACAAGCGCTTTAGCGATTGTATCTTTTTCATCATTGTTCTCTGCAGATTTCCAAAGTTCTTTTAGAACCTGCTCTTCGCGGTTGCGTGGTTCTTCATTCTTGGCGAGGTAATCAGCAACCTTTTTAGCAGCTTTTGCTAGTTGGTCTTCGTTCATTCCAACCTTCTCGCCTTTATGGACCTGGTCTCCGAGATAATCGATGAACTTGTTGTAACTTTCAAGAATCTGATTTTTGTCTTCCTGATCCATATTTTGTGCTTTTTGTTCTGGATTATTCATTTCTTCGTTAGCCATTCTAAATTCCTCCTATAATTTTCTGAATATGGTAAAACTACGCATCGTTCTGAAATATGAGAGTACAGTAGTATGAGCTTCCGGTGGAAATGATATTGGCCGGATAATTAGTTGCTCTAATCATATATTAACCTTTTATTGCCCTGCCTAAACATATTAAGGGAAAGAAAGAGATTCGATATTATATTTGAATTTTTTTGATACTTTCTATATTGTATATAAATAAATAACGATGATAAGAGGGATATGTATGAATGTCAAAGGTGTAGGCATCGGGAGTGGACAACCCAAAGTGGTCGTTTCCTTCTCGAATCATTCGAAAGAGACGGTGGATGAAGAGATCAAAGGCGTACTAGACAACCCATCAGCAGTCGATATTGTCGAAATCAGAAGCGACGCATTTGATGCACTCAGTCAGGAAGAGCATCTGCAGCTTGTTAATCACATATCTGAGAAACTTGAGGATTATCCGATTCTCTATACGTACCGGACCCAAAGTGAAGGGGGTAAGGGACAGAAGACGGCGGTGGAGTATGAATCGTTGCTCAATGCTGTGCTTGATCAGTGCGATATTCAGTTGATTGATGTCGAGTTCTTCATGTATGAGGATATTGTCGATACGTTGATTGAAAAAGCGAAGCGAAAAGGCGTACTGGTTGTACTGAGTCAGCACGACTTCAGGGATACGCCGGACTTTGATGAGATAATGGCCACATATAAAGACATGCATGAACGAGGTGGCGATATATTGAAGCTTGCATACAATCCTGCAGATGGACGGGATGTCTTAAGCATTCTTACTGCCGTACACGATGCACGCCAGCAACTGAAATGCCAAGTCGTCGGCATCAGCATGGGAGAATTGGGTAAGATTACGCGTGTCGCAGGTGGCGTATTTGGTTCTTGTCTTACGTATGGTTACATCTCTCACAAAGCTGCTCCAGGCCAGTTTCATGTTCAGGATCTGAAAAACAATCTACAAATATTCGAATAGATGATTAAAAGATCCCGCTGTTTTAGCGGGACCTTCTGATATTTAAAGATTATTCTGGAGGAAGTTTTTGACTGATTCCGGTGATTTAGCATCTGCTGAGTGTAGGTGACCAAGCTTTTCACCGTTTTGGAATATGAGTAAGCTTGGGATGCCCATGACATCATTTTCATCTGCCGCTTCAGGCAACTCATCGCGGTTCAGTTCATACCAATCGAGATGATTGTACTCCTCGAGGATTGGATCGATGAACATATTCATGCGTGTGCAATCTGGACACCAGTCGGCGAAGAATTTGATGATGATCTTATCGTCGCCCTGTATCTTTTCTTTATAGTCGTCATATTGTCTAATTGCTTCCATTATGAGTGCTCCTTTACCTGATTAATTGTTCTCATTCTACCATTCTTAAGGTATATTATGAAAGATACATGCTTATTCCACTTGCAAAAATAAAGGACTTTTACGTATATTAAAAGCAAGAAACTTTCTGGAGGATAATCAATGATTAACTATTATGAGTACCCGAAATGTACAACATGCCGAAAAGGGAAAAAATTTCTTAACGATAGTGGGGTCGATTTCGAAAGTATTGATATGGTGAAGTACCCGCCAACTGCCAATACGCTCCGTGAACTGTCAGAAGCTTCCGGTACAGACGTAGATATGCTTTTTAATAAAAGAGGTAAAAAGTACAAGGATCTTAATCTGGGTGACCGTCTCGATCAGATGTCACAAGAAGAGAAATTTGAACTCCTTTCCTCAGACGGGATGCTGATTAAACGTCCATTGCTGTATGATGGTAAAAATGTACTGCTCGGATTCAAGGAAGCGGAATATAGGGCGCTTGTAGACAACTAGATTAGCCTTGCCTTCACAGTGGGACTTATGAGATTATATGAGTGTAGTAGAAAAAGGAGGTTTTTGTCGTGGCAACACCTAAAGAATACAAGTATTCAGAAGATCATGAATGGGTCAAAGTTGAAGATGGCAAGGCGACAATCGGTATTACCGAATTTGCCCAGTCCGAGCTCGGCGACATCGTATTTGTAGAATTGCCTGCTGAAGGTGACGAACTCACTACTGGTGAATCATTTGGCAGTGTCGAGTCCGTCAAGACGGTTTCTGAACTCTATGCACCTGTAAGTGGTACTGTCGTTGAAATTAATGAAGGATTAGAGGACAGCCCGGAGCTTGTTAATGAATCTCCATTTGAAAACGCCTGGATGGTTGTCGTTGAACTATCCGATGAATCCCAACTTGATAAATTGATGGATGCTGACGCCTACGATGAAATGGTGGACGCATAGAAATGTAAACTCTGGACATGGTCTGGAGTTTTTTTAAAATATCATACCAAGGGTGATGACTATGTATTTTTCCGATAAAGTGCTTATTGTCGAAGGTAAGACTGATAAACGGCGCATCGAAGAAGTCCTGATTGAACCTGTACAGATTATATGCACTCATGGTACAATGAGTGTCTCAAAATTGGATGATATTCTCGACCAGCTGAATGGTTCTGAAATCTATATTCTGTCCGATGCAGATAAAGAAGGAAGAAACATCAGAAAATGGTTTAAAAAGCATTTGAGTGAAAGTACTCATATATATATAGACCCGAAGTTCGGTGAGGTGGGTCGTTGTCCGAGGGACTATTTGGCAAACCTCCTCATGAGACATGAGTTTTATATAGATACAAGCTTGATCATGAAAGGTAAGTTCAGTAATGATGAAAGAATCGAAAACACAAGATATTACCAGTCGTATCCAGTCTGAGGAAACGTTCATTATTTATGGTTATGCGCCAATATGTGCGAACTGTCAGATTGCTGAACGGATGCTCGATGTCGTGGCGGAATTGAGGCAGTTTTCATATACATCTATAGATCTGAACTATCAGAAAGATTTTATTGAAGCCTATGAAATCAGATCAACCCCAGCATTGCTATTGTTCAAAAATGGCCAACTTGTTAAGGAAGTTTACGCATTCCAATCCGTGCCTTATCTAACGGAAGTAATGGATGAATTCCTTGTTGACGAATAGGAATACAGATGGTATTATTAAAAAAATCTAATAAAACTCTTATCAAGAGTGGTGGAGGGAAGTGCCCTAAGAAACCACGGCAACCGTCATTGTGACAAGGTGCCAATTCACATGATCATTTGATCAAAGATGAGAGGCTGGTAAACGAAACCAATGCCTACTCAACTTTTGAGTAGGTTTTTTTATGGAAAAAGATAGCTGTGCTATTCAATATAAAAGTCAGGATGAGGCATATGATCGACATTCGCAATGCGACTAAAATTTTTAAGACAAAGAGCAGCGACATACAAGCGGTGGATGATGTTACACTCCGCATCGAGCAAGGTGAGATCTTCGGTGTCATCGGTTATTCTGGAGCCGGGAAATCCACCCTCATTCGAATGCTGAATGGACTCGAACAACCTTCTTCCGGTGAAGTAGTCATCGGAGAGGACATCATCAGTACCATGAACCGGGCAAAGCTTAGGAAGAAACGCCAGAAAGTATCGATGATTTTCCAGCACTTCAATCTTCTATGGTCGAGGACGGTTGAGGAGAATATTAGTTTTCCACTGGAAATCGCCGGTGTACCGAAAAAGGAACGACAACAGCGTGTTGCCGACCTCATCGACTTGGTTGGTCTCACAGGACGTGGCAACAATTACCCAAGCCAGCTTTCAGGCGGACAAAAACAGCGTGTTGGCATCGCAAGGGCGCTATCAAATAACCCAGAAGTACTGCTCTGTGATGAAGCGACGAGTGCACTTGACCCCGAAACGACAGACGAAGTATTGGACTTGCTGGTCAAGATACGGGACGAGATGGATTTGACGATTGTATTGATCACGCACGAAATGCATGTCATCCGTAAAATTTGCGACCGTGCCGCTGTAATGGAGAACGGTCGGGTAGTTGAAACGGGTCCTGTGATCAAGCTTTTCCAGAATCCAGAGCACAATGTTACGAAACGGTTCGTCAAGGACGACATCAATGATGAAGAGACCGCCCTTTCCTTTGAAGAAGTCAGGGAGATGTTCCCGACATCGAAGATATTGAAGCTCGGGTTTGTCGGCTCCCAGTCTAAGGCACCCATTGTTTCTCAAGTTGTCAAAAAGTATAACCTGGATCTCAATATTCTCTCAGGTAACATCAAGCGGACCAATAATGAATCATATGGTCATCTTTATGTGGCGATCGACATCAATGAAGCGGATCTTGCCAACTTGGAAGCAGAATTGGCCGAACACGCTGTTACGGTGGAGGTAGAAGGATGATTGGATTTATTAATGCATTTGCTGAGATGTTCTCCTTTGAAAATGTAAAGTGGGACGATGTGTTTACCGCAACTTATGAAACGCTCTACATGACAGTCATTTCGACGGTGTTTACATTCGTTTTCGGTTTGATACTTGGAATCATACTCTTTCTTTCTTCAAGAAGTGAAAACGTAGCTAGTACACCGCTTTATGGTGTCACAGCCTTTCTTGTCAACCTGTTCAGAGCAATACCGTTCATCATTCTGATCATCCTGCTCATACCATTCACAAAAGTGGTGATGGGAACGATCATGGGATCGCAAGGGGCACTGCCTGCACTCATTATTGGCGCCTCGCCTTTTTATGCCCGCCTGGTCGAGATCGGACTGAAGGAAATCGATAAAGGTGTAATAGAAGCGGCAGAGTCCATGGGCGCAGGGACATGGACAATTATACGTAAAGTATTGTTGCCGGAATCCTTACCGGCATTGATTTCAGGTATCACTGTCACTGCCATCATGCTTGTCGGATCGACTGCGATTGCAGGCGTCATCGGGGCAGGCGGCCTTGGCAACTTGGCCTACATGGTCGGATTTACAAGAAACCAGAGTGACGTGACTTTAGTCGCAACAGTGGTAATACTGGTTATCGTCTTTATCATTCAGGTCATAGGTGATCTGACAGCAAAAGCAGTCGATAAGCGATAACCGTCAAAATATAAAAAATGAAAAGAGGTAGATCAGTATGAAAAAATATGTCCTTTTACTGACATTATCGGTTTTTGCAGTAATTCTAGCAGCATGTGGCAATGGTGGTTCCGACGAATCAACATCGGACGAAAGCGCAGAGAGCACAGAAGACGGTGGAACGATTTCCATCGCAGCTTCTCCGGCACCGCACGCAGAAATTCTTGAAGAGGCAGCGACGCTCCTTGAAGATGAAGGTATTGAACTCGATATAGCAATCGTCAACGACTATACAACACCGAACCGCTTGCTCGCAGATGAAGAAGTAGACGCAAACTTCTTCCAGCATACGCCGTATCTTGAAACGGAGTCGGCTTCACACGACTATGACCTTGTGAGCGCTGGAAACGTTCATATCGAACCAATGGCTGTATACTCCCAAGACTATGATTCTCTAGAAGACCTGCCGGACGGTTCAACGATCCTCGTATCCAACAACCCTGCTGAAGAAGGACGATTCTTATCATTCTTTGTTAATGAAGGATTGATTGAAATCGAAGAAGGTATCGAAATCCAAGATGCAACGTTCGATGATATTACTGAGAATCCGAAGAATTTCGACTTCAATAATCAGACAGCACCTGAACTACTTGTTTCAATGTACGAAAACAATGAGGCACCAGCAGTGATCATCAATTCAAACTTCGCCCTAGATGGTGGACTAAACCCAGTTGATGATTCTATCGTTGTCGAAGATGGTGAGTCTCCTTACGCTAACTTAATCGCTGTACGCAGTGGTGATGAAGAACGTGAAGATATCCAAAAACTTGTTGAAGTACTACAAGGTGATGAAATCAAACAGTTCATCGAAGATAATTATGAAGGTGCAGTAATTCCTGCCGAATAGCTAGATCCCCCCAAGACCTGAGGTCTTGGGGTTTTTAATTGAAAATATTCGCCTAGTTATTATCAATTAGTACCCTTATCACTGTTACTTTTTCCAATTAAAGCGTATATTTATTGTGTAATGTATTAACGAAGGAGGAAGTAAAATGAATGGACAAAATGCCCCGTCTTTTGATAAGGCCCTCGTCATGGTGTCGTACATTATTTCAGCGTTTACAGCAGTTATCGGTCCGCTGCTCATTTGGGTACTGAAAAAGGATGACAACCCGGCAACCGAAGAAGCGTTGCGTCATGTGCTAAACTTCGGCATTTCCTACACACTCTATATGTTCATCGCTTGGCTCTCATCTGTTGTGCTTATTGGTCTGATCCTTGGACCTATCGTCACCGTCCTATTCTACGTCTTTTTGATTGTCGGTGCGATAAAAGCCAACGATGGCATTGTGTACAAACCGCCATTTACGTTAGACATCATCAAATAGTTATTTTCATTTACCCTGCGATTATTATCAGTCGCAGGGTTTATTTTGTGAGCTGACAACTTTTTGAATAAGTCTAAAGGTTTAAAGTGGGGCGCATTTACGTTATAATGTAGTAGTAAATAAAATCCTGTGCCAGACTTTGACTATTATTTAGAATTATTATAAACTGGTACAGAGAATATTATATAAATTATCTGTTGGAGGGTTAACAAATGGCTTCTGTTCTAGAAATCAAAGATCTACATGTCGAAATAGACGGCAAAGAAATACTCAAAGGTGTCGATCTCACAATCAAACAGGGAGAAATCCATGCTGTAATGGGACCAAACGGTACGGGTAAATCCACGCTAGCCCAGGCGATCATGGGGCACCCAAGATACGACGTAACTCAAGGCGAAGTATTGCTTGACGGTGAAAATGTCCTTGAAATGGAAGTGGACGAGCGCGCGCAAGCAGGTCTTTTCCTCGGTATGCAATATCCATCCGAGATTTCTGGTGTAACAAATTCCGACTTCCTGCGTTCTGCAATCAATGCACAGCGTGAAGAAGGTAACGAGATCAACTTGATGCAGTTCATCAAGAAATTAGACAAAAATATGAACTACTTGGAAATGGATCTCGACATGTCTACACGCTACTTGAACGAAGGCTTCTCCGGTGGTGAGAAAAAACGTAACGAAATACTCCAGCTTATGATGCTTGAGCCTAAGTTCGGTATTCTCGACGAAATCGACTCCGGCCTCGACATTGATGCACTCAAAGTCGTATCCAAAGGTATCAACGAAATGCGCGGAGAAGAATTCGGCGCGCTAATCATTACACACTACCAGCGTCTTCTCAACTACATTACACCTGATTTCGTGCATGTCATGATGCAAGGTCGTGTGGTTAAATCCGGCGGTGGGGAACTGTCACAGCGCCTTGAGGCTGAAGGTTATGACTGGATCAAAGAAGAACTTGGCATCGAAGACGAAACTATCGCTGCAGATGTAGAATAGACAGGAGGATGACCATGGCTACTGAAGTTAATGAATTTGTTATTAACGCTGATGAAGTCATCTCCCGTGCAGAATCACGCGGAGAATCTGAACTTCTCATCAGCAAGAAGAAAGAAGCATTGGCAACTATCGAAAATCTTGAAATGCCCAAGCCAGATAAGACAAAACTGAACAAATGGGACTTCTTCACTGTTTCCGAGCCTGTAACCGATAGTGCAGTATATGGTTCGCTTGAAGAATTGCCAGAAGCGGTAAGAAATCTACTTGATATAGAGCATACAAAGAATGTGTATGTTCAGCATAACAACACACCAGCATATCTACAGGTGTCAGAAGAATTGCTCGAGCAGGGTGTGGTGATTGAGAACATCATCGAAGCAAGTGCGAATCATCCTGAACTCGTCGAAAAGTACTTCATGACTGAAGGTGTCAAAGTTGATGAGCATAAGCTCGCAGCATATCACACAGCAATGCTTAACGGCGGATTGTTTGTATATGTACCTAAAAATGTACAAATCAAAGATCCCGTACAAATGGTCGTCCTCCATGACGACGAAAAGACTTCCCTTTTCAACCACGTCCTTATCGTGGCAGATGAAGGTTCGGAACTGACTTACGTAGAAAACTATCTTTCCACTGTCGATAAATCCGAAGAGCAAATTAATATCATTTCTGAAGTCATTGCCAAGGATAACGCCAAAATCGATTATGGTGCCGTGGACTTCCTCGCTGAAGGATTCACTGGCTACATCAATCGACGCGGTATTGTTGGCAGAGATGCAACGCTCGATTGGGCGCTCGGTTTGATGAACGATTCGGATGTCATCAATGACAATACGACGTATCTGATGGGGGATAATTCTAATTCAAACCTGAAGACTGTTGTCGTGGGACGCGGAAATCAGAAACTGAACTTTACAACGCAGATCATCCACTACGGAAAAGACTCCAATGGACATATTCTGAAACATGGTGTCATGAAAGACAGCGCTTCTAGCATCTTCAATGGTGTAGGGTATATCAAGCACGGCGCTGCAGGCAGTGATGCTCAGCAGGAATCCAGAGTGTTGATGCTCAGTGAAAAAGCACGTGGAGATGCGAATCCAATTCTCCTGATCGATGAAGACGATGTAACAGCAGGACACGCGGCTTCCGTCGGACGTGTGGATCCAATCCAGCTCTTCTACTTGATGAGCCGCGGTATTTCAAAGAAGGAAGCGGAAAGACTCGTTATTCATGGTTTCCTTGATCCTGTTGTCAGTGCATTGCCGATTGAGTCTGTTAAAAGACAACTCAAGGAAGTTATCGAGTTGAAAGTACTCTCAAAATAAGCTTTAAAGGGGTTTTCCCGAATGAATATTGACGATATCAGAAAGGATTTCCCGATCCTTGATCAGCAGGTCAATGGTAAGCCGCTTGTCTATTTCGATACCTCAGCGACAAGCCAGACACCTCTACCTGTAATAGATGCAATGACTGCTTACTACAAGGAATACAATTCCAACGTGCACCGCGGTGTGCACACCCTCGGTACAAAAGCAACGGATGGTTATGAAAAGGCGCGTATGAAAGTGCGATCATTCATCAATGCGAAACGGTACGAGGAAATCATATTCACACGGGGAACCACTGCAGCAATCAACCTTGTCGCGCGCAGTTTCGGGGACATGGTCATTGAACCTGGAGATGAAATTGTTGTGACCGAAATGGAGCACCATGCCAATATCGTGCCATGGCAGGAGCTGGCAAAGCGAAAGCAAGCAGAACTGAAGTTCATCCCGATGGATTCGGACGGCACGCTTTCAATGGAGAATGTAGAGGCGACAATTGGTGAGCAAACAAAGATTGTTGCGATTACTCATGTTTCCAATGTGCTTGGAACAATCAACGACATCAAAGAAATTGCTAAAGTCGCACGGCAACATGGTGCCTACATTTCTGTGGATGGTGCCCAAGCGGTACCACACATGTCAGTAGATGTGCAGGATTTGGATGTGGATTTCTATGCATTCAGTGGTCATAAGATGCTTGGTCCAACTGGTATCGGTGTACTTTATGGTAAAAGTGAACTACTCGATGAGATGGAGCCGATTGAATATGGTGGTGATATGATCGACTTCGTAGATCTTAGAACTTCCACATGGACCGATTTGCCGGTCAAATTCGAGGCAGGTACACCAATGATTGCCGAAGCGATTGGACTTGCGCATGCGATTGAATACATCGAAGAAATCGGTCCACAGACAATCCTCCAGCATGAGCAGGAACTTGTAGAATATGCGCTTGAGCAGATGCGTGAAGTGGAAGGTATTGAAATCTATGGTCCGGACAAACGCGCTGGTTTGATTACGTTCAACCTCGCCGATGTGCACCCACATGACCTTGCTACGGCCCTTGACAGCGAAGGCATTGCCATCAGAGCAGGGCACCACTGCGCACAGCCACTGATGAAGTGGCTCCAAGTATCATCAACTGCAAGAGCAAGTTTCTATATATATAACACCAAAGAAGAAATCGACGTCTTTATAGAAGGGCTCAAGCGAACGAAGGAGTTTTTCTCGTATGAATTTTAATAATCTCAACCAGCTTTACCGTTCAGTCATCATGGACCACTATAAGAATCCGCGTAACAAGGGCACCATCGAAGATGGCACTCTTACTGTGGATATGAACAACCCGACTTGTGGCGATCGTATTCGGTTGACGCTAAATGTTGTCGATGATGTTGTCGAAGATGTCAAATTCGATGGCGAAGGCTGTTCCATCTCCATTGCCAGTGCCTCAATGATGACCGAAACCATCACTGGTAAGAAAATCGACGAAGCACTTGCTATGGGAGATGAGTTCAGCAGAATGATGCTGGGCGAAGATTACGAAATGGACGAAGATATGGGAGATATTGAAGCCCTATCAGGCGTCAGCCAGTTCCCGGCACGCATCAAATGTGCTACCCTCTCTTGGAAAGCACTTGAAAAAGGGGTTAAGACCTCAGATAGCAATAATAATAAGGAGTGAGTTATATGGCTAAAAAAGCACCGGAAATTGATGATTACAAATATGGTTTCCATGATGAAGACGTATCTATTTTCCGTTCAGATCGTGGACTGACAGAAGAAATTGTACGCGAAATTTCCAAAATGAAAGAAGAGCCGGAATGGATGCTCGACTTCAGACTGAAATCTTTGAACCATTTCTATAAAATGCCAATGCCTACTTGGGGTGGCGATCTTTCCGAACTCAACTTCGATGAAATTACGTACTATGTAAAGCCTTCTGAGCAGTCAGAACGCTCTTGGGATGAAGTACCGGAAGAAATCAAACGTACGTTTGACAAGCTCGGTATCCCTGAAGCAGAGCAAAAGTACCTTGCTGGTGTTTCTGCACAGTACGAATCCGAAGTTGTATACCACAATATGGAGAAGGATCTTGAAGATAAAGGTGTTATCTTTAAGGATACTGATTCCGCACTACGTGAGAATGAAGAGTTGTTCAAAGAATACTGGGCAACAGTCATTCCGTATACAGATAATAAATTTGCTGCACTCAATTCAGCGGTCTGGTCCGGTGGTTCATTCATCTATTGCCCACCAGGTGTCAAACTAGACACGCCACTTCAAGCGTATTTCCGTATTAACTCGGAAAACATGGGTCAGTTCGAACGTACTCTAATTATCTGTGACGAAGGATCTAGTGTACACTACGTTGAAGGTTGTACTGCACCTGTTTATACAACAAACTCATTGCACTCTGCAGTAGTTGAAATCATCGTCAAGAAGGATGCATATTGCCGTTATACAACAATCCAAAACTGGGCAAATAACGTATACAACCTTGTAACAAAGCGTACGTTTGTTGATGCTAACGGTACTATGGAATGGGTCGATGGAAACATTGGTTCTAAGATTACCATGAAATATCCAGCGGTATTCCTTAAAGGTGAAGGCGCACGCGGTATGACACTATCGATTGCACTTGCTGGTAAAGGACAATTGCAGGATGCTGGAGCGAAGATGATTCACCTTGCACCAAACACATCATCTACAATCGTTTCTAAATCCATCGCAAAACAAGGCGGTAAAGTATCCTACAGAGGACAGGTTCACTTCGGTAGAAATGCAGATAATGCACGTTCTAACATCGAATGTGACACACTCATCATGGACAATGAGTCCACTTCAGATACGATTCCTTATAACGAGATTTTGAACGATAATATCTCGCTGGAACACGAAGCAAAAGTTTCAAAGGTATCAGAAGAACAGCTCTTCTACCTCATGAGTCGTGGTATCGGTGAAGTCGAAGCGACAGAAATGATTGTCATGGGCTTTATCGAGCCATTTACAAAAGAACTGCCAATGGAATACGCGGTCGAAATGAACCGTCTAATCTCCTTCGAAATGGAAGGGTCCATCGGTTAATAGCACTGCTCGACTCCCTGTCATACTACGGCAGGGAGTCTTTTTTGTTAGAAATGAACTGGAAAAAGGAAGTATAACATTCATGAAAAATTTGAAGAAAAAACAGGTTCTTATCTTTATAGGCCGCATCATCATGGTGATCACTGGTGCATTTATTACGGCTTATGGCCTTGAGTCGGTACTGATTCCGAACCGGGTATCTGACGGTGGTGTAACCGGTATCAGCATTGTTGGCTCTGCAACATTTGGTATACCGTTAGGCCTGTTGATTGCTTTATTGAATATTCCTTTCATTTGGCTCGGTTACCGTCAAATCGGAATCAAGTTTGCAGCTTTGTCGGTGGCAGGTATCTTATCATTAGCATATTTCACTGCAATCATGCATCACCTGCCAGCGATTATCGAAGGCGACTCACTTTTAATCACTGTAGTCGGTGGTGTCATCATAGGTGTTGGTATGGGTATTGCCTTGCGTAACGGTGGGGCACTTGATGGCATTGATATGTTCGCTGTGCTACTTTCAAGGAAACTACCATTCGGCACGAGTGATCTCATTTTATTTCTGAATACGTTTGTATTTTTGCTTGTCTCCACTGTATTCGGATTTCAAGGAGCTATTCTTTCAGCCATTGCTTATTTTATCGCTTCAAAAGTGATTCATTTAATCGAAGAAGGGCTCAGTGGATCGAAAGCATTCGTTATCGTTACCATACATCCTGAAATTATCATTGAAGCAGTAAGAGAAGAACTTGGAAGAACGTGTACATACAATACTATTACAGGCGGGTACAGTAAAATGGAGCTGACACAGATTACGTGCGTAATCAACCGTTTGGAAGAACAGAAGATGAAAGAAGTAGTCGGAAGAATTGACCCTCAGGCCTTTCTCACTGTATACGATGTTTCTGATGTCAGAAAAGGCTCCTTTATCAAGCAGGATGTTCGTCAATAAATATACTATGTACCTTCTTTAGCGATGCTCACAGAGATTTCGCTCCACTTTGAATGTAATCTTATTTTCATAGTATTCTACACTGGTGATAGCCCTGTATGTCGAGGGGTTACACCTGATTGGGCGTAATTTCATATGTGTTATTTATTCCCAAGAATAAAGGGTATAGTGACATAAAGAGTGAACGGGGGATTACAATGAAGATTGCAAGTCGCAAACAGATGCTCGATATTGAAGATTATGCGATGAATAAAATCGGTATTTCTGGTGCTGTATTAATGGAGATTGCAGGCAATCAGGTTGCCGAAGAAATTATGAGAGCATATCCAAATCAATCTGTACATATTGTCGTATTAATCGGCAGTGGGAATAATGGCGGCGATGGATTCGTTATTGCGAGGCGGCTGTTCGATGCGGGTTATACGCCTGAGGTGTGGTTACTAACAAGCGAAGAAAAACTTGAAGGCGATGCCCGTACACAATACGACATTTATCAAAAGCGTAAACTGCCGCTTCATGTCATAGGAGAAGGCATGACGAGTCTTGAGGCAGTATTAGAGCAGTCGGAAGTATTAGTGGATGCGATGCTTGGTACAGGTGTGAAAGGTGCAGTCAGAGAGCCATTTGACCAGATTATCGAACAGGTGAATGCACACGATCTTCATGTCATATCAGTTGATATTCCTTCCGGTCTCGATTGCGATACAGGTAATATCGAAAATGTGGCGATAAAAGCAGACGAGACATTTACATTCGTCATGCCAAAAATCGGATTTTTCTTGCAGGAGGGACCCTCTGTAATCGGTCACTGGCAAGTGAAGGATATTTCCGTACCTGAGACATTAGCAGAGACACTCGATATGAAAAACCCCGTTGTCATTACTCGTGAACTGGCAGCGGCATCCATGCCGAAGCGGCCAACTTTTGGTCATAAGGGAACGTTCGGCCACGCAATTGTCTTTGGTGGCTCAAAACCGTTTGTAGGTGCCCCAATTTACAGTGGCCATACAGCATTTCACTGCGGTGTCGGCCTTTCTACTTTAGTTATTCCCGAGGAGATCTATCCAGTCATTGCAAGCCAGAATCAAACTGCATTAATTCAAACTTTGCCAAGCGAAGATGGTCATTTCACTGGCGAAGGGATAGAAGCAACACTCTTTGAAAAAGTAACAGCTGTTGTTATCGGTCCTGGAATGGGGCGTTTCCATAAAGGCCCTGAATTCGTCATGGATATTATGGAACATCTTGACGGACAGCCTGTCGTCATTGATGCGGATGCGCTATTTCATATGAAAAATCAGCTGGAATTTCTGACCCACTATGATGGCTCTGTCATTTTGACGCCCCACCCAGGAGAAATGGCTATGCTGACCGGCAAATCCGTCCCTGAAGTGGAGGCCGATCGCATGGGTATTGCTGAAAATTTTGCCAAAACACATGATGTAAATCTTGTACTTAAGGGTCATCGTTCGATTGTAGCAACGCCAAATGGTACATGGATCAATCCAATCGGCAATGATGCTTTAGCTAAAGGAGGCAGTGGGGATATTCTTACAGGCATGATTGCTGCTTTCTTGGCTCAAGGTGCACTGCCCGAAGATGCGATGCGGGCTGGCGTTTATCTGCATGCAGCTTCAGGGGAAAATGCAGCAATCGAGTGCTCGCACTATGGAGTGACTCCGGAAATAATCATCTCATCAAGTAAGAAAGTGCTCAGACAGATGGAGGATAATGTATGAAGGAGAGGACAATCAGAAGTGGTAATGGTAACCTTTTAAAAAATGGTGTCGCCGTAGGTGGCAAGTTACATCTAACTTCCGAGTACGTATACCATATCCCACACGCCATGAACTTAAATAAAAAGCAGACGGAAATTGCACTGGGCGAAATTTCTCAAGTCCACTTGATTTCTCACCGTATTTTCAACTTGATTCCGATATCAAATGGTTTGGAAATCGTTCTGCACAGTGGCGATACGATGCGCTTTGTCGTTAATAAGAGGAAACGCTGGAAACGGGAGATTGAGCAGGCATTAGAAAATGGATATTAGATATCGCTATAAGGAGACGGAAGGGGCAAGGTTATGCAAAAACAGGGATCATTGAGCCTAAAAGGGTTCGGTATGCTACTCAGAGTAGTGGCCGTGGTTACATCAAGCATCGCAACGATTATCTCGACTGTATTGCCACTAGCATTCGGATATGATATTTCAAAAACAGATCTTTTTTTACTATTCATTCTGCTAGTGGTCGGCGCACTACTTGTACATGGCGTATTGACACACGTATTCAATGATATTGTTGATTTCAAGTCTGGTACAGATCAAGAGAGTCCAGGCATGCTTTCTGGCGGTAGTCGAGTGCTTCAAAATGGAGTAATGTCTTTCAGTATGCTTGTACGCATTGGTACAGTAGTCACACTTCTTCTCTTGGTCGCAGCTGGACTCTTCATCGTTTTTGGACGGGTGGAACTCGCAATACTTACGATTGTCGGTTTATGGGGGGCAATCAGCTACTCATTAAAGCCGTTCCGTTTTGCATACAGACCATTTCTTGGTGAATGGCTCAGCCTGTTCCCATCGATGTTTCTACTCGGTCTTGCAGCGCCATGGATCATGCTGGAGAGCATTCCGCTGTGGGCTTGGCAGAATGCACTGATTAATGCGCTTTGGTGTATGGCTTGGGTAATGATTCATCACGTTCCCGATATAAAGGCGGACCAAAATGCAACACCAATGAAGCAAACAACCGTCGTATGGGCTGCTCAAAAGTTCGGTATGAAAGCTGCACCAACGCCTGCACTGATCTATTTGATTATTGTCGGCCTGCTCGCAATTTCCGTCATCTGGGATCGTCCGATCGCAGCAATCGGTACGTTGCTTATGCTGGGGTACGGGATCTATCTAGTTCTGAAGATCAACGTCGATGATGTCAAACAGGTGACGGCCTACGAGAAAGTGCTGCTGCTACTCGCCATGGGCACAGCGATATGGCTTGGACTGTTTCCGGGTATGTAGAAAAGCCATCCCCAAGGAGCTCTGTAAATCGGAGCTCTCTTTTTTATGTCTTGTCCTTACGACCAACGGAAATGAATAAAGCAATCCCGAGTACAATGGCGATGCCGAGCACTTGATACCAACCCATGCTGATGTTGAGCCAAATGACGGAACTCACGACTGCCGATGCAGGTTCCAGTGTACCCAGAATGCCGGCTTCTTTAGAGGAAATATGCTTTAGGCTACTGATATAAAGCAAAAATGCCAGCGTGGTGCCAATCAGGACCGATAAAAGGAGAATTGCGACCAACGGTGTCGTCCATTCGAATCCACGATCGAACTGCCAGAGTGGATGAATGAAGTTCATTGCGATTCCCCCGAAGAACATCGAGCCTCCGACAAGCTGCAGCGGGTGCAACCGATGGAGTAGAATCTGTGCATGGAGTGTATAGTAGGCAAGGGCCACTCCAGATACCAGTCCCCATATAAGTGCTTTAGGAGAGACGATGAGCGACGAAAGATTTCCGTTCGTCGCCAGCAGAACAATGCCGGTAATCATGCCAAGGATAATGAAGATGTCGGAAAAGCGCCATTTTGAGAATCCACGTATGACCAGCCATAGAATAATATAGATCGGTCCAGTATATTGGAGTACTGTCGCGATTGCCGCATTGCCATAACCGATCGCTGCCATGAATGAATACTGGACCATTGTCATACCAAGAAGACTGTAGATGATGAGCATGATGAGTGTACGGCGATCCATTCTGATGGGTTGCTGTTTTCTTGAGAACAACCAGTATGCTAAAAGGAGTATAATACCGCTCACACTGAGTCTGAATGCAACGTACCACTCGACAGTGACGGGTGTGTTTTTGAATATGTAGTCGGCAGCTGTTCCACCGATGCCCCATAATGTGGCGCCGAGCAGTACGAATATCAATCCGCGGACGTGTTTCGATCCAGTTGTCATGTACATGCTCCTTTCTCGTTATCAAAATAATAGTTGAAATTGATGGCGAGTTCAATGCACGATGTTCAATTTATCGACAGGTCCCATGCTATACTGGTGGCATAATACAGATATTGGAGGAGAAAGAATGACACTTGATCATTGGTACGATCAGGCAATCACAGCAGAAGCGTATATTGAAGGTATGGCAAAGCATAAGGAGAACTTGCAGAGAGTCTACGATCAATTTGAGATTCCACAGGATGACGATTTCTTCCGAAATCTTGAAGCGCGGTCTTTACGTGTAATTGCAATCACGGAAGACTGGTGCGGGGATGCAATGATGAATATTCCCATTCTGCTCCATCTTGCCGAGAAAAGCCATATGCAAGTACGCATGATTCTCCGGGATAGTAATCTGGAACTGATGGATCAGTACTTGACCAACGGCAAATCCCGGTCAATTCCGGTATTCATCTTTATTGATGATGAGGGAGAAGAGGTTACTCATTGGGGGCCGCGGGCAGATGCTGTTCAGAGTGAAGTTACCCAGTTAATGGGTGGACTACCGGATAAGGAATCATCTGAATACGATGCAGCATTCAAAGCGGCAATCAAGACATTGACAGGTCGTTTTACAACCGAAGAGAAGATGTGGCATGACACATATGAAAGTATTAAGGACACGCTTGAAAAAAATATCTAAAGGGGATAGTTGTGATTAAAATGATGAAAAGGCGTGCTTTATCTTATGTTTTAGTAGGTGGACTAGCTGGTGGGCTACTAGAAGGTGTCATGACAGGCATCCTCGCAGGGGCTGTTACGTATATCGCCGTAAGATATGAAGAAGTGACAAATGATAAATGAAAACATGCGCTCCTCGTAATGAGGGCGCATGTTTTTTCGAAGATTTTATACGAAAATTCTTTCTAGACACTGTCATGATGGGAAAAATAACAGTATTTATCTCTCTGTTGTGTCTATTTTCTATACTGCAGACCGATGAACTGCATCTTTTGATTAAAGAGTTTCGGATAAGCTAGATACCCAACCATAACTGAGGACATGGCTGCTGTGGTCAATATGAGGAATAGAATCAAAAGCTGATACATTACAGCTTCCATTGGATCGGCACCTCCAATAATTAGTCCACTCATCATGCCCGGAAGTTGAACCAGCCCCATGGTCTTCTGTGCTTCAATTGTCGGTATCATACTCGTCTGTATGGCGGATTTCAGACTTTTGTCGATGGCGACTTTCGGCTGGCCGCCCATGGACAATATCAGTTCTATAGTCTCATCACTGCGGTCGACTTCATCTTTAAATTTATTTAAGAAAAGAAGCGAGAGGACCATGCAGTTCCCAATGACCATTCCACTGATAGGAATGACTTCTTCTGGTGCAAACGGAATAATGCCGAATCCGAGCATAATACCCATTGTAGAAACCTCTACAACAACAAGTGTAAAGACGATCATCCAGGTGATACCCGGGATGCCATCTCCTTTCTTGATAATGTTCTGTGTTGCTGCGGCGATCATGAGTAGGATCATAAGCAGTATAAAGAGCGGGGTGTCGCTCTCAAAGACGAATGTAAGGATATAGCCGATGATTAGTAGCTGTACGATTGATCGGATGGTCGCAATGATGATATCTTTCTCAAGGCCGAGCTTGAGCACGAGAGCGAGTCCGAGGGGAATGGCTATGAAGATGAGCGATAAGGCGAGTTGTGTATATGTCAAAGTGCTTCCCCCTCTAGAAATTTTCTGATGATCGGGTTATTCGAATCATCGATGAACGTAGCATCCCCATATTCAACGAGCCTACCGTCTGCAAGGAACCACATGTCGTCGCTGACACGGCGCGCCTGATCAAGATCGTGGGTAATCCAGATGACTGTGACGTTAAATTCACGCTGTAGTCTGACTACGAGTCGTTCCACTTCTTTGACCATGCGGTAGTCAAGACTTGATGTGATTTCATCAAGCAGCAGCACTTCCGGACGATTGACGAGTGTCCGGGCGAGGGACACACGACTCTTTTCTCCACCGGAGAGCGATTTGATGTTCTGATCGAGTGGAATACCCCCGAGGTCGACGTGTCCAAGCAGTTCTACAGCACGATCCGGCGTCAGTCTCTCATCAAAGATGGCTTTCGGTAAATTCAAATTGTCGTATACCGTCCCACCAATCATCGGCGCACTTTGGAAAGCCATACCGACACGTTTTCTCAGTTCAATCATATCCATGTTCTGAATGTTCTCGCCATCAAAGAATATGTTTCCTGAATCCGGTGATAAAAGACCGTTAATGTGCTTCAAGCACGTCGTCTTACCTGCACCGCTTGGACCAACAAAAGTCGTAATTCTGGCTTTATTGAATTGGCCACTGATATTATGGAGGATATTCCGATGACTAACATTTTCAAATTCGATTATACTCATATTGAAGTGTGCTCCTTAAAAGTTGTGTTACAATAAAGCAAGGTGATTTCTATGATCTATATTGGATTGACAGGTTGGGGAGACCATCATGATCTCTATACAGACCTCTCAAATAAAAAAGACAAACTGAATACATACGCCAGCTATTTCCCTATTGTTGAATTGGATTCAACTTATTACGCCATCCAACAAACGTCAACAATCGAAAAATGGTGTAGTGAAACGCCGGACAAATTTAAATTTGTTGTCAAAGCCCATCAGTATATGACTGGACACAGTGACTACCGTGACCACTACGACTCCATTAAAGATGTCTTCAGCGCATACAGAGATATGTTGCGACCGATGGATAAGGCAGGGAAACTTGGGTTTGTTCTACTTCAATTTCCACCGTGGTTTGACTGCAGCCATAAAAATATCCGCTACGTAAAATACGCAATAGAGCAACTCAAACCTTATAAAGTGGCTGTCGAGTTCAGAAACCAAACGTGGTTCCAAGAGCAGTACCGGGAGGAGACATTATCATTTCTAGACAGCAATGATGTCATCCATAGCATCTGTGATGAACCGCAGGCCGGCATCGGCAGCATTCCTTTCGTCAACCGTGTGACAAATCGTACGGCCTTCATCCGACTCCATGGTCGTAATGTACATGGATGGACGCAGAAGGATCGGACGAGTGAGGAATGGCGCAACGTCAGATATCTATACGATTATAACAAAGAAGAACTGGAATGGCTCAAGAAACAGGTTGAAATTCTAAAGCATAAGACCAAAGATGTCTATATCGTCTTCAACAATAATTCAGGTGGCCATGCCGCAGGTAATGCTCAAGATTTCATGACGTTGATGGGGATTCGTTATGATGGGCTTTCACCCAAACAGCTAAAACTATTTTAGGCAATTAAACAAAGGGAAAATTCCAAGGGATAATTAAGCCAGGATTCTCTGGTTCTCTAAAGGAGTAATAGAAATGGAATACGTCATCCTCGTACTGATCGGACTTCTTGCGTCTACCCTTGGATCTCTGGTCGGCATTGGTGGCGGTGTCATCATTGTGCCGCTGCTGATATTTTTTGGTATCAACATAGGAATACTAGAACAAATCACTCCGCAGAGTGCCGTCGGTACGTCAAGTGTTGTGCTGATTGTTATCGGGTTGTCTGCGATGCTCTCCTATGGACGAAGCAACCAAGTCGATATGAAAAATGGCCTGCGGTTTTTGATCGGCATCATGCCAGGCGCTTTTGTTGGCTCTTACGCCAGCCAGTTCTTCACCATCGACAGCTTCAACCTCTACTTCGGTATATTTCTGATTGGCCTGAGTACTCTCCTTCTTGTAAGAGATAGAATCAAACCGATCTCAATTTTCCAGAACGAACGCTACATGGAGCCGCATGTTGACAATATGGGGGAAGTCCACCACTATGGATTCCCAGCGTACATCGCCATCATCTCGACATTCATCGTTGGCTTCTTTACTGGTCTTTTCGGTATTGGTGGGGGGGCGCTTATGACACCGCTCATGTTGCTTGTGTTCCGTATGCCGGCATCCATCGCCATCGGTACGAGCATGATGATGGTTTTCTTCTCTGGGACGGCTGCTGCTACTGGTCATGTGCTCCAGGGTAATGTAGACTTCTGGTACGTACTGTTCCTCGTTCCAGCAGCCTTCCTTGGCGCCAAGATCGGTGTCTCCATCAATCGGCGCTTTAATTCCGATACGATGGTGGTAGTGCTGCGTACGGTGCTGTTGCTGCTTGGCGTATACATGATTTTACAGACCATCATATAGAGGTGATTCGATGGAAGTGAAGCTTTTTCATACAAATGACATCCACAGTCATCTGTACAACTATTTGAAGATAAAAGACTTTCTAAACAATAAAAAAAGACAACTTAAAGACGAAATGGTATATGTCGACCTCGGTGATCACGTCGATCGATCGCATCCCTACACTGAAGCGACACTCGGCAAAGGGAATATCGACATACTCAACGAAGCGGGATGCGACGTGGCAACCATCGGTAATAATGAAGGGATTACACTGCAAAAGGACGATCTCAAATCTCTTTACGATAACGCAGATTTTGATATCATCTGTGCCAACCTGCGTGAAGTAGGCAGTGAATCTCCATACTTCAAACCCTACGTTATCAAGGAAGTCAATGGCATCAAATTCGGTTTTATCGCAGCAACTGTAGAGTTTACACCGTTCTATAAGGCACTTGGCTGGGAAGTGTCAGAAAGCTTCGATTGGGTTTTAAAAGCGATACGTGAAATTAATACAGAAGTAGACTGCATCGTCATGATGAGTCATCTTGGCAGATATGACGACGAATCGCTCGCAATGATGTTTCCCGAGATAGATGTCATATTAAGTTCCCATACTCATCACTATTTTGAAGAAGGAGAATGGATCGGCGATACACTGCTTGGGGCAGCCGGACGGTATGGTGATTATGTCGGTGAGGTGACCCTCCAGTTTGAAGGAAAGAAACTTATCGGCAAACGTGCCCGACTTTATGATACCGATCTGCTTACAAGCAGTGACGATCACTATTACGAAATTGGACGCGACATGTTGTCGACCGTAATCAAAGATTCCGCTGCACCGATAGAACGCAGGCTATATTCAACGAGTCACTTTATTACTTCACTCGCTCGTATGGTCCGTCTATTTACAGACAGCGACGTAAGTCTAATCCATACTGGCCTTATCGTAAAACCGTTTGAGGGCGGGGCACTGACAGACTATGATCTTCACAAAGTACTTCCCCATGCCATCAATACAGTCCAGATTGAGCTGACGGGGCGTGAATTGAAAGAAGTATTCAATCAGGCCTCAAAGCATGAGTTCAAAGACGAGATTATAAGAGGGCTCGGTTTCAGGGGCGATATATTCGGTTGCTTTGTTGCCGAGAATATCGGTTACGTCCAATCCGAACGCGAATATTATGTTAATGGTGAAGTGATTGAGGACCGAAAGCATTATACCCTCGGCACACTCGACATGTATACATTCGGCAGGATATTCCCGCAATTTAGATATTCAAAGAAGATATACAAAATGCCCGAATTCCTAAGAGACATCGTCAAGATTTACGGTTCCGAATTGTAGTTGAAAAACACACAATATGTGCTATAATATGCTGTAACAATTGAAGAATAAAAGGTAGAGGTCGCAACGGCCATGAGTACACGAGGGAGCAGGCATGCTTTGAAATCGTGGAAAGGAGCAGTTGCCGAAGAATGCACCCGGCGGGGTGTTTTTCTGGGGTCAGGTCGAATAGGCTTGGCACTGTCATTGCGATGATGCGCTACAAACTAGTGAGAGACGTCACGGTGGCTGATTCTGTAATGCTGCTGTGATGTCTTTTTTGTGGTTCAAATAAGTTTTAGGAGGTTACAAATATATGGAAAGCATACTCAACTGGGAGTACAACTCCCTCATTCCACCACTGCTTACCCTGCTTTTGGTGATACTGACACGTAAAGTAGGCATCAGTCTAGGTGTCGGTATTGTTACTTCAGCATTTGTCGTTGCAGGGGCCGCAATTTTAGAAACCCTTCAGATAATTTGGGGTAGCTTCGCTATGATTTTTGTTGATGATGGTGCCATCAATACATGGAACGCCTTCATCCTTATCTTTTTAAGTTTGCTTGGCATTATGACAGCCTTCATTAATATGTCGGGCGGTGCCAGAGCATTTACCGGATGGGCACTGACAAAAGTAAAGTCACGCAGGGGGGCAAATCTAACAACAGCCCTGCTTGGTATCATTGTCTTTATCGACGACTATTTTAGTGCACTGATTGTCGGCCAAGTGGCTAAGCCACTGACTGACAAATACAACGTTTCCAGGGCCAAACTGGCTTATCTGATTGATACGACCGCTTCGCCGGTCTCCGTCATTGCCCCGATATCCAGCTGGGGTGCTGGTATCATGGGTCTTGTGGCGCCATTGCTTGCAGCAGCTGGTCTCGTTGCAATCACGCCGTTTCAAGCTTTCGTCTATATGATTCCAATGAATTTCTATGTACTGACCGCGATTGCTATGATGTTCATTGTCATCGTCACCCGATTTGATATCGGACCGATGCGCAAACATGAAACGTTGGCCCTCAATGAAGGGCAACTTGTTGAAAACCCACGGGAAGCTCCGGGAGAGACCGATGAAGCACTCCCAGTACATCCGGACGGCTCAGCGAAAGCACTGATCATTCCAATACTTGGACTTGCAATCACTGTCGTCATTTCAATGTTTGTAACAGGGGCAATCACCGGTGAGTCCATGAATATTTTCAGTATTTTCGAGAATACGCTAGTTACACATTCGCTCGTCATCGGGGGTGTTGTCGGACTAGCGCTGAGCTTGTTCTATTTCTTCAAGGACACTCGTCATGATAAAGACTTCGGCAAGAGTGAAATTTGGCTCGGTGTTAAGACTGGTTTCAAGGCGATGTTCCCAGCCATCCTTGTATTGACACTGGCGTGGATGATCGGTGATCTGATCGGTCAGCTTGGTACGGGGGAACTTCTCGGCGATATAGTCGAACGTTCCAACTTACCGGTCGGTGTACTGCTTGCTGTCGTCTTTGCTGTAGCTTGTATAATGGCTTTGGCCACAGGGACGAGTTGGGGATCTTTCGGTATATTGATTCCAATCACTGGTGAAATCATGATTTCACTTGGAGAAACAGATCTACTGCTACCAAGTATCGCTGCTGTGCTCGCTGGTGCGGTATTCGGTGATCACTGTTCGCCGATATCCGATTCCACAATTCTGTCCTCAACTGGTGCAGGGTGTAATCATATTGTGCACGTTATGACACAGCTCCCTTATGCAGTCGGGTCTGCGATAATCGCACTGATCGGCTATTTGGTTCTTGGACTGACATCGAGTCTCCTGTTATCACTCGGTGTACTTCTGGTATTAATCATACTTGTCTTCGTTGTAGCGAAGGTCATTTATACGCCGATCAACAGAAAGAAAGCACAATCCTAGTTTGATAAAACCACCACTCTACAGTGGTGGTTTTTTGTATATTCGATAATTTAAACAATTTAAATTTTTCCTACTACAATAGTATAATTATGATAATATGATTATGACATAGATATAGGGGGGCGTTGCGTTATGGTCACGAAAAACGAAGAAATACTAAGAAAACCCGACTGGCTGAAAATCAAATTGAACACCAACAAGAACTACACTGGTCTGAAGAAGATGATGCGTGAGAAGAATCTGCATACTGTATGTGAGGAAGCAAAGTGTCCTAATATACATGAGTGCTGGGGAGAGCGTCGGACAGCGACTTTCATGATTCTTGGCGCAGTATGTACACGCGCCTGTAGATTCTGTGCTGTGAAAACTGGTCTTCCGAATGAGCTCGACTGGGATGAACCGAACCGTGTAGCGGAATCTGTACAGCTGATGAATTTAAAGCATGTCGTCATTACTGCAGTGGCAAGAGACGACCTGAAAGATGGAGGATCTGCTGTCTATGCAGAAACTGTAAGAAAAGTGCGCGAGAAGAATCCATTTACCACAATTGAGGTATTACCCTCCGATATGGGCGGTGAGTATAACAACTTAAAGACATTAATGGATGCCAAACCTGATATCATGAACCATAATATCGAAACTGTCGAGCGCCTGACACCGAGGGTGCGTGCTAAAGCAAAATACCGCAGAACTCTCGAATTTCTGCAGCGTGCCAAAGAGATGTATCCTGAAATACCGACGAAATCAAGCCTTATGGTCGGCCTAGGTGAAACGGTGGAGGAAATTCACCAGACAATGGACGACTTGAGAGCACATGATGTAGATATCATGACAATCGGCCAATACCTGCAACCTTCAAGAAAACACCTCAAAGTCCAGAAGTACTATACACCACTTGAATTTGGTAAACTTAGAAAAGTGGCGATGGAAAAAGGCTTCAAGCACTGTCAGGCGGGGCCGATGGTGCGTTCAAGCTATCATGCCGATGAGCAGGTGAATGAAGCAGCCAAAGCAAGACAGGCTATAGGCGACGAATTATTGAAAGGTGAGTAGAACTATGATTACGGTGGACCATATGAATTTCGAACTGGTCGAAAATTACCGAGATGCTTTTGATGAAACGCAGTTTGAAAGCAAGTACAGTGAAGTCCTTAACAAATACGACTATATTGTTGGCGATATCGGCTACGAAAAGCTGCGATTGACCGGTTTCTACAGAGATAATAAAAAAAGGTAGAACGGGATAAGAAGTATAGTGCTATCCAGGACTATCTATACGAATACTGTAATTTCGGGTGTGCATACTTTGTTCTGCGCAAAGTCCCTAAGACGGAAATGAAAGAGCGCGAAGAGGATGGCGATGAAGACGCGGTGGAGACTAAGGAAGCTGAAACAGTGAACGAAGTTCCTGAGACTCAAACAAACGCGAGAACACTCGCTGCCCGCCAGCATAGTAATAAACAGTAGAAAGCCTGCGTTTCCTGAAGGGGAAACGCAGGCTCGATTTTTATATTCATTTAAACGATGATTTCAGAGAGGAAAGACTCCACCTCAGCAGCCTCTTCGTCGTTTAGTCCGAGTATATGGGCGATATAGCCCTCTTCTTCAAGGTCATCGCTTCCGATGATACCAAATCTGTTACTCTGGGTATTCAATACGAGACTCTTACCGAAGTAGCGGTCAGTCTGTATAATCGCCAAATCGTATCGGGAGTGCTCTCCAACGAAACTGACGTAGCGTGTATTTGTATCTTCCGATTCATCATAAAGAAAGAAGTCGATCACGGCGTTCTCCTCCAGTTCAAGTATACAGGAATTATGCTATCATATTATTGAGTGAGTTACAAAAGAACGGTGATAGGAGTGTCGATAATGTATTTTGTAGATAAAGACGTACTGCTAGAGCGTCTCGATTATATAGAACAACTGACAGAGGCGTTTGAAAAAAGGCATGGACTTGCTCTGGAACGGGCTTGTCACATGTTAATAGAGGCGGTCGTAGACGTAGGCAACATGATTATAGACGCATTCATTTTGCGTGATCCAGGCAGCTATAAAGATGTTATGGATATCATGGCCAATGAAGGGGTAATAAAAGAGTCAGACAACCACCATTTCCAGGCAACGTTTAAGTGGCGTAGCGAGCTCACACGCAACTATACAAATCTCAGCCACGAAGAGATGAAGGATGACTTCATTGCACATCTATCAGCTTACCGGGACTACAAAGAGAATGTCTTCAATTTCTTCCAAAATGAAGGTCAGGCAATTACAGCTTTTCGAGGAGGTCAACATGAAGTATGAAGGGTATCTGATTGATCTGGATGGTACGATGTACAACGGTGGCACGGTGATTGAAGGCGCAATTGATTTTATAGACAGATTGAATAAAGCAGCCATCCCTTATGTATTTCTGACAAATAACGCGACGAAAACACAGACCGAGGCAGCGCAAAAACTAATTGATATGGGATTTGATATCCACCCAAGAACACTCTATACATCTGCCATGACGACAGCTGCCTATCTGAAGGCAGAGTTTCCTGGGGCCTCCGTTCATGTCATCGGTACAAGTGGCTTGTCTTCCACTTTGGAGGCTGCAGGATGTGTTTTAACAGATGAGAACCCTGACTTTGTCGTCATGGGTCTTGATACTGCACTTACGTATGAAAAATTGGCACATGGGGCGCGCCTGATTTCTGCAGGGGCAAAATTTATATCGACCAACCCGGATAGAAAGTTTCCAAGTGATGAAGGGTTCCTCCCGGGAAATGGTTCACTCGTCTCTGTCCTTGCAAGCACAACGGATGTGGAACCGATTGTCATCGGCAAACCTAAAGGTATTATTCTTGAGGCAGCTGTCAAAGCACTGGGTCTGTCTAAAGATAAAGTAATTCTAGTCGGTGACAACTATGATACTGACATTCGGACTGGTCTTGATAACGGAGTGGCGACGCTACATGTCAATACTGGTGTTACTTCTCGGGAACAGGTAAAGACGCAAGAAAGACAGCCTGAACATATGATAGATCAATTGAGTGAATGGAGTGTTGAGTAAATGAAGAAGATTGTAATTACGAGAAGGATCAATCCGTCGATGGTTGAAAAGCTTGAAAAGGACTTTGAAGTCTTTGTATGGGATGAAGCCGAGCAGCCAATGCCGCGTGAACGTTTCCTTGAGGAAACATCAGATGCTCATGGCGTACTCACCATGCTTAGCGACAAGATTGACGAAGAGATGCTTGCGAATGCGAAGCACCTCAAAGTGGTCGCCAATCTTGCAGTGGGCTACGATAATATCGATATCGAGGCGGCAAGAAACCATAACGTCATCATTACAAATACACCGGATGTTTTGACAGAGACCACCGCAGAGCTCGCGTTTACTCTCATGCTTACATCAGCACGCCGGGTACTCGAGGCGAACCGCCAACTGATGGCAGGGGAATGGTCTGGTTGGAGTCCGTATCATATGGCTGGTACTGATATATTCGGAAAAACAGTCGGTATTTTTGGTATGGGCTCAATCGGTGCAGCATTTGCGAGAAGACTTAGTGGCTTTCGCACGAAAGTGCTTTATCATAATCGTAGTCAGTCAGAACTCGGAGACTCCCTTGGAGCAGAATTTGTATCGTTCGAGGACCTGCTGTCTGCATCCGACTTTGTATTATGTGCAGCACCTCTGACAGATGAGACGAAGTATCGCTTTGACAAAGCAGCATTCGAGCGAATGAAAGACACGGCATTCTTCATAAATATCGGGCGCGGTGCCCATGTTGTTGAAGCGGATTTAGCTGAAGCGGTGAAACAGGGCCAGATCAAAGGTGCTGCTCTGGATGTATTTGAGAATGAGCCGATCGACAAGGATCACCCATTTGTCAATATAGATAATATGACCCTGCTTCCGCATATCGGTAGTGCCTCAGTAGATACGAGAAACAACATGATGAACCTGTGCGTTAATAATATAATGGAAGTACTGAACGGTGGACAGCCTATTACACCTGTGAAGTAGAGTGGATCCCCTCTAAAGGGGATCTAATTATAAATTATTTGTAAACCTTTATAAAAAATAGGTTAACAAATAAGGTGGCTGGTGGTATGATAGTAGTCAAATCACGAAAAGAGGGAACTACATGTCAACAAAACATCTAGTCTATGTTGCTTTATTTGCTGCACTCATTGCGGTCGGTGCTCAGATCCGACTTCCCATTGGACCGGTGCCCGTCACCTTCCAAGTACCAATGGCACTTCTTGCAGGTCTACTTCTTGGACCAAGACTTGGGGCACTGAGTACCATCGTATATTTGCTGATGGGACTCGTCGGTCTGCCTGTCTTTGCTGGTGGGGGAGGTATTGCGACAGTCTTCTCCCCGACGTTTGGCTTTATCGTTGGACTTATACCGGCAGCTTTCTTCGCGGGTCTTGGTACTGCTTATGGAACACAACTATTAGGTAGCATTGGTTTTACACTACTGGCACTGATATCGGTTTTCCTACTCGGCTTTCTATATTTCATCTTCATTATGAACATCGTGCTCGGTACACCGATGGATGCAGCTGAAGCATTTAAGGTGGCAGTCCTGCCCTTCATCTTGAAGGATATCGTAGTTGCTGTACTCACCAGTCTATTCGCACGAACGCTGCATGCACGTGGGCTGAATCTTGCTAGCAACTAGAATATAAAAAGCCACTGGATATATTCCAGTGGCGGGGCTCATGCTTGCTTCTCAATCATTCTTTGGATGGGCTTTAGCTGGACGTGACCGTCTTGAGCAATCTCATCATTTATTGTCACAAGCGGATAGAACAATTCGTCTTCGTTGATGCGTTCGATGATACTTTCATCGAAATCAGAGAGATTGTCGGTGCGATCGATATCGATATAATTGAAATTTAAATCCTCTGTCGGATATTTGCGTGCTAGAACCGCTTCAAGCCATTCATAAGTATCTTTCGATCCCGGTGCATTGACACAGCTGGCACAAACGACGTCGCGTCCATATACGTTGATCACATATTTCATAGAATAACATCCGCCTTTCAGATGATGGATTTTTCTTATCATATCCATTATAATAGATATATAATCATTTGCGTAAGAAAGAATAAGGAGTGAATTTCATGACTACTAGCCAAGATACGATGTTCGAACAAGTCGATGAAGTGCTTGATAAATTGCGCCCGTTCCTACTTAGAGACGGCGGAGATTGTGAACTTGTGGATGTAGAAGATGGCATTGTTAAACTGCGCCTTCTTGGTGCGTGTGGAACTTGCCCAAGCTCCACGATTACACTTAAAGCTGGTATTGAACGTGCACTGCTTGAGGAAGTTCCGGGTTTTGTGGAAGTCGAGCAGGTATTTTAAATCATATACATCAACAGCCCCCGCTATGCGGGGGCTGTTCTTTAGTTACCGAGCTTGTACATCCACAATACACCACTTTTTAGCATCCGCGCAATACGACCCGTTACGGTACGTTCTTTCAAGTAGGCGAATCCTTCTTTGGATCCGAGGGAACCGAGAATTCCCTGCATCTTTATTTCAGGCATCTCAGTCGGAAGTGTTTTGTCCTTTATAAGAAGATCAATGACTTCGGCAATCTGTTCTGCCTGACCTTCTGCGACTTGCGCTGAAGGAGCATGCTCCAATGCAGCAGAATCCCCAACAACGTAAGCGTTTTCGAAATTTGGAATCTGATGGTATTGATTAAGGACAACGCGCCCACCAGCACCGAATTCTACTGGCAACTCTCGTACTGCTTCTGCAGGCTGTACACCTGCTGTCCATATGATCATATCGAGGTCGTGGGATTCATTGTTATTGTAAACCTTATCTGTTTCCACTTTGACAATATTGGCGTTCGGGACGACAGCAACATCGTTTTCATCAAACCATCTTTTCACATAAGCACTGAGACGTGCAGGGTACATGGGCAATATGCGATCTCCACGGTCAAATAGTTTGATGGTAAGGTCACTGCGCGCCTCACGGAGCTCACTAGCCACTTCAATACCACTGAGCCCGGCACCGATGATGCCTACTTTGGCTCCCGGAGTTAGCGAACCAATTTTCTCATAAGTGGTGCGAGATTGTCTTAGGGTTTGGATACTATATGTGTACTCACTGGCACCCGGTACACCATGATATTTATCTTCACAGCCGAGCCCGATGATGAGTGTGTCGTAACCAATTGTGCTGTTTTCAAGAATCACTTCATTTTCTTCGAGTTTAATACTTTTGATCGTATCGTAAATAATGTTGACCTTATCGTCATCCGGGAAGTCCACCCGAACTTTCTTTTCACTTTTTGTTCCAGCAGCAAGCGCGTAATATTCTGTTTTCAACCCGTGAAATGGGTTTTTGTCAACCAGTGTGATAGTAGAGTCTGGTGGCAATTTAGGCAGTATGCGTTGAATGAAACGCATGTTGCCATATCCGCCTCCGAGACACACAATATTTTTCATAGTCAGTACCGCCTTGTTTTAGAAAGTCTATTACTTTCATTATAATATTTAACAGTATAAACTACAATCGAAGCCTGTAATAATACTGAGAAAGAGGGAATCCAATGTTTACCCTTGTGGAGTTCTGTTCATCGAACATGCTTAAAGGAACAGAAGCAGTGTATCGTGAGCTCGACGAGAATCCGGAAATCGATGTTTTGGATTACGGATGCCTTAACAATTGCGGCCTATGCAGCAAGGCATTCTTTGTACTCGTAGATGGTGAAATTGTCAGCGCGATGACACCAGATAAGCTTCTTGAAAAAATCTATAAAAGAATAGAGAGAAATCAGAACGAAGTTTCAGATTGGATGGATGATTTGAACTAGTCCAATGTTTGCTTTATAATTAGTTTAATAAAAGGTAATAAGAGGTGATAAAATGTCTCATATAACTTTAACGGAAAGTGCAGCCTATGAAGTACGTGATATGCTAGAGAGCAACGACATGGCGGATGGCTACCTCAGATTCAAAGTCCAAGGTGGCGGTTGTACAGGTCTAACTTACGGTATGGGTGCCGAAATGGAGCAGTCCGAAAACGACGAAGTATATGAATTCCATGGTGTCAAAGTACTATTGGACAAGTACGACATTCCTGTCATCGATGGTACTGTCATAGATTATAAACAGTCGCTGATGGGTGGCGGCTTCACAATAGAAAATCCGAACGCCACATTATCCTGCGGCTGCGGCTCGTCATTCAGAACGGCTGCGAACGCTGGGACACCTCAGCCGGATTGCTGATAATTTAGCAAACCGCTTGATATATGTGAAGAAAATCGCTAATATTATAGAAGAATAATATTAGCGATTTCATTATGTCTAAATTTATGTGAAATTTAAATATCGGAGAGAAAAGGTGAACTAATAATGAGCTTTGAGAGAAAGAAAATTCTTGTACTTGGTGCAGGATACGCTGGTCTGCAGACTGTGACCAAACTTCAAAAGATGCTATCTCATCAGGATGCCGACATTACACTCATCAATAAAGACGAATATCACTACGAAGCAACGTGGTTGCACGAAACGGCTGCTGGGACGATTGATTGGGAAGAGGGCGTCTATCCAATCAATAAAGTCATTGATACTCAGAAAGTTGTCTTTGTGCCTGCCGAAGTGACTGCGATCGATAAAGAGTCACAGCAGGTTGAAACGACTCAAGGGACGTTCGACTACGATATTCTCGTCGTAGCACTTGGATTTGAAAGTGAAACGTTCGGCATCGAAGGTATGGCGGAGCACGCGCACTCACTCGTCAACCCGCAGACTGCACTTGCAGCACGCCAAGAGATCGAGCGCAATTTTGCCAAGTATAAGCAGTCCAATGAAGATAAGGATATTTCCATCCTTGTTGGTGGTGCTGGCTTTACGGGTATCGAATTCCTTGGTGAACTTGTAGAAAGTATTCCCGAGCTGTGTGAACGTCATGGCATCGACTACAATAAAGTAAATCTTACTTGTGTCGAAGCAGCGCCGAAAATGTTACCGATGTTCCCAGAAAATCTTGTGGAATATGCTATGCAGTACTTGAAAGACCGGGGTGTTAAGTTCATGGTGGGTACGCCAATCGTGGCTGCCAATGAGAACGGCTTCGTTGTCGAGGTAGAGGGTGAGAAGCAACAGCTTGAAGCGAGCAGCATCGTGTGGACAGCAGGCGTGCGCGGTAATAGGTTGATGGACGAATCATTCGAAGGCGTCAAGCGCGGGCGTATTATGGTAAATGCAGATCTACGGGTCGAAGGTTACGATAATATTTACGCAATCGGTGATGTGGCAGCAGTGATGAATGGTGAAGAATCCCGCCCATGGCCGACCACTGCTCAAATCGCAATGCAACTTGCTGAGCATACAGCGAAAAATATCCAATTGTCATTAAAAGGCGATAAGCTTGAACCGTTCTCCTACAATGACCGTGGTACAGTTTGTTCGCTCGGCTCTAAAGATGGAATTGGTCTCGTAATGGGGCGTCAGATTAAAGGCCGCAAGGCTGCGCTTATGAAACGCGTCATCGATTCCAGAGCAGTATTCAAAATCGGTGGACCGATGCTTGCTGTTTCAAAAGGCAAAATGCTCTGATACAACCGATAACACAGGCATGGGTATTGATTTAATGCCCATGCCTTTTTTATGTGGAGGGTAATAGAAAATGTCAATAATACAACTTGCAATATCCATGTTGCTTTTCTTTGTCCTATTCTATGGAATCAGTTTCATTTTGAATATGATATTGAAGATGACATGGCTGATGGTGGGCGTCTATCCTTTTATAGTCCTGTTCATCGTCGATGGCATATCAACAGCAGAATATTTCACAAATACATCTGAGGCTTTCAGTATTTTAGGAGAAAGACTTGTCAGTCTGCATATTGCAGATATTCTTATGCTCGGGAGTGGGCTGGTAGGAACAATACTTGCAGGTATGACAATTCGCTACTTGCGTAAAGCCGGATACCAGATGTTCTAGGAGGAACAATGATGCAATTTCAATTCCGCGATAAATACGTCGCAACAGAAGAACCAATTATAATTGGACTACCGCACGAGCCTACGCAAATGAGTAACTACGAAGAGGTTGATACACTACTCAATGGTCAACTGCAGGCGATTATTAAAGAAAACGTACTATCGACAGAATTCGGAGCCGTGACTACGACCGGCGTAGTTATCCAGCGTGACTATCATAAAGTTATCGCCGTCGGTCTTGGGGATGTCTCGCTGCTCGACCGGATTAGACTGTCGGAAGCATTCGGCAGTATGTTCCAGTTCCTTAAAGATACGGATACTATCAAAGGCCAAATCTTACTAGACACATTCCCTGTTGAAGTGCATAGTGCGGCTGAGCTACTCGGACTCATGGCAAACATCAGCGTGTATGAATTCTATTCCTATAAAATGGATCAACCACCTTTGTTCAGTGAAACGGCTACCTTTTCTGTAACAAGTAGCATAGATGTTAAAGAAACTGTCTCCCGCTATGGAAAGCTCGGTGAAGGTATTAATATGGCTAGGAACTTCAGTGAAACACCACCAAATCTTATGACACCAGAAGTCATGGCAGGTAAGATTGCAGAAATCTTCGAGTCTCACCCCCATGTCACGGGGATGGTCAAAGATGAAAATACACTTGAGTCAGAAGGCTATGGTTTGATTACAGCAGTAGGGAAAGCATCACATGCCAAGCCGCGCCTTGTAACCATCGAATACTGTCATCCGGACGCAAAAGGCCACAAGCCCGTGGCACTCGTCGGAAAAGGTATCACTTACGATACGGGTGGATACTCCATTAAATCAAAGACAGGGATGCCTGAGATGAAGTATGACATGAGTGGTGCGGCGAATGTTGTCGGTATGCTGAACGCAATATCCAGCATGTCGCTACCTGTACATGTTATTGGTGTTGTTGCATTGGCGGAGAATATGATTGACGGCAACGCCATGAGGCCAGATGACGTTTATATATCTTATAGTGGTCAGTCAGTGGAAGTAAAGAACACTGACGCAGAAGGACGTCTCGTACTTGGAGATGCCGTATTCCATGCATCACAGTACTCACCAAGCTTAATTATGGATTTCGCTACATTGACAGGGGCTGTAGTTGCGGCACTGGGTGATGAACGTACAGGTGTCTTCACGAATAAAGATGCTGACTTCCTAAAGCCGTTAATTGAAATGTCGGAGCAAACCGGAGAGGCCGTTTGGCAGTTGCCAATCTCCGATATAGAGGAAAAAAGTGTTCGCCAGTCACCAGTTGCTGATCTAACCAACCATGTAGAGAAACCAGGGCGTGCCTCCTTTGCTGCCTGCTTCATTAAGCAGTTTGCAAATGGTACCCCATGGATCCATTTTGACATCGCCGGTACAGGAACCACTACTAAAGCGACACCTCAAGGTCCTAAAGGATCTACCGGTGTGATGATTCACACTATCGTAAAAATGTTTGAAGCAGGTCATTTTCATGGATAGGACCGGTCTAATTGAACTTCTAGATATCGTTACAGTTGAAGATAGCCCTGGTCTCATGATTATGGAGATGCCAGTGACCGAGAAAGTGTTGCAGCCATTTGGTTACTTACATGGCGGTGCCAACGTTGTACTTGCTGAATCTGCAGCAAGTATGGGGGCAGCAGCAATTATCGAAGAGGACGAAATCACTTTTGGTATGGAAATCAATGCAAATCACATCAAGACCAAGCAATCGGGTAAGCTTACTGCTACAGCGAAATGCCGTCATCAGGGCAAAAGTACGCAAATATGGGAGATAGAAATTACAGATGAGGAAGCAAATCTTGTCTGTCTCTCCCGATGTACGATGGCAGTGAAAAAGAAGAGATAAAAAAACGATGGATTCCAAAAAAGGGAATCCATCGTTTTTTATTTTAGTCGTGTTCGTGTGTTTCCAGTTCATTAGGCAAATCGGTTGCACCTTCTTCATCTCTTGCAAGTTCATTCATAATCGTCATTTTATAAGGATTGACGTTCGAGTGAATTGCACTACGCGAAATCATATGGGCTGATACGGGTGCCGTAATGAAAATGAAGAGGATTGCCAGAAACAGTTTGCTGTCGACGTATCCATCAATGTACCAGAAGTAGAGGAAAGTGCCGAGCATCATCATCATTACACCAAGCGTTGAGCTTTTCGACGATGCATGGAGCCTTGAGTAGACATCGGGCAGACGGATGACTCCGATTGCACTGACTGCTGCCAAAAAAGCACCAGCAAGTATGAAAAAAGCAATGATACTAGTCATTATAATCTCTATCATTATCGATGATCACACCTCTCTCCAAGAATTTCGCAAATGCGATGGTAGCGATGAATGCAAGTATTCCAATTAACAGAATGACAACCAGCAAGTAGGTAGTGTGCAGCTGCATGGCTACTAAGGCAATCATAGCCATAAGGAGAATTCCGAATGCATCTAGCGCAACAACTTTATCGTGAAGTGAAGGTCCTTTGATCATGCGGTAGACCATACCCAGCATAGATAGGGCAAGGACGATGATGCTGAATATGATAACAACCTCAAGAAATGTATTCATCCTTGTTTCACCTCGCTGATTGCATTTTCAAAACCATTCTTGATTGAATCTATCTCTTCTTGCTTATCCTTCATGTTCAAAGCATGAATATACAGGGTGGAATGGTCGTCTGATATTGCCACGACGACAGTACCTGGGGTAAGCGTGATCAGAGCGGAGAGTAAACTGACTGACCACTCATCTTCAAGTTCACATGGGTACGCGAAAAATCCAGGACGTATATCCATTTTTGGACTAAGTACAATTTTTATCACATCGATGTTCGCTTTCGTCATTTCCCATATGAACAGGAAACAAAGACGAATGATAGCGTACAATCTCTTAGTGTAGATCGATTCTGGTAGAAAGTTCCTAAGCATGTAGATTGCCAGAAAACCGAGTATATATCCGGCAAAGAATGATGCTACAGAAAAGTTCGAAGCCATAAACATCCACAGGAACGCAAGGGCGAGGTTGATGAGTATTTGTAAGGCCATCTATTCCACCTCCGTTATATATTCTGAATAAGAGGATGGGTCATAAAAAGATTGTGCAGCCATTTCGAACAATGGATACAATGCGTCAGCCGCCAAGCCGAAAGCAATCGATACGATTACCATTGCGATGGAAGCAAACAGTATCTTGTCACTTTTAACAGGTCTTAAAGTTGTAAAATCCATCTCTTCTCCCCAGAATACTTTTATAAAAAGATTCATGACGGAATAAAGGACAACTAGGCTAGAGGCCAAAACAACGATACCGGCGATGTGCTGACCATTTTCGAATGCTGACTGTACGATGAACAGTTTTCCGTAAAAACCAGAGAGAGGGGGAACGCCTGCAAGTGCCAGTGCAGCTACGAAGAACATCACCCCGACAAAAGGATGCTGTTTTATCAGACCACCAAGCTTATCTGCATTTGTTTGTCCTGTCCGGTAGATTAGGAAACCGACGAGCATGAAGAGTGCTGCTTTTATAATCATGTCATGTATTAGGTAGTATAAAGCACCGAGCATACCTGATTCATCCATCATAGCAACTCCGACAAGAATGATTCCGACGGCGATGATGATATTGTAGATGATGATCTTTTTCATATCAGAGAAGCTTAACGCACCGATACATCCCATCACGATGGTGATAAGTGCTAAAAACAGCAGCAACTGGTGTGTGAAAGCTGTATTGTCCATGAAAAACAGACTATAAGTCCTTGCGATGGCATATACGCCAACCTTTGTAAGCAATGCCCCGAAGAAGATGAGAATAGGCATCGGCGGAGCGTAGTAGGATCCTGGAAGCCAGAAGTAAAGTGGGAATAATCCCGCCTTCGTCGCAAACACAAATAGGAAGACAATCGCAATCAAACTCATGATGCTGAAACTTCCATCAAATCCGGAGAGCTTATTACTGATATCAGCCATGTTCAAGGATCCTGTCACTGAATACAGATAGGCAAGGCCAAGTACGAAAAAGTTGGAGGCGATGATGTTTACAACAATATACTTAAATCCTTCTTGAAGCTGTATTTTTGTACCGCCCAAAGTAATCAGGACGTATGAGGCAAGCAGGAAAACTTCAAAGAATACGAACATGTTGAATATATCACCAGTTGAGAATGCACCGTTGATGCCGGTGATCATGAACATAATCATCACATAATAGTAAAACTTCTCCCTTTCGATACCGATTGTCTGGAACGAATAGATGACGGTCAGGAATGTGATGATGGCTGTTGTCGTAATCAGAAGTACTGCAGCCATATCCATGACCAAGCTAATACCAAAAGGCGATGCCCAGTTCCCGAGGAAAGTCACCATCGTGCCATTTTGGTAGACCTCGATAATCAGCCATAGTGACGAAAGTATGAGAAGCAACCCACTGATTGCTGCGATGACTCTATGTGCGACCGGGCGTTTTCCGATGAATAACATGATAATACCTGAGAAAAAAGGAATCATGATCGGCAAAAGAGGTAGAATATTAGTCGTCATGTGGAACTCCTTTCATTTCTTCAACATTATCTGTACCGAGTTCCCGGTAACTTCTAAGTGCCAATACAAGTGTATAGGCGGTCAGTGCAAATGCGATGACAATTGCTGTAAGAATTAGTGCCTGAGGCAGTGGGTCAGCATAGTTGGAAACATCGTCATCTAGAACCGGAATATTACCACGCTTTAGCTTTCCCATGGTTAGGAACATTAGGTGGACTCCGTGACTCAAAACCGCAGTACCTATGATGATTCTGATAACGCTTTTGGATAGAATCAGATAAACAGCAGAACCAATCAGGATGCCGGCTAATATAATTGTAATGATTTCCATTAGTTTTCAGCCTCCCCGACAAGTACGATGATGAAAAGGGATGTTGCAGCAACAGTCAAAAATACACCAATGTCGAACAAAACAGCGGAGTGCAGTGCAATCTCACCGAAAACTGGTACTTCGATATAGGTGAACTGATGCGTAAAGAATGGTGTTCCAAACAAGAACGAGAGCGTTGGAACACCAGCTGCAAACAGTAGACCGACAGCAAGGATCATTCTGAAGTCTATTGGCAACATTTTTTGCATTGTCTTTTTATCATATGCAATCAGAAGTAGGATTAGAGCAGAAGCTGCAAGCAGCCCCCCAACGAAACCGCCTCCCGGTGTATAATGGCCTGCAAAGAACAGGTTGAACGAGAACATTATGACGATGAAAAAGACCACTTTGGAAACGAATTGCAGAAACACATCATTCATCTGCTTTTGGCCCTTATGCGAGTCAGCCTTTTTTAGCTTGTGTTTCATCCTTCTCATCCTTTCTGTTCAGTCTTAATTTCATCAAAGCATATATTCCGATACCTGCGATACCAAAGACAAGCGTTTCGAACAATGTATCGAAACCACGGAAGTCGACAAGTATGACGTTGACCATATTACCGCCGGCAGCAAGCTCGTAGACATTATCAATATGGAACTGGCTGATCGAATCAAAAAGACGATTCGAGTAAGCAGAAAGCCCAAGTAGTATTGACATGACACCGACACCTAAGGCGATTAGGAAGTTCGTCATTTTAAAACGCATACGTTCCTCGTGACGGCTCCGTTTCGGCAGGTGATAGAAGCAGACCAAGAAAAGTGCGGCCGTCACTGTTTCAATTGCAAGCTGTGTCAATGCAAGGTCCGCAGATCTGAAGAATACGAAGAATAGTGACATAGCAAAGCCAATTGCACCAAGCATGATGATGGCAACAAGACGGGATTTTGTAACAAGTATTACAGCCAGTGATGCAAGTATGATGATCGCAACAATAATCTCCTGTATCCCAACTGGTGCAAGGTCGCTAAAGTCCATTTGGAACCCAGTGTTTATGAATGTCACTGCACCAATGATAATGAAGAACAAGAAGATGTAAGCCATGTAGGAACGAAGGAAACCTGTCATGTACCCATCCGTCAGTTTCTGTGAACCAAGACGGCTATAGATCAACCCTTGATCATAAAGATAATTCAGGGTAAAACGTTCTTTATGATAGTCATAAATAAAGATCCACTTGTTCTTGAAGTAAAATAGCAGAGAACCGATTATGACAACAGCAATAGTTGCCCATAATGCAGGGTTATCAAATCCATGCCACATGTAGAGGTTAGTGCCAAGCGGCGTGTCGGAGGCCATGATACTCATGGCAGCCGGATCAATGATTCTTCCTGAAAGAATGTTTGGAAAGAAGCCAAAGAGTAGTACTAGAGCAGATAAGAAAATGGGTGAAATCAGCATAAGCGCCGGGGCTTCATGAGGCTCCTTAGGTGTGTCGTAAGTACGCTTACCGAAGAAGACACCATATATTAGAAGAATCGAATACACGAATGTAAAGATGCTTCCGATAATTGCCAGTAGCGGGAAGATAAAGCCTACGTTTGCCAGCGAACTGAATCCTGCTTCAGGCACATCGATCATAGCTTCAAGGAAAAGCTCCTTAGATAGGAAACCATTAAACGGTGGTAGTCCTGCCATAGACAACGCAGTAATCACTGTCAGGGTAAATGATATCGGCATGACTGTAAGCAGTCCGCCAAGCTTCTTAAGACTCCTTGTACCTGCTTCGTGGTCTACAATACCAGTCAGCATAAATAGTGCACCTTTGAATGTTGCGTGATTGATCAGATGGAAAACTGCTGCAACAACCGCAACTGAGAAGTGAGCTTCATTTGCACCGGTCAGTACACTGAGCGCCCCAAGACCAAGTAGAGACATGATTAACCCGAGCTGCGAGACAGTAGAGAATGCCAGTACAGCTTTCAAGTCGTCTTTGACGACAGCATTAATCGAAGCCCAGGTCATTGTGATTAGACCACCAAGCAGGATAATCCACACCCACATCTCCGAAAATGCAAAGAGTGGTGTCATGCGCGCAACCAGGTAGATTCCTGCTTTAACCATTGTAGCCGAGTGCAGATATGCACTGACAGGGGTCGGTGCTTCCATTGCATCCGGTAGCCAGATATAAAATGGAAACTGTGCCGATTTTGTAAACGCACCGAGCAGGATGAGTATAACTACAAGCGGTGCTAATGAGCTTTCCTGAATGAGAGCGACAGAGTCGAGCATTCCTCTGATACTTGCTGTGCCAGTAATATTCTGCAAAAGCAAGAAACCACCGAGCATCATAAATCCGCCGAACATAGTAATGAGCATCGACTTCTGTGCACCGTAGAGGGACCGCTCTCGTTTATGCCAAAAGGCAATAAGCAGGAAACTGGAGATTGAAGTCAGTTCCCAGAAGAGATAGAGCATGATGACATTGTCGTTTAGTACGACCCCAAGCATGGCAGTCATGAAAATAAGGAGGTAGACATAGAAATTGCCGAGGTGCTCTTCCCTCGACAGGTAGCCGATGGAATAGAGAACAACCAGTGCGCCGATACCGGAAATCAATAGCGCAAACAGAAGCCCAAGACCGTCTATGTAGACATCAAAGTTCATCCCAATTCTCGGCATGAAATGCATTGTTTCATATACAACCTCGTTGCTACTCACCCGAGGGATGAAGGTCAGCAAGTATATAAATATAATTAGGGGAACTGGTAATACGAACCAGCCCAGATGAAGACGTCTATAATACTTATAGATGATGCGTACCACTATGGCAGCAAGTATCGGCAGTATAATCGCCAGATGTATTAGCGTCAAAATATATCCTCCTTTTTTAACATCATATAGAATGATTATACAGTAATAACAAGGTTAAATAAATGTATTAGGGTTTTAAAAAAGTAAAAATGAAGGTATAGTATAAATAGGAAAAAAGCAGTGATCTGTCATAGAATTTTCATATTTTCATCGCAGGATCTGCAATAAATGAAACCAGGAGGCACTAATATGACTTACCCACAGCTATCATCTGAAGTTGGCAGCAATGAAGTGCAAGCTGTCCTCAAGACAAATCACGGTGATGTAACAGTGAAGCTTTTCAAAGATATCGCACCAAAGACTGTCGAAAATTTCACAACACATGCTAAAAATGGCTATTATGATGGCCAGATATTCCACCGCGTTATCCAAGATTTCATGATTCAAGGCGGTGACCCGACCGGCACAGGCATGGGCGGAGAAAGTATATACGGTGGAAGCTTTGAAGATGAGTTTTCAACGGAGGCTTTCAATCTTTATGGTGCATTGTCCATGGCGAACGCGGGACCTGGTACCAATGGTAGCCAGTTCTTCATTGTCCAAGCCAAGGCAGTTCCGGCTCAGATGCTCGGCCAACTCGAAGGCGCAGGCTATCCGAGTGAGATAATTGAAGCGTACGAAAAGCATGGTGGCACACCATGGCTTGACCAGCGCCATACTGTATTTGGACACGTAATCGAAGGCATGGACGTCGTTGAAAAAATTGCCGATGTTAAAAAAGGACCTCAGGATCGTCCGATGCAGGATGTTGTCATCGAAACAATTAATGTAGTTGAATAGAAATATTAAAAAGGACTCTGGGAGTCCTTTTTTTGATATCAAATGATCACAAAATGGTCATTAATGGGTAATTTACGCGGAACGGGTTTTTGATATACTGTAGGCAGTAAAGGTGAGTGATCGACTATGATGGAGTTTCTATATTTTCCTGATGATAAAACTGAATATATACCCGCCCTTCTTGTTGTCGGGCTTGCAATCGTGCTCGCCTATATTGCCTATCGTATCGTCAAGAGGCACTCCGATCGCCAAGAGGAGAAGATGAGAGATTTTGAGCAACAGGTAATGGAAAGAATGCAACAGGAAGACAGGGAAACGTCCCGACGGTCGTAGTAAACGGTATAGATTTCCCGTACTATATGTAACGCGAGGTGCCTCTGGTGGGGCAATCCTTGCGTTTTTTATTTCCAATTGAGCGATGATTAGATAATCACCTCCTATTATGATAAAATAATGGATGCGTATGAACTAATGAAAGTTAGTGGGGTAATCCATGTGACAAAGAAATATCGGAAAGGCCAGTTTGTGAAGGTCAAAGTAACCGGTATCCAGCCGTATGGTGCTTTTGTCAAAACCCCTGATAATCAAGAAGGACTCATTCATATTTCAGAAGTGATGAACGATTATGTCCATGACGTCAATCAGTTTTTATCTAAAGGTCAGATCGTCAAGGCGAAAGTGCTCAGTGTGGACGATAATGGCAAACTGAACTTGACCCTGAAAGATAATGAATACTTCAGGAATGAGGAAAGGAAACGGGACAGACGTTCAGTCTTGGATCAGATCAAGGATACGGAAGAATATGGCTTCGAGTCCCTTAGACAAAAGATGCCGCAATGGATAGAAATGGCGAAACGACGTATGAAGTAGAATGTCCGGTCAAGTGCTTGTAACAATGCACCGTTCGCGAAACAGAAAGCCCGCAAATCAATGATTTGCGGGCTTTCTGTTTATTCTGTAAATTGCATAGTCATTTCATTATTGAAAGCGCAACCAACAGTGTGAATGATATCCATTCTTTCATCTGAGCATAGATATCCATAGTGCTGAATACCTTTGCAGAGCGTACTGAAGCGCTCACATACCCTTTATCAAAAAGCTTGAAAAAGTCTGAAAAAAAGTCCATTATTATTCATAGAGTTTAATATTTTAAGGAGGTTATCTTAATGATACCGTACAAACATGAGCCATTTACGGATTTTTCGAAAGAGGAAAACCGGAGGAAACTCGAAGAGGGTCTGAATACAGTCAAGGGGTATCTCGGTCAGGATTATCCACTGATCATTGGTGGAGAGCGCATCATGACAGATGATAAGAAAGAATCCTACAACCCTGCATATAAAGAAGAAAAAATTGGGTATCTATCCCAAGCAAATCAAGAACATGCCCAGCAAGCAATGGACGTGGCACTTGAAACGTTTGAGACATGGAGAAAATCTTCGTTTGAATTCCGTTCGGACGTATTGTTCAAAGCAGCAGCCATCATTCGAAAAAGAAAGTTCGAATTTACGGCACTCCTTGTTAAAGAAGGCGGAAAGCCGTGGAAAGAGGCGGATGCTGATACGGCAGAAGCAATCGATTTCCTCGAATATTATGGACGTAACCACCTCAAATTGAAGAATGGCGACCATGTTGAATCTCGTCCAGGCGAATATAACCAGTTCCACTACATTCCACTGGGCGTAGGTCTCGTAATCTCTCCATGGAACTTCGCCTTCGCTATCATGGCGGGTACTACAGCTGCAGCTGCGGTGACAGGCAACACAGTACTCCTTAAGCCGTCCTCCCGCACATCGGTCATTGCCTATAAGTTTGTGGAAGTGCTGGAAGAGGCGGGACTGCCAAAAGGCGTTGTCAACTTCATTCCTGGTTCCTCAAGAGACATTGGTGATTATCTTGTAGAACATAAGGATACACGCTTCATTTCATTCACTGGATCTCGTGACGTGGGTACAAGTATCTTTGAAAAAGCTGCGATTGTACAGCAAGGACAGACGCACTTGAAGCGTGTTATTGCTGAAATGGGTGGTAAAGATACGATCGTTGTCGATTCTGATGCAGATCTCGAATTGGCAGCGGAAGCTATCGTTACTTCTGCATTCGGATTCAGTGGACAAAAATGTTCTGCATGCTCCCGTGTCATCGCACTAGACGACATCCATGATGAACTACTGGATAAGGTAGTAGAGAAGACGAAGAAACTAGAGGTTGGTAATCCGGAATCAGATATCAATGTCGGTCCGGTTATCGATGACGCTTCACTTGAAAAAATTAAAAAGTATATTGAAATTGGAAAAGAAGAAGGTACACTTGAAGTAGGCGGAGAGACTGAAAATGAAACAGGTCACTTCGTTCATCCAACGGTATTCTCAGGTTTGAAGCACGATGATCGGATCATGCAAGAAGAAATCTTCGGTCCAGTAGTCGGCTTCGCCAAAGCGAAGGATTTCGATCAAGCAATCGAATATGCCAATTCGACGGACTACGGTCTGACGGGTGCGGTAATTACACGAAACCGTGAGCATATCGAGCAGGCGCGTCGTGACTTCCACGTCGGTAACTTGTACTTCAACCGTGGTTGTACAGCAGCCATCGTTGGTTATCAGCCGTTCGGCGGATTCAAGATGTCCGGTACGGATTCGAAAGCGGGCGGTCCGGACTATCTAACGCTGCACATGCAGGGTAAGACAAGTTCCGAACAATTCTAGAATGGATTATAATTAAATTTAAATTAAAACAGCGGGCACCTACCCGCTGTTTTTTGGAAAGGAAGAGACAATGACAAAATCACAAGAAATTATTAGTCAGACAGAACAGTATGGGGCACCGAACTACAAGCCACTTCCGGTTGTTATTTCGGAAGCAGAAGGTGTGTGGGTCAAAGATCCAGAAGGCAATAAGTACCTTGATATGCTTAGTGCATATTCTGCAGTAAACCAGGGGCATAGACACCCGAAAATTATACAGGCATTGAAAGATCAGGCGGACAAGTTGACGTTGACATCCAGAGCGTTTCACTCCGACAGGCTTGGTCCTTGGTATGAAAAAGTATGTAAGCTTGCAGGCAAGGAAATGGTATTGCCAATGAACACTGGGGCAGAAGCAGTTGAAACAGCAATTAAGGCAGCGCGCCGCTGGTCTTACGACGTTAAAGGCGTGGAAGACAACAAAGCTGAAATTATTGCCATGAACCAGAACTTCCATGGCCGTACATTGGCTGCAGTATCCCTGTCTTCGGAAGCTGAATATCGCCGAGGCTATGGTCCATTGCTCGATGGCATAAAGCTTGTCGATTTTGGTGACATTGAGCAGATTAGAAATGCAGTGACGGAAAATACTGCAGCGATACTGCTTGAGCCTATCCAAGGTGAAGCAGGTATTAACATTCCACCAGAAGGCTTCTTGAAAGCAGTCAGAGAACTTTGTGATGAACATAACATTCTATTCATCGCCGACGAGATCCAAGCGGGCCTTGGGCGTTCAGGTAAAATGTTTGCGACAGACTGGGAAGATGTTAAGGCTGACATGTACATACTCGGTAAAGCTCTTGGCGGTGGTGTCTTCCCTATCTCATGTGTCGTTGCTGATAAGGAAGTTCTTGAAGTGTTCAACCCAGGATCTCATGGTTCCACGTTTGGTGGGAATCCATTGGCATGTGCCGTTTCAGAAGCTGCACTTGATGTTCTAATCGATGAAGATCTTGTGGAACGTTCACGTAAACTCGGTGACTACTTTAAAGGCGAGCTCGAGAAGATTGACACACCGTTGATCAAGGAAGTAAGAGGGCGCGGTCTATTCATAGGTGTCGACCTGACAGAATCTGCACGCCCATATTGTGAGGAGCTAAAGAGTCTCGGTATTCTATGTAAAGAAACGCACGATACCGTAATCCGCTTTGCTCCGCCGCTCGTAATTTCTCAGGAAGACCTGGACTGGGCCATTGAAAAAGTGAAGCAAGTCCTCTCCAAATAACCCCTTTCAAACAGTCTTTAATGTGTTACAATAGCAGTGAAAACAGTTCCATAAAAGAGGCGGATACAAAATGTCAGATAAATCTAATCTTATCACTTCCACACAGGCCATCATTCATGAAGCTCTAGACAAGCTCGGCTTTGACGAGGGGATGTATGAACTGATCAAAGAACCACTACGTCTTCTTAAAGTACGCATTCCGGTGCGTATGGATGACGGTTCCGTAAAAGTTTTCACGGGCTACCGTGCGCAGCACAACGATGCTGTTGGGCCAACTAAGGGAGGCGTACGATTCCACCCTGATGTCAACGAAGAGGAAGTCGTTGCTCTGTCAATGTGGATGACCTTGAAATCAGGAATAGTGAACTTGCCATATGGTGGGGGTAAAGGCGGCATCGTGTGTGATCCGCGAGAAATGAGCATCGCTGAAGTCGAAAGGCTTAGCCGTGGATATGTTCGGGCCATTTCCCAGATTGTCGGGCCGACTAAGGATATTCCAGCACCGGATGTCTTTACCAACTCCCAAATCATGGCATGGATGATGGACGAATACAGTATCATCGATGAATTTAACTCTCCAGGATTCATCACTGGTAAACCACTTGTTCTTGGTGGCTCCCAAGGCAGGGACCGTGCGACTGCAATGGGTGTCATCATCTGTCTGCAACAGGCGCTTGAAAAGCGTGGTATGAGAATAGAAGATATTCGTGTCGTCATTCAGGGCTTTGGCAACGCAGGTAGCTTCCTTGCCAAAATTCTTTCCGACAAAGGGGCAAAGATTGTCGGTATATCTGATGCCAACGGTGCACTTCACGATCCGAATGGCCTGGATATAGACTATCTTCTCGACCGTCGCGATAGTTTCGGTATGGTGACGAACCTTTTTGATGACGTAATGAAGAATGAAGAGCTTTTCGGTATCGATTGCGACGTTCTGATTCCAGCAGCCATCGCTAACCAAATCACTGTCGATAATGCACACAGTGTCAAAGCTGACATCATCTGTGAAGCGGCCAATGGACCAACCACAAAAGAAGCAACACGTATCCTAACTGATAATGGAAAGCTCATTGTGCCGGATGTTTTAGCATCTGCAGGCGGTGTAACGGTTTCTTATTTCGAGTGGGTTCAGAATAATCAGGGCTACTACTGGGATGAAGATGAAGTGAATGAGAAGCTTGAAATCAAGCTGAAGAAGGCTTTCGATGATATTTACGATCTCCATGAGAAGCGTCATATCGACATGCGTCTTGCGGCTTACATCATCGGAATCAAACGTACAGCTGAAGCTGCGCGCTATAGAGGCTGGGCGTAGGTTATCCAGTGCATTAAAAAAGGCGGTTCATCCAATTGGATGAACCGCCTTTTTCTTATGCGTTAGTCGTTTCTTCTATCTTTTTTCATTCTGTCGATCAAACGCTGTAACTCATCAAGATAATTTTCTTCAGAATTTTTCGAGGATGGATGATCTTCTTGTACTTTTGGTGCGTTGTATTCATCCGTAACTGTCTCTGATGTAGAATCACTGTAGTCGTAGTCATCAGTTGTTGAGGCCAGTTCCTGTTCTTTCCGTTTGTTTGCATCGATTTCCTTTTGAGTAATAATCTCACCGTCAGGTGTCATATACTTCTTATTCATTTTTCTCGTTTCATTATCGAAGTAGCTGTATATGATCGGGATGATGAATAGCGTCAAGAATGTACTGCTGACTAACCCACCAATAACAACGACACCCATCGGTGCAACGAGTTCAGCACCTTCGCCGATGCCAATTGCAAGAGGCAGCATACCCAGTGCAGTGGTAAGCGCGGTAATAACAATCGGACGGAAGCGGTCTTGTACACTTTTTTCAATTGCTTCAATCGTCGGCATGCCTTTCTCCTTCTGCTGATTAATGTAATCTATTAGAAGTATGGCGTTATTGACGACGATACCAAGCAACAGGATAATCCCTACTACAGCTATTACACTGAGTGGGTTATTTGTGATGAGCAATGAGAACATCACACCGATGATGCTCAGTGGCAGAGCAAATAGTACAACGAATGGGTGCTTGAATGATTCAAATTGTGCGACCATAACAAGATAGATAAAGATGATGCCGAGTATGACAGCGAGTGTTAACTGAGGAATGGCATCAGTCAACATTTCAAGATCGCCGCCGATGGAAGTATCAGTATCATCGCTGAAATCGGTATCGTCTATAATCGATTCTACATGGCCTCCAGCCTGGTTCAAGCTCATCTGTGGATCGTAGCGCACTGTAAGCTCAGTCGTTTCCCTCTGATCGATACGGGTGATCAACGGTAATGTTTCAGCTTCCTCGAACTCAGAGACATCGCCAATAGGCACGTACTCCCCTTGACCATTCACAATTCGGATATTTTCAAAGTCTTCAAGACTTGATGTAACACTCTCTGGGTATCTGACATTGATTGTCAGGAAGTCATTGCCTTCTGAAACAGTGGAGGCAGGCACACCATTCGTTGCCTCGTAGATGGCAGTGCCGATCTCTCCTGGTTGCAGACCGTTCTCCCGCGCAGCTTGGCGGTCGACTCTGACTTGCAGCTCCTGAATCATATTCTCACGGCTCGAAGTGACTTCTTCTATTCTACTATCTTCTTCCAGTGCTTCAATAATCGTATTTTCGGATTCTTCGAGATTCTCTGGATTTTCATCGGAAAGATTTACAGTCAGTGTGTTCGGATCTGAACCGGTTCCTGTCTGGGATACCGGATTGACACTGATATCAGCACTGGTATCCACGTTCTCGATTTCACTTTCAATATTTCGGATAAATTCATTAGTCGTAGTATTGCGGTCTCCTGGGTCGACCATTGTTACTGTGATGCTTCCGACGTTACTTTCGTTGACTGGACTCATGGTGGAACCAGATCCAATGGTACTCATATAGAAATCGACTTCTGAGTATTCTTCAAGCTTTTCCTCTATACGGCTAATCGTTTCTTCCGTGTCGGATAGAATGGCGTCTTGTGGCATAGTCACTTCGACAGTCAACGCACCTTCATCACTCTCAGGCAGCAGGTTGATGCCTTGGAGATAGATGCCTACAACACCGACCGCGAGGATGACGCCTGTCAGGAACAACACGAGTACTCGGTGTGCAAGTGTCCAGCGTGATAGTTTCCTGATGACTTTCATATACGAGCGATTCTGACGCTTGTCTTCTGCATCTGCCGGTAGGGCAGTAAGAATGCGGCTTGAGAGCATAGGTACTATAGTCAATGCAACAAACAGAGATGCAAGCAGGCTGAAAACCACGGTAATTGCGAATGGTGTGAACAATTGGCCGACCAGACCACTAACGAATACAACCGGTAAGAAGACTGCAGCTGTCGTCATGGTCGATGCTGTGATGGCACCAGCAACTTCTCTTGCCCCATCGGCCGCTGCCTGCTTGGGCTGCTTGCCCATGGATAGATGTCTGTAAATGTTCTCTATGACAACAACAGCGTTGTCGACGAGCATACCGATACCAAGAGCCAGTCCACCGAGTGTCATCATATTGATGCTGATATCTGTAAAGAACAACAATGCAAATGTTGTAATGACTGAAAATGGAATGGCGATACCGATGATGAGTGGTGATCTCAGATTACGCAGGAAAGCGAAAAGGACGACCATCGCAAGAATCGCTCCACTGATCAGTGAGAGGTAGACACTGTTTATGGCAATGTCGATATATTCACCCTCATCGTATAGGATTTCTGCAGTCAGATTTTCAAACTCTTCCGTGTCGAGCTTTTCTTCCAGTACAGAACGGAACTCGGAATTGACGGTAGAGGCGTTTGAGTCCGATGACAGGCTCATTTCAACCTGCATCGCCTCCTCCTGGTTCAGTCGTGTGAAGACATCGTTGTCCACCTCAGTGATGGCTACATCTGCGACATCATCAAGCGTTACAGTACCACCATCCTCAGGTAGATCGAGCAGGACGAGCTGCTCAAGGGATTCTACGCCATCGATATTGCTTATTGTACGCGTAGTGATGGATTCTCCTGCTTCTTCATCGACGATGGTGCCGTTTGGAATGGAGATATTATTCGCCTCGATAATATTGGCAATGTCACTTTGGCTCAACTGATATTGTTCCAGTGCTTCCGTGTCGAGCGTGACACTGATCTCCTCTGTAATGTTGCCGGTTTCGCTGATCGAAGCCACACCATTGATGTTCTCAAGTTCACTAATCAGATCTTCGACCTGTCCTTGAAATTCACCGATACTTTCATTCTCCGAAGTAACAGCAAGGGTCATGCTTGGGAACATGGTGATATCGAACTCCAGGAAGGAAGGATCTCCAGCCTGATCGGGCAGTTCGGTATCACTAATTGTCCGAGTGATTTCGTTTTCGACGTCTTCTATCGTCATGTCGTATCCGAATTCAAGAATAATGATAGATGAACTCTCCTGTGATTGGGAGGTGATATTCGTCAGGCCACTGACAGTCGACAGTTCCGCTTCTAGTGGCCGAGTGACATCCTGCATGACTTCCTCAGGTCCAGCACCCTGATATGTAGTTGCTACTGCTGCAACGGGAGGCTGTACGTTCGGCAGGAGCTGGAGCGGTAATCTCGTCAATGATACGGCTCCGAGTAAAATCAGAATAATCATGACGACGATGGTGAATTTTGGTCTTTTTATTGAAAAATCCGCTAGTCTCAAAACTTTCACTCCTATAAATTTTAATGGATACCCTAATCCAACAACATGTTGTACAATGTTCAATAGTAAGTCATATTATATAGTTCATTCAATAAACAATCCAATGCCAAGTGTTGAAAAGAGGGAAGATTATGTCGAAATCAAGTCGTAAGGAAGAGACGCGAAAAAATCTTCTAGACGCATTTTGGTCCTTATATATAGAAAAACCCATAGAAAAGATTACAGTTCGGGATATAACGGATTTGGCCGGATACAATAGAGGGACTTTCTATACGTATTTTTCGGATGTCTATGAAGTACTGGAAATACAGAAGGCGGCTCTAATGCCGACTGAAGACATGCTAATTGATCCACTCAAAGAGTTGCGTAACAACGATGGCAAGATACAAGAATCAATTAATGGCGTTTCCGAGTATCTAAAGGATCATGGTGAGCGGATTGCCATTTTGCTTGGGCCAGGCGGAGATCCAAAATTCACTCATGAGCTGAAAGCAAGAGTGCGCGGCATCATCATGAATTTTGTCCGAGAGCTCAATATCCGAGAAACTGAAGAATACGAGTACCTTATAGAGTATCATGTATCCGGCATGATCAATATGTATCAGCTGTGGGTCGAGAATGAAAGCAATATATCCGAAGAAACGCTAAAGCAGCTATACGAGCGGATTTCGCATGAAGGATCTCTAAGCATAGCCAACCGCATGCTTAATGATCGAATATAGATTCCATGTGGATAATCGAATCGTTTCATATCTTCGTGTTTTGAGTTTATAATTGCAACATATGCAATCATTAGGAGGGGTCGAGTTGAAATACGATTTTGATACACCAATCAACAGAAGAAATACATACGCCATGAAATGGGATGGCGGTGAAATGATCAAGGAGTTCGGATTGACGGAACGCTATGATGAAGATACTATCCCGCTGTTTACCGCAGATATGGATTTCCAGGTGGCCGCACCGATTGTCGACGCTCTAAGAAAGACGGTCGATCATCAAATATTTGGCTATACGATTGCTCCAAATACTTACTATGCATCCATACAGAAGTGGTTTTCTCGGAAGTATGACTGGAATATAGAGAAGAAAGAAATCGTCTATGCACCGGGTACAGTACACTCCTTGAATATCGCGGTCAAAGCGTATTCCACAAAAGGGGATGGCATCATCATACAGCGCCCGGTTTATCCGCCTTTTACTTCGGCGATAGAAGATAATGGTCGCATTGTAAGAAATAATGCAATGATACACAATGAAGGTGGAAGTTACAGCATTGATTTTGAAGGATTTGAAGCATTGGCTAAAGAAGCCGACACATCAATGTTCATCATGTGCAACCCACACAATCCGACCGGCAACATCATACGACCGGATGAACTGCAGCGGCTTTCAGATATTTGTCATGACAATGATGTCACCATCATCGCAGATGAGATTCACGGCGATCTGATCCGGGTGGGCGAGTCGTTCACCCCAATCATCAAGGCGTCTAGGCATACAGCTCACATTGTTACACTGACCGCTATCAATAAGACATTCAATCTGGCGGGGCTGCATTGTACGAACGTCATCATTTCCGATGAGGCACTTAGGAAAAAATTCCAAGATGAACAAGGGATGAGTCTGCCGAGTCCGTTTACAGTGGCAGCGCTGATTGCAGCGTACAATGAAGGAGACGAATGGCTCGAACAGGTGAAGGCATATATCGACGGCAACATCGATTTTATCCTCGACTTCCTAGAGCGAGAAATGCCAAAGGTCAAAGTCCATCGTCCAGCCGGGACCTATGTGCTTTGGATGGATTTCAGCGGTTATGGTATCTCTGAGAAGGCGGTTCACGACCGCATCTACAATGAGGCTAACGTACTTCTCGAAGACGGCAAGATGTTCGGCAAAGAAGGTAATGATTTCCAGAGAATCTGTGTCCCTTCCCCACGCTCTGTGCTAGAAGAAGCCATGAACAGAATTAAAGATGCATTTAAAGATCTCGACTAGTCGAAAAGACGAATAATTCTGAAAAAGTTTTCTTTTTTTGAGCTTAAGGGTTGTCATCGTCTCCAATATGTATTAATATGATATCCAATCAAATGAATATATTGATTGAAGAAGAGAAGTAGCAATTTCTCAATGCCAAAGAGAGCCGGTGGGTGCTGTGAACCGGTGCAATGATTTTGTGAATGGACTTCTGTATAACCGGTTGCCAAAAGGCACTGGCGTCTACCAACGTTACATGGCTGATGTGGATATAGTGTATCCACATCTTGAGTGGACCAGCAACAGCTGGTCAATAAAGGTGGTACCACGGCTCCCCGTCCTTTTTAAGAGACAGGGGAGCTTTTTGTATTTTAAAAAAGAAAATTAGTGCATATCAGAACAAGTAGTAGTACACCGCATGCCTACAGAGAGTCGGGATTACTGGGAACCGATGCATGCCTGTATTATGAATGGGCCTGATTCGAATGCACACGTCTGTCACACGTTACGTGATGTTAAGCTGGAGCGCAATGCGTTCAATATGAGGTGGCACCGCGGTGATATCGTCCTCCATAGACTATAAGTCTATGGAGGATTTTTATATTCTGGGAGGTAAAAATGATGAGATTAGAAGCAGTTCAGAAAACAACGACAAGAAGCATGAAACCATATTTGGCAAAGCTATCGGAGAGAGCAGATTTAAAATTTGAGGAAATGCAAGATGCGGTATCGATATTGTTGACCGAATCAGTTACCGATAGTGAGGTTGCAGCATTCCTTATGGGTCTAAAGGCCAAAGGAGAGACAGTCGATGAAATCGCAGCACTTGTCGAAGTGCTAAGAACTCACGCAATGCCGATTCATAGATATCTCGAAGGGGTGATGGATAACTGTGGCACCGGGGGAGATGGTTCCAATAGCTTCAATATCTCCACCACATCAGCATTTGTACTAGCGGGTGCCGGTGTAAAGGTTGCAAAACACGGTAATCGAAGCGTCACCAGCCGGACCGGTAGTTCGGATGTATTGTCGGAAGTGGGAGTGTCTCTTTCTTTCAATCCCGAAGACATTGATCTGCTGTTGGATACAAATGGCATCGCTTTTCTATTTGCGCCACATGCGCACCCGAAGATCAAGCAGGTCATGAAAGTGAGGAACGACCTCAAAGTACCGACTATATTCAACCTGATTGGTCCATTGATCAATCCTGTAAAGCTCGATTATCAATTTCTTGGTGTATATAAGGCGGATAAGGTAGAGATGATGGCCCACGTATTGAAACGGCTTGGCAGAAAACGGGCAGTCGTCATTAATGGTGCAGGCTCAATGGATGAGGCTTCATTGCTTGGCGAAAATCACATGACACTATTAGATAATGGTCGCATCACGAACATGACATTTACGCCAGAATCAGTTGGCCTGCCGAGATATGCGATAGAGGAAATCACAGGTGGCGACAGCCGGGAGAATGCAGAGATTCTCACGAACGTCCTATCAGGCGAAGCGACGCCTGCACAGCGGGATACGGTCTTACTCAATGCGGGAATCGGTCTTTTCAGTGCCGGTGTAGCCGAAACAATACGAGAAGGCATTGAAAAAGCGAGAGAGAGTATTGATTCCGGTAGAGCGCTCTCTAAGCTGAATCATCTGATCGATTATACACAGAAAGGCGGAATCTAAAATGTCGGCAATACTTGAAGAAATCATCTCTTATAAACGCACTGAAGTGGAAGCAATGGATACGCAGGAAGTTGTGAAAAGCCGCAGACCGGTATCTTTTAGGCAAAGGCTCGAAAACGCCGAGACGATGTCAGTCATCGGCGAAGTGAAGCGGGCCTCCCCTTCGAAAGGAGATATCAATATTGATATCGACCCGAAGGCGCAGGCCGAGAAGTACGTAAGGGGTGGGGTCGATGTCATTTCTGTTCTGACGGACCGCAACTATTTCAAAGGATCATTGAGAGATCTTGAGGCTGTAAAATGTGCGGTTGATGTCCCCGTACTAAACAAGGATTTCATTATAGACGAACGCCAAGTCGATCGCGCCTACCTCTACGGTGCAGATGTCATTTTGCTTATTGTTGCCGCGCTTGACGACGAGACACTCAGGCGGCTGTATGACCACGCCAGTAGCTATGGCATGGAATGCATTGTTGAAGTGCACACCGATGTGGAGATGGAGCGGGCGTTGAAATTGGCGCCAGAGCTGATCGGCATCAACAACCGGGATCTAAAGACATTCGAAGTGGATATCGCAAACACAGAAGCGCTTTTAGCAAAGTACGGTGATGCAGATACGATTTTTATTGCAGAGAGTGGTATCCGCACCGAAGCAGATGCACAACGCATGAAGAATGCCGGAGCGCGTGCGCTACTCGTTGGTGAAACACTGATGCGATCAGAACATCCTGAAAAAGTCATACAAACTCTCAAGGTGGCGCTATAGATGAAAATCAAGATTTGCGGCATCCAGTCGCCTGAAGCGGCCGAATGGGCGGTGGAATCGGGAGCGGATATGATCGGTCTTGTGTTTGCACCAAGCCGCCGGCAGCTCGACGCCAAAAAAGCACGAAGGATAGTGGATGCGGTAAGGGGACGCATTCAGTGTGTCGGGGTATTCGTCAATGCGCCCGCTCGTGAAGTGATGGATATATATGAAGCAGTCGGACTGGATTATGTGCAACTTCATGGTGACGAATCGAAGGGATATGTAAACACACTCGGTCTTCCTGTTATTAAAGCTTTCTCGATCAATCAGATGAGCGTACGAGAAATGTTCCAGTATGATGCAGACTATATACTGATCGACAGCCCGCCTGGCAAATACCGCGGCGGTTCAGGCCATGCCTTCGATTGGTCGGCTCTTGATGATTCAGCAATCGACAAGAACAAGCTGATTCTGGCCGGTGGCATCAACAGCCTCAATATTCGCGCAGCCTACGAGTCGGTTGCTCCGGCAGGTGTCGATATATCGAGTGGTGTAGAAACCGGTGGTAAGAAGGATGAGAAAAAAATTCACGAACTGATGGAAAAGATGAAAGGTGTCGATAGAAATGGTAAAAACTTATACACAACCGAATGAAAGCGGACATTATGGAGAATTTGGTGGCAGATATGTACCAGAAACATTGATGGGTGCAATCAAGGAACTTGAATCAGAATATAGAGCAGCACAGCATGATGAGGTCTTCCAGCAACAACTTGATCATTATTTGAAGGATTACGTCGGCCGGGAAACACCGCTTTACTTTGCAGAAGAGCTGACAGCAAAGGCGGGGGGTGCGAAAATCTACCTTAAGCGGGAAGATTTGAACCACACCGGTGCACACAAGATAAACAATACGATCGGTCAGGCATTACTCACTAGAAAAATGGGCAAAAAGAAGGTGGTTGCCGAAACCGGTGCTGGCCAGCACGGTGTTGCAACAGCGACAGTGTGTGCACTACTCAAGCTCGAGTGTGTCATCTTCATGGGCAAGGAAGACGTTAAAAGACAGGAACTGAATGTTTTTAGAATGGAGCTACTCGGTGCAAAGGTGGTCAGTGTCGATCAAGGCAGAGGGACACTGAAGGATGCTGTAAACGAAGCGTTGCGCTACTGGGTGGCCAATGTTGAGGATACTCACTATATCCTTGGTTCTGTGATGGGGCCCCACCCGTTTCCACAGATTGTACGTGATTTCCAGTCCGTTATCGGCCGGGAGACAAAAGAGCAGATAATGGATATAGAAGGTAGGCTGCCTGAAGCTGTTGTTGCGTGCATCGGCGGTGGCAGTAATGCTATGGGTATGTTCCATCCCTTCATCGATGACGAAGAGGTCCGTCTCATTGGTGTTGAAGCTTCAGGCCACGGCATCGAGACTGGTCAGCATGCCGCGTCGTTGAATGAGGGGGAGGTTGGCATCCTCCATGGATCGAAGATGCACCTGCTTCAGGATGAGGCAGGACAAGTACAAGAAGCCTATTCGATTTCCGCTGGACTCGACTACCCCGGCATTGGTCCGGAACACAGTTACCTAAAAGATATCGGACGTGCTGAATATGCACACGTAACGGATGAAGAGGCGCTCGAAGCATTCAAGATGCTGTCCTATACGGAAGGCATCATTCCGGCACTTGAAAGTGCCCATGCAGTATATCATGCAGTGGCAGTGGCGGGGGAAATGTCCTCGGATGAGATTCTAGTCATTTGCCTGTCTGGCCGTGGCGATAAAGATGTTGCTCAGATCAAAGCACGTGAGGAAGGAAGAGAACTATGAGCAGAATGAAGATGGAACAAACCTTCGAGACATTGAGAAACAAAGGAGAGAAAGCATTCATTGCTTATATCATGGCTGGTGACGGTGGTCTTCATAACCTGAAGCATCAAATATTGTCGATAGAAGAGGCAGGAGCGTCTGTCATAGAGCTCGGCATCCCTTTTTCCGATCCGGTAGCGGATGGCCCTGTTATTCAGGCAGCAGGGCAACGTGCACTGGCAGAAGGTGTGACACTCAGAAGTATCCTCATTGAACTTGCGCGTATTAAAGAGGACATTTCCATCCCAGTCGTTCTCATGACCTACGCGAATCCTGTACTCCGTCTGGGCGCGGATACCTTTGCAGAAATGGCAGCTCAGGCAGACGTGTGCGGCGTCATCATTCCCGATGTCCCACTTGAAGAAGCCGCGGAGTTCAGTACACCACTTGCTGCACATGACATCGCAATGATCCGTTTTATTACGCTCAGCAGTTCAAAAGCCCGTATTAAAGAAGTCATTGAAGGTGCACAAGGGTTCATCTACGCGGTTACAGTCAGAGGAACGACAGGCACGAGAGAGGGATTTGATGACACGCTTTATGACTATCTAGAAAGTATTTCTGAAATGAGTGATGTACCTGTTTGTGCCGGTTTTGGCATCAGTACACACGATCAAGCTCAAAAGGTCGGTTCGCACTGCGATGGCGTCATTGTAGGCAGTCGAATTGTTGAGTTGCTCCAGCAGAACGATATCGAAGAAATAAAGAGACTCATCCCGAGAAGTGCGGATATTGCGATAAATACGTCAAATTGATTGAAATAGTGTCCCTGTTTTAAATACAATACAATATAAGCATGTAAAAAACTTTTGGAGGATACTATGACACACATTAAATTTGACTATTCCAATGTAACGCCTTTTATGAGCGAAGCGGAACTCTCTGGTCTATCACCGTTTGTTTCAAGTGTACACGACATGATTCACAACGGTACAGGTGCTGGCAATGACTACTTGGGTTGGGTGAAGTTGCCTGAGGACTACGACAAGGAAGAGTTCTCGAGAATCCAGACATCCGCAGAGAAAATAAAATCCGATTCCGAGGTCCTCGTCGTCATCGGGATCGGTGGTTCCTACCTAGGTGCAAAAGCAGCTGTTGAAATGCTGACGCCGACATTCGGTAACGATGGACCTGAGATTGTTTTTGCCGGTCATCATCTCTCAAGCCATTATATGAATGAGCTGAAAGATTATCTCAAAGACAAAGATTTTTCAATCAATGTCATCAGTAAATCTGGAACGACAACCGAACCTGCCATCGCATTCCGCGTCTTCAAGAAGCTGCTAGAAGAGAAGTACGACAATCCGACCGAGCGCATCTATGTGACGACAGACAAGGAAAAGGGAGCGCTCAATACACTTGCCAACGAAAAAGGTTACGAGATGTTTGTTGTCCCAGATGATGTAGGGGGGAGATACTCAGTGCTGACGGCTGTCGGTCTGTTGCCGATTGCTGCATCGGGTATAGATATCGAGGCAATGATGTCAGGTGCGCGTGATGCCATGGACGAACTCCAGGAGGCTTCGCTCGACAGTAATCCGGCTTACCAGTATGCCGTAGTCCGTAACGCCCTATACAATAAAGGGTATGACGTAGAGATGCTGATCAACTATGACGATCGTTTGTCCTACTTCGGTGAGTGGTGGAAACAGCTCTTTGGAGAGAGCGAAGGGAAAGACAACAAAGGCATTCTCCCGCACAGTGCAAACTTTACGACTGATCTGCACTCGCTCGGTCAATATATCCAAGAAGGCAGACGTATGCTGATGGAAACAGTCATCAATGTTGAAACGCCACTCAGCGATGTTACCATCGAAGCAGAGGAGCAGGATCTTGATGGTCTGAATTATCTTGAAGGCATGACTGTAGACGAAGTTAATCATCAAGCCATGAGAGGTACTGTACTTGCCCATGTTGACGGTGGTGTACCGAACATGATTGTCACTGTACCGAAGCTCGATGCATACACGTTCGGCTATATGGCCTACTTCTTCGAGCTTGCATGTGCAATGAGTGGTTATCTTCTTGGTGTTAACCCCTTCAATCAGCCAGGCGTCGAAGCATATAAGCAGAATATGTTCGCGCTTCTTGGTAAATCAGGCTATGAGGATCTGAAGAAGCAATTGAATGACAGACTTAATTAAAAATTATATAATTAATGGTAATCAGGCTATATTACTCTGTAATATAGCCTTTATTAGATATGCGAGGTCATACTATTGGATGTTCAAGATCTGTTTGAAAGATTAACAACGCAAGAAGGGCTGAAATTGTTATTCGAAGATTTCGAGTCACTCGGTATTATTGTCGGTTTTCTACTTGTGCTCGGAGAAGCGTTCTTGCCCTTTTTGCCGCTGTTCGCGATTGTGATCATCAATCTCAATTCATACGGCATTATCTTAGGATTTCTGACGAGCTATTCAGGTACTGTGCTTGGCAGTTATCTTGTCTTTTTGATAGTAAGGTACTTCTTCAGGGGACCTGCCCAGAGGTACATAGCCAAGCATGAAAAACTTAGTAAAATGCTGAATTTTATCGAACAAAGAGGGGTTGTCTTCCTAGTAATTCTCATATCGCTCCCGTTCACTCCGAGTTCCGTTGTCAATGTTATTGCTGCTTTATCGAATCTCAGAAAAAGCGTATACTTATTTATATTGGTTGTAGCAAAAGCGATCATGATTCTGCTGATGTCAGTTGTCGGTTACGATATCACGTCATTTTTCACTTCACCGCTACAGTTGACCATTTCAATCGTTTTCTTGGTGCTACTCTATTTCTTTTCAAAGTGGTACCAAAAATATATTAACAGCAAACTAGAAAAATAGAGGTGAAGTCGAGTGAAGAAGGAAATTGGTGAGTGGCTGGTTGCGATTATCGTTGCTGTCGTCCTCATCGTCATTATCCGATCGTTTCTATTCGTTTCCTATACTGTGGACGGCTTGAGCATGGATCCGACTTTTGAAGATGAAGACAGAGTAGTTGTAAATAAATTCATGGAGCATTTCAGCGAATATGAAACAGGAGACGTCATTGTTTTCAATTCCGAGGCCGGCCCTGCCTATGTCAAACGTGTTATTGGTACACCGGGCGACACTGTAGTCATGGAAGATAAGCAGGTTCTTGTGAACGGTGAACCACTTGAAGAGGATTATGTTGTGCACACAGGAGACACGTACCTGGATGATTTCACCTTGCCGGAGCTTGGTGTGGAAGGTGATACATTACCTGAAGGAAAATATATAGTACTTGGAGACAATCGGCCGGTGAGCCGGGACAGTCGGGATTTTGGTACAGTCGACGACTCCCAAATTGTTGGAGAAGTACAATTGAGATTCTGGCCGCTGAACAGGATTGCAGTGAATTTTGACTAGAAAGGCACCCTGCGGGGTGTCTTTTGCATAAGGAGAGAAATATATGGGAATCAATATCTGGACAGGTGTCAGTGGTACAGGAAAGACCAGGCGGATGTTCGAGGAGATAGAAGCGATTACAAGCGAGGCGCCCCTCGGCTCAAGTATATATATCATCACCCCGACCCAGAATACGTTGAGATATGAAAATATAATTACCAATCCGACGGATGAGAATCCAGGTATCGGTAGTTTGCGTACAGCGGTATTCAGTTTTGCACGACTGATGTGGCATGTCTTCAATGAGACAGGTCATTCTACACGCGATGCATTGTCAGAGAGTGGACATATCATGCTAATCCATAAGATGATGAATGAAATGAAGGCGGAGTTCGACTTTTACCGCGACAGTGCACAGTACATAAAATTTTCAGGCAAGGTGCTCGATATGCTGAGTGAATTCCGCTCCTATCGGGTCTCGCCGGATGACTTTGAAAGGGTAGATGCGCCTGCCGGGCGCGTGCAAGATAAGATGCACGATCTCGAACTTATTTATCGTAACTGGGAGGAGCGCATCACAGAACTCCAGATCGAAGACATCAATCTAAGCGACCAGTTCATCAATCTACTATACACAGATACACCAATCCGCTCACTTGAAGACGCTGTGATTTATATCGATGGTTTCCATAACTTTACGGAAAGTGAGTTCGCACTGATACAAGCACTCGAAACCCGTGTGCGAGATATCAATTTGCTGCTGACCCATCAGGGGACGAACAAGCAATTATTCAGAAAGACGGATGCAGTCATCGAGCGACTACGCTACCTTCTCGGCGATGACAAGTTGACGTTTGAGCATTTCGGGGAGGACTTTAGGCGTTCCACTCGGGCAGGACTTATCCAGACTGAACACTACTTCGACCTCGGAGAGCAGATTTACGACTACGACGGAGTAATCTTTACCGAAGCTCCGAATGTCCTTGAAGAAGTCAATGATGTTGCACGCGAGATAGAGTCTCTCGTGTTCGAGGGCAAGGCATACTATACGGATATTGGTGTGCTCTATCGTGATACAAACTATGAACCGGTCATCCAAACTGCTTTCCGCAGATACAACATTTCATACCATATCGACAAGAAGGTGCCGATGCGGTCTCACCCTTTTGTTCAGTTCATCATGAGTCTTCTTGAATGCTACATGAGAAACTATGAATTTGGTGCTTTCATGAATGTACTGAAGACAGGCTACTTATGCGAGGCTTCTGAAAGACACCACATCGATCAGCTCGAGAATTTTGCGCTTGAACGTGGTTTGAACGGTGCTGCATTATTCGATGATGATCAGTTCCGCTACCATATGGAAGTAACCGACTATGGTCTCAAACGTGTGGACAGGAGTGAAGCCAACGCTGGCGTTATCACCTTCAAGAATCAAGTGCTTACAAAACTTGAAAATCTCTTCAAATCATTCAGGGAAGAACAAACTGTCCGCGATTACATCAACGCCATCTATAATTTTGTCTTGGAAGAAGACATACTGGACAAACTGTCAGAAGAGATGAAAACACTTGATGCGCGTCATGACGTACAGACAAGGGATGAAACTGAGCAGGCTTATAATATGTTCATCCGCCTACTGGACGATGCCTATACGGTGTTTGATAATGAACAAGTCTCGTTCGCCATCTTTTATGAGACGTTCATTGATGGATTGAAGAATGCGGAATTTAGCCTGTTACCATCGACCATCGACCAAGTGATGGTTGGATCTCTTGATCTTTCCAAGGTGGAGAACAAAAAATATATCTTTATCATTGGTCTGAACCGCGACGTCATGCCACGTGAGAGCCGCAATACAGACCTCATTTCCGACGAGGAGAAAATCGTATTCGAGAATGCGTCTATTGAGTTGTCACCGGATTCCCGTACACTCAGTCAAGATGAACGGTTCGTATTCTATCTCGGGGCGACACGTGCGACTGAGGGGCTTTATCTCAGCTGGTCGGCCACACTGCCATCTGGTGAAGTGACAAAAATCAGTCCTTTCCTCGATGAGATGCTACCAGGAGAGCGTAAAGTAAGAAATTACGAATATAGACGGACTATGGAGTATGATCGATTCAATCCAACCCGTCTCATCACTTCCATAGAGAGCATGGAACCGACCTTACACTTGAAAGTACGCGAGATGATGTCAGCACCGGTCAGTACTCCATCGGAGTTTCTCAAATTGCCGGAATATAGAGGCTGGCTCGAAGCTTATCATGTACTGATGGAAGAACGTTGGCATGATGTGTATCCGAGGCTCAGGCGCAACCTAACTTATGATAACCGTGCTGGTAAATTGTCACGGGAAGTAGCAGAGGCACTATACTCCGAAGAAATGAATGCCAGTGTATCGCGCTTCGAATCTTTTTTCAGATGTCCATTTCAGCATTTCAGCAGATACGGTCTGAAACTCAGGGTGAGGAAACCATATCAAGTCGCACCGCTTGAGCTCGGTAATCTGTACCATGAAGTGCTGTACGATGTCGTCACGCGTCTTGAGTATACATTGGATCACAGTGAAGAAAGTATAAAAGCACAAGTGGCAAAATCCATTGAACAATTCTCCCAAGCAATCCAGTTCGGTATCTTCGAACATAGTGGCTACTACCAGTCACTCAAATCCCGGGCAAGAGAAGCCATTCTTAAGCTGCTCTTATTTATGAAGGATATTGAGAAGCTAGGGAACTACAAGATTGCGGACGTCGAACTTTCTTTTGGCTTCAAGGACAGTCCAATGGAAGAGATGACCTTAACAAGTAAAGACGGTTATCAGATTCATCTGCGTGGAAAAATCGACCGCGTCGACATGTACGAAACCACTGGGGGTGCCTACGTTAATCTGATCGACTACAAATCGAGTGCGAGGAGCCTCTCAAGAGAAGGTATACTGAATGGTCTCGAGCTTCAGATGATGACTTATATGCATGTACTAATGACAAAAGGACCGGCATATTTCGGGAAGGAGAAAATCATGCCAAACAGCATGTTATTCTTCCCGGTGAAGGATCCACTGCTCTCACTTGACGATGAGGCGGCTTCAGAAGATATTGCGCGCGAGCATAAGAAACGCATGCGCCCTGATGGTGTCTTCATCAATGAAAATGAAGCTTATGATTCAATCCTTGACGATACTTCAATTGGTATCAGTGGCATGCTGTCTACGTTGCCAGACTTCAAGGACTATGGAGATTATCTGCCGATATCGGTGTCAAAAAACGGTAAGATCAATGCGCGGACGAAGGGAAAATACTTAAGCCCTGGACTGTTCGAGCATTATGCCGGTCACATCATGGATATGTATCGCAATGCAACTGATGAAATATATGGCGGCGAAGTGTGTGCGTCACCAATGGCGATCGATTCAGGAAATAGACGGCTGGCGTGTGAGATGTGCGATTTCAAGTCGGCCTGTCATATCGATGCACTTATGAATCGACCGGATATACGTAAGAACGAATTGAACGATGAAGCAGTCAGTCTATTTGAAAGTGAGGTGTCGATTGATGGTCCAGTGGACAGATAAGCAACTTGAGGCAATTGAATACGAGGGATCCGATGTTTTGGTGGCCGCTGCAGCAGGCAGTGGAAAGACGACGGTTCTTGTCGAACGGATTATCCGACGGGTGCTTGATGGACGCTATGGCATTGATGGGGTGTTTGTTGCCACATTCACCAATATGAGTGCGCGGGATATGAAGGATAAGATTGAAAAAGCACTTAGAGAAGCCTATCAGCATAAACGCGATCCAAAGATTTACAATGAAATGCTGAAGTTGAAAGAAGCTCACATTTCTACACTCCACAGCTTCTGCTTGCATCTGATCCAGATGCACTACAATACGATTGGCCTGTCTCCTGATATGCGGACACTTGGCGACGTCGAAATGAAGATCCGATTGGATCAAGTCATTTCAAATGTGCTTGAATCCTATTATTCAGAAAGTCATGCGGACTTCAATACACTTGCCATGATGCTGTCGACCGACAAGAGCAACGATGGTCTACTGAACACGGTGCGCGACCTCTATTACACTGCAGTCGCCAGTCCGGATCCCAAGGGTTATCTAGCGCGCAATATGGATCAGTACCGCAACATGGAACACCTGCAGTCGATTCTTGATGCCCATGCACACAACATCAAGCTCAAGCTGGATGCCTTGGCACATGATGTCGATCTGCTGCGCCACCACTATAATACTGTATCGCATAGTACAATTAAAGATACACAGGTACGCGATGCTTTCGATGCACTGGAAGCACTTGCCGGGAAAGTCCGCCAGTCAATTGAGGCCAACCGGAATGGTGAGCCTTTAGAACTCCCCCCATTTGCACTCAAGGACGGCCGGACGGCATTTATTAAAAATATCGAGGACCCGGATGCTAAAGCGCAGTTGCTCACTTTGCAGAATAGGGTAAAGCAGCGCTACGCCGAAATCAAGGAGACGCGCAGTTATACGCTCGACCGTGTTGCAGAAGAAATGTCACCGATGAATGGACCAAGCAACACGCTGATTAGCATCGTTACAGATGTTGTCGATCGTTTCCAAACCCAGAAATTGTCGCGTAATGAAATGGATTTCTCAGATTATGAACACTATGCGCTTGCCATTTTGAACGCTGAAGGTGGTGCTGTACAAAAGCTCTACCAAAGCCGTTTTAAGGAAATTATGATCGACGAATATCAGGACATCAACCGGGTCCAAGAAGCCATCATCCAATCTCTTAAAACAGGCGATGAAGCGACGGGTAACTTGTTTATGGTCGGGGACGTCAAGCAGTCCATCTATAAGTTCAGACAAGCCGATCCGTCGCTTTTCATCGAGAAGTCGGAACGCTTCGGTAATCCAGATAGTGGCAGGCTGATCAGTCTGAACCACAACTTCCGTTCTCGAGGTGAAGTGATCGACCTGACTAATGCGGTCTTTGAGCGCATCATGGACAGGGAGGTTGGAGAAGTCGAATATGACGACACTCACCGTCTCGTTCAGGGCAATCATCTGGATGCCCCTCCGCTACAGTCGGAATGTCATGTCATTGAGGAAGCCGAAGAGCATGGGGATGATGCTGAGATTGTGCATATCGCACAAGTCGTAAAGCAGTTCAAAAAGGAAGGTGTCGACTATAGCGACATCGTTATTCTGACACGCAATACGAGGGATAATGAAGCTTACCGCAAACTTCTATCGGAAGCGGAGCTGCCGGTTTTCGTAAATAACCGTTCCGGTTACCTCGATACATTAGAGATTCGTACCATGATTAGTATTCTGTCGATTGTCGATAACCCGTTGCAAGACGATCACTTAGTTGGTACCATGCGTCTACCGATGTTCGATTTCACTGAAGATGATATTGCCCACATACGTGCATCTTCCGACTGCGATTATATGTTTGAAGCGCTGCGACTTTATGAAGGTCCGGCACTTATCATGAAGAAAATTGAGACATTTGTGGATACACTCGTGACACTTCAGTCCTATGCGAGATATATGAGTGTACCGGAGCTGATTGACGAAATCTATATCGAACTCAATATTGTAGAATATTTTGCAGGATTGAAGGGTGGATTGACGCGACGCGCTAATCTGAACGGATTCATCGAGAAAGCAATGGAATTTGAAAAGATGTCTCATCTATCACTGTATGAGTTCATTGCATATATCCATCGTATGATCCAAGACGGCCAAGACTTCGGTGAGGAGAATACAGTTTCTGATGATGCCGATACGTTGCGTGTCATGACGATCCATGCTTCTAAAGGGCTCGAATTCAAGTATGTCATTTATGCAGGCCTCTATAGGCAACTCAATATGATGGATCTAATGAAGAAGGTCACTATTCATCCGGATGCAGGCATTGCCTTTAAGCGTTTCATGCCGGTTGGTCAAGTCATCTTACCGAGCATTCACGCGCAGGTGGTCCGACAGATGATCCAACAGGAGCGAATCAGTGAGGAGATGCGCCTCGTCTATGTTGCAATGACGCGGGCCATCGACCAGCTCGTTATCCCGTTTATCTATAAACAGGAGATGACGGAGAAGTTTACTTACGAAGGCGGAAAGGTGCATGCCGATGACCGGCTATCGATCCGGAGTATTCAAGATTTGTTGGCGCCAGTGCTCGTCAATACATCACTGGATGCACTTAAAATACGGTATATTGAAGAGATAACACCAGCACCGCGCACAATTCAACATACTTCTCTAGATGAAATCGAGGCGATGAAGATCGGTGACAATCAGTTGCTAAAAGAACGTATACTTTACCGTTATCCTCACGTAGAGGCCACGGAGACGGTATATAAGGAATCAGTGACGGAAATCAAGCGACGCAATGAAACGCCACCTGACGACAGTGCCATCATCCGCCATGACCGAACCCCGAATTTCCGGGCGCCGAATTTCCGTAATGATACATTGGATGCGCCAGTATTCGGCACGATGATGCACCAGATGATGATGCATCTCCTCAACCGCTACGACGATTTACGTAAGCTCGAAACACAGGAGAGAAGTGTGTTTATCGAAGAAATGATCATGACTCAGACGTCTGATGATCCGCTCATTACAGAAGCGCACCAAGCGCAGATGATCCGTAATATTGATACATTTCTTCAAGACGAAATGATGTGCAGCTTACTCGAAGGGCAACGTTCGATTCACACTGAAATACCTTTTATCATGAACCAGAAAGCCATCGGCTATTCGAATTTTGAGCATCAAATGGTGCAAGGAATCGTTGATGCACTGCTCGAGATGGACGACGATTTCGTTATCATCGATTACAAGACGGATCGTGTCCAGCACACTGGCCTGACCGAAGCGGACCTAATTGCCCGATACAGCACCCAGATGGATATCTATAGACGGTCTTTGATGCAGGCATTACAGAAAGATGTTACGGTATATCTATATTTCTTTGATTATGGAGCGATTAGATTTGATGAATGAAAAACACCGTCCAACAATGCTTTTCAGTATCATCTTGATGGGGGTATTGTTGTTGAACGGCCTCCACTATATGATGCCTTTTGAAGCAGTCAATCCTTACGAGTATCTGAGTGGCAGCAATTTGAGCAGTTACCAGATACTCGACATATTCATCGGTGGGGCCGTCGTGCCGCTGGTAGCGCTCGCTGTTGGCTACACAATTCATACGTTTAGGGATCATGGCATCAGCAACTTGTTCAAGATAACAGTTTTCATCTTGATCATCGGCATCATACAAACCATTTTCATCTTTGGTTTCGACTTTTTGCCAGGGCTCGCACTGATGACACTTATTGCACTTTTTTTCTTGCGTACCGGATTTGTGGCAACGTTTGTTTCAGGTATGGCACTTTTTCTTTTTCATCTGATAATGAACGTACTGGTTGGCTTCTTTGCCAACGTCGGTTCATCAAGCGACATCGTCTATACAGCACTGCAGGACGTTAACACTTACACTAGTGTATTTGCAAATACAGACTACTTTGCGATCATCGGTCTGAACATTGAAATTCTCACGAGTAACGTAGCAAGTTCGCTTTATGCGCTCGTATTCACCATACTGCCATGGATTCTCGTCGGCATGAGCCTCGGCAAGATCGGTATAGCCAAATTTACAAAATCGAACCTTCTACTCACCACGCTGCTTTTCTTAGTTCTCGCTGGCGGGGGAATGGCGATAAAAATCATACAGGTGCTGACACTCGGCAGCTACAGTGGCAGGCTTCTGGCAGAGAATTTCGGTGGGCCTGTACTTGCGCTTGGATACTTCATTTTGCTAATTCTCCTAAGTGTCATCGCCCCTGTAAGAACGCTCGACATCTTAAGTCGAATTGGAAGGTATGCACTGACACTCTATATTTTGTCGAACATTCTTTTCATGTTTATATTCTACGGTATTGGCCTGCGGTTGTATGGAGAGGTTGAGATCGTTGGAATGGTATGGATCGTACTCGTGATTTATATTTTCATCATGGTGCTCGCAGCCGTCATGCACAGATATCGGATTGGGAGTTTAGAAAATTTGTTCACCAATAATTCTGAAAATGGAATCAACAAATAGTTATAGTCTGTTATAATAAAGGAAATACACATATTAAGGAGCGTATTCCATGAAATTTCTAACATTTGAATATCGGGATCAGACGTACTATGGCGTTAAAGTAAAACGTGAGGAAAGTGCATGGATTCTTCCGAAACTTTTTGAAGCTTTCGGGGACGATAAAAACTATCCCAAAACATTGTTAGAAGGTATCTCTAGATATCATACATTGGATTTCCAGGAACATGTTCGAAAATTAGTGGAAAAAGCACAGCAGTCCGGTAAAGCAGATAAATACAAGGCGTCATTCAATGAAATCACATTCCGTGCGCCTGTGACACCGCCGAACAATGTCATTGCATTTGGTAGAAACTATAAGTCTCACGCAGAAGAGCTAAACAACGAAGTTCAAAGTCTTTATGTGTTTACAAAGGCAGCTTCAAGCCTTTCAGGCGATGAGGAAACAATACCAAATCATCAGGACATCACTTCACAGCTCGACTATGAAGGCGAACTCGGTGTAGTAATTGGTAAGCGTGCTGAGAAAATACGGAGTTCAATGGCGCTCGACTATATATACGGTTATACAATCATCAACGACATTACGGCACGTGATCTTCAAAAGGAGCATCACCAGGCATTCCTTTCAAAAAGTTTAAAAGGAGGATGCCCGATGGGTCCATTTATCGTAACGAAAGATGAATTACCGAATCCGGAACAGACTTCTATTGTCACAAAAGTCAATGGCAAAATTAGACAAGACGGTAGCACAAAGGAGATGGTGTTGAAACTGGATGAACTAATTGCGGAAGTATCAAAATATGTTACTCTCGAACCGGGTGATGTGATTGCGACAGGTACACCAAGTGGGGTCGGGGCAGGCATGAAGCCACCCCAGTATCTGCAACCTGGTGATGAGGTGCGTGTTTCGATCAATGGAATCGGGACATTGACGACATATATCGACAAGTAATCTCTTCTGAAATATGATAAGATATTCATGATTCATATTTGAAAGGAAGATTCGATGATACACTTGCATTTGACAGCAATCGTGCTGGCAGTCATCCTATTCATCATCACGTACAATTCAGTGGATACTCCGGATGGTCAGTCCGCTTACTCCAAGCCACTGCACATGGTCCTGAGACTCATCTACCTTATCGTCATCTTTACAGGTCTTATGATGTTCCTTGATTACGGTAGTAGCGATCAGATGATGTACGGTCTTAAGTTCCTATCTGGTCTGGTTTCTATCGGTCTGATGGAAATGGCGTTGATTAGGCAAAGAAAATCCGGAACTGGACGAAATTTGGTCATCATACTGATTGTATTTCTGATTGTAACGATTGCCCTCGGCATATATCTGCCAGCTGGTCCTTTGACTGCACTTTTCTCATAGGCTAAAGCAGGGCCTAGGCACTCTCAAAGAGTGCCTTTTTTTAATGTAAATTTGTGAACGTTTATTGACATGTACTTATTTTGAAATTTTATCTAGTATACTGGCATTATAAAAACAGAAGGTAGGATAGCAATGAGGAAACTAGTGATATATGTGGCAGTCCTGCTTGCAGGCGTTGGCATCTTCAGTCCACAAGCTTCTGCCCAAGATAGAGAGGCTGAGCGCATCTATACGGTCATTGTAGACCGTTTCTTGAATGGTGATGATTCCAATGACGTGAACGTTACTGAGGATAAAAGCGAGGCGCTGCCGTTTGGTGGCGATTTTGTCGGTATTGAGAATAATTTAGAATACATACAGGAGATGGGGTTTAATACGGTAATGCTCTCTCCGGTATTTGAAAAGGCCGATGATGACTACCTCGGCTACGATGTCGAGAGTTACGAAGAGATTGCAGCGTCATTCGGCGGTGGGGAAGCACTCGAGAATCTGATTGATGCTGCCCATGCACGCGGTATGAAAATCATCGTTGATATGCCGGTTATAGTAGTCGATGGTTATGAAGTGCTGGACACCCCGGTATTGAGCGATATTCAACAGAGTTACTATGATACAACCGATGTCCAGTTCATCGATTTGACTGATATAGACAATCAGGCACAATATCAAGAGATGGCCCAGACATTCGTTGACGAATATAATGTCGACGGACTGAGCATGAATGTCATCCAGAGTGATATCGACGCCCAGCGCTTTATGCCAGAAGGCGTGGAAACGTATGCGATCATTGAAGGTGAGAACGTCACTGTGGAAGGCTTCGATCATACGACCGATCCAGCACTGCGAAACGCCATCATTGAGGCATTCAGTACAGTAGATACCGAAATACCGGAATATCCGACGGAAGATATACTGCTGCTTGCAGATCACTGGTTCACAGAGCGTTTCACGATACATGCAGTCGAAGCGAACATGTTTCCAGGCACACGTATCAGTCAGCTGATCACCTATTTGTATGGCTACCCTGGTGCAATTGCTTTCCAATACGGCACAGAAGTTGCCTTCAACGGGTCGGACTTCCCTGAAATCCATCCGCAGATGGATTTATGGACGGATAAGGAAGTGGTCGACCACATCGTCGCACTCAATGAGGTCTTCTCAAAATATCCGCAACTCTATAATGGAGAGCGGGAAGTAATAAAGAACGCAGAAGGACATTACGTTCAGCGTTACCGAACGTCGGATGTTGATTTTATCCTGAACATCAACGACAGTTCCGTAACGAAGAGTGTCGATGTACCAATAGAGGCAGAAGACGAAGGGAAAATGCTCAGTGGTCTCTTGATTGGTGATCTACTGCGTAGCAGCGATACTGAGGGCGATGCATTTTACGCAATTCTCGATCGGGAAGAGACGGAACTCTACGCTATCGTTGAAGAAACTGGATTCAACAATGGCTATCTCTATGCCGGTCTTCTCATATTTGGTGGATTCGGTATATTCATCTGGTTTGTAGCTAAAAGACGTAAGCGTTGAAATCGCACATTATAACTGTTGTGTACGAGATCTGATCATTGAATATCTTTAATTGTAATCTACAGAATGCCCCCTCCTAGATTTCTAGGAGGGGGGGCATATTTCGTCATTCTTTTAATTTTTTCATCTTTTCTATCGCCTTATATCCGACCATGTTGAGTACACTTTTTGGGCTAGAGTAAGGTGGAGAATAGGCGACTTCGATGTTGGCAAGGTCCATGGCAGTGCCGCCAAGTCGAATGTGTGCGGCGAGAACATCGATGCGTTTGTCGACGCCTTCGGTACCGACAACAGCAGCCCGAAGGATTTTTCCATCACTCTTTGACACATGGAGGCGCACGTGAATCGGTACACTATCTGACATATACCCTGCTTTATTTTTCTGCTTATGATCGATAACGAAATGTGGATAGCTATCAAGCTCTGACACCTGCAGTCCGAGTGTAGCAATATCATGATCGAAGAATCTGATGATATTGGTACCAAGTAGACCTTCGAAGCGTGCCGCTTTATCACCACTGATGTGGTTGCTTATGATATAAGCCATGCGGTGTGCGCCCCAGGCCAATGCGACATTGACGGGGTGATCCAGATGCTGGTAAGAAGTTTCTATGGCGTCACCGACGGCATAGACATCTTTGTAATTAGTCCGACCGTACTGATCGACACATATATACCCGGCTTCATTCAAAACGACATTGGAGTTTCTGAGGAAATCAGTTCGTGGCGTAATACCGATGCCGGCAATGATCATCTGTGCATCAATTTCTTCACCTGTTGATAGAGTGACCGTGTCTCCGACGACTTCCACAATTTCTGCGTTTAATTTTACATCGATGCCCTTTGCTGCGAGTTCATCTACGATGAAAGCACTCATGTCGGGCTCGAGAGGATGATATAGATTTTCTGAACGATGGACAAGCGTTACATCGATGTCCCGGTGGACAAGGTTTTCAACCATCTCTAGACCAATATAACCACCGCCGACAACGACTGCATGCTTAATAGTCTTATTGTGCATGTGGGCTTTAATCTCATCCAGATTTTCAAGTGTGTGGAGGACAAATGCCTGTGGCACATCAAGCAGTGCAGGAATGGTTCGCGGGGCACCACCAGGCGATAAGATGAGATAGTCATATTCAGCGTCGAACGTTCGATCATTCAGTATATCTTTGACCTGGACCTTCTTCTTATCAGCATCGATACCAGTCACCTGATGATATGTTCTGACAACGATATCACGTTCCATGAAGCTTTCCGGAGTCGCTGCGATGAGCTGATCACGCTCCTTGACCTCCCCACCGATGTGGTAGGGCAGTCCGCAATTTCCGTAACTGATATCGCGGCCTTTTTCATATATAGTGATGTCGATGTCTGGGTCTATTCTACGTAATTGGGCAGCAGTTGTCGCACCGCCTGCCACTCCACCTACAATAATTACTCTAGGCATCATTACACTCCTTCATTGAAATAGAACATGGCGACTGTACCGTTTCCGGTATGACTGCTGATTGTCGGACCGATTGTACTGACTTCAACTTCGGAAACTTTCGTTTCAGCCAGTATTTTGTCTTTCAGCTGCTCTGCTTGGGAGGCTGCATCAGCATGAGTGATATGCACTTCGTGTGTAACATTATCTGCAATCAGGTGCTGAATCATACTGTTGTGCACTTTTTTAACGCCACGATGTTTCTCAAGTGGTACGAGCTTGCCTTCTTCGACATGAAGGAGCGGCTTGATATTGAGTAGTCCACCGAGGAACGCCTGGCCTTTTGACAGTCGACCGCCTTTGGCAAGATAGTCGAGATCCTGAACTGTAAAGAAGTGGCGGATTGCTTTGACATCTTTCTCGAGTCTCGCGAGGAGCGTGTCTTTATCGAGTCCTTCTTCCAAGTAGGCATGCGCACGCTCGATGATCAGACCCAGCCCATAGCTTGCTGCTTTTGTATCTATGAGTGTGATATCCGCTTCCGGATGGTCTTCAAGAACGGTGTCCCGTGCAATGACCGCACTCTGATAGGTGCCTGAGAGCTCACTGGAGAATGCGACATAGAGTACCGGCTCGTTTTTCTCCACATATTTTAAGAATACTTTCGTAAAATCTTCCGGATTGGCTTGGCTGGTAAGTGGACGCTTTCCGTCTTTAATGCTCTTGAGTACTTCCTCACTTGAAATTTCGTGCTGGTCTAGATAATCCTTGTCGTCGATTGTGATTTTAAGCGGTATCATTTCAATTCCCATTGTTTTCAGCGTCTCTAAGGAAATATCAGAACAGCTGTCTGCGATCAATTGCATACGATTGCTCCCTTCTTTATTATAAATTCAATTTGAAAAAGTCATTCAGGAAATGGCCAATGCCATCGTTGTTGTTTGTATCCGTCTTATGGTCTGCTACCTCTTGAATTTCGTCTATGGCGTTACCCATGGCGACACCATGCTCTACAAAGCGCAACATCTCAGTATCATTATCTTCATCACCGAAAGCGATGGTATGTTTTTTATCGATACCCAAATAGCCGCGGCAATAGTCGACACCGACTGCTTTATTGATGCCCTTTTTGATAATCTCGATGACTGGATACGGCGCCCCCCAGCGGCGATGTTCGATTGTTTCCGCGAAAAGATCATCGAGTGCTTGGCGAATCCCTGGCACTTCCGGTTCCTCAGCTTGGATAAGAATTGAGGTCGGTCCGCTTTCTATGTTCTGTGTCAGATCGCCAATCTTGACCTGGGGACTGCCCATACCGAAAGCTTCGAACAATACTTCATCGTGGTAATGAATGTAGACATGATCTTTCACTTCAGCAATAATGTTTTGGATGTTCAAGTCCGGGACACGTTTGACGATCTCACGAGCCACTTCAAGATCCAGTTCCTCGTGTACGGTCTTGAAATATAGATCTTGCGGGTGGTGAACAAAAGCACCGTTGAAATTGACAATCGGCGTATCCATACCGAGTTCGCGGTAGAAAGGCTCACTCGCTCTATAGGGGCGGCCGGTTGAAATCATGAGTGCGTGACCGCGTGTTTTAAGTTCAAATAATACTTTCTTGGTGAATGGGCTGATGATTTTTTCGTCTGTCAGCAGCGTGCCATCCAGGTCCAAGCATATAAGGTGTTTTTCCATTACGTTAAATCTCCTTGTCGATATTCATAAAACTATCATATCATTTATGTTTATATAGTGTAATTTTTTTGATATATTAATAGTATATACTCTGGAAGGAGTGAGATAAATGGATAAAGCAATGGAAGAAAGCATGATGGGCGCACTCGAGAACGTCATCGACCCTGAACTTGGCATCGATATCGTCAATCTCGGTCTCGTCTACGGTGTGCACCTAGACGAAGATGGCAGAGCAGGCGTTGAAATGACTCTGACATCCATGGGCTGCCCGATGGGACCACAGATTGTGGACCAAGTCAAGACAGCACTTTCCGAACTGCCTGAAGTCAAAGAGACGGAAGTTAACATCGTTTGGAATCCACCATGGGATAAAGATAAAATGAGCCGTTACGCTAAAATTGCACTCGGTGTAAGCTAAGCTATCATATAGTGAAGTCCTCCTGATTCAGGAGGACTTTTTTTCTGCATAAAAAAACCGATCGACGCTGTGGTCGACCGGTCTAATATTATTTTTCTATACTAGGTGAATAGGGAGTACAGAATGGAAAATGTTCCTAGTGCGAAACAGTAGTAGGTGAAGATAATCAAGTTGCCGTGTTCCATGATACCCTGTAGCCACTTCAAACCGAAGTATGTGGCGATGATGGCCGCAATGAACGATAGGGCATAAGGGAGGGCGAGTGTCGTGAGTTCAGGATCACTGGCTATGTCCCCAATAGAGATGAGTGCTGTTCCGAGTGATACTGGGATATAGAGCAAGAAAACAAACCGCAGTGCGTTCTTCTGGTTCATTCCGACACTCATCGCACCGACAAGGCTGGCACCGCTTCGGCTGATACCAGGCATGAGTGCAACACACTGTGCAATACCGACGATGATTGCATCTTTTAAATTCAAATCACCGTCTCGTTTGACACCCCTTTTATTCTTGATGAACCAAAGGGCAACACCAGTTACAAGTAGCATCACTCCAACTGTCAGCATGGAAGCACCGTCACCGATAATGTCTCCGAGCAGAATACCGAGCACACCGACCGGAATGGTCGCAATGACGAGATAGATAGTGTAGCGGAAGTCTGTCTTCGCTTCCGCATCACGTGCGCCTTTGAACAAGTAGCGACTTAAATTCACAATGATTGCTGTAATATCCTTTCGATAAATATAAAGCACCGCAATCAGTGAAGCAGTGTTCAAAAGTATTTCAAAGGATAGCCCTCTTGCCTCTATGCCTAAAAGTTCACGGGCAATGACCAAATGTCCGCTTGATGAAACAGGTATAGGTTCTGTAAAGCCTTGCAGCAGTCCCAAAAATATGTAACGTATAATTTCAATGATATCCATTTTCAAACCTCCTAAAGACTTAGCTTATAATATAAAATAAATACCCGATAAAAGCTATTGATTACTTGAAAAATAATAGGGTAAGTGTATAATATAATTAAAGGTCAAAAAAGGTCAAATAAATTACGAATGCTTTTCTTTAAAGTAATTGAACACTATTTCAGTAAAGAGGTGAGGTAAATGGATATTAACAAGATGACCTATACCGTCCAGTCCATCATCGAACGCGCACAGTCGCTATCAGTGGATATGAAGCTCCAGTCGATCGAGGTGGAAGCGATCATGAAGGCACTGCTAACCGTGGATGACAGCATGGCACGCGACGTGCTTGAACGTGCCAATATCGATGTCGACCAGATGCTTGATAGATATGACGATAAGTTATCCAAATATAATGTCGTCAAAGGCGATAATGTCGAATATGGCCAGTATATGTCGAACGGCTTTACCCAGCTTGTAAACCGTGCTGAGAAAATCATGGCAGAGATGGAAGATGAGTACGTCTCAGTCGAACATATGCTGCTTGCAAGTATACAAACAGAAGCTGTAATGAAAGAAGCGGTCGGCAATAAAGAAGAAGTGATCAAAGAAATCATCAATAAAGTCAGAGGAGGGAATCGTGTGACAACACAAAATCCGGAAGTTCAATATGAAGTGCTTGAAAAATATGGACGCGATCTGGTGGAAGAAGTGCGCAGTGGGAACGTGGATCCCGTCATCGGACGGGATGAAGAAATCCGCAACTCAATCCGTATCCTAAGCCGTAAACGCAAGAACAATCCTGTACTGATTGGTGAGCCGGGTGTCGGTAAGACAGCAATTGTGGAAGGCTTGGCACAGCGCATTGTCCGCAAGGATGTACCAGACAGCCTTCTAGATAAAACCATTTTCGAACTTGACCTTTCTGCACTGGTTGCAGGGGCCAAGTTCCGTGGCGAGTTCGAAGAACGTCTCAAAGCGGTGCTTAAGGAAGTAAAAGAATCGGATGGCCGCATCATTCTATTCATCGATGAAATCCATATGCTCGTTGGTGCAGGCAAGACGGAAGGGGCCATGGACGCCGGCAATATGCTAAAGCCGATGCTCGCTCGGGGTGAGCTCCACTGCATCGGTGCGACGACGTTAAATGAATACCGAGAGTATATCGAAAAGGACTCTGCGTTAGAACGCCGCTTCCAAAAAGTGCAGATTCCAGAACCTGACGTCGAAGACACGATTTCCATACTACGCGGATTGAAGGAACGTTACGAAGTACATCATGGTGTCAGAATTACGGACCGTGCCCTCGTGGCCGCAGCAGAACTATCAGACCGTTACATCACTGATCGTTTCCTCCCGGATAAGGCGATAGACCTCATGGATCAGGCAAGTGCTACGATTCGCACAGAGATGGGTTCAAATCCGACTGAGCTTGACCAGATCAACCGCCGGGTCATGCAACTTGAAATTGAGGAGCAAGCACTAAAGTCAGAGGACGACTCTGTTTCAAGAGCGCGGCTGACAGAACTCCAAAAGGAATTGTCAGAAGCACGTGAAGGACAGCAGACTCTCGCACAACGTGTAGAAAAAGAAAGAAGCCAGATTCAGAAAGTTAACGACAAGCGCGAAGAAGTGGACCGCACCCGTCAGGAACTTGAAGATGCAGAGAACAACTATGAGCTTGAGCGCGCCGCTGAGCTCCGTCACGGCAGACTGCCGCAACTTGAGCGTGAATTGCATGAACTGGAAGAAAAACTGCAAGAAGAGAGTGCTGGTGAAAACCGTATCATCCGAGAAGTGGTAACAGAGGATGAAATCGGCTATATCGTGAGTCAGTGGACCGGTATACCGGTATCGAAACTGGTCGAAACAGAAAAGGATAAATTGCTCAAACTCTCCGACATCATGCATGAACGTGTTGTTGGTCAGGATGAAGCGGTGGATCTCGTTGCGGATGCTGTCATACGGGCACGCGCAGGCATAAAAGACCCGAATCGTCCAATTGGTAGCTTCCTGTTCCTTGGTCCGACTGGTGTCGGTAAGACGGAACTTGCAAAAACTCTTGCGGCTACAATGTTCGATTCCGAGAAGCATATGATTAGAATCGATATGAGTGAGTACATGGAGAAACATGCCGTATCCAGACTGATCGGTGCGCCTCCGGGTTATGTTGGTCACGAGGAAGGTGGCCAGTTGACAGAAGCCATTCGCCGTCAACCATATTCCGTCATCTTGCTGGATGAAGTGGAAAAAGCCCACTCAGACGTATTCAATATTCTGCTTCAGTTGCTCGATGAAGGGCGTCTAACCGATTCGAAAGGACGCTCTGTGGATTTTAGGAATACAATCATCATCATGACATCAAATATCGGTTCTAGTCACTTACTCGATAATGTCAGACAGGACGGAGAGATTTCTGATGATACGAAAAGCTATGTCATGAAAGAAATCCATCAGTATTTCAAACCTGAAATCATTAACCGTATGGATGATATCGTCATCTTTAGTCCATTGTCCAAGGCACATATGAAAATGATCACGGATAAACTGATTAGCGATCTGAACAGACGCCTTGCAGATCAGCACATGACGATTGAGGTAACTGACGCCGTCAAGGACTGGATTTCCGATGAAGCCTATGAACCGCAGTTTGGCGCCAGGCCACTCAGACGCTTCATCCAGCGTCATATTGAAACGCCGCTTGCAAGGAAGCTCATTGAAGCGGACATGACAGAGGGTATTGACGTAAAGATAGACTATCGCGATGGTGAACTTCAATTTGATATGTAGTGTAAAGCCGCACCTATGATGGGTGTGGCTTTTTTTGTTACATAGTTTTAGTGTGAATTTGACTCGTTATCATAGAATTTTTCAACTTAAAAGACATAAATAATGCAACCACAAAAATCAATAATTGGGCATTATTTCTTTTTATGGCGATTTGACACATATAATGAGTTCTGTATACTGAGAGCGTACACGTGCTTAATCAGCAAAATATATCACTGAAAGGGAGATTTTTTGAAGAACTACGCACGATTATTGACACTTGGCCTTGTGCTCGCGCTTGGAGCATGTGGTAATGGAAGTTCAGACTCCGACGAAGGTTCGGGAAAACTGGATGAACTTCAAGAAAACGGAACAATTAATGTTGGATTTGCGAACGAACCGCCTTATGCCTACCAAAACTCAGAGAGCGGCGAACTTGAAGGTGCAGCGATCGATATTTCTCAAGCAGTATTCTCAGAAATGGGAATTGATAATGTCGAAGGTCGTTTAACAGATTGGGGCGAGTTGATTCCAGGAGTACAAGCTGGCCAGTACGACGCTGTAACGGCTGGTATGGCAATTCAACCGGATCGATGTGACAATGCGCTTTTCGCTGAACCTGAGATGCAATATGGCGAAGGACTCATCGTTGCTTCAGGTAACCCACTGAATATCCACAGTTATGCTGATATCGCAGATAATCCGGATGTGACTGTGGCGCTGATGGAAGGAACGACACAATTTGAATTCCTTGAGGAAGAAGGTGTAGATTCAAGCCAGTTCATGTCAGTTGGAGACATTCCTGGGCAACTATCTGCTGTTCAGTCTGGAAACGCAGATGTAACAGCAGCGACTGACGCAACACTTAGAAGGGCATACGAATCACTCGATAGTGACGATATCGAACTCGTGGAGGACTTTGAACAACCTGATATCGAAGGTATCCCAAGTTTTGGTGCTGTAGCTTTCAATCTCGAAGACGAAGAACTTCGTGAAGCTTATAATGAGGCATTAGAAACATTGAAAGAAGATGGCACAATTGATGAGGTCTTGGATAATGCTGAAGGATTTACAGCAGAGGATAACCGCGTAGAAGTCGGCGAAATGACAACTGAGCAGCTTTGTGCAGGAGAATAAAATTACTAGGTCCAGTCATTCCTAAGGAAACACTGGACCTTTTATTGTTATAAAAGGAGTGAAAAAATGTTTGGTACTGGGGTGAACATACTAGAATTTCTATCGCAGGGTGTATGGACGACAGTGAGTATTTTTCTGGCCTCCGCATTGTTAGCGTTCATAATGGCATTCGCCACTGGTCTTTTAAGGCTCGCAAAAAATCCACTGATCCGTGGTTTCACCACTGTCTACGTTGAAGTTTTTAGAGGTACATCTTTGATTGTACAACTGTTTTGGCTCTATTACGCTGTACCAATGCTATTCAACATTAACCTCGGTAGCAATTGGTGGGTCGGCGTCATCGCAATTGCTTTAAACTACGGGGCGTACATGTCAGAAGTGGTCAGAAGTTCTATTCTTTCGATCAATAAAGGCCAGACGGAAGCAAGTATTGCGTTGAACCTTTCAAGGTTCCAACGTATGCGCTACGTCGTAGTGCCTCAAGCTCTAAGATTGATGTTACCTGAGTTTGGGAATTACTCTATTCAGATTCTTAAAGGCACGGCACTGGTCTCTCTAATTGGACTGACAGACATATTATATTATGGGGACATTTATCGTTCTTCAAACCTGTCTCAAGGACCAATGGCTTACATGATGGTACTAGTCATGTATTTCATTATTGCACTGCCACTCATCTGGCTTTCTAAAAAAGGTGAAAAAATCTCTGGGAAAGGGGTGGCTAACTGATGACATACTGGAGTTGGGAAACATTCCTCGACGCATTTCCACTTATTTTGGAAGGGCTCAAGATTACACTTGGGCTTACGGTAGTCAGCTATTTACTAGCATTAATTATAGGTTTCGTATGGTTGATACTTGAATCGACACCGTTCAAACCATTTAACTTCGTAGTGTACTGGATCCGAGAATTCATCCGTTCGACGCCACCGATCGTACAGATTTTCTTTCTATACTTTGCGTTTCCGATGGTACCTTATATCGGAGTGTCGTTTACACCATTTGTAGCTGCCATGCTCGCTCTCGGCGTTCACTTTTCTACATATATTAGTGAAGTCTATCGCTCAGGAATCGGTAGTGTCGATAAAGGCCAGTGGGAAGCTTCAAAAGCACTAAACTTTTCGATGCGCGATAAGTGGACGAAGATTGTGCTGCCGCAAGCGCTGCCGCCTACAATTCCTATGCTTGGTAACTACTTGATCATATTGTTTAAAGAAGTGCCACTTGCAGCAACCATCGGCGTGGTGGGCATACTGAGTATCGCAAGGAGTTACGGTTCTCAAACATGGTCCTATATTGAACCGCTAACCATTGTAGCTATATTATTCCTATTGCTAAGTTATCCTTCTAGTTTATTAATTAGAAGGCTTGAGAATAAAATGAACCATCAATTTGATAAAAAGCAGAAGAAAGTGGAGGCGGTTGAATAATGGAGCCGATTGTACAATATGACGACGTCCATAAATCATTTGGTGATACCCATGTTTTAAAGGGTATCAATCTTGATATCCATCCGACTGAAAAAATTGCGATCATTGGACCGAGTGGGTCCGGGAAAACTACTATTATTCGTCTTCTTATGACACTTGAAGAACCAACCGATGGGGACATCATAGTGGCTGGAGAGAATCTTTGGAAGATGAAAGTGAACGGAAAAGAAAAGACAGCTAATGAGAAACACCTTCGTTCCGTCAGGAAAGATATCGGAATGGTATTCCAACACTTTAATCTATTCCCTCATAAAACGATACTTGATAACTGTGTCATGCCCCTTATACAAGTAAAGAAAATGAAAAAAGAAGAAGCGATCGATCTTTCTAAACAAATGCTTACACGTGTTGGTTTGGGAGATAAATATGAGATGTATCCTTCTAACCTTTCTGGTGGACAAAAGCAACGCGTCGCCATGGCGCGTGCGCTCGTCATGAAACCAAGAATAATGCTTTTCGACGAAGTCACATCTGCGCTCGACCCAGAACTCGTTGGAGAAGTACTGGAAGTAATTCGAGACCTTGCTGAGCATGAAGAGATGGCGATGGTACTTGTTACTCATGAAATGGACTTCGCTTTAGAGATTGCAGACCGTGTATTGTTCTTAGACGATGGTGTCATAGCGGAATCCGGTACTGCTGACGAGGTCATTAACAAATCTGAAAATCCTAGGTTACAGGAATTTCTGAAGCGTTTCAGAAAAGAAGTGTAGATTGGGAAAAAACACTACTTCTTTAGTGAAACCACTAATTGAAGAAATTAACTGATAACTGAATTCGGTTTGACGCAATCGATTTTCCCCTTTGATGTAGTCATCTAACGGTAATAAAAATAATGCCCGCAGAAGTTAAAACTGACCTGAGACCACTAAAGTTTACAGATGAATAAAATAATTTTTGCTGAGATTCTAATTGATTAGAATCTCAGCTTTTTATGCGGCAATCTTGCGCAATTCGACA
>NZ_JBHRWV010000007.1:0-610244 GCF_042648145.1 Salinicoccus sesuvii | reverse complement strand
TGCCGACGCCGATGCGGATGCTGATGCTGACGCGGATACTGATGCGGACGCCGATGCGGATGCGGACGCCGATGCGGATGCCGATGCGGATGCTGATGCTGACGCTGATGCTGATGCGGACGCCGATGCGGATGCTGATGCTGACGCGGATACTGATGCAGACGCAGACGCCGATGCCGATGTTACCATGCCTGAACTACAAGATGTAGAAGTGACAGGAGACTTCGTCGCTGGCTATAATATATCTGGAACTACAGACTCTGGAAATACATTAGTATTCACTAACGAAGCTGGTCAAGAAGTGGCTAGAACGGTTGCTGATGCGGATGGTCAGTTTATCCAGTACTTCAGTCGATACATTGTGGCCGAAGATGAAAATATTTCGGTTGTCTCTATTGACAGGTCAGGTAATGTAAGTGAGGCTGAAATAGTAACTATTCCAATCACTGTGCTAGAAGCTCCGACTGCATCCGATATTTATGAAGATGAAACACTAATAACGGGTGAAGGTATCATAGGTTCTCAAGTAATAGCATTTGTAGATGGTGAGGAAGTCGGTTCTACCACAGTAAATGCGCCATTCACTCTATTCAGTACTGTTGTTCAAAGAGGGAATGACGGAGACTTTACAATTGACTTAGAAGAAACACTTCCGGTTGGTACAGAAATCACACTTCTACAAATCCTTGATGGTAAAGTAAGTGAGATTTCTGCAATCACGGTACTACCGCTGGATGATGCGGACGCCGATGCGGATGCGGATGCCGATGCAGACACTGACGCTGATGCTGATGCGGACGCCGATACTGATGCGGATGCAGATGCCGACGCCGACGCTGATGCGGATGCCGATACTGATGCGGATGCCGACGCCGATGCCGATGCGGATGCCGATGCAGACACTGATGCAGACACTGACGCTGATGCTGATGCAGACGCGGACGCCGACGCTGATGCTGATGCGGACGCCGATACTGACGCCGATGCGGATGCCGATGCAGACACTGACGCTGATGCTGATGCGGACACAGAGATAGACGATGATACTGGAGGCAATTCTGACGGAAGTGGCAACGGGGAAATTGACGATGTGACACCACCAACTATCGGTGGCGTGACGATTGAAGGGAGCTCTGCAACTGGATACACCATTGAAGGTGAAGTCAATGAACCTGGAAGTATCACACTATTCGGACCAGATGGTGAGGCGCTTTATACTATCACGACAGATAGAAGTGGCACATTCACATTCATGGTGCCAAGTGACGTAGTAAGTCCTGGCGACATACTTGTTCTGAAGGCTGAAGATACCTCTGGAAACATCAGTGAAGGTTTTGAAGTTAAAGTTCCTGCCGATGGACAAATGGGCGGGTCTGAGAACACTGCTTTAACTGATGGACAGACAACAGGTCCCAATGTGATCAATCAGACAAGTGGTAAGATGCTTCCGGATACAGGAGTTGCAGCAGCGCCTGTGGGCATTTTAGCAACAATACTTGTTGCTATCGGTGGTGCACTCGCGTTCTTCAGAAGAAGAAAAATCTAATATCTTATTGAAATACCTGGACTGTAAAAGTCCAGGTATTTTTACTTTAAACCGCCAAAAGAATATTGAGGTATAATGTTTGTATAAGGGAGATGATTCCATGAAGCGAACGGAGCCTAAATTATCAAGCAACTTGGAAGAAACAAAGTTCAACTATATTTTTCTGGATGAAGATCGAATGATAGACGGTCGAGAAGTGGTTGATTCTGAATTTACCGGTGAGACTTTAGATCGTCTAAAAATTCATAGTTCTGTTGTCAAAGGATGTAACTTCTCAGGTAGCACATTCACAGATGCTGATTTAGTAGATGCTCGTTTTATAAACTGTGATTTATCGAATGTCCACTTCTCCAAAGCATCCATACATAGAACCGAGTTCATCAACTGCAAGCTTGTTGGCAGTCATTTTGATGGTGATTCGATTAAAAACCTTCTTTTTAAGGAATCTGTATTGAATCTAGCTGTACTGTCAGAATATAAGTTTGAAAATCTAGTTTTTGAAAAGTGCAGAATGAGGAGTACGGACTTTTTCGACTGTAAGATGAAGAAGGTTGTATTTGATGACTGTGAGCTTAATGAATCACGATTCATCGATACATCACTTAAAGGAGTAGATATCAGTTCCTCAGAATTCGAGACTTTCGATGTTAAAAAAGAAGACTTAGAAGGTTGCATTGTATCGAGTACCCAGCTCATTCAATTCGCATCGATGCTTGGTCTTGTCGTCAAAGATTAGATCAGTTTAAATAAATTGAAAAGAGGTCTTAATATGCGTCAACAAGTTGAAACAATACAAAAAAAGATTGATTTCTCAGGGGCTGTTCTTGTGAAAGGAGAGAATATTGAGTTTCACGAGGCATATGGGTACGCAGAGCGCAGTAACAAAATAAGCAATACTGTACAGACACGCTTTGGTATCGCTTCTAGTTGTAAACTCTTTACTGCGATTGCGATATGCCAGCTTGCAGAGAGCGGCACACTTGATTTGAATGGTAAGGTTCAAAACTACTTGGATTTCAATTTCCCACACTTTGATGCTTCTATTACGCTTCATCACCTTTTAACACACACTTCTGGTGTGCCTGACTACTTCGATGAAGATGAAATGGATGATTTTGAAGCACTATGGCAAGATATTCCTATGTACAATTTAAGGCGTCTGGAGGACTTTATTCCACTATTCGGTGATCGGAAGATGAAGTTTTCCCCTGGAGAGAGGTTTCATTACAATAACGCCGGTTATATCCTCCTTGGTCTCGTTGTAGAATCCGTCAGTGGGATGGTTTTTGAAGACTACATTGAGCAATTTATATTCAATCGTGCTGGTATGAATAGTTCAGGCTATTTTTCGTTTGACCGACTACCCGAACACGTGGCGACGGGATATATCGAACTTGAAGATGACACGTGGAAAAGCAATATCTATTCCCTTCCAGTAAAGGGCGGCGCTGATGGCGGCGCATTTACTACTGTCGAGGATATGGATCGCCTGTGGGACGCACTGATGTCGGGAAGTATTCTCAATCAAGAGTACACATCCCTTCTGCTGGAACCGCATGCGCAAGAAGACGATGTCAGTTTTTACGGTTATGGCGTCTGGATCGATAAAAACTCGGGGACGATTGAAAAGTATCACGTGATGGGATATGATCCGGGGATCAGTTTCCACTCCGCGTACTATCCTGAATCAAAGATGAAACTTGTTGTATGCGCCAATCAGTCTGAGGGTGCATATGACATCATGGAAACAATTGAAGATGCGATGGACGAAAAAGCATAGATTGTATGTTGAAAGGAAAACAATATGAGTTACATTCCTTTAATATTTCTTGAGGTCATTGTGCCTCTACTTATTTTGCTCGGTATTGGCGCGTTGCTTCAGAAAAAGTTCGAATTCAGGCTTAGACCGATTGCCAATCTAGTGACATACTGTTTCTTACCTGCTGCTGTATTCTTAAATCTATATGAGGCAGAAATTGATATTGGTCTGCTTGGACAGCTTACATTATACTTGGTGCTATTTATTGTGATTGTTACTATTTTTGGTGAACTGCTATCACGTTCACTAGGTCTTGGTGGCGGGGAAGAAGCAGCGCTTAAAAATAGTATTTCATTGATGAACTCTGGCAACTACGGACTTCCAGTCAGTCAACTTGTTTTCAGTGCCAATCCGGTGGGTGTATCGGTCCAAATCCTTGTACTCGTAGTACAGAACTTGCTGACTTTTACCTATGGACTCTATAATCTACGCTCAAGCTCGAAGTCATTGATTGAGATGATGCGTGAGCTTTTGAGACTGCCTGTCATACATGCGATGATCGGAGCTTTCGCATTAAAATTTTTACACGCTGATGTCCCCAGATTTATAATGATACCAATCGAACAGCTGGCTGGTGGATTTGCAGCAATTGCACTCTTGTTGCTTGGCATGCAGTTGGCTCAAATTGAAATCCGTTCTTTTCACAGAGTCATTGCCTGGAGTGCACTCGGACGTTTAGTGGTTGGGCCTGGAATTGCTTTAGTGTTGATTCTGTTGCTAGGGATCGAAGGTGTCATTGCACAGTCGCTGTTCATTGCCAGTGCGTTTCCGACATCCCGTAATACTGCGACTCTCGCACTCGAATATGACGTCGAACCAGAACTCCATGCCCAAGTCGTTCTTTACTCTACTCTGCTGAGCAGTATTACGGTGACGCTTGTTATCTATTTATCGATGCAAATCTTCTAAGAGATTGGTCTTAATTTAGACATACTTTGATTGTTTTGCTTTGTTCGACTGAGGTATAGGTAAAGTGAAACAACATTTAGTAGAGGAGGAATTGTTTTGGATCTCAAAGGAAAAGTAGCGATTGTCACAGGTGGCGGTTCAGGTATCGGTTTGGCGACAGCAAAGGCGTTTCTCGAAAAAGGAGCCAAGGTCGTTATCGCCGATTATAATGAAGAGTCTGGCAATAGGGCAGAGAAAGATCTTTCTGAGTACGGAGAGGTAGTATTTGAAAAAGTAGATGTATCAGATGAAGAGCAAGTTAAGAATGTGGTGGCTTTAGCAGTTGAAAAGTTTGGCCGGTTGGATATCATGTTCAACAATGCTGGGATTGGTATACAGGGTGAAACGCATAAACTGTCCTACGAAGATTACCATAAAGTTATCAAAGTGAATCAAGACAGTGTGTTCTTCGGTTCCAAACATGCGATTCCAGAAATGCAAAAGGTTGGCGGCGGTGCAATCATCAATACGGCGTCTATTCTCGGCAGTGTCGGTGAACCGACGGCATTTGCCTACAATGCTTCAAAAGGTGCGGTCAATCTAATGACAAAATCAGTGGCACTACAGTATGCTAAAGACAATATCCGTGTCAACGCCGTAGGACCGGGTTATGTTGAATCAGGTATGGTCAATAAAGAAGCGCTCGGTGAGTATTACGACAACCTTGTAGAAAAACATCCCATCGGTAGACTAGGGCAACCAGAAGAAATTGCACACGCAGTTATCTTCCTCGCTGAAAATGAGTTCACTACAGGAACAACATTGCTCGTCGATGGTGGCTACACGACTCAGTAGTGGCTATCTTCCCGATTTGAATGCAACACCGGATCAATTTGATCCGGTGTATTTTTTTAGATAAATTCTATCATTTCAATAAATTTATAGAAACTTCGATTTCCCTATTGCAAAACGTAATCATTCCGACTATAATTTTAAAGCGTAACGATTACGAATAAAAATGCATCAAGGAGGAAACTAAGTATGAAAAAGTTTTATTTTGGGTTATTTGCGATGCTGTTGCTTTTCCTGACCGCTTGCGGCGCAGAAACTGAATCAGCAGACTCTGAAACGGAAGGGGGTTCGGCTGAAGGGGAAGCGACCATCTATACGACAGTCTTTGCTCTAAAGAGTCTTACGGAGCAAATCACCGGCGACTTTGCACAAGTCGAGTCCATCTATCCAAATGGTACGGATATACATACATTCGAACCGACCCAGCAAAACATGATTAGATATGCTGAAAGTGATTTGTTCATTACCACCAACGGGGAGCTTGACAGTGTCTCCCAGAGTATTCTTAATACAATCAATAACGAAACTGAAACACTTGAAGCCGTTCAGAACACAGATGAACTGTTGGAATTCGCACACGATCACAATCATGGTGAAGGCGACGATCATGATCACGGTCATGATCACGGCAGTATGGACCCGCATGTATGGCTTGATCCGATGATAGCGAGTAATATGGTGGATACCATAGAGGCCAAACTGAGTGAAATGTACCCGGAAAATGCTGAAGACTTCCAAAACAATGCTGATATATTAAAAGAGGACCTTGCAGATATCGATCAGTCACTACAAGACGTTACGACTGATACGGCGGTTGAAAATGTCTATATTTCTCATGAATCCATCGGGTATCTTTCCGACCATTATGGTTTCAATCAAATCGGTGTTTCAGGCATCAATAACGAAGAACCTTCCCAGCAGGAACTAATTAATATTCTCGAGGGGATCGAATCTGATGGGGCAAAATATATTTTGCTCGAACAGAACATTTCCTCAAAAGTGACTGACATGATTCAGAATGAAGCAGAAATTGAACCGCTGCAATTCCATAATCTTGCAGTAATCATCGATGAAGATAATGAAGATGCGACCTATCAGTCATTGATGGAGCAAAATGCTGAAGTGCTCGATCAGGCGTTGAATGACTACAATGAGGCAGAAGCGGAGCAGCTTGAGGAGAATGCAGATTCTCATTCACACGATCATGACCACTCTCACGACCACGATCATGGCGATCACGGTCATGCGCACATCGACGAAGATATCTATAACGGCCATTTCGAAGATGATCAAGTAGAAGATCGTGAACTTTCCGATTGGTCAGGCGACTGGCAGTCTGTCTACCCTTACCTTGAAGATGGCACTTTGGACGAAGTGTTCGAGCATAAGGCTGAAGAAGGTGACATGACAGCTGAAGAGTATAAGGAATACTATACAACAGGATATGAAACAGATGTAGAACGTATTGAAATTACAGACTCAGAAATGACGTTTTATCAAAATGGTGAATACCACACGGGTACTTATGTCAGCGAGGGCTATGAAGTCCTCGAGTACGAAGCTGGAAATAGGGGCGTAAGGTACATCTTCACACTCGAGAATGCGGACGAGGCAGACGAAGCATTACCGCGTGTCGTTCAGTTTAGTGATCATGGTATTTTCCCTATGGATAGTTATCATTTCCACATCTATATGGGTGATGACAACGAAACCCTCCTTGAGGAAATGGATCATTGGCCGACGTATTATCCATCCGAGCTTTCCGGTGAAGCAGTAGCAGAAGAAATGATTGCACACTAAAATAATTTTTAGACCCTGTATACCAATAGGAATTGGTATACAGGGTCCTTTTATTTTTCGATACTAAAAATCGTACATCGATTCTTTTTCGCTCTGAATCCGCTGATAGGTATCCGTCAGCATTACAGTATCTTCAACCAATGCATCGAGTCGGAACAGCACATCGTTATTGATGATTTCTTTGTTTAAAAAATCTTTTTCTTCGATAAATACGTAAGTGCTGACCGTCTGTGCCTTCATATAGCTTAAAATAGGCTTTAGCTGTGTTTCAGGTATAAGAAAGTGTTTTGAAGTACCGGCAGTGACGAAGAAACTGACAATCTTTCCTGAGAGTGCATTTATCGGTAAGAGATCGAAAACATTCTTCAAGGTCGCCGGAATGGAAGCCTGGAAGATGGGTGTGCCGATAATGATGGCATCTGCCTCCATAATGGTTTTAGCGATATATCCTGTATCTCCTTCATAGTCGAGATAGTTGCGTCCATCGCTGAATTCGAGCGTGTAGTCCGAAAGGTCGATAAAGTTCCAGTCGACGTGCGGGTACTGTCCGGTTAGCTTTTCCGATACATATTTCATAGTTGTGCGTGTTTTAGACCCAATATTTGAGCCTGAGAGTCCTACAATCTTCATTAGTCTGTCTCCTTTTTTGTGAATTTCTTGATGGCCGGTAGTATTTCATTACCAATCCATTCTATATTACGCATCAGTTGATCAAATGGTACGCCACCAAAATCCATCTGTGCGATGTAGCGCTGGTGTTTAAACTCTTCATGCTGATATAACAGTTTTTCAATGACTTCCTGAGGACTGCCGACGTTAAGCACATTACGCCTGTCTGCACCCATCGCAAAACCTCGCTTAGGGAAACCAGCACCATTGGTCAGTTTCATACCTTCATTAATGTGCGGGTAGATTTCCTTTTGAGCCTGCTGGGTTGTTTCTGCGACGTGGAAGAATCCAGCGGTAGCAACTGGCAGCTGTTCTGGATCATGGCCGTAATTTCTTGCAGCCTCCCGGTACATATCAATAGACTCCTTGAAACTTTGAGTCGGTCCGGCCAACATCGCAATCTGCATAGGCACACCAGCGGCACCGGCCTTGATAGCACTTGCAGAATGGCCTCCGACAGCACGCCAGATTGGGAGGCTGCCATCAAGCGGACGCGGGAGTACTTTGGCATTTTTAAGCGCAGGACGGAACTCACCTTCCCAATTGACGACCGCGTTTTCATTTATTTTGAGAAGCAGATCAAATTTCTCTTCATATAATGCTTCGTAATTGTTGAGACTGTACCCGAGCAAGTCGAAAAGACCAACTCGAGATGCGCGTCCAGCAATGATTTCTGCGCGACCGTTAGAAATTAAGTCAATGGTAGCGAAATCCTCATATACGCGCACTGGATCGAGTGTACTTATGATGGTCGATGAACTTGAAATTTTTATCCTTTCAGTCGCCTGGGCGATGGCTGAGAGTACGACTGTGTGCGCCTGTGTAGCGAAGTACTCCTGATGACTTTCACCGACGCTAAAGAAATCGAGGCCAGCCTCTTCTGCTAGTTTTGAAAGCTCTATAATCTCATTAAGACGCTGCTGCGCGGATATTCTTTGGCCAGTATGCGGGTTCGCAAGATGGTCTCCCAGTGTGTAGAGGCCAAACTCCAAGCCGTTGTCTTTCTGGATGCGATATTTTTCCATGGAATTCTTCCTTTCAGATAGTGAAAATGGTGTTTATTCCATTATGTATTTAATCCGATAAAATGAGAAATGATTGATTCGCGATTCGACAGCTAGAAGGTAAAATACTGCCTAAGACTGATTATTTGGCTAGGTTTTCCGGGAAAGAGTGGAGACCAGATCACCTGAAATAAAAATTCCACCAGAATCTGTGTCTGTTACAGATTCTGGTGGAGTGATGAAATATTGAGTTTACTTTTTGGCTAACCTAAGCATGGTATGGTAAAGAAGTTCCGTACCGATCGCAATGTCTTCATCAGAAGAGTATTCGGCTGGATTATGACTAATCCCAGCTTTAGAACGCACAAAAATCATTCCCATATCACAAATATCTGCCATGTTGCTGGCATCGTGGAAAGCTCCGCTCATCAGTACAGGAGGGGTTAGTCCAATGGATTCACTTTCACTTTCCATGATGCGGACGATGTTGTCACTTGAGATTTTCGGAACAGTGCCGCCGTCGTCGTGTAAGGTATATGTGAGGTCATGCTCGAGTGCGACTTTTTCAATACTTTGCTTTAATGCAGCTTCATAAGTTTCACGTCGTTTCAGATCGGTGTCTCTCAAGTCAATGGTAAACGTCACGCGCTCAGGAATGATGGAACGGCCGCCTGGGAAAACATCCAAGCTACCGACAGTGCCGACAGAAGAGGCACCAGCCTCGGATTGAACAATATTATTGAAAGCAGCAATAATGTATGATGCACCGACGAGGGGATCACGACGTTTTTCCATTGGAACCGTGCCAGCATGTCCAGATTCGCCCGCAAGTTCAACTGTCATCCACCTTGGTCCCGCAATGCCACGGACGATGCCGACTGGCTGATCTATTGCTTCAAGGTTCGGTCCCTGCTCGATGTGCATTTCCACATAGGCGGAAATAGCTGACGGATCGTACACCGATGCACCCAGCTGATCCGGATCGGCACCAAAGTCGATCAGTGCCTGCCGTCTTGTGATGCCGTCTTTATCTGTGCGTTCTAGTTCACCAGGGTCTAGTTGCCCTGTGATGCCACGTGAGCCAAAAAGGCCAACTCCAAAGCGGTGTCCCTCTTCATCACAGAATGAGATGACTTCAATAGGAATATCGGGTTCAATACCATTTTCAATCATCGTCTGAACAGCTTCGAGTCCACCGAGTACACCAATGGTACCATCGAAACGGCCACCGTAGGGCTGGGAATCGATATGTGAACCGATCATAACCCGACGGGCATCTTTCTTCTTTCCTTCAATGCGGCCAATAAGGTTGCCGAAGTTGTCGTAGCGTGTGGTGAGTCCGGCCTCGTCCATCCATTTGCGGACGAGATCCATGCCAGTTTTGTAAGTGTCGGACAGTGCCAGACGATTGACGCCCGTCTCTTCAATCTTGCCAATTTCACTGAGCATATGAATACGTTCCGACAGTCGCGATGCGTTGATTGTTCTATCCATCCAAATTTCCTTTCTGTTTTTCCATAAAAAGAACTACTGCAATCGTCAGTGCGACACAGATTGGAATTTTAATGAGGCTGAAGATTGGGGCGAAAAGTACAGCCATACCGATAACAAGTGCAACGACGCCGTACTTCGGTGTACGGTAGGCAAACTGTCCAAGCACCGCACCGAAAATGGACGGCAGGACAAAGCCGAACGCGCCTTCAACAAACGGTGGCATCATGGAAATGAAATAGGTGCCTCCAAGAATCATGATGACCAAGATGATGATGTTGCTCAATGAAGCAACAGCGATACCGAAGACGCCGGCCACTTCGGCTTTCTCTGAACCCGGCTCTGCACCTACTGCCTTTTGTGCTGCTGAAGAACAAGGCAGGCACATGTTGGCAATGTTGCCTGTCAGAAACGCCAGATATGTACCGGCAACACCAAGCGTCGGATAGTAGGTGATCGGCTCAAGAACCCACATGATGCCAATGAATGAAGCATAGCCTACGATACCCGCTCCTATGACCCCCCAGCCAGGATGCGCATCCATGACGAAAGAGATATAGAGTGGCGGTATTAGTGACATGAGGATAATGATGAAAAGTGTCAGTCTGCCCCAAAAGTGGGAGCGTTTGTAGAATAATTCCATTGAGGAAGATTCGGTGCGTTTCACTCCAAATGTCTGATTGTTAATGGTGACATGTGACTGTTCAGCTGCATTGCTCATAGATATGTCCCTCGTTTCTTCTGTTTAGAGAATGAATGTCGTCAAATAGCCGGTGGTCATGCCGATAAGCAGTGCAAAGCCGAGCGCCCATTCTTTAAGCCAACTGAGATTTCTTTGGTCAGCGTACTTCATCATAATGATCATGGCGGCTACAGAAACTACGCCGGCGATGGTATGGTTGAGGCTGTTGATCATCTGCTGGCTGGCTAGATAGGCGAAAGCCCCGAGCATGGCTGCAAGCGCGACACCTGCCATAATTTTAGGGTTGTGCTTTTGGATCTTCTGCTGGGTTTTACCCATTGATTTAGTGAAGACCATTGTAAAAATGAGCCATCCAGTGCCGCCAAGAAACATGGTCCACATGACAGCAGCCAAAGCTTCGATTGGGAATCCGTCTGCGCCTAGTTCCACTCCGAACGCAGAGGCACCGATCGACGCTGCGCTGGATTCTGTTGCTGCAGAACCGATAATACCGATACGCATCAGAGTGATCGGGGAACCAATCAAGGCAATCAGGGAGATGAGTACGATTGCAATGCCGAAAGACGGGCCGATTGAACTGATGAACCCAGAACGGATGGCAGTTTTAACTTCAACAGGACTCATCCCGGCTTCCCCAGCTGAACGTTTTGCGATCCATAAGAATATGAGTGCTTGTAAGGCGACAATAGCGACAATGATGAATGCGAACACCCAGAATACTGTACTGTTTGCAATTTCCAGAATATCTCCCATAAGTGAATCCTCCTATGTGCTCCCGGTCAGGAAGCCGTATCATTCATATAATCGAGCACTGTAGCGATGAATAACTTACCGATATTAAGCATGGATGCTTCTCGAACATCGAATTTAGGATGGTGGTGTGGGTATATGTCGGCTTCATCGGGCATAGCTCCACCGACCCAAGCGAATGATCCTGGCGCTTCCTTCAAGTAGTAGGCAAAGTCTTCCATGCCCATCATCGGAGGGATTTCGTTGACTTCAGATTCACCGAAAAGTGATTCCGCCACACGGCGGTACCGAGCAGTTTCTGCTGGATCATTGACGACCGCTGGATAACCTCTGACGTATTCTACAGTTGCTGTAGCACCAAAGCCCTCGCATGTCGATTTGGCAATGGATTCGATTCGTGCCTCGACATGGTCACGTACTTCAGGTTCGAATGTACGTACAGTGCCTTTTAAGGTTACAGAATCCGGAATGACATTGAAACTATCACCGCCATTGAAAGAAGCGACAGTGACCACAGCTGATTTCAGAGGGTCGGTTTGCCGGCTGACAATCTGCTGGAGTGAACTCATCAGTTGACCGCCGATTGCGAGTGGGTCTATTGTCAGATGGGGGGACGCGGCATGTCCGCCTTTTCCTTGGATAGTGATCTCAAAAGTGTCCCCGTTCGCCATGACCGGCCCTTCCCGGTAGCCGACAGTGCCTAAAGCTGCATTGGAGCTGACATGCGCACCGAATACTGCATCAACACCATCCATGCAACCATCCTCGATCATGAATTTTGCACCACCGGGAATCACTTCTTCTGCAAACTGATGGATGAATACAACTGTGCCTGGTAAATCTGACTTATTTTCGCTCAGCACTTTAGCGACATGAAGCAGGCTGGATGTATGAATATCATGACCACAAGCATGCATCACCCCATCAATTCGCGACTTGTAAGGGACATCCTTCGCGTCTTGGATGGGCAAGGCATCAAAATCTGCACGCAAGGCGATTGTTTTCCCTGGCTTGCCCCCCCTAAGTGTACCAACGACACCTCTTGAACCGACTTCTGTCTTAACATCAAGTCCGAGGTCTTTAAGAAAACTGGCGACTTTCTTTGGTGTATCTACCTCATGATGGGAAAGTTCCGGGTACATATGTAAGTCTCTGCGAAATTCAACCATGTCCGTATAGAGTGCTTCAAGACGTTCAAAGAGTTGTGCTTGCAAAATAAGATCCCCATTTCTAAATTAAGATATTATTCAGAATAATCAATATTAGTTGCTCTGTCAAACCTATGTAAGGTATTCGTACATGCGTACTGCCATCCATCTGATTGGGAATTGACGTTTTAATTTGGTAAAGTAAAGGTACAAAACATGTATTTTCAAAGGGAAGGGATCATATGGAACAAAGTGGATGGCAATTGGAACACAGCTATACCGGGCTGCCGGACGTGTTCTACAGAAAGACAACGCCCGAGGTGGCAGAGTTTCCAGAGATGGTACTTTTCAACTGGAAATTAGCCGAATCACTTGGCTTGGAACCGAGAAACCTTCAATTGGAATCGAATGAAGTATTTTCAGGGAATAAAGTGCCTGATGGTGGATTGCCGATTGCACAAGCTTACGCAGGTCATCAGTTCGGTAGCTTCACTATGCTTGGTGATGGGCGTGCGATTCTGCTCGGCGAACAGATTACACCGGATGGCAAACGAATGGACATTCAACTGAAAGGGGCTGGACGGACAGCTTTCTCAAGAATGGGCGACGGCCGATCGCCCCTTGGCCCAATGCTGCGGGAGTATATTATTAGCGAAGCAATGCATGCATTAGGTATCCCGTCCACCCGCGCGCTTGCACTTGTAACGACTGGTGAAGCTGTCAGTCGTGATCGCATGCTGCCAGGTGCAGTACTCACGCGCGTAGCAGAAAGCCACCTGCGTGTCGGAACGTTCGAATATGGAGCGCGTCTTGAAGACAAGTCGCATATCAGGACTTTGGCGGACTATGCCATTAAACGCCATTATCCTGAAAGTGAAGGGCCAGAAAAATACCGGAAATTTTTTGATGCAGTAATTGACCGTCAGGCAGAGCTTATCAGCAAGTGGCAGCTTGTCGGATTCATCCATGGGGTGATGAATACCGACAACATGACCATCAGCGGTGAAACAATCGATTACGGTCCTTGCGCATTCATGGATGTCTATGATCCTGAAACAGCATTCAGTTCCATCGATGTGAATAAACGCTACCGCTATAGTAACCAGCCGGGTATTGCACAGTGGAACCTCGCACGACTGGCTGAGACGATGCTGCCGTTGATTCATGAGGATCAGGAGGAAGCAATGAAAATTGCCCAAGCTTCACTTGGGGCATTCGGCAAACAGTATAACGAGTATTGGCGGTCTGGCATGAGGGACAAGATTGGTCTAGTTGGCGAACAGGAAGCAGACGATCGTCTAGTGGAAGAACTACTTGATCTGTTGCATGAGTATAAGGCCGACTATACGAAAACGTTCAGGATGCTGTCACTCGATGCTTTGGAGGATATGCCACTATATGCAACCGACACATTCAAAGATTGGTATGATGCATGGCAAGAGCGCCTAGAGTCGCAAAGTATTTCCATAGAAGCGGCTTATAAAAAAATGCGCAGTGTTAATCCCGCTGTCATTCCACGCAATCACCTAGTCGAGGAGGCATTGGATGCCGCTGTAGAAAATGGCGATTTCACCAAGGCGTCCAAGTTGATTGAAGTGCTCAGCAGCCCATTCGATGATGGTCATGAGCGCATGTTCAAGGAACCGCCGGAAGATGAGAAAAGAGTACACATGACGTATTGCGGGACATAAAACGATCGAATAAGAAAAAAGCGTATCCAACTGGCTTTAGTGGATACGCTTTTTAAATTTCTTCAATGGATAAATCGTTTGTTTTTAAATTGCTTTCCTGATACATAAATACAAATTAGAAGACTATCTGTCATGCCCATCACCTATTTTCTTTGCCTGACGTTAAAGAAGTCTCCACCCTTTTTCTTTTCATCATCAGTACCCCAGTCAATCACTTCGGACTTCTTTACTAGATGTGGGATATGCTTTGAGCAATGGATATAGGCTTCGTCGACTCTAATGATCACCCAGCGTTCAGCGCGCCCATTCTCTTCTTGGTGGAGTTTTGAAATGGTAGTGTCGTCGATACCGAGTGTGGACAGTGCGTCGTTTTCCAGTATTTCAGCAGTGCCGTTGACGTGAAGTCCAATATGGTGGTCAAAGAAATCAATGAACATCAGTCCGATATGTGGATTCTCACTGATATTTCCTAAACTGGCCATGACACCATTTCCACGATATTCAGGATACATCAATGTCCGTTCATCAAGGACTCTGACAAATCCAGCATCACCGGCACGGAATGTATTGTCGCAATTTCCGTTGCTGTCTGAAGTGGCGACAAAAACCATCTCTTGTTCGGAAATAAACTGTGCCATATCAGTATTCAGATAATCGAGCATCTGGTTGTTGTAGAATGCTTCAGCACGCCTGCTTGTACCATATTTTGATTGAAGATTACGTTCACCTTGAGACATCTTGCCGTCCTTTCTCAATGCAGTCAAGAAAAAGGTGGGCACAGGTCGTCTAGATTCTGTGCTCACCTTTATGACTAAAGTAGTTTTTCAATATCCTTCTTCATTTTCAGAGGGGAGGTTGTCGGTGCCGTGCGTGTAACCACGTTACCATCACGGTCGATCAGAAACTTGGTGAAGTTCCATTTGATCTTGTCTCCCATAAGTCCTTTGGACTCGCTTCTGAGATGCTTGAAAAGGGGATGAGCATCCTCACCATTGACATCAATGATTTCATGGATGTCGAATGTAACTCCATGGTTGATACGACACGCTTCCTCTGCATCTTCGTCAGAGCCTGGTTCTTGGTTGTTGAACTGGTTGGATGGGAATCCCAGTACAATCAGATCCTGGTCCCCGTATTCTTTATGAAGAGTTTCCAGTTCGTCATATTGCCCGCGGAGGCCACACTTACTTGCGGTATTGGCAATTAACATAGGTTTGCCTTTGTACTTATCGAGTGAATAAATCTCACCATTCGCTTTTTTGACGCTTATATCATAAATACTCATACAAATGCTCCTTTTAGTTTTAGGATGATACTTACTATTATATGTAATCCGGGGTGTAAGCTCCATTATTTAGGCTTACACCAGGATTGTTTCGTCATCCCATCTGTTGGTCGGATTGTGGGAAAGAAAAAAAGGATGAGCGGCTCTTGCTAGAGTAGCCGCAGTCCATACATACGTAGCTGTATGCTTTACCATTCAAAAAACATTTCACAATGTCATTGTGTGTGCAGTTTTCACGGCTTTTGAGTTGATGATTTTCCTTTTTTTGTTCAAGCAGCTTATCGATCTGCTCACTTGAATACTTTTCCATCTTTCTTCCTCCATTCGTACGAATAAGTGTCTGTGTAGTATCTTTTCATACGCTGATAGTAATATATAACCGATTTCCTAATTCCTTAATCATTTTACGGTGAACTTTTACAATATAGAATAGTTTGAATATATAGAAAATATATTTCAAAGAATAGCATTTACATTACTTAAGAAGGTGTCAGCTGTGCTATGATATATTTTAAATAATTGGAAAACTTAAGGGGGATGGTTCATGACGGGGGAAATGATTTTTGTCGCGATGATGATAGTATTAATGTTGCTTGCGTTACTTTTTGAAATGGCGCGTGCCGATTTGATTGTCTCGTTCTTCCTGATCGTGTTCCTGTTGACAGGTGTCATTTCCACTGGCCAGGCCCTAAGCGGTTTTTCAAATGAGGGCATGCTGACCGTAATGCTTTTATTCGTTGTGGCGGGTGCAATACAGAAGCATGGCATCATTGAAAATTATATCGATCGTCTACTGAAGCAACATAAAGGGCCGAAACGCTCAATGATGAAACTGCTCGCACCAGTTGCCCTTTTCTCAGGATTTTTGAACAATACACCGATTGTGGTCACTCTGACGCCAATCATCAAGAGATGGTGTCAGAAAAACGGTATCGCGCCTTCAAAATTTCTGATTCCTCTATCTTATGTCACTATACTCGGCGGAACGATGACATTGATTGGTACTTCAACAAATCTCGTTGTTCATGGTTTGCTGATTCAGTCAGGGCGTGAAGGCTTTGGATTTTTTCAGCTGGCTATAGTCGGTGTGCCTATTGCGTTACTGGGCATGGCGTACATCTTCACTTTGGGCTACCGTCTGCTGCCTGATACGTTGGGAGCAAAAGAACAGATTCGCGAAGAAGTAAAGGAATTTCTGGCAGAGGCAGTGATCGAGAAGTCATTTGAGCATGTGGAACGTCCAATTATTGAAGCTGTTGATGTTTCTTTAAAAGGGATATATATCATCGAGATTTTGAGAGGGGACTCCCGCATATTTCCGGTAACACCGACTACTGTAATCAGAGAAGGTGATCATCTTCTGTTTTCAGGCACTTTGAACACCATTGCTGCTGTTCAGAAGCAAAAAGGGATTACACTCATTACAGGCACCGACCAGACCCTGGATAGCCTTATGAATGATGAATTTGAGCTCATTGAAGCGGTCATCTCCCACCAGTCTGGGCTAGTATCGAAAACTGTCAAATCAACCCGCTTTCGTACGAGATATAATGCGGGCGTCATAGCAGTACACAGAAATAACGAAAGAATAAAAAGTCGTGTCGGTGATATTATCTTCAAACCCGGCGACACAGTACTGCTGCTTGCTGCCAAGGACTTTCTGGAGCAACATATGCATGAGAATGACTTTTATGTTGTCACATCGCTTGCACCACCGGAAGCATTGCATCAGAATAGTGCCAAAGGCTGGGGTGGGCTTGGATTGTTGTTGACCATGATTGCTTCAGTGACTCTCGGTATATTGTCGATGTTTGAGGCGATGCTGATTGCTGTTGTGCTACTGTTGCTTTTCAAATTCATTGATGCAGACGAGATGCTGAGCTATATCCAGTTCAATGTCATTCTCTTGATTGCAAGTGCATTTGGTGTCGGAGCCGCCATGACAGAATCGGGACTTGCACAATTTTTGGCTGAGCACATGCTGGCGATCGCTATGCCGCTTGGTGCCATCGGAATCATCGCGATACTTTATGTCATGACGAACATTTTTACAGAATTAATCACCAACACTGGTGCCGCCGTTCTGATGTTTCCAATCGCAATCGAGATGGCTACGCAGATGGATATCGGCTACATGGGGCTCATTGTCACAATTGCCATCGCCGCTTCGGCAAGCTTCATTACACCAATTGGTTATCAAACTAACCTGATTGTATATGGCCCTGGTGGATATAAATTTACCGACTACATTAAAGTAGGAGTGCCATTGTCATTGTTGACGATCATCACTGCAACGCTGATTATCCATGCTGTATGGTTCTAAGAATAATAGGAACAGGAAAGGAAAGAGGGCAATGAAACTGGGGATATTGGATCAGATGCCAAAACCGAAAGGCATGACGGCAGAACAAACGGCGGCACATACGATTGAGCTGGCACAGCTGGCAGAGTCGCTTGGGTATGGGCGATACTGGTTCGCAGAACACCATGCGACACGGGGCATGATTTCAAGTGCACCGGAAGTAATGATGGCTGCTGTGGCTAGTCAGACTCAAACGATTAAAGTGGGGAGTGGCGGCATTCTAATGCCCCAATATAGCCCGTTTAAGGTCGCATCACAGATTGCCCAGCTCGAATCTTTGTTTCCAGGCCGGGTCGAGGCCGGGTTGGGTCGATCCCCTGGCGGCGCTGAATTTCTGCGCAGTTTACTTGCTGACGATAAACCGAACCAGATGGCGGAATATCCAGATAAATTGAGGCAGCTGATCGCCTATCTGGATGGCAGTGCCAAAGTACATGCAGCCCCACGTACAACAAATAGACCGGAACTCTACTCTCTTGGCCTCGGTGAGAATAGTGCATTGCTTGCAGGGTTACTCGGCATCGGATATGTATTTGGTCATTTTATTCAACCTGATCGCGGTGTCGCTGCCCTCCAGACATATAGGGAGACTTTCAGTCAGGGGTTCATGGATACCCCATCTGCCAAGGCATGCGTCTTTGTTGTCTGCGGGGAAGACGATGCTCACGCAGAACAGCTCGCACATACACAAGATATATGGCTTTTGAACGTTGAGAAAGGCCTCGATAGCCAGGTGCCGACACCAGAAGCAGCCGAAGAGAAAATGAGGTTGTTAAGCGAAGACGAAGTGAAGAAAGTAAAAAATAATCGCAGACGCATGATTATTGGTGGGCCTGAAACGGTTAAAGTGGCACTCGATCATCTAAGTGACAGTTACCAGTGTGAGGACTGGCTCATACTGTGTAACATTTATGACTGGGAAGAGAAGAAGCAATCATTCGAGCGCCTCGCAGCCCTCTATCTAGGGGATGAGTCATACAGCCTGCACCCAAATAAGATTTGAAAGGGTGCAAGTATTTAAAAGTATTTTAGTGATGAAATTTTTTATTCAAAATCGTTACATAATTATTACCATATATTTGAATAATGATGTCGAAATGCTTGAATGTTCGGTGCAGTGTAACACGTTGACGAATAGAATGAATAATGAGCGTTGATTTTGATAAATGCATTAGACCTATATAAAAAGTTAAAGTCTTTAGCTATCCATTGAATACAAATAAACAGCTGAAGTATTAAAGGCGTGAGCGTAGTGATAGTGTCACTTAGAGAATAAAAGATATAATTTCATATTAATTGCATTTTATTTATGTATATTAATGGAATAGTTTCAAGCATTCAGAATACTTTATAAATTTTTGTTGTGTAACCAGTATTGGCATAATATAATACTATCAAATGAATACAGCAGTAGAAAAATTTACAACACCACGGGTATTCAAATTGAAATTGTTCTATCATTTAATGATTATTAAATGTCGCTCCAGATTGATCGAAGGAGGCGAGAAGGGTGCAAGGAGCGTCATTTTAATAATAAATGCTGCTGACCTTAATGGATGCAGTGTCCAATGGAAATCTTACTGAAGTTGCGCTACTATACGATACCCATCGTATCGATACACGGACAGAAAGCCCGCTGCACCTTGGTCGGGACCTTAAGTGGTTAGGCGGCGGGTTAGAGTCATTTAAGGGTTTAGATTACTCGAAAGAAATAGGTAATTGGAAAGTTTGAATGGGTTAAATCGGTGCAAGACTTAGATTCGTTCCGCCCTCACAGAAACATCCGCGGTCTCATCCACACTGCGCGTTGTGCTGTGTAACAGGAGATACCCTCGAATGTTAGGAAAGTTGACATTCGAGGGCTTTTTTTATGCCTGTTTTCCTTCAAATGAGCGCTTATAAGTTATATCTTTTTACTCAAGGTATCTTTATGCAATAATATACATACAATATAAATGAGGATGATGACTTTGCGTAAGGCACTTTTTGAACAACTTGAGACCCTATGGCCCGAAATGATCAAGATGCGTCGACACTTGCATATGTACCCTGAGCTTTCCTTCAAAGAGCAGTTTACACCAGAGTATGTCCGTCAGCACCTAGAGTCACTTGATATCGAATATCAAACAGGAGTCGGTGGCAATGGTGTGGTCGGCACTTTAAGGGGGAGCAGACCGGGCCCAACGGTAGCGCTTCGAGCAGACTTTGATGCACTGCCCATCCATGATGAGAAAGATGTGCCTTATAAATCGACCATTAATGGAGTCAGTCATGCTTGTGGTCATGATATACATACTGCGGCATTGATGGCGGTAGAAACGGTGCTGTCTGGTGTAAGAGAGTCACTTTCAGGTACAGTCGTATTCATTCACCAGTTTGCCGAAGAGCTGCCACCAGGTGGCGCACAGCTGATGATTGCCGACGGCTGTCTCGAAGGTGTCGATTATATATATGGGGCACACGTGTGGGCAGACGATGATTTTGGGACAATCGGATTCAGACCGGGGAATACAATGGCAGGTGGCGACAACTTCGAAATCACCGTCCAAGGGAAGGGTGGACACGGGGCTCTGCCGCACATGACAGTAGATCCACTCGTGATTATGAGTCAGCTGGTCGTCAATTTACAGCAAATTGTCAGCCGTAAGACGGATCCAATTGGGTCGAATGTTCTAACGATTGGTAAATTCCATAGCGGGGAGGCCATGAACGTCATCCCCGATACGGCCACTATATCGGGTACGACGAGAACTTTTGAAGTTACCCAAAAAAGGGAGATGGAGAAGTGGGTCCGTCAGATCAGTGGGGTGACGGCAGCACAGAGCGGTGCAACAGTAGAGGTTGAGTTTACGGATAGCTGTGACCCGCTGGTTAATACAAAAAGAGAGACATACGAGTTGAAGGCACTTGTCGAAGACTACATGGCGGATGTTGTGGTGTTGGATAAGCCGGCGATGATGACATCTGAGGATTTTGCATACTATCTTCAACACGTTCCGGGCTGCTTTTTCTTTGTCGGTGGACGCAATCCTGAAATTGACGCAATCTACCCGCACCACCATCCGAAATTCGATGTGGATGAGCGGTCGATGGTCCATATCGGGAAAGTATTTCTGCTTGCGGTATTACACCATATCGGTATGGATGAATAACATTGCCGGAAATACGGCCGTACTTGATTGCGGCACGTTGCATGTCCTTACACTCGATAACTGAAGGAATATATAGCGCACTTAAAGCAAATATGGTATCTTCTAAACTAATACATAGGAAGCGTTTTCCTTAGGAGGGAAAATATGAGTAAATCAAAAATTAAGGACTCTTATCAAAATTTATGGCGGGAATCCAAACGAACGAAGTCGATGCTTAAGTTCTTCAGTGCAGAAGCGGTAAAAGAGAGTGCACAAAAAGGCACGGACGATGAACCTCCCGTAACACCGTATAACCGCAGACAGCTCATTGGCTTAATTCTCGGTCCTTTATTGTTCGTACTTGCGCTACTATTCCTTGAGTCTGAAGGTTTAGATCAATCGGGAGTATTTGTTGTCGCGGCTACACTATGGATTGCTACTTGGTGGATAACAGAAGCCATTCCGATTCCAGCGACTTCATTGCTCCCACTATTTCTTTTCCCGCTTGGCGGAGTAATGGATAGCAGTGCGACGACAAGTGCTTACGGAAATGATATCATCTTCCTATTTCTCGGCGGGTTTTTGATTGCTTTGGCAATGGAACGCTGGAATCTACATACACGTATTGCACTGACCATAATCAACGCAATCGGAACCACAACGGCGACGATACTGCTTGGTTTCATGATTGCGACAGGGTTCCTGTCCATGTTCGTCAGCAACACGGCAGCTGTTATGATTATGATTCCAATCGGTATGGCAATCATTAAAGAAGCGCACTCGATGACGCAGTCGGGCCTTGAAAATGATTTGATGAAATTCGAAAAATCGCTGGTACTTGGTATCGGGTATGCAGGCACGATTGGTGGTCTAGGCACACTGATCGGTACACCACCGCTAATCATCATGGCAGGTCAGATGCAGGAACTTTTCGATATTGAAATGAGCTTTGGACAGTGGATGCTGTTTGGTGTGCCACTTGTCATACTGTTCCTCGCCATTGCTTGGGCTTACATGAATTACTTCAGTTTCAAGCATGGAATGAAAGAGCTACCGGGCGGTCGTAAAATCATCTCAGGTGAACTCGAGAAACTTGGTGGTATTACAAGGGAAGAAGTACTTGTGCTTATTGTATTTATTTTTGCAGCCTTGATGTGGGTGACGCGTGGCTTTATATGGAGTGAGATTGAAGCGACAGAATTGTTGACGGACGGATCGATTGCGATGATTGCCGCTGTGCTTCTTTTCCTTCTGCCGACGCGCAGAAAGCCTGGGCGTATCCTTGACTGGTCGGTGGCACGTGACCTTCCGTGGGGTGTATTGCTTCTTTTTGGCGGGGGACTTGCACTCGCAGCAGCCATTGTTGAAACTGGCGTCGACCAATGGATTGGTAACTTGTTGACGAATGTTGAAGGTATTCATATTGTGCTGATCATCACGATTGTCGCATTGGCAATCCTGTTCCTGACAGAAATTACATCCAATACAGCAACGGCCACAATGATTCTGCCTGTCCTTGCGGGGCTGACAATCGCCCTTGAGGTACACCCTCTGACACTAATGGTGCCGGCAGCCATGGCAGCCAACTGTGCGTTCATGCTACCGGTAGGGACACCGCCGAATGCGATTGTATTTGGTACGGGTAAGATCAGTATTCAAGAGATGGCAAAAACCGGATTTACCCTGAACATCATAGGTGTCATCCTGGTCGTTTCCTTCGTGTACTTCTTGATGCCGATTGTATTTGGTATTGAACTACTCAACTTTAGTCAATAGAACGATATGCCCGCACCTGTAGGTGCGGGCATATTAAGTGTAAAGTAAGAATGGGATAGGGATTACTGCGATGTAAGTGAAACTATTGCTGATTTATGTAGAAAAATACATTTTACGTTTAAAGCCAGTTCTGTTAGGCTATTAATCTAGAAAAGAATAAGAGGAGCGTCAATTCTTAATGGAAAATAAAATATCTAACGTAGAACGTACGAAGCTTGACAGTACCATGTCTAAGCGGTTCATATGGGCCATCGCTTATGGCTCGAGCATTGGGTGGGGGGCTTTCATTCTTCCTGGTGATTGGTTGCTTTCTTCCGGCACACTCGGTTCCACGCTCGGCATCATTATTGGCGGTTTACTTATGCTGATTATCGCAGTCGCTTATGGCGGGTTAACTACACAGTTTCCTGTGTCTGGCGGTGAGTTTGCCTTCAGTTATGTTGGGTATGGAAAATATGTCAGTTTCATCGCTTCATGGTTCTTAGCGCTGGGTTACATATGTGTTGTTGCGCTGAATGCAAGCGCATTTAGCCTGCTCTTCAAGTTCGTCCTACCCGATTTTCTTGAAGTCGGCTATCTCTATTCCATCGCGGGGTGGGATGTCTATATCATGGAAGTGATTCTATCCTCGCTAGTACTAATCATTTTCGCCTTCATATCTATACGGGGCAGTGGTCTATCAGGTAACTTGCAATTCCTGTTCTGTCTATTCATGGCTATCGTGGTAACAATACTTTTTGCCTGGTCATTCTTTACAGGGGAGTTTACATTATCTAATGCTGAGCCTCTTTTCAATAATGAAAACGGCATCTGGACCTCGATTATACTAATCGTCGCAGTTGCACCATGGATGTATGTGGGCTTCGACAATATTCCACAAGCGGCTGAAGAATTTAAATTCAGTCCAGACAAGACTTTCAAACTTATCGTCTGGGGAATCATCGCCGCCATGATCACTTATGTGCTGATGATTTTGGTCACTTCATGGGTCTATCCGGACGAGCAATTGATTGATGGGGCACTGTGGGTGACAGGATCCGTCGTACAGTCGTCGATGGGAGCACTCGGAATGACCATCCTCGCGCTTGCCATCTCATTTGGTGTCTTCACAGGATTGAATGGGTTCTACATGTCGTCTTCGAGGCTACTTTTCGCACTAGGCCGTGCGAAGTTCATCCCTTCGGTCTTTATGAAACTCGGTAAGCATAAGACGCCTTACGTTTCAGTACTGTTCATCATGGCTGTCTGTCTATTGGCACCTTGGCTCGGTCGTACCGCACTCAGTTGGATTGTCGACATGTCTTCAACAGGTGTATCCGTTGCTTTTCTAATTACGAGTCTAGTCGCAGTAAAGTTTTTTAAACAAAAAGCAAACTACAATCTAATTTATGTCGTTTTCGGAGTGCTGGGTGTACTGATTTCCATTACATTCCTAGTGTTGCTTCTGTATCCAGGGTCGCCAGCGGCACTAAGCACACCATCTTACATTGCGCTCGGCGCGTGGGTGCTACTCGGAGCGATCTTCTTCCTAACGCAATATAAGAAGATTAACGCACTTACAAAAGAAGAATTGGATTACCTGATTTTAAACAAGGAAAAATAGATTGCAATCAGCTACCTTGCGCCCAGCAAGGTAGCTTTTTTACGGTGCGACGCTGTAAAACGCTTTCCCCCTTCCCCGTATATTACAGTTATGTTACAATAAATTCGATATATTACGAATGAGTAACTTTCAGTATAGGGAGACAACCAAGTGAAACCAATATTCCTAATATTTGCTGCTGTATTGCTTACTGCATGCAGCACCACAATAGAACAAGATTCCGACTTTGAGAGTTTGGCATCTGATAGACCCTACATAAAAACAATGACACATCAAAACATTCAACTGAGTTCTGCAATTCACCAACAAGGTAAAAGGGACTACTCGAACAGCTTAAGCACTACAACTGTTAATGCCGATGGTACTAGTGTCGAGTATACACAGCAGGAAATGGCAGAGATAGAAGAATTAGCTCAGCAAGTCGACCATATTAAGCAGGATGTGACAGGCATATGGAAAGCTGACTTCACGCCGATGTACAATCAGTTTTTATGGAATAGGCTAGGCAAAGATAAGACAGCTGAGAGGCTCGAGCGACTTCATGAATCTTACGGTCAGCTTGAAGCAGATTTGGATGGCATTAAGACCCCTGAATTCTTAGACGACCGGGATAGCAGGATATTGGAACATCTGAAAGATGATCTATATCTAGCAATATCAAATCGAACGCTCGCACTGATTGAGTTCAAATTGATGAATCAGGATGATGACTACAAGATGAGTGAAACAATGCTTGATATCCATGTGCAAAACAGCAGCAACTATCTGATGAGTGCAGATGAATCACTGGATCAGCTTGAAGCACTTGAACNGAATCTTGCCGCTTCTTTATTCATTAACTATTTTCTATCGCTGAAAGCGTCGCTCGCTTTATCTTTCACATCGTTTGCAGCATCTTTGACCTTGCCTTCTGTTTCTTGCCGCTTACCTTCTTCTTTAGTCTTCTGATCGTTCGTTAGGTCTCCTGCGACTTTTTTCGCTTTACCCATGAACTTGTCTTTTTTGCTTGTGTCATTACTCATAATTTTCACCTCATCATTATTTTGTGTATGCTCCCATATTCCCATATTCATTTCTTATTAAACCTTTAGTTGGTGTCTTTATCAGAAGGATGGTTTTCCTCGGAGGACTTCTCGCTACTATAGAAATCCTCACGTTTGCTATTAATGTCAGAGAGGACGTCTTCTACGGTGTCGTCTTTCGAGTTGCGTTGCCCCAACTTATCCTCAGATGATTCTTCGAACATCTTATCTGTCTTATCTTTTTTTGGCATTAAATAAACCTCCCCTTAATTTATTATGAATCTCTACCCCTCGTGAAACAGTGTGAAACGGGCGTATCACGGGTAAGGTAGAACAGGGGGTATGAATATATGTATGCAGTTAATGGTAAGTTCAACCGGACTTTTAGAGACTTTGATGTGTACAAGCGTCTCGGTATTGTCAGTGTAACGACAACACGGTTTAAAGAAAATTTTCTAAAGATGAATCCCAAGGATTTCTTCGCACTCTACAGTAGTGGAAATGGATGGCTTGGGGTCGGGCGTGTGATATCATCGGCAGTTTGTTTTGCTGACTTCGAAATGCATCAGGGAGGCCGACTGATTGATTATGATCAATACCCATTCAAAGAAATACAGCGTATTAATCCTCATTTTGGCCGGGAAGAATATGTTATTCGAGTCGAATGGGTTGCGCTGGTCGATTCACTTGAAGCGGGTAAAGATATCCAAAGCTTTGAATCTAAGGATCCAGTCACCCAGCTTGATGATGGTCAGGCGCGCAAAATACTGCAAGCATTTAATATTAAAACTTAGAAAATCCCCTACATCTTGATTGGTACCTAGACGTAGGGGATTTCAGTAAGTTATGAAACTTTCTGTTCGAGCAATGCTTCACCCGCGTGCGTGAGTTCGATATTACTATAGTAGAAGTCGTAGTCGAAGGGTGTCAGCGAAATTAATCCTTTTTGTTCCATCAGCTTCATATGAAAATCGACCGTGCGAATATCGTACTCAGCCATACTTGTATTGGGGTAGGGGAAGAGCCGATGTTTGACGTTATATAGGATTTTGTACTCGAGATCTTCATCGTATGAATAGTGCATAATATCACTCCTGGTAATATAGTATAGGAACGTTTGTTCTGTTTGTCAATGACATTTATCGACCCAGAATTCATCTGATATGTTTAAAAGAATGGACGACGTGGAAGACTATAGGTATAACGATATTCAAAGGAGAGATTGATTTTGGCTAAAAAAGTCGCAGTAATCATGACAAACATGGTAGAAGACATCGAATATACAAGCCCGGTAGAGGCACTTCAAAATGAAGGTCACGAAGTAGAGGTCATTGCACCTGAAGCAGGAGAGATAGAAGGCAAGCAAGGTGGCAAATTCACAGCGGACAAGAGCATTTCCGATGTGAGTCCAGAAGATTATGACGCGATCCTTATTCCTGGCGGATTCTCCCCAGATCTATTACGTTCAGACGAAGAAGGACGTTTCGGTGAGTTTGCGAAGCACTTTATGGAAAAAGATAAGCCGACATTCGCAATTTGTCACGGTCCTCAAGTACTGATTGATACAGATCTGTTGAAGGGTCGTAATATCACAAGCTTCATTTCCGTTAGAAAAGATTTGGAAAATGCAGGTGCTAAAGTACACGATGAATCCGTCGTCGTTTGCAGCAACCTCGTATCTAGCCGTAAGCCGGACGATATTGAAGACTTCAACCGTGAAATCACTGCACAACTTGCATAGTACAAAACTAGAGTCGGCACCCGAGCATGGGTGCCGGCTTTTTATAACTAATTAAATAAAAGCGCGATCTGGATCTTTGATTTAAAAATACCGATTACCCCATATACATTAGAGCTTTAGACAAAAAACTGCCCATCAGCTGATGGGCAGTTTTTATTTATTCTACGATAACGGTGCGGGCCTTGGCATGTGGATCTCCAAAGTGATCGAATACTGCATAGGCAATTGTGTATTCTCCCGGGCTATTTGTATCGACTTCCCCTGAGATATAGGCGCGGTGCGTAATGTCACTGCCGTCAACATCGATAATTTCAACATCTTCTTTCGGATTAAACGTCTCACCTTGTTCAATGGTAATATCGTCGAGTCCAATGAATGTGATGGCTGATTCACTTGTTTCATCGTCAGAATCATCCTCGAGTTCTGCTTCTGCAGGCGGTATCATCGGCACGGGATCGGTCGGCGCATTGCTTACCTCTATTGATCGGGTGTACTCGAACCAGCCGTTGCGTGAATTTTCAACACGATACCCGACGGTGTAGGAACCGGGTCGATTGGTGTTGACAGTGTTCGAGGTCACTTCGATATTATCTGTTATATCTCCATCCTGACTGTCGATAGCGTAGACACCGGCCAAAGGGTCAAAGTTGTCACCGACTTGGACGTTATAAACTTCAGTACCTCTAAGGTCGGGAACATTACCACTGTGGTTGGCAATTTCATCTTCCATTGTTGGGCCTTCATAATCGGCATATCTCGAGTTGCTGCTGGACTCGGAATCATTATCTGTGAGTTGCGATTCGCCGATTTGCGCATCGAGTAATTCACCTGTAATCGGAGCAGCAGGCAGTAGACCTGCCATGATTTTTATCACTGTACTTGAGTTCATAATGGTCACCTCAACATTGCTTTAGGAATAATATCTTTCAATGTATATTTATCGAGCACTTCAAAATATGCCTGTAGTGCATCGTTCAGTACAAATCTCAGGCCACAAACGGGAGTAAGCACACACTGATTGTCTTCGGAAAAGCATTCAGCCATGTGGAAATTGTCTTCAGTATGGCGGACGACTTCACCGATATTAAGGGTTTCTGCTTTATAGTTTAGCATAATCCCGCCCCCGCGACCACGGACGGTTTTAATATAACCAAGCTTGGAAAGATTGTGGACCACTTTTGTCAGATGGTTCTTCGATATATTATAGAAGCTCGCAATTTCATCAATTTGGACTTTTTCTTCCTCTCTCATTCCAAGGTACATCAGAACTCTGAGAGAATAGTCCGTATATAATGTCAGTTTCATTGGCATCAACTCCTCTACATGATTATACACAGTTTTTATTTTTATATAAATAAAGTGCTTTTTTCCAAATAATCTGTGAACATATTGTGAAATTTAAAACAATGTATTGAAAATGGTATAAAATAGGTCTACGATAAAGATGTATTAAATATATATCTTTTATATTAAAGGGGTTATCCATATGATTACGGAAGCAAAAAAAGATGTTATTAAAGCGACAGTCCCAGCACTTGAAGCACATGGTACAAAAATTACGACAACATTTTATCAAAACATGTTCGAAGCTCATCCAGAACTCCTCAACATCTTCAATCAGACGAACCAGAAAGTCGGCAATCAGCCAAAAGCACTGGCCATGACAGTTCTTGCTGCAGCAAAGCATATCGACAATTTGGACGCCATTGTGCCGCACGTGGTTGGCATTGCGCATAAGCACCGTGCGCTTGAAATTAAACCGGAACATTATCCAATAGTGGGTAAGCATCTGCTAGAAGGTATCCAAGAAGTTCTCGGAGATAAGGCAACCCCGGAAATCATCGATGCTTGGGGTGACTATTATAATCACATTGCACAGATTTTCATTGATGTCGAACAAGATATGTATCAGGACGCAACATGGGACGGCTTTAAACCCTTCACTGTTAAGAAAAAAGAAGTCATGACCTCTGAAATCACCAGATTTACAGTCGATTCCGACGAGGTGGATAAATCATTCACAGCTGGACAGTATATCACTGTGAAGGTTAAACCGGCAGACTACCCATATGAAGCATTACGTCATTATTCCATCTGTTCAAATAAGACGGTGGATGGTCTCACCTTCGCAGTGAAACGTGAAGGCGAAGATGACACAAAAGGTGTTGTTTCTAACTATCTACATGATGATATTGAATCGGGAGACGTGATCTTCCTCTCCGCGCCAGCCGGAGATTTCAAGGTCGAGGATACGCATAGTGAACTGCTATTTATCGCTGGTGGTGTCGGTGCGACGCCAGTCATGGCGATGGCCGAAGCGGCAATTGCTAAAGGCAACGATGTCAAATTCCTTTATAGTGCTATTAATGAGGCTTACCTGCCATTCAAAGATCAGTTTGAGAATCTTGAAGCTGAAGGTGCAGACATCAGAATCAAGTTCAGTGAATCCGAAGGTTACCTGAATCGCGAGGACTTTGCAGGTAACGAAAACCGAGAGATTTACATTTGTGGATCGATGACATTCATGAATGCAATGATCAATGAACTCAATGCAATGGGTATCGACGATTCTCGTATCCATTTTGAACCATTCGGCCCAAAGATGAGCCTGCAGAAAGTTTAATCGAACTGATTACAATTCTAATATTAATTTATGCACGTATCCGCATGTGGATACGTGTTTTTCTTTTAAAATTTAAACAGTTTCATAGGTGGAGTGGATGACGTAGTATAATGGGTGAGATAATAGTAAATGGCGCCCGAAGTGGTGATCCAGAAAATACAGGAGGCATTTTAATGGAAAGAAAATGGGGCATCAACTTTATCAGAGTAGCATCATTGTTTGGGCTGCTTGGTGTATTCATCGGTTCGCAGATGGCCGGGGAAGTCGACTACAGCATTCGTCCGATCCATACCCATGTTTTGCTGGTTGGCTGGCTGTCTATGTTCGCATGGGGCATCTTCTACAGTGTATATCGGGTTAAAAATACTTTGCTTGTACATATTCACGGGATTACAGGCATGATTGGGGCGATTGTTCTGATAAGTGGCATGTACTTCTATATGCTCAATCCTTTCAATTTCAACGAAACATTTACAACGGTGTACTTCATCATCGGTGGCAGTGTTTTGATTATTGCTTTCTTGCTGTTCATCGTTGTGACTTTTTTTGTTGAAAAGAATGAGCGATAAAATATTTATTTTTTCGGCAATTGCTTTTTTTGTTTAAACTTTCTGTCAGAGGAAATTAATCTTATACAATATCATGTGAAATTGAGGTGGGCGCCATGGAATACGTTTTGCTGATTGTCGGTTTTGTACTGCTCATCAAAGGTGCCGATTACTTCGTAGAAGGTGCTTCCAATATCGCGGTTAAACTCAACGTTTCACCGCTTCTCGTCGGCTTAACGATTGTCGCAATGGGGACAAGCTCGCCTGAAGCGACGGTGGCAATCCTTGCTGCACTGGAAGGAAGTCCAGGTGTTGTCCTTGGTAATGTCATCGGGAGTAATATCGTAAATATTACCGTTGTCGTCGGCCTGACAGCACTGATTGCGCCTCTGACGGTCCAAAGTGAGACGGTACGTAAGGAAATCCCTTTTGCACTGCTCGCGGCTCTCGTACTCATGACACTGATGGCGGACGTCGCCTTACAAGGGTTAGAACAGAATATTATCGGACGCGGCGATGGGCTGATCATTCTGCTGTTTCTTGCTGTATTCCTATACTATGTCTTCGAGATGGCACGCAAAAATCGTGCCGGGTCTGTAGAAGCAGTCGACAGTGATACTGGGGAATCTTGGTTGAAAAATATTCTCTTTACATTGGGTGGACTCGTCGCCATCATCTTTGGTGGTGAGCTGGTCGTCAGTAATGCAACAGAGATTGCACTTACACTCGGCATGAGTGAAGCCTTGGTCGGTTTGACAATTGTCGCCATCGGCACTTCATTGCCTGAAATCATGACATCGATTACTGCTGCTCTAAAAGGCAAGGGCGATATGGCCATCGGTAATGTTGTTGGCAGTAACATTTTTAATATTTTTTTCGTCACCGGTGCTGCTTCAACCGTCGCCCCCATCGCTGCCGAATCGAAGCTATTCTTTGATGGCTGGGTGATGGTCGGTCTAACCGTTCTGCTTCTGATATTTTCACGTACAAGTTTCAAGATCGGACGCAGAGAAGGAGCGGTCCTGCTTGCAGCTTACGTTGCATATCTGGTATATATCATCATCAGAAACTAGGCGAAATAAGCATTGCGGTGTTTATCTGAATATCTATCTTTTCAGTTAGGAAGAAACCCCCGTTTTCATCTAGGAAAAATCAGATGGAAACGGGGGTTTTTCTATTCGATGCCATTATGCCATTTAGCTGCAAGCAGTGTATTGTTGAGTACCATGGTAATCGTCATCGGACCCACGCCGCCCGGTACCGGGGTGATGAAGCTGGCAACTTCCTTGGCGGATTCGAAGTCGACGTCACCGACGAGTTTTTCATCCACTACAGTATTGCCGACATCAATGACAATGGCACCTTCTTTGAGATGTTCACCGGTTACGAGTCCAGGTCGACCGACGGCGCTGACAATGATATCGAAGGTTTTGAGTTTTTCTACGATATCTTTCGTTCGAGAGTGCATCAACGTGACCGTTGCATGCTGATCGGTCAATAGCTTGGCAACAGGCTGACCGACGATATGGGAGCGGCCGATAACGGCAACATCCTTACCTTCGAGTGATCCTGTATGCTTGAGCAGCTCCATGATGCCAAGTGGTGTACAAGGAGTAAAAGTCTGCTGTCCAGTATATAATCTGCCGATGTTCATCGGATGAAATCCATCGACGTCCTTATGAGGTGCAATCGCTTCAAGTACTTTCTCTTCACTAATCTGTTCAGGTAGCGGCACCTGTACCAAGATACCATTGACTTCGTCGGCATTATTCAAACCATCGATCGTATCGAGCAGTTCAGATTCTGTGATATCTGCGCCGAGATGAATGATATCTGAAGTCATGCCGATTTTCTCAGCTGCTTTGTTTTTTGAGCGCACGTAACTTAGAGAAGCACCATCATTTCCGACGATGACTACAGTCAGATTCGGTGTGATCCCTACGCTTTTTAATTTCTCGACTTCTTGGGCGAGTCCCTCACGATACGACTTCGCAATTTCTCTACCGTTCAAAAGTTCTGCTGTCATTTAAAAACGCCTCCTGAATGAGTTTCCAATTCCATTATCCATGACTTTAGTCCAAATCTCCATATTCAATTTAAAAAAGCGCAGAACGTATTCCGTAAAGCGGTTTAACTCACATAATACCGTATATTGGATTTGATTATCAAGCAATATTTTACCAAAATACAAACTATATAATAAAAATAAAATTAAACGTTCGCTTTTTGTATTGATTATCTGTTTTTGAATTGTTAAGCTATACATGAGAAAAACAAATGAATGCAGAGAGGGTCTTTGTTCATGACAGTTGGAATTATTATGGGTAGTTCTTCGGACTGGCCAACGATGAAGCATGCATGTGATATGCTGGATACTTTTTTTGTGCCTTATGAAAAAAAAGTAGTGAGTGCACACCGTACACCAGAGATGATGATGGATTATGCTAAAACAGCAAAAGAACGCGGAGTAAAAGTAATTATTGCAGGGGCTGGAGGGGCAGCCCACCTGCCCGGAATGGTCGCATCGATGACAAATGTTCCAGTCATCGGCGTCCCGATTGAGTCAAAAGCTCTGCAAGGGCTGGATTCACTGCTCTCCATCGTCCAGATGCCTGGCGGCATCCCGGTTGCAACGACCGCAATCGGCAAAGCGGGCAGCACGAATGCCGGCATACTGGCAGCAAAGATTCTCGCGGTGAGTGATTCAAAATTGTATGAAAGACTTGAAGCTTATACAGCATCATTGGAAGAGAAAGTGGAGGCGATGCAAAATGACCTCAGTTAGACTGGGTGGCACAATCGGTATCATCGGCGGTGGTCAGCTTGGAAAAATGCTGGCACAGAGCGCGCTTAGAATGGGGTATCGCGTTGCCATTCTTGACCCTTCAGAAGATGCACCGGCGCGCAGCACCTGCCATACATTCATCCATGCAGCATTCAGTGATTTCGATGCACTTAGCCAGCTGTGTGAAATATCGGATGTCGTCACATACGAATTTGAGAATATTGATGCTCATATACTGCGTACACTCGTCAACGACTACCATGTCCCACAAGGTGCAGAAACGGTGCTGACATTGCAGAACCGGGACCTTGAGAAGACGGCGATTCGAGATTCCGGTGCGGATGTTGTCCCTTACGAAAAGGTAACAGATGCAAATACGCTCGGGCAGTTCATTGATACTCACGGGCTTCCGGTCATCGTCAAGACGACCACGGGCGGATACGACGGTAAGGGTCAAATGCTGATTGAGACGGAAGCTGACCTCCAATCGCTTGACATTCCTTTTGACGAAGCGGAATGGGTGGTTGAAAAATACTTAAAGCTCGAGCGCGAAGTGTCACTGACTGTTGCGCGCAACGTTAGCGGACAGGTCATTCATTTTCCGCTACAGGAGAATCTGCATAAGAATCAGATCCTCTATCGAACGATTGCGCCAGCACGCGTTGACTATATGGATGAAGCAAAAACAGCGGTCGATAAGATTATGAATGCCATGCATTTTGTTGGTGTATTCACAGTCGAATGCTTCATCGACCAAGACGGTAAACTGTACGTGAATGAAATCGCCCCACGACCACATAACTCAGCGCACCATACGATTGAGTCTTGTAATATCAGCCAATTCGATGCCCACATCCTGGCAATCCTCGACCACCCAATGCCAGAGGTCTACCAGCACCAAGCTGCTGTCATGATGAATCTCCTTGGGGATGACTTGGACCGTCTTGAAGCGAAGTTGTTCACTGAACCGAAATGGCACGTTCATATTTATGGTAAGGATGGGCGCAAACCGGCCCGCAAGATGGGACATGTCACAGTGCTGACAGATGACCTAGAGGATGCATTGGGCGCATTGGAGCAAAAATTTATCAAGGGAGTCGAAGCATGATGCTTTTATATGAAGGCAAAGCAAAAAGGGTTTTCCGGACAGAAGCGGAAGATGTGTACCGCATCGAATACAAAGATGAAGTAACAGCAGGCAATGGGGAAAAACATGATTTTCTCACTGGTAAAGGGAGACTCAATAATCTGATCTCCTCTGATATTTTCCAGTACATGGCAACCCACGGCATCGATTCGCATTTCATTGAACGCATCAGTGAAACGGAACAGTTGGTGCGTTCAGTCGAAATCATCCCAATCGAAGTGGTCGTTCGCAACTTTGCATCGGGTAGCATCGTCAAACGCCTCGGATTGGAACCCTACCAGCCGATGACGCCGCCACTCGTTGAATTCTACTACAAGCAGGATGCCTTGAACGATCCTATACTAACGGACGCCCACGTCGAGATGCTCGGCCTCGCGACTGCCGAAGAAATCGATGCGTTAAAAACAGCTGCACTGAAAATAAACGCAGTGCTCCGAGAGATGATGGAGAAAATGGAGCTATCGCTCATCGACTTCAAGATCGAGTTTGGCAGGGATAAAGGGGGCACCATTGTCCTCGCGGATGAAATATCACCCGATACATGCCGCATTGTCGATATGAAAACGAAGGAGAACTTCGATAAAGATGTGTACCGCAACAACACCGGTTCGCTGCTTGATACTTACAATGAATTCTATAATAAGATGGAGGCTATAAAATAATGAAAAAAGTAGAGCTGATCGTGACATTGAAACCACAAGTACTGGATACGCAAGGGGAAGCACTGAATCGTGCGGTACATGAACTGGATCATAATGAAATCAACAACATCCGGGTCGGTAAAGTGCTTTATTTCGACATTGATGAAACGGATGACGCTAAAATTGATGAAAGCGTACGTCAGTTATCCGAGAAGCTCTTCACCAACACGGTCATTGAAACATACACATATAAAGTGCTTGAAGAGGTGTCCCAGTAATGAAGTTCGCAGTCATCAGGTTTCCAGGTTCCAACTGTGACAGAGATATGCTAAACGCAATCAAAAAGGCTGGCGGCGAAGCGGAGTATGTCGACTACCGTGAGACATCCCTCTCTAATTTTGATGGGGTACTGATACCGGGGGGATTTTCTTTCGGTGACTACTTAAGAAGCGGTGCAATGGCGAGTGTCGCCCCGATTACTGCTGCGATCAAAGAAGCGGCCTTAGAAAACAAGCCAGTCCTTGGTGTCTGCAACGGTTTCCAGATACTGACGGAGATCGGACTGTTGCCAGGCGCGCTTATCTTCAATGATACACACACTTTCATCTCCCGTGATGAAACACTTACCATCACAAACAATGAAACGGCATTTACGAATGGTTACGAAAATGGTGAAACGGTTGTCTACCCGGTGGCCCATGGCGAAGGCCATTATTACTGTGATGATGAAACCTATGATGCGCTCAATAGAAATAATCAGATCGTCCTGACATACACGGATAATCCGAATGGCTCAAGAAATGACATCGCCGGCATCATCAACGAGAATGGCAATGTCCTCGGCATGATGCCGCATCCAGAACGTGCACTTGAGGCTTTGCTTGGTAGTGACGACGGAATGAAACTTTTCGAAAGAATGACTAAGTGGGAGGCAGAACATGATTACATTCACTGAGCCGAATGAACAGGCCATAAAGGAAAACGGACTATACGCGGATATGGGGCTTTCAGACCAAGAGTACGACAAGGTTGTAGAAATCCTTGGTAGGCAGCCGAACTATACAGAAACCGGCATCTTCTCGGTGATGTGGAGTGAGCACTGCTCCTACAAGCATTCCAAGCCGTTCTTAACACAATTCCCGACGAGTGGCCCACATGTGTTGATGGGACCAGGCGAGGGTGCAGGCGTTGTAGATATTGGCGATAACCAAGCGGTCGTTTTCAAAGTCGAATCCCACAATCATCCGTCCGCTGTTGAACCTTATCAGGGAGCAGCGACTGGTGTTGGTGGTATCATCCGTGACATCGTCTCCATCGGTGCACGTCCGATTGGTCTTTTAAACTCGCTGCGTTTCGGTGAATTGTCTGAACCGAACAATCGTCGCCTGTTGCGGGGCGTTGTGGCGGGTATCGGCGGTTACGGCAACTGCATTGGCATCCCGACTGTGTCAGGAGAAGTTGAATTCGACCGATCCTACGACGGTAATCCACTGGTCAATGCCATGTGTGTCGGTATCATCGATCATGATCAAATACAAAAAGGGACTGCCAAAGGAATCGGCAATAAAGTCATCTACGTTGGATTGAAGACTGGGCGTGATGGCATCCACGGTGCAACGTTCGCATCAGAGGAACTGACCGAGGAATCTGAATCGAAGCGGCCGTCTGTACAGATCGGTGATCCATTCACCGGCAAAAAGCTGATGGAAGCGACCCTTGACGCAATCAGGCAGCCGGAGCTGGTCGGCATTCAGGATATGGGTGCAGCAGGGTTGACATCCTCAAGTGCCGAAATGGCTGCCAAAGGAGAATCCGGTATTGCCCTTTACTTGGATCAGGTCCCAGTGCGTGAAGCGGGCATCACTCCATATGAAATGATGTTGTCTGAAACCCAGGAACGTATGCTACTTGTTGTGGAAGCGGGGACTGAAGATAAATTCCTTTCCATGTTTGAAGACTACGAACTCGACTCTGCAGTCATCGGTGAAGTGACTGATACGGATCGTCTTGAACTTTTCTTCCATGGCGAAAAATACGCGGATATTCCAGTTCAGCCACTGTCCGATGAGGCGCCGGTCTATGTCTTGGAAGGTGCGGCCCCTGTACAGGATGATTCCACTCATCAATACGCGGATCACGATCTCAATGCGGTCTTCGATGCACTAATCGGGCATCCGACACATGGGTCGAAACGTTATATATATGAACAGTACGACAACCAAGTCGGCGCAAACACCGTTCAGAAATCAGGGTTTGGTTCTGGTATCGTCCGTGTCGAAGGAACCAACAAGGCAATAGCGATGGCCATCGACGGCAAAAGCCGCTACGTCTACGCCGATCCATTGAATGGTGGCAAAGAAGCAGTCGCTCAGACGTTCCGCAGCATCATTTCAACCGGTGCACTCCCACTGGCAATGACGGACTGTTTGAACTATGGCAGTCCAGAGAAGCCGGAAATCTATCATCAGCTGGGAGAATCGACCCGCGGTATGGCGGAAGCATGTGCGGCATTATCAACACCGGTCGTGTCCGGTAATGTCAGTCTTTACAACGAATCAAAAGGCACGATTCTGCCGACGCCGGTCATCGGCATGGTCGGACTTATCGAAGATGTCACGTTCATGACAGAACAAAAAATTGAATCCGGTGATGCGCTCTATATCATCGGGGATACTGAGAAGGCATTTGCTGGCAGTCAGATCGAAAAGCTGATCGATAAAGATATCAAAAAGCAAGCGCGTCATATCGATCTTGACTTGGAGTATGCACGCGGTATGGATTTACGCACGCGCCTTATCAATAAGGAAGTAAAGAAAATCGCACCCGTCGGCAGGGGTGGCATTGCCGTCAAACTGGCACAACTCGCAGCATTCCATCAGCTGGGCATCAATGCCACATTGGATCTAGACGGCGAAGATCTCTTCGCAGAAAATGCCTCACGCTACATCGTAATTGCACCTTCCGGGCAAAATATCACGGACGGCAAGGAAATCGGCACACTGACAGATCAAGGGTTCCACATTAATGCACGTAATCTGACAATCGACAGAAGCATCGAAACGATTTCAAGTATCTGGGAAGGGGCAATTCCACAATGTATGACATCCGGGGACTAAATGAAGAATGCGGTGTGTTTGGGATTTTCAATCATCCGCAAGCCAGTGAACTGACCTACATTGCGCTGCACAGCCTCCAGCACAGAGGACAAGAAGGCGCGGGCATTGTCTGTTCGAATGGAGAATTCCTATTCGGAGCACGCGGCATGGGTCTTTTGACAGAAGCGCTCACAAAAGAGCAACTCATGTCACTTGAAACTTTCCCGCATTCAATTGGGCATGTCCGCTATGCGACGACAGGGGGCAGTGAACTATCAAATGTTCAGCCATTCCTTTTCAAAAGCCATAAAGGCGACCTCGGTCTGGCCCATAACGGCAACCTTGTCAATGCATTGAGTATACGCGAAGCACTGGAAGACGATGGCGCGATCTTCCAGACATCTTCCGATTCTGAAGTCCTGGCACACCTGATCCGTAAAAATAAGAGTGCGGATAAAAAACAGCGTATCAAGACGGCACTCCGTCAGTTAAAAGGCGCTTTTGCCTTCGTCATCCTGGATGAGGACTCATTGACCATCGCTCTTGATGATCATGGCGTGCGCCCGCTGATGCTCGGCATGATCGATGATGCCTACTGTGTTGCCAGTGAGACGTGTGCGTTCACAGCGATCGGTGCCGAATACATTCGTGACATTGAACCCGGTGAATTGATTACACTGAATGAACAGGGCATCGAATTCGATCATTATACAGATGTGTCAAAACCGAATCTATGCTCGATGGAGTACATCTATTTTGCCCGCGCAGACTCAGAATTCCGCAACACATCAACGTACACCATCCGCAAATCCCTCGGTCAGCAACTGGCAAGGGAAATGGATGTGGATGCCGATATCGTCATCGGGGTTCCGGATTCCAGCTTAGCAGCGGCAAAAGGGTTTTCTGAAGCTTCCGGCATCCCCCAGGAGCAGGGGCTGATCAAGAACCGCTATGTCGGACGGACCTTCATTTCAAAGGGTCAAGAAGCAAGAGAACGCGCCGTACGTATGAAGCTCTCGCCGGTCCGTGATGTGGTCGAGGGAAAGCGCGTCATCGTCATCGATGATTCCATCGTACGCGGGACAACAAGCCGTTTCATCGTCAAAGCCCTCAAGAAAGCTGGTGCGAAGGAAGTACATATGGGTGTTTCCTCACCACCGCTTAAAAATCCATGCTTCTACGGTATAGATGTATCGACCCACGCAGAAATTATTGCGTCAACCAAGTCGACAGAAGAGATACGGGATGAAATCGGTGCAGATTCACTGAAATACCTATCCGTTGGTGCCATGCATAACGTCTATCATTCGTATGGTTCAAAAGGGCAGTGTGATGCGTGCTTTACAGGTAATTATCCAATTGAAATCATCGATCGCCTCCTCCCGCAGGAGAAAGATCTGAAAACGAAAGGGGTCTGACATGTCAGAACAATATAGAGATGCCGGTGTGGATATAGAAGCCGGATACCAGGCAGTTAATCAGATCAGAACACATGTCAAACGGACTATGCGCAAGGAAGTCATCGGCGGACTCGGTGGTTTCGGCGCTGCTTTCGATCTATCCAAGCTGAATATGAAGGCGCCGGTGCTTGTTTCCGGTACAGATGGCGTGGGGACGAAACTGAAACTGGCTATTGATCACGACCGTCATACGACCATCGGGATTGATGCTGTTGCGATGTGCGTCAACGATATTCTGACGACTGGCGCAGAACCGCTTTATTTCCTGGATTATATCGCAGTCAATAAAGTGGTCCCTAAGCATATCGCAGACATCGTCGAAGGTGTCGCGGCCGGCTGTGAAGCGGCAGGTTGTGCACTAATTGGTGGAGAAACTGCCGAGATGGGCGATATGTATGGTCAGGGTGAATATGATATTGCAGGCTTTAGTGTCGGCGCGGTGGAGAAGACCAAGTACATCGATGGTTCGTATGCCAAACCGGGTGACTGTATTATCGGTTTACCATCAAGTGGTATCCATTCCAATGGCTACAGCCTTGTTAGAAAGTGGCTCGATCAGTATTCCATCGATGTCAATGAAGAGCTGGATGGCACACCGATCATCGACTTGTTGATGGCACCGACACGTATCTATGTAAAAAGTGTCCTTGAAGTCATTAGACGCATCGACGTTAAGGCGATGAGCCATATTACAGGTGGCGGATTCATTGAAAATATTCCACGCGCCTTCCCGGAAGGTGTCGGTATCGACATTGATGTATCAGATATTAAGATCCCTAAAGTTATCGAATGGCTGACATCACTCGGTGAAATGGATATGAAAGAGGCTTACAATGTCTTTAACATGGGTGTTGGATTCATACTGTGCGTCGATGAAGCAGACGTTTCTGAGACGATGGAAATTTTAAAGTCAGCCGGGGAGTCCCCTGAACTCATCGGTACAGTTACCGAAGGAAGCGGTCTGAAAATCCATGGCTACTAGAGTCGCCGTACTCGCCTCAGGCGGCGGCACCAATTTTGAGAATCTGGCGCATCATGCTTCTGATATCGGCATGGAGATTGTGGTACTGATCTCGGACAAGCATGATGCTTTTGCCATTACGCGGGCACAGAAGCTGGGAATTCCGCACCACGTACATAGCCGCAGTGATTTCGACTCGAAAGCATCGCATGAAACGGCGATTCTTGATACACTCGAAGCCTACAGTGTCTCCTACGTGTTACTGGCGGGATTCATGCGCATCCTATCGCCAGACTTTATCGAGCGCTACAACCACCGCATCATCAATCTGCATCCCTCACTCTTGCCGAGCTTCAAAGGCCGTGATGGTATCAGGGACGCTTATGAATATGGGGTGAAGGTGACAGGTGTTACCATCCATTATGTCGATGCCGGCATCGATACTGGTGAAATTATTGCGCAAGTGCCGGTGATGATTGAACCAGGAGATACGCTTGAAGTACTTGAGGATAAAATTCATGGTGTGGAGTATGCACTCTACCCTAAAGCAGTCAAAAAAGTTTTGAAGGAGAGAGATGATGAAGAAAGCACTCATTAGCGTTTCCGATAAAAGAGGATTGGAACCGTTTGTCCGGGGTCTTGTACGCAATGACTTTGAAATCTATTCAACAGGTGGCACGTTGAAAGTCATCGAATCCTTTGGCGTAGAGGTCAAAAATGTCAGTGATCTGACGGGGTTTGAAGAAATATTGGATGGGCGTGTGAAGACGCTACATCCAGCAGTCCATGGGGGTATTTTGGCTGACCGGGACAACAAGGCACATATGCTGGCTCTGGATACACAAGGTATCTCTCCCATTGATCTTGTAGCGGTTAATCTGTATCCATTCAAAGAAACGGTTGCGAAGGAAGATGTTTCTGAATCGGAAGCGGTAGAGAATATTGACATTGGTGGACCAACCATGTTGCGTGCAGCTGCCAAAAACTTTAAGCATGTAACAACTATCGTCTCCCCTGAAGACTACGGCGAAATCATTCAGCGCATCGAATCAAATACGCTGGACGAGACGTATCGGCGTTCACTCATGGTTAAAGTGTTCCGTCATACTAACGACTATGATCAGGCAATCGTCAACCATTTCAGCCAGGCTGAAGAAACGCTGCGTTACGGTGAAAATCCACATCAGGCAGCTCGGCTCGTCCGGACGACTGAGGATCGCAATACAATATTGAATGCAGATGTGCTGCATGGCAAAGCACTATCCTACAACAATATCCGTGATGCAGACGCCGCTTTCCAGTTGGCTAAGAAATTCACGATGCCAGTCGCAGTAGCAGTAAAGCATATGAATCCGTGTGGTGTGGGTACGGGGGAAACCATCTCTGAAGCCTTCAAGAATGCACATGAAGCGGATAGCCAATCCATCTTTGGTGGCATCGTTGCGTTGAACAAAACAGTCGATCGCGAGACGGCTGAAGAACTACATACCATTTTCCTTGAAGTAATCATTGCACCGTCATACGACGAAGCAGCACTCGAGATTTTGACGCAGAAGAAGAATATTCGTCTGCTAGAAGCAGACTATCATGAAGATTCCCATGCAGAAGAATTCGTCAGTGTCTCCGGTGGCTACCTTGTCCAAACACAAGATACGGGTGCACTTGACGAAACGGACATAAAAGTGGTGACGGAAAACAAACCATCACGCGATCAGATGGCCGCGATGGCGTTGGCATGGGAAGTATCAAAACATGTGAAGAGTAACGCGATTGTGCTGGCAAATGAAAAGCAGACGGTAGGGATCGGCGCAGGGCAGATGAACCGAGTCGGTGCCCTTAAAATTGCTATCGATCGTGCACTTGAACTCGGCGATAATGTTGTTATGGCCAGTGACGGCTTCTTCCCGATGCCCGATAGTGTTGAACTTGCGCATGCAAATGGCATCCGTGCAGTCATCCAACCAGGTGGCTCAAAACGCGATCAGGAGTCTATCGACTTCTGTAATCAACATGGGATGTCTATGGTCTTTACAGGCATGAGACACTTCAAGCACTAAAAGGATGGGCCGGAGAGATCCGGCCATTTATTTTTTAAAATGAAGGGAGCAGTAAGGATGAATGTTGCAGTGATTGGTGGCGGGGGCAGGGAACATGCCCTAGTCAGGAAATTTTCGGCGTCGGACCGTGTAGAAACGGTCTATGCGATTCCCGGAAATGACGCCATGTGTGATGTTGCAGAAGTTATATCCAGCATTTCAGAAACTGACTTTGAGGCAATTGCAGAAATATGTACCAACAATCAGGTGGAATGGGTAGTTGTCGGACCGGAAGCGCCACTTAGTGAAGGTATTGCGGACTACTTAGAGGCACGAAACATCAAAGTATTCGGTCCGAGAAAAGAAGAAGCCAAAATTGAATCATCAAAAGCTTTCACCAAAAATATCATGGAAAAGTATGATATACCGACAGCTGCATACCAGACATTTACAGATTACGATGCTGCCTATGCCTACATAGAATCGGTCGGTGCGCCGATTGTTCTCAAAAAGGATGGATTGGCTGCCGGTAAAGGGGTCATTGTAGCGACTGATATGGACGAGGCGCTCAGTGGGCTTGATGAACTGATGCAGGATGCAGATAACCCAATTGTCATTGAAGAATTCCTTGAGGGAGAAGAGTTCTCTCTAATGGTGCTTGTTAACGGTAGCTATACACATGCATTTGAAATTGTAGCGCAAGATCATAAACGCGCATTCGACAACGATGAAGGACCGAACACCGGTGGAATGGGGGCCTATGCACCAGTAGTACATATCCCTGAAAGTATCAGGCAAGAAGCCGTGGAACGTATCATTGAGCCAATGGCCAAAGCGATGGTCGAGGAAGGCCTTGATTACTTTGGAGTGCTGTATTTGGGTGCCATCGTAACTGACAATGGGGTCAAAACTATCGAATTCAATGCGCGGTTCGGTGATCCGGAAGCCCAGGTTCTTCTTTCGCTTATGGAGGATGATCTCGTCGATGTGCTGGAGGATGTAGATAGGAAAGCGCCATTTACACTGACTTTCTCTCAAGGATTCAAAGTGGGTGTCATGCTCGCTAGCTCAGGATACCCAGGTGATTATACTAAAGGGAACCCTGTTGATTTTGATGCTGTGCGTGAAAAAAGCTTTGTCAGCGGTCTTAAGCGAGATGGCGATGAATGGGTCACGAGCGGGGGAAGGGTGCTGCTTGTCACCGGGGAAGGACAGACGATGGAAGCAGCAATTGATTCAGCATATGCACATGTCGAACAAGTGGAATTTGATGAAAAAGTATTATTTCACCGCGGTGACATCGGTCAGCATGCAATTAATAAACAGTAGAATGAAAAAAGCTCTGACGGAAAAATTTCCGCCAGAGCTTTTTAGTTGTACATTATTCAAAAGAATCTTGAACTTCTTCTTCAGTTTTCTTCGAACCGGATTCGTCTCGTTCCAAATCTTTGCCACGGTCGACTTTGCGATCAGCTTCCGTATCCATGTCATCTGCCGGATTTTCTTTGGAGCGCGCTTCCTTAGCAGCATCTTCAATATCTGACTTCTTATCTCCACTACTATTTTCAGAATCTCTATCTGCTTCTGTATCCATGCCTTCTGATGGATTTTCTTTTGTAGGTGCGGTCTGATCGTTAGTTTTTTCTTCTTGTTCTTTATTGTCGAAATTCATTTCTAACCACTCCTGTAGTACTATTTTGATACCATATAATATTATTTCTTATCTGTTAGTAGAGAGATACCCGCATCGTGGATCATTAAACAAAAAAAGGGATATTAATTCCCTTTACAGAGGATTCGGTGCATTCATTTATCAAATCCTCTATAATAAGAGGGAATATTGAGGTGAATTGAAAATGAAATGGTTGAAACAACAAAGTGAAATAATTATAAGCATTCTTCTTGGAGTGTTTTTTGTCATATTGGGATTATTTATCCTGTTCAATACGGGGGGGATCAGAGGAGAGGCGCTCGAGGTTGCTAGGGTTGAGACATTTTTCGATCTGTTCAATGCGTTCTTTGTAGAGGTCATTAATATCCTCGGTATCGTCATCGGTGAGTTCCCAATCATTGCCGGTCTCCTGCTTATCCTATTCGGTGCCGGTATGTTCTGGATTGCACGGCTCATAAGACGGACGACCGAATATGATACCAGTCTTTCGTTCTTTTTTATTAGTCTTTCTTTTGTGCTTTTTCTGGTGACAACATTATTGATGTTCCAGGTGTACAGTTGGTTTGCATTGTTCTTCATGCTCGCGTTTATTGTCCATATGCTTTACAGCGTATTTAATGAACATCTAGATCCGAGGCATCGTAAAGAGCACTACATGGTCATTTTATTCTTTTACGGCATCGCTTACTTCTTTACGCAGAACGCTGTATATTCCAATATCGAAAAAACATTGTCGCCAACAGATGTACTATCAATTGATATGTTCTTTGCGATTATCTGGATACTTTCACTAATGGCATTATGGGTAGGTGTGTTTCTTTCTAAATCAAAAAACCTCTTGAAAAAACCGAAGAAGGGCGATGCAGCGACACTCTCCAGACAGTCCAAACGACGCAGACTGCATCCCGACCAGTACCTCCGTTTTTCAAGGCAGCTCTACAATGTACGAAATGGACTTCTGCAGAAGGTGAAGCAGTTCATGGAAATCGAATTCCCAACATGGCTTAAGCCAAACTATATCGAATTGTTGGTCGGTACACTGGTATTGATTTTCATTTTAATTGAATTCAACAACCGTCAAGGCGTCTTTACAGAAGGCTATTTCAATCTGTCGGATATGCAGTATATATACGAGTGGGTCAATCTCTTTTTGTCTCTGGCACTTGCGGTGGCATATCTATTTACTACTTTCTTCAACATGACACAAAATAGGTATTATCACAGACAGATGATCTTCATCACCGCCCTATGGCTCAAAGTTACGGTCAGTCTGTACGTCACAGTATTTAGAGATGTTGAACTGTCGCTGTTCATATTGCCGTTCAATATCCTTCTCGTCCTGCTAACGACACCACTTCTGATCATCAGCATATTTAAAGAATTCGACAAGGGGAGACGAAAATGAATAAAATAGAACATCACGAATATACGGGCAGGATTGATAATCCTGATGTTAATGAACGGCTACACCAGATCATCCGTCGCTGGCATAGTAAAACCGATGCTGGCGCTCCAGTATTCATCGGATTCAGATCAGAAGAAGGTGTGAAGCGGAACCAAGGACGTCCGGGTGCTTTCGATGGCCCTGTTGTCGTCCGGCAAAAACTCGCGTCGATGCCCTACAAGACGCCCGTATTCGACTACGGGAGCATCATAGGGGATGAAGATCTTGAGACATCGCAGACTGCACTTGGCAAAAGTGTGGCAGAAGTACTTGCAAACAACCAATTTCCGCTTATTATCGGTGGCGGCCACGAAACATTGTATGGACACTATCTTGGAGTGAGACAGACATTTCCTAAAAAAAAGCTTGCCGTCATCAATTTTGATGCCCATTTCGATCTCAGAAACGAGCGGCCTTCTTCAGGAACAATGTTCCATCAGATACTGTCGCAAGACCAGGATGTCGACTATTATGTTTTGGGTATTCAGCCCTCAGGAAATACAGAAAGCCTATTTAAAAGGGCAGAGTACTTTAATGTAAATTATGCATTGATGAACGCAGTGCGGAACACAAATATCTATGCCGAAACACTTGAAAAACTAAAGGGGTATGATGCTGTATTCGCTACACTATGCATGGATTCCGTTCAGCAAAGTGTCGCACCTGGAACGAGTGCGCCTGCACAAAACGGCTATACGGCATGCGAAATTCATGATATGGTAGCACAACTTGCCAAACTTGAGAACCTGACAAGCTTCGACATTAGCGAAGTGGCACCTGCCCTTGATGTCGATAATCGTACAAGTAGTCTGGCAGCAAGCCTGTTCCATAGTTTCATGATAGAGAGGGAGACTTTCCAATGAATACAATACAACTAAAAAAAGGCCATGAACGACCATACGTCAATGGTCAGCTGAATGTCGATAGAGATGATTTGAGCGATGATACATTTTTAAAGGATGGGGAAATTGTTAAAGTTGAGGATCCATTCGGTAAACTGATCGGCATCGCCATGTTGAGCTTCGAGCAAAAGACACGTGGCTGGATACTGACTCATGATCCGCATGAGCCGATCGACGACAAGTTCATCGAAAAACGGATTAAAAACGCTATCGAGAAGCGTACGCCGCTTTATAACCAAGAAGATACGACGGCTTTTCGTCTATTCAATGAAATTGGTGATGGCATCGGTGGGTTTACCGTCGATAATTATGACGATCATTTGCTCATCACGTTCTATTCCCGTGGAATCTACAAGATTCGCGATCTCATTATCAAAACATTGATGGTTGAGCTCAATCCGAACTCGATTACAGAACAGACACGCTTTAGCGACCAGGGTAAACTTGAAGTGAAGAATCGCAGAATTACTGGTAGCGTAGAGTTTCCGATTACAGTACTGGAATCAGGGGTTAAGTACAGTGTCCATCTCGATGAAGGACCTATGACGAGGCTGTTCCTTGATCAACGAGAAACGAGAAAAGCACTCGTCCAAAACGCTTACAACGCTAAGTCATTTTTAAACATGTTTGCGTATAGCGGCACATTTTCTGTTGCTGCTAATGTGGGCGGGATGATGACGACAAGTGTGGATTTAGCGAAACGCAGCCGTGATCTCATCACGGAGAACTTCAATGTCGGCAATCTATCAATGGATGGACAGAACATATATATAATGGAAGCTTTTGAATATCTCAGCTATGTAGCGAGAAAAAAGCATCATTTTGATGCCATATTGATGGATCCGCCAAGCTTTGCCCGTTCTGGTAAGAAGGTATTCAAAGTGGAACGCGATTTTCCGAAGCTTATTAAGGAAGCGCTGAAAGTACTAAAGCCGAACGGGTACCTAATATTAAGTCAAAATTTAGAGAGTATGACACTAACCCAGTTTAAGAAGCAGATTGATCGTACGTTGGCTGAAACGGGCCAGGCCTATACGCTCATCGATGTTAAAGGATTGCCAAAAGACTTCCCAACAGTCAAGGGCTATAAGAATGGTAAGTATCTCAAAGTAGTCACTCTCCAGATTCACAGCTAGGGGTCTTGATTACTATAGAAGCAGAGAGGGTATACTCAAACGACAATACTCAAATTAAAATATAAAGGGGTTTTGACAATGGGTAGTCAACCACTCACTGAAAATGAGATACAAATCAAAGAACAAGAAGCAAGGGAAATGGTCAACAAGAAGGCACTCTACTCCTCAGTTGCTGCGATACTTCCGATTCCATTACTCGATATTGGTACAGACGTAAAGCTCATGAAGGACATTAAGAATGAGGCTGAGGAGATTTTCGAGCTTGATCACAAGCAAGTAAATGAACTCTCTGATGATCTAATGAACAGAGTCCTCGTAATGGGGACGAGCATGGCCAGTGAATTTGTCGGGCGCAATGCTTCGAAAGTTCTATTCAAACGAGCTGCAAAAAACTCCAAGCTGGCTAGATTTGGTGCCGTACCACTGGCCACCAACGCACTCGGAGCAGGCGTCAGCTACATGTTGATGAAGAAGCTCGGTCACGATTATGTAGACAAATGTGCAAAAGCAGCCAGAAACCAAACTGTATAATCGAGTAGTCCCCTCTTAGGAAAGTATCTTCATCTAAAAGGGGATATTTTTTCGATCCCTCCATATCGCAGAGTAAAATGTATCCGAGAGGGATCAGATGGTGAAAAAGTTTACGCTAGGTTTAGTGGTGGTATATTAGAATATCATTGGCATACGTGGTATAATGTTGCTAAACATGTGTGCTATCATGTAATCTTATAACGCATTCTAAAGGAGACCAACGCAATGGAACAAAAATCTTATCTCATTACAGACGAAACAGGAATTCACGCAAGACCAGCAACTATACTCGTACAGACAGCATCAAAATACGACGCTGATATCCAGTTGGAATACAACAGCAAGAAAGTAAACCTGAAGTCTATCATGGGTGTTATGTCCCTTGGTGTAGGCAAGGACTCTGAAGTAACAGTCTACGCTGAAGGCAAAGATGAAACTGAGGCTATCGAAGCGATTACTGAAACACTTTCCAAAGAGGGATTGACTGACTAATGTCGAATATTCTAAAGGGGATTGGTGCGAGTGACGGTGTAGCGATTGCACCCGTCTATTCTCTGGAAGAGCCGGATTTGTCTTTTGACAATAAAACTATCGACGCCGGTCAGGAAGAGGCTGAAGTTGAGCGTTTCAAGGCTGCTTTCAACCAATCCAAAGTGGAAATCACGAAAATCAGAAATCACGCGGAGGAATCCGTAGGTCCTGAGCATGCTGCTATCTTCGATGCACATCTACTTGTGCTTGATGATCCAGAGTTCTTGGGCCCGATTGAGTCCCACATCCGCAATGACCAGAAGAGTGCGCCTCAGGCACTTCTGGAAACGAGAGACCAATTCGTTGCCATTTTTGAAAATATGGACAACGAGTATATGAAAGAACGCGCAGCAGATATCAAGGATGTTTCAAAGCGTGTACTTGCACACATGCTTGGTAAAGAACTGCCTGACCCGAGTAAGATTGATACACCGGTTGTCATAGTGGCAGAAGATCTGACACCTTCAGATACAGCACAGCTTGATAAAAATTTTGTCAAAGGCTTTGTAACGAACGTTGGTGGACGTACTTCACACTCAGCAATCATGTCGCGCTCTCTTGAAATACCGGCAGTTGTTGGTACGAAGGAGATTACGGCGCTGGCAAACGTTGGCGATCATATCATCGTCGACGGTAGCGCGGGCGAAGTTATCGTTAATCCTACAGAAGAGGAAGTTCTCGTCTATAAGGATAAAGAAGCGAAAGTTCAGGAAGAAAAAGCAGAACTTCAGAAGCTTGTGGATGAACCGAGCAAAACAATGGATGGTACAGCTGTCGAGCTTGCTGCCAACATTGGTACACCGGACGATCTCGATGGCGTTAAGTCGAACGGTGCAGAAGGCATCGGACTTTATCGTACAGAATTCCTTTACATGGGTAGAAACGAACTACCTACAGAGGATGAGCAGTACGAGGCCTACAAAAAAGTTCTAAAGGACATGGGTGAAAAACCGGTTGTCGTACGCACAATCGATATCGGTGGCGATAAGGAACTACCTTATCTCGATCTTCCTAAAGAAATGAATCCTTTCCTCGGCTATCGCGCAATCCGTATGGCTTTGGATAATGAGGAGCTTTTCAGAACACAACTACGTGCCTTGCTTCGTGCAGGACAACATGGCAATCTGAAGATCATGTTCCCAATGATTGCGACAATCGACGAATTCAATCGTGCGAAAGCAATGCTCATTGAAGAGAAAGACAATCTTGTTGATGAAGGCGAGAAGGTCAAGGAAGATATTGAAGTTGGTATCATGATTGAAATTCCTTCGGCTGCGATCATTGCAGACCAGTTTGCGAAAGTCGTTGACTTCTTCTCAATCGGCACAAATGATCTAATCCAGTATACAATGGCTGCAGACCGCATGAACGAATCTGTTAGCTATCTCTATCAGCCACACCACCCAGCATTGCTCAGACTCATCAAAATGGTTATAGATGCAGCGCATAAAGAGGGTAAATGGGCTGGCATGTGTGGAGAAATGGCTGGAGATGAGCAAGCAGTACCGTTGCTTGTTGGTCTTGGCCTCGATGAATTCTCCATGAGTGCGTCTTCTATCTTAAAGGCACGCAGACAGATATCTGGACTTAAAAAGACCGATACGGAACGTCTAGCGCAGGCTGCCGTTGAGTGTAGTAGCACTGAAGAAGTCCTCGCACTTGTAGAGGAATATACCCAAAGAGCATAATTTTGAACACGTATGGTACACCACCATACGTGTTTTTCTTGTTATAATGACTGTAAAAAGAGCAGAGAGGAATTATCGATGAATCAGACTACACGCAGACCGATTGAACTTTACCTCACCGTGCCAATTCTTGCTTTTGGACTCTACGATTTTGCGAACACTATTTTTAGTGCCAATATCGTTACATTGTTTTTTCCACAATATATTACAGAAACTGTAGGGACAAATCCAAGACTTGAACAGATTGCTTCGACAATTATTGCGTATGCCAATGCAATGGCTGCTATTTTGCTCGTCGCTTTTGCGCCACTTTATGGTGTGACAATGGATCGGACCGGCAAGCGAAAGAAGTATGTCGTCATCTTTACATTACTGTGTGTCACTGCAGCTATTGGTATGGGCATATTTGGCGGCATGGATAATGCCCAGTGGTTTGGTCTACCGAACGGATTTGTGTTAGCAGTGCTTTTGTTTGTTTTTGCAAAGTTTGCATACAATTCCAGTAATGTTTTTTACGATGCAATGCTTTCTGGACTCGGTAATAAAAGAGAAATCCCACTGATTTCTGGGTATGGCGTGGCACTTGGATATATGGGCACACTTTTTGGCATATTTTCAGTACTACTATTAATTGGAGATCGAGCCGTCCATCATACTTTCTGGTTATCGGGTATTTTTTTCCTTCTCTTCTCACTGCCGCTTTTCTTCATAAATAAGGACAAACCTCAAGAAACAAAGCCTAAACAGCATTTTCTGAAAGGTTATAAAGATATCTACCAAACATTCTTAGAAGCACGGTTACATGCTTCCATTTTCTATTTTATGATTGCATATTTCTTCATCAATGATGCACTAGCAACAGCAATCGCCATGATGCAGCCTTATGCGACAACAGTCGTCGGCTTTGAACCCGGGATTTTTCTGGTTGTCTTTATGGTAGCAACGCTATTTAGCATCATCGGGGCCATAATATTCAGCTTTATAAATAGGAATGTCGGTTCCAAGAAGACATTTACTTTTGTGGCACTGCTCTTGGCAGTGGCTGTTGCGATTGCGGCGCTACCCCTACCAATGTGGACATTCTGGATTGCCGCTGCACTTTTTGGAATCGCAATGGGCTCTACTTGGGTAGTCAGCAGAACGATGATTATAGAATTGGCTCCTGAAGGAAAAGAAGGCCAGTTCTTTGGACTGTTTGCCTTTAGTGCCAAGATGAGTGCTATTGTCGGACCCTTTATTTATGGTTCAATCACCCTAGCTCTTGCCAATTATGGTGTGATCGCTTCCCGCTTGGCAATTACGAGTTTGCTTATCATGATCCTCATCGGTCTTGTCTTTCACCTCAAAGTAAAAGAGCATAAATAGCCGGTTTAATTCTTTGTAATTTAGGGCAAAATAGGTTAGAATGATAGAACGATATGATAATTATTTCACAAATTATCAAAAATACAGATGGATGTAGGCTCCGCAAATAAAAGTTTTTGTGGGGCAGAATTCATTTAGAAGAGGTGATTGAATGGATGATGTGATCATTGGTCGGTTGCTCACTGCATCGACTCTTGGATTTCATATTATCTTTGCAACAATAGGTGTCGGTATGCCACTCGTCTTTATGATCTTAGAGTTTCTAGGTCTGCGTAAGAAAGATGAAAGGTACTTGACTATGGCGCGCAGGATAGCTAAAGGCTATACGGTAACCGTAGCAGTAGGTGTTGTAACCGGTACAATAATCGGTCTACAACTCTCTCTTGTATGGCCGGATTTCATGAGATTCGGAGGACAGATCATAGCTCTGCCACTATTCATGGAAACATTCGCATTTTTCTTTGAAGCAATATTCCTTGGAATCTTTCTATATACGTGGGATCGATTCAAAAACCCTTGGCACCACTGGCTTTTAAACATCCCAATTGTGGTGGGTTCTACGCTATCTGCTGTATTTATCACTACTGTTAACTCCTTTATGAACACACCAGCAGGTTTTGATCTCGTAGAAGATGTCTTCGTGAACGTTGATCCGTTGGCAGCGATGTTTAATCCATCCAGTTACGTTAGGATATTTCACGTAGTCGTAACAGCGTATACGACAGCAGCTTTCATTATTGCGTCAATTGCTGCATACAAGCTGCTTCGTGCGAAGTATAAAGAGGATCGTGAGTATCATAAGAAGGCTCTCAGAGTCATGATGGTGATTGGCTTTATTGCGGCTGCAATGAGTGCTCTCGCTGGTGACCTTTCTGCAAAGTTCCTCCACGAAAACCAACCTGAAAAATTGGCTGCAATGGAGTGGCACTTTGAAACCGAGGATAACGCTGATCTAATACTCTTTGGTATCCTCGATGAAGAAACCCAAGAAGTGAGCTATGCACTAAGAGTACCAAGTGCACTTAGTTTCCTTGCGGGTAACTCTTTTGATACCGAAGTTACTGGATTGAATGATATACCTGAAGATGAACAGCCGCCGCTGATAATACACTACTTCTTTGATACAATGGTGTTTTTCGGTATGTTCGGTCTAAGTGTGGCGGTCATATACCATATAGCGAAGTTCACTAGATTCGACGAACATCATCCTGCACTTCTCTATGTCTATATATTAACAGGTCCGCTCTCAATGGCTGCCATTGAATCTGGCTGGTTCTTAGCAGAGATGGGCCGTCAGCCATGGATATTAAGAGGATATATGCGCGTATCTGAAGCTGTGACGAACGCAGAGGGACTTGGTGTCACTTTGGTCGCATTCGTCCTACTGTATATTGTACTCGGAGCAACATGTATATATGTGCTGCTTAAAATGTTCCAAAACAAGAGTGTACATTCGGATCATGTTGAAATCTATGGAGAGAAGGATAGAGATAGAGGAGGTCTACTACCGTGAACTATGAGCTAATTGGAATCACCGTGTTGTGGACATTCCTTTATGGATATATTATTGTGGCATCGATTGATTTCGGTGCCGGTTTCTTCAATTTCTATTCAAAGATTAGCGGTGACGATAATATAATTAGTCCGATTATACAACGTTATTTGAATCCTGTTTGGGAAGTGACAAATGTCTTCTTTGTTTTCTTCTTTGTTGGCATTATCGGATTTTATCCCGATACAGCTTACTATTACGGGACCGCGCTGCTCATTCCAGCAAGCATTGCTCTTATTCTGCTTGCCATTCGAGGTGCATACTACGCGTTTAACTCGTACAATAAGGTTCCGAAGATTTCTTGGACATTCCTCTACGGAGTAACCGGACTATTGATACCAGCTGCATTATCCATTGCTCTTGTCATCTCAGAAGGTGGCTATATTGTCGATGGAGAAAGCGGCATCCAACTTCAGCTTGAAGCGCTTCTCTTTAGCACTTATGGCTGGTCGGTTGTCTTTCTAGCAATCATTACAGTTCTCTACGTATCTAGTGGCTTCCTGACATTCTACGCCGCTCGTGCAGAGGATAATCAGGCACTTGAACTAGTACGTAAATGGTTCTTGATCTGGACGTTACCGATGCTGGTCATCACGCAGTTTGTTTTCCTAGGTCTTAGGGAACATAATTTTGAACACTTCCAACGTGCCCAAGATTACTGGTACATGTTTGGCTTGAGTCTTTTGAGCATGGGAGTGGCTGTATTTCTGATTTGGCGTAAGCGTTTCTTTGGTCTTGCATTTATCATGATCATGTTGCAGTTTGCCTTCGCCTTCTTCGGCTATGGCATCAGCAAACTTCCATATATTCTATATCCGTATATTGAAGTCAATACTGCTGTTGTAAATGAGAACATGGCTTTCAGTTTGACAATTGTGTTCATTTTAGGTTTACTATTATTGATTCCTAGTCTTGTCCTTCTGATGAGGCTATTCCTATTCGACAAGGAATATGTAAAAGGGAAGAGCAGTAATAAGTACTAACATTGAAGATGGACTGGTGATTATATGAATAAGGATTATGCAGTAATCGGGCTTGGCAGGTTTGGTGGCAGTATTGTTAAAGAGCTTATAGAACTCGAAATGGATGTACTGGCAGTTGATTTAGATGAAAATCGTGTCAACGAATATGTAGATATCGCAACCCAGGCCGTCATTGGCGATACGACTGAGGAAACGGTTTTGAAGGATTTAGGACTCGGTAACTTTGATAACGTCATTGTAGCAATTGGTGACAATATCCAGTCCAGTATACTAACAACGCTGCTACTCAAGGACCTCGGTGTCAAGCAGGTCAGTGTCAAAGCTCAGAATGACTATCACGCGAGGGTTCTTGAGAAGATTGGTGCGGACTATGTGATTCATCCTGAGCGAGATATGGGTCGTCGTATTGCACATAAACTGGCTTCAAGTTCAGTGCTCGACTATCTCGAATTGTCGGATGAACATTCGATTGTTGAGATTATGGCTCAAGAAAAACTGGCCAATAATTCCCTTCTAGACCTTGATATACGTGCAGAGTATGGTGTCAGTGTCATTGCCATCAAGCGAGGCAACGACATCATCGTCAGTCCAGATCCAACAGTTAATATAAAAGAGGATGATATTCTAATTGTTATCGGCAGTGATGATGATTTGACACGTTTTGAGAAATCATTAATAAAGAACTAAAAAACCAGGCCATTGGCCTGGTTTTTTAGTTCTTTATTCTTGTTCTTGTTGGCTTTCGCTATTTACCCTCATTATTGTTGGGAGGATCATCGGTTTTCTGTGTGTCTTGCGGTACAAGTGATTGCTTAGCTCTTCGATGATGAGCTGTTTCACATGGTACCATTCTACATTTTCTTTGCTGTTAAGAAGATTAATGACATCACCTTTGATTTTCTTCTCTGCGCTACGGATAAGTCCATAGGATTCACGCATGTATACGAAACCACGTGAAATGATATCCGGACCACTCAGTAAAGTCTTTGTATTGAAGTCGATGGAAACGACAACAATAGCAAGTCCTTCCTCTGATAGGTCTTTCCTATCTCGCAAAACGATATTGCCGATATCTCCTATGCCGATACCGTCTACAAATACCGTTCCTGCAGGTACACGGTGACTGTGTCGTGCATTATCTTTTTTGAGTGCTAGAACATCGCCAATTTCCATCAGGAAGATATTTTCAGGATCCATGCCCGTATTCACTGCTAGTTCTTTATGAAGATGGAGCATCCTGTATTCGCCGTGTATCGGCATGAAATACTTTGGACGCATCAATCTGAGCATAAGTTTCTGTTCTTCTTGGGATCCATGGCCAGAAGTGTGTATGTTCGACAACTTACCGTGGATAACATCTGCACCGGCCTTGTACAATGCGTTGATTGTACGATTGATGCTGAGAGTATTACCAGGAATCGGTGAAGAACTGAAGACGACTGTGTCATCAGGGATGATGCTGATCTGGCGGTGGGTACCGTTGGCAATTCTTGATAGAGCAGCCATCGGTTCACCTTGTGAACCTGTACAAAGCATCATGACCTTATGTTTCTCGATGCTATTAATCATTCTTGGTTCGATGAAGGTCTCAGGCGGCGCTTTGATATAACCAAGTTCGAGGCCGATCTTGATGTTATTTTCCATGCTACGACCGAAGATGCATATCCTGCGATCAAGTTTGATCGCAGCATCGATGGCCTGCTGGACACGATATATATTGGAAGCAAACGTTGCAAAAATGATTCGTCCAGTACATTTTCTGAAGATATCCTCTACATTCTGACCAACTTCCTTCTCACTAATGGTAAAGTTCGGTACCGTCGCATTAGTGGAATCAGACAGTAGACACAGTACGCCTTCTTCACCAAGACGCGCCATTTTTGCGATATTTGCAGGTTCACCTACAGGAGTAAAATCAAATTTAAAGTCACCTGTGTGAACGATAGTCCCTTCCGGTGTACGGACAATAACGCCGTACGCTTCCGGAATGGAGTGAGTCGTTAGATAGAACTCGATGGACATATGTTTAAACTTGAGCACTGTATCTTCCTGCACCGGATTGAGCTCCGTTGTGCGTAAGAGGTGGTGTTCCTCAAGTTTGTTGCGGATCAGACCGAGCGCGAGTGGGCCGGAGTAGATCGGTACATTGATTTCTTTAAGTAGAAATGGAATGCCGCCGATATGATCCTCGTGCCCGTGCGTGACGATGAGCGCACTGATACGCTCTTTATTTTCTTTCAGGTATGTGTAGTCCGGGATGACATAGTCAATGCCAAGTTGCTCATCATCTGGAAACTTTATACCTGCGTCGATCATGATGATTTCATCTTTATATTCGATACAATAGGTGTTCTTGCCAATCTCTCCAAGTCCCCCAAGGGCAAAGACGCCTACTTCTCCTTTTTCAAGTGTCATTAGGCGTTCTCGACCTTGAAATCTTCGTTGTTTGCTTTTTCGTACTCAAGGTGTGAGGGACTCAGTTCTTGTACGAACTCAATATTGTACGGATCATCATCAAGCATCTTACGGACTTCCGATTCGGACCCCGCTTCATAGTAGCGTGTGAGTGTATCCTCACGAATTATGCGGTTATCCAGGGTTTCCTGGAAAAAAACTTTAAAAACTGCCATTTGTATATTCTCCTTTTTGCTGGTTGTATCCAATTTATTGTGTTGTTATGAAATGTGTGCTGTAAGAAGCAACACGGAAAAGAAGGAGGGTCAGTCCTTCTTCATATACTCGTTATTGAGTAACCCTTTCCTACCGAGAATGCGTCCAAGCCTCTGTTTCAGCTTCTTCCTCAAACGTTTGAGCATTCAAGACCACATCCCTTTATCAGCTTATATTTATTTTACATTATAGACGAAGGACATGCAAAGACTTTATAATGGCCTTTAATGGAGGGATGCAGATGAAAGATAGGCGCATATTGGAAGCTGTACTGCTTGAGCGTGAGCGTCAGGATCGTAGTATGGTTATGTTAGAGTTCAATATTCATTCTGATATGGTTGTCATGAGCTATATTTATGATGACCATGATAATGGTGGCGATGTACATAGGAAGCGGCATGACCGTGATCCGGAAATATTCGATCGCCATACTTTCGAGGCATTAAAGCAGAAGCTTGGAGAACATTGTATTCCTTATAGGGAAAGGCGCGACGCCTTCATTTGAGATGTCCGAGCATAAAAAGAAAGAGCAGATCCAAAGGGGTCCGCTCTTTCTTTTATTCTACAGGTTTCGCTCCAACTTTTGGTTCCATCGGCATGTCTTGATCGATTCTATCATAGAACATGATTCCGTCTAGATGATCCAGTTCGTGCTGGATTACCACGGCAAGCATGCCTTTAGCTTTTACTTCAACAGGTTTGCCGTAAATATCGATGGCAGTAACCTTGATTCTGCTGTGACGATGGACAAGGCCCGGTCGCTCCTCATCAACACTTAGGCAACCCTCGCCACTCGGGAGATATGTCTCTGTAACGGAGTGGCTTTTGACTTTCGGATTGATGAGCATGTAGTCATGGAGTACCTCGCCTTCTTCACCTTCGATATATACAGCAATCATACGTTTGTCGATTCCAACTTGAGGCGCTGCTAGCCCGACACCGGGACGTAATCCATATTTCTCGGCCGTCTCTTCATTCTGCGAGTTGACCAGGTATTCGCGCATTTCTTTGAGTTGCAGGATTGTTTCCTCATCTACTTCTTTTACTTCCGCTGTCCTGATCCTGAGGAATGGATCTGGATCGCGTATTATGTCTTTCATTGTAAGCAAAATAAACCCTCCAGTTTCATCTATATCATTTTTATTATACTATAATACCCAGGAGCAGGTGGAAAGCACAAACACTTTTCCACAGGCAAACCAATAATCGGAGGTATTACTTATGAAGAAGCTATTTGGCAGCCTGCTGATTTTCTCAGTAGCGCTGGCAGGGTGTTCCTCAAGTGAGGATGAACTTAGAGATTTTTATAATGCGTTTCAAGAGACCGTCCAGGTGGAAAAGGGTATTGGGGATGCAACAGCAGAGTTTGAAGAATTGGAGGCTGAAAAAGCAGAGTTGCAAGCCTCTCTTGAAACAGCTACGAGAGAAGAGTTGTCAGAGATTAGTGCAGAACTTGTCGATAATACAGATGAAAGAATGTCACAACTCGATGAAGAAGTGTCAATCATGGCAGAAAGCAGAAGCCGCATGGAAGCAGCAGAGCAGTATATCAGTGAAATTTCCAATGAAACCAGCCAAGAGCAAGCACAATCCCTTGTAAGTGCGATGGAAGAGAGATATAGCGCACATGGTGAGATGATCGGTAGTTACAAGACGGTTCTAAATAGTGAAAACGACATATTCGAGTATCTTGGAGAGGAAGACATCTCCCAAGACGAAGTAGATGAACGTTTGAATAATTTAAACGAAGAGTACCAGCAGGTGCAAGAAGATGCGCAAACTTTCAGCGACCAGACCGAGAATGTTAATGAAATTAAGAGAGAAATCGAAACACGCATCGAAGGTTAGATATTGGAAGCGCTCTATTATATAACAGATATTGCTGTTTTAGTACAGTAAACGTTGATCTAAAGCTATTTTCGATCCGCTGTTATAGTTGTGTTTGTTTTACTATTATAACAGCATGTGATAAAATTATTTGTATTAATACGAAAACTGAAAGGTATGGTGAACTGTTTATGGCACCGAAGAAAAAAAGCTTCGATCCCGTCAAAATGCTCGAAGAGATCGAAAGCAAATTTGAAATGTTTCAGATTTTGGACCAGGAAGGCAAAGTAGTTAATGAAGATGCTCTGCCGGACTTGTCTGATGATGAGCTTGTAGAACTAATGAGACGTATGGTATGGACACGCGTGCTCGATCAGCGTTCCATCTCACTTAACCGTCAAGGACGCCTTGGTTTCTATGCACCAACAGCTGGACAGGAGGCTTCTCAGCTTGCCAGCCAATACGCACTTGATGGCGATGATTATATCCTCCCAGGTTATCGTGACGTGCCACAACTTATTTGGCATGGTCTGCCATTGACTCAGGCATTCCTGTTCTCAAGAGGCCACTTCAAAGGGAACCAATTCCCTGAAGGCGTTAACGCATTGAGCCCGCAAATTATCATCGGTGCGCAGTATGTTCAGACAGCCGGTGTCGCTCTCGGTCTTAAAAAGCGCGGTAAAGATGCTGTTGCCATTACGTATACAGGTGACGGTGGTACTTCCCAAGGTGACTTCTACGAAGGTATCAACTTTGCAAGTGCCTACAAAGCACCAGCAATCTTTGTTATCCAAAATAACAATTATGCCATCTCTACACCTCGTGAACTACAAACAGCAGCAAAGACACTGGCACAAAAAGGGATCGCATCTGGCGTACCAAGCGTACTCGTAGATGGTATGGATCCACTCGCAGTCTACAAAGTAACAAAAGATGCGCGTGATCGTGCGGTTGCAGGAGAAGGTCCTACAGTAATCGAGATGCTTTGCTACCGTTATGGACCACACACTATGGCAGGCGATGATCCGACGCGCTATAGAACTTCCGATGAAGATTCCGACTGGGAGAAAAAAGATCCGCTTGTTCGTTTCCGTTCATATCTCGAAGAGAAAGGTCTCTGGAGTGAAGAAAAGGAAAATGAAGTAATGGAACAGGCGAAAGAAGATGTTAAAAAAGCAATCAAAGAAGCAGATAACACAGAAAAACAAACCGTAACTCAGCTTATGGATATTATGTATGACGAAATGCCAAGCAACCTTAAAGAGCAGTATGACGTCTACAAAGAAAAGGAGTCGAAATAATCAATGGCACAGATGACAATGATTCAGGCAATCACTGATGCGATGGCTACCGAACTTAGAAATGATGAGAATGTCCTCGTTTTTGGTGAAGATGTCGGCGTAAACGGCGGTGTATTCCGTGCGACTGAAGGCCTGCAGAAAGAATTTGGCGATGAGCGTGTGTTTGATACACCCCTCGCTGAAAGTGGACTAGCTTCTATGGGTCTTGGACTTGCAGTTGCAGGCTTCCGTCCTGTTGTCGAAATCCAGTTCTTCGGCTTCGTATTTGAAGCGATGGATGGTATCGCAGGTCAGATTGCCCGTCACAGATATCGTTCTGGTGGTTCCAAGGAAATGCCAATTGTAATCCGTGCACCATTTGGTGGCGGTGTCCACACTCCAGAACTTCACGCAGATTCACTGGAAGGGCTAATGGCACAGACTCCAGGTCTTAGAGTCGTTATTCCTTCAAATCCAGTAGATGCGAAAGGTTTGCTAATCGAAGCAATCCGTTCAAATGATCCTGTTGTATTCCTTGAGCACATGAAACTCTATCGTTCATTCCGTGAGGATGTGCCGGAAGAAGAATACACAGTTGAAATCGGTAAAGCTAACGTTAAACGCGAGGGCGATGACATTACTCTGATTGCTTATGGCGCAATGGTACAAGAAGCAATTAAAGCAGCAGATGCACTTGCAGAGGACAATATTTCTGCAGAGGTTATCGATTTGAGAACTGTTTCCCCGATCGACTACGACACACTGATTAAGTCCGTTGAAAAGACGAATCGTGCAGTTGTCATTCAGGAAGCGCAGCGTCAAGCAGGGGTAGCTGCTAATGTAGCGGCTGAACTCTCAGAGCGCGCAATCCTCAGCCTCGAAGCACCGATTATGCGTGTTGCAGCACCAGATACAGTCTATTCGTTCACGCAAGCAGAAAGCGTGTGGCTTCCGAACAAGGACGATATTATAGAGCGTGCAAAACAGGTAATGGACTTTTAATTAGCAAAAGGAGGAAATACTGTGGCATTTGAATTTAAACTGCCGGATATCGGTGAAGGTATCCACGAAGGTGAAATCGTCAAGTGGTTCATAGCTGAAGGTGACGAAATTAAAGAAGACGATGTACTTGCAGAAGTACAGAACGATAAAGCAGTAGTAGAAATTCCATCTCCAGTTGATGGAACCGTTGAAAAACTTCACGTTGAAGAGGGTACAGTGACGACTGTCGGCGAAACAATCGTTACGATTGATGATGGCTCCGGGGATTCAGGCGATTCAGAACCTGCAAAAGAACCTAAGAAAGAATCTGAAAGTGAAGCGGCTTCAACTGCACAAAAAGAACAGCGTGATGTCGGTGAAGACGCACCTGAGTCCAAAGAAGAATCCAAGGATTCCAATTCTGGCGAGCGCGTTATTGCAATGCCTTCTGTGCGCAAGTTTGCACGCGATAATGACATCGATATTCACGAAGTTGATGGCAGCGGCAAAAATGGTCGTGTTGTCAAAGCAGACGTTGAGGCATTCATGAACGGAGAACAAGCTTCTGGCGAAAGTGAATCTGCTGAAGCAACAGAAGCAGAAACAAATGAAGCACAGTCTAGTGCGCCAGCACAAAAAGCGCCTGAAGGCGACTTCCCTGAAACACGCGAGAAGATGAGCGGCATGAGAAAAGCGATCGCAAAAGCGATGGTGAACTCCAAGCAAACGTCTCCTCACGTTACGCACCTTGACGAAGTTGAAGTGCAAGCACTTTGGGACCACAGAAAGAAATTCAAGAGTATTGCAGAAGAGCAAGGCGTTAAGCTGACATTCCTTCCATATGTCGTTAAAGCACTTGTCTCCATGCTCAAGAAATATCCTCAGTTCAACACTTCAATTGACAATGAAACATTTGAAGTTATCCAAAAACATTATTATAATATTGGTATTGCTGCGGATACAGAACGCGGACTTGTCGTGCCTGTTGTAAAACATGCTGATAAAAAATCCATGTTCGAAGTTTCCGATGAAATCAACACACTTGCTGTAAAAGCGAGAGACGGTAAGCTATCTGGTGACGAAATGAAAGGCGGATCCATGACCATTTCAAACCTTGGTTCTGCGGGTGGACAATGGTTCACACCTGTCATCAATCAGCCGGAAGTTGCGATCATTGGTATCGGCCGCATTGAACAAAAAGCAATCGTCAGAGATGGAGAAGTCGTTGCAGCACCTGTACTTGCGCTCTCACTCAGCTACGACCACAGACAAATTGACGGTGCGACGGCACAGAACGCTCTGAACCACGTTAAGCGACTGCTTAACAACCCAGAATTACTATTAATGGAGGGATAATTACATGGTAGTTGGAGATTTTCCTATTGAAACTGATACAGTTGTAGTTGGCGCTGGCCCAGGCGGCTACGTTGCAGCAATCCGTGCAGCGCAGCTTGGCCAGAAGGTCACAATCGTCGAAAAAGGAGACCTTGGCGGTGTATGTCTGAATGTCGGATGTATTCCTTCCAAAGCAATGATCTCCTCATCCCACCGTTTCCATCAGGCACAGCACTCTGAAGACATGGGTGTTGTAACTGAGGGTGTTAAACTTGATTTCTCAAAAGTGCAATCTTTCAAAGACGGCGTAGTTAAGAAACTTACAGGCGGCGTAGAGAGTCTGCTCAAAGGGAACAAAGTAGAAATCGTCAGAGGCGAAGCGTATTTCGTTGAAGCTAATAAAATGAAAGTCATGGACGACAAGCAGTCCCAGACTTATGAATTTAAAAATGCGATCATCGCTACAGGTTCTCGTCCGATTGAAATTCTTGGATTTAAGTTTGGTAAACGTGTACTGGATTCCACAGGTGCGCTCTCACTTGATGAGAAGCCTGAAAAGCTCGTTGTAATCGGTGGCGGCTATATCGGTACTGAACTCGGTACCGCTTATGCCAACTTCGGTACTGAAGTGACGATTTTAGAAGGTGCTAAAGACATCCTTGGTGGTTTCGAGAAGCAAATGACTCAAGTTGTCAAAAAGAACCTTAAGAGCAAAGGCGTTGAAATTGAGACTGAAGCGATGGCTAAATCTGCTGAGGAATCTGATAACGGCGTAAAAGTAACTTACGAAGTTAAAGGTGAAACAAAAGAAATAGAAGCGGACTATGTACTCGTTACAGTGGGACGCAAGCCGAACACAGAAGAACTCGGTCTTGAGGAACTCGGAATCAAAATGACTGATCGCGGACTTGTAGAAGTCGACAAACAGTCTAGAACTTCTGTTGACAATATCTTCGCTATTGGTGATATTGTTCCAGGTCTTCCACTTGCTCATAAGGCAAGCTATGAAGGTAAAGTTGCGGCTGAAGCGATTGCTGGAGAAAAATCTGAAGTGGACTACCTCGCAATGCCTGCTGTATGCTTCTCTGAGCCTGAATTGGCGACAGTTGGCTACAATGAGGCAGATGCTAAGGATGCAGGATTTGAAGTGAAAACAGGTAAGTTCCCATTCGCTGCGAATGGACGTGCACTCGGACTTAATGAAACTGACGGTTTCGTTAAACTGGTTTCACGCAAGGATGACGGTCTTCTCATCGGTGCACAGGTTGCGGGTACCGGCGCATCAGATATCATCGCTGAACTTGGCCTTGCTATTGAGACTGGTATGACAGCTGAAGATATTTCACTCACTATCCACGCGCACCCGACATTAGCTGAAATTCCGATGGAAGCAGCTGAAGTAGTACTTGGTACACCAATCCACACAATGTAGTTGCAATCTTTATGGCGCCCTAGCTAGGGCGCCATTATTTATTTCATTTGAGAAGGGGGACTTTAAATGGAAGAATACAGCTATCCGATTGATATAGACTGGTCGACAGAGGAAATCATTGATGTCATTAGCTTCTTTGAAGCTGTTGAAATGGCATATGATGAAGGTATCACAGCATCTGAACTCGATGAGAAATATCAAAAGTTTAAAAGGATTGTTCCAGGCAAAGCTCAGGAAAAGACGATATTCAAGGAGTTTAAAGAAAATAGTGGCATTGAGTCTTACTCTGCAGTCAAGCAGCTGAAGGATGCCAAAAATGATGATATTATTACAGTGTAGATCTGTAGACCCACATCAGAACCGCCTGTTCCAGACTGGAGCAGGCGGTTCTATGAAGTCTATTGATTTTAGATAAAAATTCATCTAGCTCCAGGATATACAGTTTGGACCTTCGTATCCGTGATGATGTCTCCTGATCACGTAGACTGAGAATATTTTTATTGTCTTTGATAGTCACGAGGAATATAATGAATAAGGCTGTTTTTACACCCAGAATGTCTTAAAAAGGAGATGGCAATGACTAATATCAATCTACAGAATGTGAACTACAAATACGGTGATACCGTAATACTTAAAAATATAAACCATACATTTGATGCGGGACGTTTCTATACCATTCTGGGTCCGTCAGGATGTGGAAAGACCACCATCCTCAAAATATTGGGAGGGTTCATACATCCGACAAGTGGCACGGTCTTGTTTAACGACAAGACAATGAATGGTATTGACGCGAATCGGCGTAAAGTCAATACAGTGTTCCAAGATTACGCATTGTTTCCACATCTGAACGTATTTGAAAATATTGCTTTTGGGTTAAAGGTGCGCAGAATATCCAAAACGGAAATCGACACTAAAGTCGACGAAGCATTGCGTTTTGTAAACCTTTCGGATTATAAGCATCGACCGATTGAGGCATTGTCAGGTGGTCAGCGCCAGAGAGTAGCAATTGCGCGGGCTATCGTCAATGAACCCGACGTTCTGTTGCTGGATGAACCACTCAGTGCACTCGATCAGAACTTACGAGTGGATATGCAGTATGAGTTAAAAGAGATTCAAAAGCGCCTTGGTATCACTTTTATTTTTGTTACACATGATCAGGAAGAAGCGCTGGCACTGTCGGACGAAATTCTTGTCATGAATAATGGTGTAGTAGTCCAAGCCGGTCCGCCGAAAGATATTTACGATGAACCACTTAATCGCTATGTAGCTGAATTTATCGGAGATTCAAATATTGTTCGCGGCGTCATGGTTGAAGATAATCTTGTTAGTATCTATGGACGGAACTACGCCTGTGTGGATGGCGGTCTTAGACCGAATACACCCGTCGATGTCATGATACGTCCTGAAGATCTGCTGATAACTGAACATGATAAAGGCAAAATGAACGTCACTATCGATTCTTCGTTGTTCAGAGGGGTACACTACGAAATCGGCTGCATCGACCAGGATGGATATGAATGGATTGTCCACTCTACTAAAAACGCAGAGCTTGGTCATAAAGCTGCTTTGGACTTCGAGCGGGTCAATATTCACGTTATGGTACCAGGTGAAGATGAGGATGCCTTCAATGAACGCTTGGAGTCCTATCAGGAGGATGAGGTATGATGAGGAGGCTTCTTTTCATACCCTACCTCATCTGGATCGTACTGTTTGTTGTTGCTCCTTTGGGGCTTATGGTCGGCTATTCGTTCTTTGATATATCCGGTAACCCGACACTCGAAAATTATGGTGCCTTCTTTAGTAGCGAATACTTCAATATGACAATGTCGTCCTTTTGGTATGCTTTTCTGATTACGTTCTTCTCACTTTTGATTAGCTATCCACTGGCTTTGGTGATTCGCCAGACGGAACGGAAAATGTTCTGGCTATTGCTAATTATCCTGCCAACGTGGATTAACCTTCTGCTGAAAACTTATGCCTTCATTGGGATGTTCGGCAAAGAAGGGCTTGTCAACGCAGTGGCCACTGCATTTGGTCTTGCTGAGCAGCAACTATTGTTCAGTGACATCGCTTTTGTCATAGTAAGTGTGTATATTTTTATACCATTTATGCTACTGCCGATTTTCAATGCAGTCGATGGTATAGAAAACAATCTGCTTTCGGCTGCACGTGATCTCGGCGCATCCAAGTGGGATATATTGAGGCGTGTATTGCTTCCACTCTCAATGCCAGGCATTAAGACCGGTATACAGGTCGTCTTCATCCCAAGTCTCAGTTTGTTTATGATTACCCGTCTGATTACAGGCAATAAGGTGATTACACTCGGGACGGCGATTGAGCAACAGTTCCTGACGACCGAGAATTGGGGTATGGGTTCGACGATTGGTGTGTTCCTAATCCTTGCTATGATGCTTGTCATGACTGTAACGTCAGGCAAGAATAAAGAAGCTGGAAGGGTGGGGCGTCTATGAAGACACTTGGTCGGTCTTATATGTTGGTCGTGTTCATGTGTTTATATCTTCCGATTGCTTATTTGATTTTTTATTCTTTTAATAGTGGCGGAACAATGACGAGTTTTGACGGTTTCACACTTGAACATTACCAAAGTGTGTTCACAGACCGCAGGTTGATTGTAATTTTACTCAATACAGTTGCGGTTGCGTTGATTTCGTCCGGATTGGCTACGCTTATCGGTATCGGTGGAGCTATCGGACTCTACAATATTCGTATGAAGCGACTGAGGCAGTCTTTGCTTAATTTAAACAATGTCATGATCGTCTCGCCAGATGTCATCATCGGTGCATCGCTACTCATACTTTTTACTGTAATGGGTATCAGCTTAGGTGCGTTTTCAGTCATTCTGGCGCACATCGCATTTTCTGTTCCGATTGTCGTTTTGATGATCCTTCCAAAACTATACGAGATGAATACCTCTTATCTGGATGCTGCCCGTGATCTCGGTGCAAGTTCGTTTGATGTACTATGGCGTGTCATCATTCCCCACATCAAACCAGGGATACTTGCCGGATTCTTTATGGCTTTGACGTATTCGCTTGATGACTTTGCTGTGACATTTTTCGTCACCGGTGGTGGTTTCTCAGTACTTTCGGTGGAGATATACGCTATGGCGCGACGGGGCATCTCGCTTGAAATCAATGCCATTTCCGCACTGGTCTTCCTAGTCGTTCTGATGATCGCACTCGGCTACTACTTCATCACTTCGCGCGCATCGGTCAAAAGAGGAGGGATCACATGAAAAGTGTTACTTCAATGATTATTGCTGCTGTTGGCATTGGCGTACTGATACTGTTCGGCGCTAGATTTGTAAACCCTGTACCAAATGAAGAAGGTAACGTACTTCATGTTTACAACTGGGGAGAGTATATCGATCCTGAACTGCTACAGCAGTTTGAGGATGAGACGGGTATTCGTGTCGTCTATGAGACCTTTGATTCGAACGAAGCAATGCGTGTCAAAGTCAATCAGGGCGGGACCAATTACGATGTCGTCTTTCCGAGTGAATATATGGTTGAGAAAATGGTGGATGATGATCTGCTACTGCCCATTGACCATGAAAAAGTTCCCAATATAGACAATATCGGCGAAAATTTCCTTGATCAGCCGTTTGATCCAGGCAACACATACTCTCTTCCTTATTTTTGGGGGACAGTCGGTGTGCTTTATCATCCCGATACAACAGAGGGGTTGGATTTCTCCGACTGGGATACGTTATGGGACGAACAACTTAGGAACGATATACTGATGGTCGATGGTGCTCGCGAGGTTATGGGATTTGGCCTGAATTCAATGGGGTACTCCTTGAACGAAACGAACAAAGAAGTACTGAGTGAAGCAGAAGAAAAGCTTGAGGCCCTTGGCCCGAACGTCCGAGGCATTGTTGGTGATGAGATTGCTGCAATGATGGAAGTAAACGAAGCACGGGCTGCAGTCGTTTGGAGTGGCATGGCGCAGGACATTATGTGGGAGAATGAAGCGCTCGATTTCGTTGTGCCAGATGGCGGCTCGAATTTGTGGTTCGATACGATGGTTATTCCTAAGACAGCACAGAATGTGGAAGGTGCACACCAATTCATGAATTTCCTGTTGGATTCAGAAAATGGCGCTCAGAATACCGAGTGGGTCGGATATGCAACACCGAATGAAGCCGCTTATCAACTGCTTGATAAAGAGATACAAGAGGACGAGAGGTTCTACCCCGACCAAGAACAGCAAGAAACCCTCGAAGTCTACAGAGATCTAGGTCCGGAAATGATTTCCCTTTACAACGAACTGTTTCTGAAGTTTAAAATGTCACTGGAATAACAGTAAATCTAAAATCATCCTCTGTTATTGTTTCAGGTTGATTAATTTATTGCCCGTAGGGTATTATTCAAAATGAAGACATATTATTACGGGAGGTTAACATGGCTAGAAAACAATACACACAAACGGTAGAACCTGTCAGCCGAATCGCTGAGAAGATTTTCGGGTGGCTCGCCTGGATCGCTCTGCTTGCAATTACAGGAGTGGTTTTATTCTTCTCACTGGTCACTATGAATGATGCAGGAACTGTAGAAGATATACGCCAGGAGATGATTACACAATTCCAGCAGATGGCACAGCAGGGGCAGGATCTTGGCGCAGCGCCGACGGAAATTGCAGACCTTGTGGTCGGCTGGTTGAATAATGCTTGGATAATTGCATTATACTTGATGATTCCTGTTATACTTGGTCTTTTCGGACTACTGACAATGCGTCGTAGAATTCTTGCGGGCTTCTTGCTCTTACTTGCAGGCATATTTTCAGCGCCACTAATTCTGGCATTTGTAGTTCCTGGCATAATTGCGTTGTTCTTTGTCATTGCGGCAATTCTATTGTTTGTCAGAAAGGACCGTGTCGTCAAAAATGATGACATGGAACCACTGGATAGAAGAAACGCTGGTGCCCAAGATCACAAAGATCGCTACGATGATAGAAGAGGTGCAACAGACGATGCCGCTTATAATCGCCGTCGGGACATGGAGCAAGATCTAGATAATAACCAGAGACATCAACAAGATGATTCCGTTAGACGGTATGAGCAGGATCGTACAAATCAGCGTCGTGCAGATGAAATGGATGAAAGAAGGCGTGGAGAAAGATCGAATGATTTAGAAGAGACAAGAACCTTCCGCAGTCTCGATGATCACGATGTGAATTCACGCTCAAGCGCTGTCAACTACAATGACGAGACGCGTACCAGCGACAATGACCGTTTCGTAGACCACAATATCGATTCTTCGGAAGCGACCGGGCCTGTGAGTGAACAAGAATACACGCGTCGGGGTGGCACTGCAGGCGGCAAGGAAATAGAAGATGATACAACACTAAACGACACTGCTGAAAAGCAGCGTGGCGCAAACTATGATTATGAAGCGACTAAAGAACGTAGAGATAACGTTAGCCGTCGCAATAACGATACGCTTTAATCGAATGATTTTAAAAGTCCAGCTTAAACAGCTGGACTTTTTTTATGTCATCAGAATATTGTAACCGTTATCATGCTAATGATTCCTTTAAATCTTTTTGAAATTAGCACTTTTTACATTTTTAATTATTCTAAAAATTTGATAAAATGCCTAGGCGTTTTGTGTTTTATCTGTTAAGATTCTCTCTATAGTTTTAAGCATTGATAGAAAGGAGCGGAATTAATGAATGCTTTGGCAAGACTCAGTAAGTTCTTAGGTAGTACTTTCGGCATATGGGTGATTATTTTTGCGATCTTATCATTCCTCGCTCCAAGTGGTTTTACGTGGATAGCGCCCTACATAAGCCTGCTACTCGGTATCATCATGTTCGGAATGGGACTAACACTCAAACCTGCAGACTTCAAAAGGGTTGTAAAGGCACCGAAACTTGTTTTGATTATCGTACTCGCACAGTACACAATCATGCCGCTTCTGGCACTTGGACTGGTTGTACTTTTTCAGTTGCCACCTGAACTTGCAGTCGGTGTTATTCTTGTCGGATGTACACCAGGTGGGACTTCATCAAACGTCATGACGTTTTTGGCAAAAGGCAACACAGCGTTATCGGTGACAGCGACTGCCGTATCCACGGTGCTCGCACCGGTTCTGACGCCTGCTCTCACACTGCTCTTGGCAAGTACTTGGTTGCCTGTCTCTTTTATGGATCTGTTTGTTTCCATCATTCAGATTGTACTTGTACCCATTGCTTTAGGACTTATTGTGAGGACACTCCTTGGCGACCGTGTTGAAAAAGGGATTACCATACTGCCAATCATCTCTGTAGTCGGTATCGTCGGGGTGGTTGCTGCTGTTGTATCTAACAATACCGAAGCGATCGTGCAGTCTGGACTGCTGATTTTTGCTGTCGTGATGCTGCATAATGTTCTTGGTTATACGATTGGCTTTTTGCTAGCCAAAATCCTACGTTTCGATCTTGCTGATCAAAAAGCTGCATCAATTGAAGTGGGCATGCAGAATTCAGGCCTCGCTGCAGCATTGGCTGCTGCGCATTTCTCACCGCTCTCTGCGGTACCTGCTGCGCTATTTAGTGTATGGCACAACATATCAGGCTCGGTTGTAGCAACTTGGATGAGTAAGCGCCGCGAAGAAAAAGAAAAGATAGACAGACACTACGGCAGTAAAGTGCATACTTAGGTATTTAAATTTGAAAGGATGATTATGAATGTCAACAGAAGATACAAACAAGAAAGATTTGCGCATCAAGAGTAAAGTCTACACGGAGAGTGATATTAAGGCACCGAACAGAGCGATGTTGCGGGCTGTCGGTTTTACAGACGAAAGCTTTACAAAACCCCAAATCGGTATCGCAAGTACATGGGCTGAAGTCACGCCATGTAACATCCACTTGAACGATCTAGCACTTGAAGCAAAGGCTGGCGCCAAAGAGGCAGGGGGAGTGCCACTCCAATTCAATACGATCACGGTTTCTGATGGTATCTCCATGGGAACTCAAGGTATGCGCTATTCCCTGCCATCACGCGATTTGATTGCTGACTCCATCGAGACGGTTGTCGGTGCTGAAAATCTAGATGCACTGGTTGCTATTGGTGCATGTGATAAAAATATTCCGGGGTGCGCCATTGCGATCGCCAATGCCGAAGTGCCAGCTGTTTTTGTGTACGGTGGCACAATCGCTCCAGGTCAGCACCGGGGCAAAGACATCGATTTGGTTAGTGTGTTTGAAGGCGTGGGGAAACTGAACGCTGGCGAAATTGATGATAAAGAATTAAACAGAATCGAGTGCAACGCCTGTCCAGGGGCAGGGGCGTGCGGCGGTATGTACACTGCAAACACAATGGCTTCCGCAATGGAAGCGCTTGGTCTCAGTCTGCCGGGTAGTGCTTCAAACCCTGCCGAATCTGAAGCCAAGGTCAAAGATGTCAAAGCGGCTGGAGAAGCGGTATACAAGTTGCTCGAAGCAGGCATCTATCCGAAAGACATCATGACTAAAGAGGCATTTGAAAATGCTATCACTGTCGTTATGGCACTTGGTGGCTCGACCAATGCCATACTTCATATTCTCGCGATTGCACACGCTGCAGAAGTGGATCTCACAATCGACGATTTCAATCGTCTTCAGGAAAAAGTGCCGCATCTGGCGGATCTCAAACCAAGTGGTCGTTATGTCATGCAAGATCTCTACAAAGTGGGTGGCGTCCAAGGCGTCATGAAGATGTTGCTTAAAGAGGGATATCTCCACGGTGACTGCATCACGGTGACAGGCAAGACGATTGCCGAGAATCTTGAAGATGTCGCAGATCTCACAGAAGGTCAGGATGTCATCATGCCGTTCGATAATCCAAAACGTGCCGATGGGCCGCTCATCGTTTTGAAGGGCAATCTGTCTCCTGTCGGTTCTGTAGCTAAAGTATCCGGTGTTAAGGTCTCCCGCCACGTGGGGCCGGCTCGGGTGTTTGATAACGAGAAGGACGCCTCAGATGCAGTTCTTGAAAACAAGATCAATGAAGGGGATGTACTTGTTATTCGCTACGTTGGACCAAAGGGTGGCCCAGGCATGCCAGAAATGCTTTCCATTTCAAGTCTCCTTGTCGGTAAAGGACTAGGAGAGAAGGTGGCTCTGCTTACAGACGGCCGCTTCTCAGGGGGGACACATGGTCTTGTCGTCGGTCACATTGCACCGGAAGCACAAAGTGGGGGACCTATTGCCTTACTGCGGGAAGGGGACACAGTCACAATAGACTCCACCCTCAAAGAGATCTCCTGTGATGTTTCTGAAGAGGAATTCGAAAACCGCCGTAGCGAGTGGCAAGCGCCACCACTATATAAAAAAGGCGTACTTGGAAAATATGCGCATAACGTGACATGCGCTTCTGAAGGTGCGGTCACGGACTACCTAAAAAAATAGTATCGAATGCACGGCATTATGCCGTGCATTTTTCTATTTCCAAATATAATAGCTTAAAAAACTATAAAAAAATTGTTTTTTTTAAAACCTGATAACGGCGGTATTGTAAACGGTTACATTATCAGAAATATTAGATAATTAAGAATAAATTTAAAATCGGCGGTTGATTTATCTATTCATTCGTTATAAGATTACTTTCAATATCACGTATCAGAAATGTCTGATAACTAAAACGAAGATGGGAACATAGAGGGATATCAAGCGATTCACAGAGACCCGGAGTAGCTGGAAACCGGGATCGCATTTCCTTTCTATCTCGACCCAGAGTGCCGGATTGAAAGAACTACGAGTAGGTTCGGCCGGGTGTTATGCACCCGTTACCAAAGCGGACTTTGTATAAAAGTCTATAAGGTGTGCTTTGTAAGAAGCATACAAAACTGGGTGGTACCGTGAAACAGCTCTTTTCGCCCCATGATATGCCCGCAGTCTGAACTGCGGTCGATCTGTGGGAGAAAAGAGCTGTTTTTTTATTTCTATAACCGAAACGATGAATTACTTAAGGATCTACAAGGAGGTAAGTGGTAATGAAGACACAAACTGAAACACACACACAACCGGTTGAGCAGGAACTGAGAACAGGCGCTGATATTTTCATCCAGTCACTTGTTGAAGAAGAAGTCGATACTGTCTTTGGTTATCCGGGTGGTGCAGTGCTCCCAATCTATGATGCCCTTTACCGGGCTGAAGCACCGTTTCAGCATATTCTATGCAGACATGAACAGGGCCTTATCCATGCTGCAGAAGGATACGCCAGGGTGACAGGCAGACCTGGTGTGGTCATTGCCACTTCAGGACCCGGTGCTACCAACCTGATTACAGGCATTACGGATGCCATGATGGATTCACTGCCTGTCGTGATATTCACCGGACAAGTATCAACAGCAGTCATCGGCTCGGATGCTTTTCAGGAAGCAGATGTTATTGGTCTAACAACACCGATAACAAAGCATAACTATCAGGTGACTGGTATCAAGGATCTGCCAAGCATCGTCAAGGCAGCTTTCCACATCGCAACAACTGGCCGTCCTGGCCCGGTAGTTGTGGATATTCCGAAAAACATCGCACAGGAGATTACAGATCGAACTTTCGACACGTCATTCAACCTACCAGGTTACCAGCCGACCGTAAAACCGAATCCGCTCCAGATCAGAAGGCTTGCAGAAGCACTGAGTAAAGCTGAGCGGCCCGTACTACTTGCTGGTGCAGGCGTTCATTTCGCAGATGCATCAGAGGAACTGTTGATATTTGCTGAAAAATACGAGCTACCGGTGGTTATGACACTACATGGTCTCGGTACTTTCCCTGGTGGACATGCACAGGCACTTGGTATGGGCGGCATGCATGGCTCCTATAGCGCGAATATGGCAATCTACGAAGCAGACCTGCTCATCAACATCGGTGCACGTTTTGATGATCGTCTGACGGGTGCCATTCAGCATTTCGCCCCGAATGCCACTGTGGCCCACATCGATATTGATCCTGCTGAAATCGGTAAGAATATCGATACGAAGATTCCAGTTGTTGCAGATGCGAAAGAAGCATTGACCGGACTGCTTGAAATAGACGTCGATTCAATTGATCACTCAGACTGGACCGAACAGGCAATGTACAACAAGACGCACTATCCGTTTTGGTTCGAACGCTCTGACGATCTTATCTCACCCCAGTGGCTGATCGAATCGATATATCGTGAAACAGACGGCGAGGCAATCGTAACGACCGACGTCGGCCAGCATCAAATGTGGGCTGCGCAATTCTACCAATTCAATAAACCGCGCAAATGGGTGACATCCGGCGGACTTGGCACAATGGGATTCGGTTTGCCAGCAGCCATTGGTGCACAACTCGGGTGTCCTCAGGAAACGGTGGTCGCTATTGTCGGAGACGGTGGTTTCCAGATGACGATGCAGGAGATGGCAGTGCTTAAACAGTACAACCTGCCAGTCAAAGTCATTGTAGTCAATAACGAAGCACTCGGTATGGTCAGACAATGGCAGGAAAAGTTCTATGAAGAACGTTACTCCTCCTCTCTGATGACTGAGAATCCTGACTTCATCAAGCTTGCTGAAGGATTTGGTGTTAAGGGCATTCGCGTCTCAAAAGAAACAGATGTGCCACGTGTAATCAAGGAAGTCTTCCAGCATGATGGACCAGTATTGATCGACGCAAGAGTACAGAAACTGGATAAAGTATTTCCTATGGTTGCCCCGGGCAAAGGGAATCACGAAATGATAGGAGTGAAACGATGCGAAGAATAATCACAGCTACCGTCCAAAACTCCAGCGGCGTATTGAACAGAATTACCGGTATGCTGTCAAAACGGGCATTCAATATAGAAAGTATTACGGTCGGTACTACTGAGATAGAAGGTATCTCCAAAATGACTTTCGTTGTTGAAATTTCTGATACGAATAAGATTGAACAGCTCACCAAGCAACTGAACAAGCAGATTGATGTACTGAAGGTGAATGACATTACTGAGAAGGCCATTGTACAAAGAGAACTGGCATTGATAAAAGTGGCCAGCACAAGTGCATCACGGGCTGAAATACAAGGTGTCATCGAACCCTTTAGAGCACGCGTTCTAGATGTTTCAAGAGATAGTCTAGTAATTGAAGTGACAGGCAAACCGGATAAAATCGAAGCGCTGATCGACCTGCTTCATCCATACGGAATCAAAGATATGACACGGACAGGGGTGACGGCTTTCCCTCGAGGGAAGCAACCCAAGCAGGTCCAGGAATTCACAATGAGCATTTAGTAAAAAATATAAATTAAACCATACACATGAGAGGAAGATCATAATGACTAAAGTATTCTATGACAAAGACATCAATAAAGAGGCGCTACAAGGAAAGAAAATCGCAATCATTGGTTACGGTTCACAAGGACATGCACATGCACAGAACTTAAGAGACAGTGGTCATGACGTCGTTGTTGGACTAAGAGCAGGTAAGTCGCACGATAAGGCCAAAGAAGATGGTTTCGACACAAGACCCGTAGCTGAAGCAGTCGCAGAAGCAGACGTCACGATGGTCCTCCTGCCCGATGAGAACCAACCGAAAGTGTATGAAGAGAGCATCAGAGACAATATGAAATCTGGTAGTGCCCTTGCTTTCGCGCACGGCTTCAATATTCACTTTAGTCAAGTTGTTCCAAGAGAAGATGTAGACGTCTTCCTCGTTGCGCCTAAAGGACCGGGACACCTGGTTAGAAGGACTTTTGAAGAAGAAGCAGGGGTACCGGCACTATACGGCATCTTCCAAGATGTATCGGGCAAGGCGACAGACGTTGCGATGGCCTACGCTGCAGGTATCGGTTCTGCAAGAGCAGGCGTACTGGAAACGTCGTTCCAAGAAGAGACGGAAACGGATCTATTCGGTGAACAAGCAGTGCTTTGTGGCGGACTGACAAGTCTTGTAAAAGCAGGTTTTGAAACATTGACCGAGGCTGGTTACCAGCCTGAAGTCGCATATTTCGAGTGTCTACATGAAATGAAACTCATCGTGGATCTAATGTACGAAGGTGGCATGGAAAACATGAGATACTCCATCTCCGATACAGCACAGTGGGGTGACTTCGTCTCTGGTCCGCGTGTGGTCAATGAAGAGACGAAGGCACGCATGAAGGATGTACTAACAGAGATCCAGAATGGTCAGTTCGCCAAAGGATGGATTCTTGAAAATCAGGCAGGTCGTCCACAGTTTAACGCCATCAATAATAATGAGTACAACCATCCAATTACAAAAGTCGGACAGGATCTGCGTGACCTGATGCCATTCGTCAAGCAACCTGTTAACGACAAAAAGAAAGAAGGGAAGGCCCATGTCACGAATTAGAATTTTCGATACGACACTGCGGGATGGAGAACAGTCCCCGGGTGTAAACCTTAACAGGATGGAAAAACTTGAAATTGCGAAGCAGCTTGAACGGTTGGGTGTAGACGTTATGGAGGCAGGCTTTCCGGCAGCATCTGAAGGCGATTTTCAAGCAGTCAAGCTGATTGCCGATACAATCAAAAATGTATCCGTTACGGCATTGGCACGGACGCGTAAGGAAGATATCGATCGTGCGTATGAAGCACTTAAGAATACCCCGAATCCGAGAATCCATGTTTTTTTGGCCACTTCTCCCATCCATATGACATATAAACTTAAAATGACACCCGAGCAGGTGATGGAGCAATCGGTAAAGATGGTGAAATACGCCAAGGAACGTTTTCCGGAAGTCGAGTGGTCAGCTGAAGATGCAACACGTTCTGAATGGCCATTCCTTGCCGAGCTGATCGAGCAGGTCATCGAAGCGGGTGCGACAGTCATCAATCTGCCAGACACGGTAGGCTACACAACACCTGAAGAATATGGGAAGATGTTCAAGTATATGAAGGAGAATGTACCGAATATCGACCGTGCTGATCTCTCTTGCCACTGTCATAATGACCTCGGTATGGCAGCAGCCAACACGATGGCTGCGATAGAGAATGGTGCGACCCAGGTCGAAGGCACAATTAACGGTATCGGCGAACGCGCCGGCAATGTGGCACTTGAGGAAGTGGCGGTGGCGTTGAAGATCCGGGGTGACCGCTACGGTTTCGAAACAGGACTGAAGCTTGATGAAATCAAAAGATCCAGTGATCTCGTCGCGAAATTGACCGGCATGTATGTTCAGGCTAATAAGGCCATCGTTGGCCGTAATGCATATGCCCATGAATCGGGCATTCATCAGGATGGTGTGCTAAAGAATGCTGAAACCTATGAAATCATCACGCCGGAATTGGTCGGCGTATCTTCAAACACATTGTTCATGGGTAAGCACTCAGGTCGCCATGCTTTTAAAGATAAGGTCAATGCATTCGGTGTTGAAATGAGTGAAGAAGAAATTAAATCAGCTTTCAAAAACTTTAAGACACTAACAGATCATAAACGCGAAGTGACCGACGATGACATATATACGCTGATTATGGAAGTCAAAACGGAACAGTCGGCAATTGAGAAGTACACGCTTCAGACTTTCCAAGTCAACTATGGGACGCAAAACATCACGACGGCAACTGTATCCTTGAACACACCGGAAGGTGAAACCATTCAGACTGCTGCAACAGGAAACGGCAGTGTCGAAGCGCTATACCGGACTATTGCCGAACTAATCAGCTACGATCAGAAACTGCTTGATTATCAAATCAACTCTGTTGGCGGTGGCAAGGATGCGCTTGCAGAATCTCATGTACAGCTATCGGTAGAAGGCCAGGCAGTCAACGGACGGGGCACAGCACAAGATGTTCTTGAAGCCTCTGCCAATGCCTATATCAATGCGGTCAATCGCTATCTTTTAAAAACACAGGCAACGAAAGAAGAAGTAGTTAACGGATAAGGAAGAGGAGGCGTCGGAGATGAGAAAAGAAGTCGTTCTACTACCAGGAGATGGTGTTGGGAAGGAGATCATGAGAGGTGCCAAAGCGGTACTTGAAACAATAGCGAGTGAGTATCATCACGAATTTGTACTGCATGAACATGCGATTGGCGGAGATGCCATTGACCAACATGGCATTCCGTTGCCGGATGATACTGTAAAGGCTTGTGAAAACGCAGATGCAATACTACTCGGTGCCGTCGGCGGACCAAAATGGGACGCGCTACCAGCTGAGAAACGCCCTGAAAAAGGATTGCTCGGCATTCGCAAGGCACTCGGACTATTCGCTAATTTACGTCCGGTTCAAGGATTCAGTCCCCTCGTTCATGCATCTCCGCTCAAAACTGAGCTGGTTGATGGATGCGATATCCTCATTGTTCGTGAGCTCACCGGCGGCCTTTATTTCGGAGAACCGAGCGGTCGTAGCGAAGATGGCCAGTCGGTAGTGGATACGCTCTCCTATACACGTAAAGAGATTGAACGCATTGTGGACAAAGGTTTTCAGGCTGCACGTCTCAGAGGCGGACACCTAACTTCAGTGGATAAGGCGAACGTACTCGAATCCAGCCGAATGTGGCGCGAAGTGGTTAATGAAAAAGCCGAACTCTATCCTGATGTAACAGTTGAGCACCAGTTGGTCGATTCTGCAGCGATGAAGCTCATCACCAATCCAAAACATTTTGATGTCATTGTAACTGAAAATCTATTCGGTGATATTCTAAGTGACGAAGCATCTGTACTCACTGGCTCCCTTGGTATGCTACCTTCAGCAAGCGTTCGTACTGATGGTGTCGGCCTTTACGAACCCGTGCATGGATCTGCACCGGATATCGCGGGGAAGGGCATTGTCAATCCGCTCGGTATGATTCTATCCGCCGCGATGATGCTTAGACATTCATTCGGAATGGAAAAGGAAGCGGAACAGATAGAACGTGCGGTCAGTCAAAGCTTGTCCGATGGATATCATACACGTGATCTCAATGTGCAAAGTGGAAAGGTTGTCGATACAGAGGGCATGATTAGCAAAGTGATTGAGCATCTTTCCACGGAAAGCATTTCAAATTCAATCTGCAGTTCTTATATGTAAGGAAAAGGTGTGTAGAAAATGGGACAAGGAAAAACGATAATTGAAAAGATATGGGAAACACACGTTGTGCATAGTGAGCCTGAAAAACCGGATCTCATCTATATAGATCAGCATCTCGTCCATGAAGTAACATCCCCACAGGCATTCGAAGGACTTAGGCTGAACAATCGGAAAGTACGTCGGCCGGATCTAACGTATGCGACCATGGATCATAATGTACCGACGGCCAATCGGGAAGTAATCAAGGACGAAATCTCCAAGACACAAATGGAAACATTGAGGAGAAACTGTGATGAGTTCGGTATAAAACTCGCCGATATGCATCATCCGGATCAAGGCATCGTACACGTCATTGGACCGCAACTTGGACTGACGCAGCCAGGCAGAACCATTGTATGTGGTGACAGCCATACGTCGACACATGGTGCTTTCGGAGCTTTAGCATTTGGTATTGGTACAAGTGAGGTGGAACATGTACTTGCGACTCAGACGCTTATGCAGAGCCGTCCCAAAACCATGAATGTAAAAGTAAATGGTGATCTGCCCGTTGGTGTCACTGCCAAAGATCTGATACTAGCCATCATTGCCAAGTTCGGTGTTAAATTTGGTACTGGACACGTCATTGAGTACACGGGAGAAGCGGTACGAAATCTATCGATGGAAGGTCGAATGACAGTATGTAATATGTCAATCGAAGGTGGTGCTCGTGCTGGATTGATCAGTCCAGACGAAACAACAGTAGAGTTTCTGCGAGGCAGGGAGTATGTTCCAAAGGGCGATGCATTCGAACGTAAAGCACTCGAATGGCTTTCTCTAGCATCAGATGCAGATGCATCGTATGACATGACACTTGAAATAGATGCTAGTGAAGTTGAACCTCAAGTATCTTGGGGGACAAATCCGAGTATGGTTGTTCCAGTCAGTGGATATACCCCTGTAATCGACGACGTTGACAACAAAGATGAAGTCGAGCGTGCCTTGGAATATATGGGGCTGGAAGAAAACCAGCCGATCACTTCAATTGAAGTAGATCATGTCTTCATCGGTTCCTGTACGAATTCAAGACTGCCGGATCTAGTCAGTGCAGCGGAGATAGTCAAAGGCCATAAGGCGAAGCAGGGCGTTCGTGCCATCGTCGTACCAGGTTCGTTCAGCGTTAAATTGCAAGCTGAAGAAATTGGTATTGACCAAGTATTCAAAGATGCCGGGTTCGAATGGCGCGAGTCTGGATGCAGTATGTGCTTGGCGATGAATGATGATGTCGTACCGGTCGGTGGTCGCTGTGCATCCACGTCCAACCGCAATTTCGAAGGACGTCAGGGGAGTGGGGCACGTACACACCTTGTTAGTCCTGAAATGGCAGCGGTGGCAGCAATTGAAGGTAAATTCATGGATGTTAGAAAATTTCAAGCTGGTGTGCTGAGCTAGGAGGAATAGAGATGGAAGCGATCAAGGAACATACGGGCAAAGTATTCCCACTTAACCGCAGCAATGTGGATACGGACCAGATCATACCGAAACAATTTTTGAAACGTGTAGAACGAACAGGTTTTGGCCAGTTCGTCTTCTATAACTGGCGCTTTGATGATAATGGAAATGCAAAGTCCAGTTTTGAGCTGGATAGTGATAGATATAAAGATGCGTCCATATTGGTTGCAGGCGAGAACTTTGGATGTGGGTCTTCGAGAGAGCACGCACCCTGGGCATTGCTCGATTTCGGATTCAAAGTCATTATTGCTCCAAGCTTTGCCGATATATTCTATAACAATGCATTCAAGAACGGCATCATTTTAATCAAAGCTGATGAGAAACAGATAGAAGGATGGATGGAGCAAGCCAAAGATGGTACTTTCCACCCGCATATAGATCTAGCAGCTCAGATCATTTCAGATGGAGAAAAACAGGTGTCGTTCGACATCCCTCTATACCATAAAGAAAAGCTTCTTAATGGCTGGGATGATATCGCATTGACCCTACTGCACGATGATAAGATTAAAGAATACGAAGAGAAACGAGCTGTAGAGGTTTGATATTTTCACCAATTATGGGATAGCTTACAACAATAGATGGTATCCAACTAAAATTATCGAGGAGTGTGACCGCATGGGGATTTCTTGACTGGTGGATTAGTCCATGATGCCTGGGGGCGTCTGGATCACATTGTCCATCACACGACGATACGTACATCAGCGACGACGAATAAGCGTACACAGAAGAATATTTACTTCAAAATGGAGAACCAGCAGAAGACCGGAGCTTTCAAGTTCAGGGGTGCTAGCTATAAACTGATGCGCTTGACCGATGAAGAGCTTGCCTGTGGTGTTATTACTGCTTCTGCCGGCAATCATGCACAAGGTCTTGCTCTGGCAGCCTATAAGCTTGGAGTAAAAGCAAAAATCTATATGGCAGAATCCACACCTGTCGCAAAAGTAGAAGCGACAAGGGGTTATGGTGCTGATGTCATCCTTATGGGGGAAAGTTTCCAGGAAGCCTACGATGCATCGATTGAACATCAGAAAAAGTGTGGAGCAACCTACGTTCATCCTTTTGACGATTACGACATCATGGCCGGTCAGGGGACAATTGCACTCGAGCTTTTGGAACAGGAAAGTAGAATAGATACCATCATGGTGCCGATTGGTGGTGGTGGGCTAATTAGCGGTATTGCGGTAGCCGCTAAATCTGTCAATCCGAACATTAAAGTGATTGGTGTGCAAGCGGCATCTGCCGCAGCGACATATGAAGCTTATCATAAAGGTATTTTGAGAAAACTTGATAAAGTCTCTACAATTGCCGAAGGCATCGCTGTAAAGCAGCCGGGAGAAAAAACACTGCCGATCATCAAGCATTATGTAGATGATATTATTACAGTCAGTGAGGCAGAGATTGCCCATTCCATCATCTATATGCTTGAACGCGGTAAGACACTGGTAGAAGGTGCCGGTGCAGCTGGGTTGGCAGGATTGTTGTTTCATAATGATAAAATCGATTCTAAGCATTGTGGCGTAATCGTTAGTGGCGGCAACTTAGACATCTCCAAGCTGCCACACATCCAGGCATTGGCTAGACAGCTTCCCGTAGCGTCGGATAAAACCTTTGTAAGATAGAGTACGGTTAATTGAAACGATAAATAGAAATATCCCGCCATCATTAGATGGCGGGATATTTCTATAGTAACACGAGGTGTTCGTTGCATTTTTAGTATGAGGCGAAAATAAATTCTAATATAGTCGAACGAGTTCCTGCAGCACAGTTTCCAGTTCATAGATGAAAACAGTGTCATTATCTAATATGCTGTTTGACGGTAGGTAGCTTTTTCCGATAAGGAGTTCCGCATTCTTATGACTTTTCAACTTAACAAGTGCCGCTGTCAAATCGTCTTCGCTGAGGTTTTTAAGAGGAGTTTTCTTTGGCTTCATATGATCCATGGAGAAAACGTAATTATCAGGCATTGACTGAATCTGATCGATCCGATCGAGCCATTTATCAGCAACTGCCGTCTTGTCTGCTGTTTCGTATATTACGCCATACATACAGAAGGCGTGATCTCCGAACAATCCAATCTGAAAATGCGGCATCATTTTATAGCCACGGGGATTAGTACTAAAGCTCACCCAAGTATCATCGGGCGGGTTGACTGTGCGTCTTGCATGCTGTGCCACGTGCGCGTAATGCTGATCACCGGTTATTTCTGTCAAATAGTCGCTAAAGTGCTCACCGATCTTTTCGAGCTTGGGGCGAATACTCTTTTTTAACTCCGTCATCCTTGGTTCCAGGCCGTCAATGTCAAATACTTTAAAATCATGGTTGGTAAAATGGTATGTAGGCATTTTACTACTCCTTTCAGGTCATTACTTATATGATAGAATAAGTAGTGGTGTCAATCAATTATTTGGGGTGGATGTAATGGAAATATATGATTTTGGACAACGTTTGATCAGGGAAGCTGGAGAATTTGTTCGACTGCGTATGCAGCAGGACTTCAGTGTGGATTCCAAAATGAATCCGAATGATCTCGTTACAGATGTAGATCGTGAAACAGAAACCTTTATATACGACCGGATACATGAGATGTATCCGGATCACCACATCGTTGGTGAAGAAGGCCATGGGACGGACATTGACGATGTATCAGGTGTTCTTTGGATAGTGGATCCAATTGATGGGACTTTAAATTTCGTGCATCAGATGCAAAACTTCGCGATTTCCATTGGCGTCTTTATCGATGGAAAACCTAAATGCGGTCTGATTCTCGATGTGATGAATGACACGTTGTATCGTGCTGAAGCTGGGCGAGGTGCGTACAAGGAAGATGTAAGGTTGGATCCGATTGACGATACTGAACTCGCCACATCACTTATCAGTCTGAACCCGAACTGGGTCATCAAAGATAAAATCGGGCCTGCGTTCGGTAAAATTGTTAAAGATGCACGTAGCACCCGTTCGTACGGTTCTGCAGCACTCGATATGGCCTACACTGCAACAGGCGTTGTCAGTGCCACCTTATTCTTCCGATTGCATCCATGGGACTATGCTGCTGGAATGATTATTATAGATGAAGTCGGTGGCAAAACAACTAACCTGCTTGGAGAAGAGATAAACATACTCTACAAAGACAGTGTGTTGTCAGCAAATCAAGCACTGCACAGTGAACTGGTAGAATACTTTTCAGATGATGCAGCTTTCATAGAGGCGCATCGGCATGTTCACGGTGAAAAGAAGTAGACTCTTTGTCGTTGGTCGAGCTTTTTGAAGTTGGATTGTATAATTTTTTGCAGAGTATATTCCGAAATGGATAACTTCAGATGTTCCATGATATCACGTCTTTTATATGTATCTGCAGGATAGAGTAGATTGAGATTTGTAAAATAATCTTTAACAACCAGCTGTATGGCGTCGACCTGACCGCATCGACTGCATTTGCCGATGCTCCCCCCAATAGCCTGGAAACCGAACGCATGGCAGCGTCCGCACTTTATACCGCGGCGGATGTTACGCGTAATGACAGGTAAGTGCACCCGCGCCCTGAGAATTATGTCGAGGCGGGGTGATGGTTCTTTTTTCTGATCACCGCAGAATGTTCAATGGCTTTTAGATAGTAGGGGAGATCGTTTGACTCAAGAAAAAGATCAGAACGTTTTCCTTTTAATTTAAAGCCTTTATTCATCATGACATATTTAAGTATGATGGGTCGCTGATATTTACCTTCATCTATGAGCTGTTCTTTGAAAAGTTCGAACAACTGTCTACTGCGGTTTAGATCAAGCACTGCCTCGTGGGACATTGTGCACAGTATATTGAAGGGATTGATATAATGCTCACCCTCCAGCTCGTGTAATACAAACAAGTAATAGCAGTAGTCGGTCACGATGAGCACGTTGACAATCTCAAGTCTTTTATCAACTAGAATTTCAGCATGCCAGTGAACCAACATGTTGCTGGTCTTTATTTTCATCAGGCATTGTTCAAACTGGTCTTCTAGCTTCTCCATGCGTTTCATTGCTTCATATTCGATAACTTCATTTTCTGAAAAGGGCAGTCTGTCGTAAAGGAATTCGTATACTCTAAGTCGATCGGGTTTATCTCTCATGGCATTGCCTCCTATGTTCTGGTAGTGCAATTGTTGAATAAGGAACAATTTTGGTCAAAGTACGGAATTTTAAAAAATGTTATAAAAAAAACAGGACAAATGAGGAAACTGAACGGTGTCCAGTCATTTGTCCCGTTTAATAGATACGGCTATTCGAAAAATGCAGAAATTACAACCATCCATTTTCACGATATTTTTTCTTCAGAGTGAAGCCGGCGCCAAAAATAGCGATGAAGACAATAACTGACAAAATGGCCATAAATGGCATTGCTTCGGCAATGAAAACAGAGAAGGCAATCATCGTCAGTACAGCGATTACGGCGAGGAGAGCAAAAATGGCTTTGGATTTCTTTTGTTCCATAAGGGATCTTCCTTTCGATGGATACTGCAGTCATTATACCATAGACGACAAGGCATTACAGTCGTCTGCGGTAATACATAGTGGAAAAACACACAGGTTCCATGCTATAATAATCTAGTTGTGAAGTAACGAATCTAAACATGAAGGGAAAGACCTATGAATTTAAGAGATGATATACGCAATATTGCAATCATAGCGCACGTTGACCACGGAAAAACGACATTGGTGGACGAACTGCTCAAGCAATCCGGTATTTTTAGAGAAAATGAGCATGTAGAAGAACGTGCAATGGATTCCAATGATATCGAACGTGAGCGTGGTATCACGATCCTCGCAAAAAATACTGCGATTGACTACAAAGACAAAAGAATAAACATCCTTGATACACCTGGACACGCCGACTTCGGTGGTGAAGTTGAACGTATTATGAAACTTGTAGATGGAGTTATCCTTGTTGTGGATGCTTATGAGGGTACAATGCCACAGACTCGTTTCGTATTGAAGAAAGCACTCGAACAGAATCTGAAACCACTTGTCGTTGTCAACAAGATCGACAAAGATACAGCGCGTCCCGAGCAGGTCATCGATGAAGTACTCGAACTGTTCATCGAATTAGACGCCAATGACGAACAGCTGGAGTTCCCGGTTGCATATGCTTCTGCCATCAATGGTACAGCAAGTCTTGAAATGCACGAGCAAGACGACAACATGCAGTCTATCTTCGATATGATTGTTGAGCATGTGCCAGCACCTGTAGATAACAGTGACGAGCCTCTCCAGTTCCAGATTGCACTGCTCGACTACAACGACTATGTAGGTAGAATTGGTATCGGACGTGTGTTCAGAGGAGAAATGAAAGTTGGACAGCAAGTTTCTCTGATTAAAACAGACGGCACAGTGAAAAACTTCAGAGTAACCAAAATGCTTGGTTTCTTCGGTTTGAAGCGTCTCGAAATCGAATCAGCCAAAGCGGGTGATTTGATTGCGGTAAGTGGTATGGAAGATATCAACGTTGGTGAGACAGTGACACCAATCGATACACCGGAGGCACTTCCAATCCTACGTATAGACGAGCCGACACTACAAATGACATTCTCTGTCAATAATTCTCCTTTTGCGGGTAAAGAAGGAAAATACGTTACGGCGCGTAAAATTGAAGAGAGACTTGACCAGCAGCTTGAGACTGACGTTTCATTGAGAGTTGATCCAACAGACCAGCCGGACGCATGGAAAGTATCAGGTAGAGGGGAACTGCACTTGTCAATCCTGATCGAAAACATGAGACGTGAAGGCTACGAACTTCAAGTCTCCAAGCCGGAAGTCATTGTCAAAGAAGTCGACGGTGTCAAATGTGAGCCATATGAACGCGTTCAAATCGATGTGCCTGAAGAAAATACCGGCAGTGTTATCGAGTCACTTGGTCAACGTAAAGGCGAGATGGTAGATATGGTCAATACTGGCAATGGTCAGACGCGACTCATTTTCTATGTTCCTGCGCGAGGACTTATCGGCTATCGTACTGAGTTCATGTCCATGACACGTGGATATGGTATATTGAACCATACTTTTGAAGATTACAGACCACTATTCAAAGGACGTATTGGTGGTAGACGCAATGGCGTGCTCGTGTCTATTGATAAAGGCGCAGCATCCACTTACTCTATTCTTCAACTGGAAGATCGTGGTGTCAACTTCATGGAACCGGGAACGGAAGTATATGAAGGCATGGTCGTTGGAGAAAACTCCAGAGATAACGACCTTACCGTCAATATCACTAAAATGAAGGCTGCCAACAATATCCGTTCTGCAACGAAGGAACAGACGACGACAATGAAAAAACCAAGAGCAATGACGCTTGAGGAAGCACTCGAGTTCATCAACGACGATGAGCTTGTCGAAGTAACTCCTGAATCTGTTCGTATCAGGAAGAAGATTCTTGATAAGAGTGAAAGAGAAAGATCGCAGAAGAAAGAAAAGTTTAAACTTGAAGCGGAGTGATCTAATTGTTTCTCCCTGAACTGATGAATGTAAATGTGGCAGAACGCCTGACTTTTTTCGGGCGGATCTTTGGTCTCGATACGAATCCACAAGCAGGTATGTGGTACTTATTCATCACCATATATGTGCTATCGATTCTAGTATACATCCTTGGGTTTGCGCGTAAAATCAAGGTGTGGCAAAATGTTGTCATCTACATCGTCATGTTTTTCGGCTGCATAATATTGACCTTCTTTGGTGCTTTTTTGCCGGTCGCAGAAAGCTTGGTGGTTGCTGCCATCATTTTGGGGCTCTACCGTTTTAGACTGCATCAAGAGCGTAAGGCAGGAAACATTAAAACTTCCGGAAAATAGGAAAAAGGCTGTCCATCGAAAGATGGACAGCCTTTTTTATAAAGCTAGTCGAAGCTTATGCCGCTAACATGTTCAAGGCGGACATCGACTACACCGTCACTGATGACAAGAAGATCGATAAGACCGTCTTCGTACAACTGCTTACCGTCCTGGCTGAAATGCGCGTAAAGCGTGTGCCGTCTGTTATATGGCAGGATTGTTGTTTGTTCCCCATGTGTAAAGGTGATCATGGCATCTTCTCCACGATGTGGCTCCGTATATTCAAGAAAAGGCTTCAAGCAGATGGCAAAAGTACCATCGAGTAGCTGCTGCTTCTTGAACTTCTTCTCGGACTTCAAAGTAGGTGGCTTTGTTGTACCTTCTATGATCTGGCGGTTCCATTCTTTCGAATCGGTAAAATTGATCTGCTCTTCTTCGGTATCGTTGCCAAGCAGCTTATCAAGCTCTTCTTTACGGTCATCGAAGATCCAGGTCGATGGATCCAGAGTGATTTGAAAACGTACATTGCCCTTAATCTGTATTATCATATTTATTCGCTCCTTATACTGTAATTATAACAGAATTGCGTAGCGCATATAAATACTCGCAACTGCTTTCATATGCTTGTCTTTGCTTGCTTTTTTACGTATGGTGATATAATATTTTATAGAGAGTTTATAGAAAGGGGTTATTTCGTGTCCACATTAGATGAATTAAGTAAACAAGCTTATGACCAGCTGGAAAAAGACGCAGAGAAGATTGTTCAGCTGATCGAAGTGCAGATGGACAATCTGACAATGCCCCAATGCCCTGTCTATGAAGAAGTATTGGACACCCAGATGTTCGGGCTATCTAAAGAAGTTCATTTTGCTGCGAGGCTTGGTCTGATTGACCCTAAAGATGGCCGTGCGCTACTTGAGAAGCTAGAAAAAGAAGTTTCCAAAGTCCACGAAGCATATATGGAAGATGAAAAATTCGAGTCTAAAGGGATATGATCTTTAGACTTTTTTTAAATGAGGCGATACCTTGGCATTTATAAAAGATTTTTTTAACTACGTTAGAATATATTCGAAATATGTTGATTTTACTATTATTATTTCATATGTCCTACTTAGTCTGATCGGCCTTGTCATGATCTACAGTGCAAGTATGGTGGTCGCTTTCAGGACTTATGATAATCCTGAGCAATTCTACATAAGACAACTGGCGTCAATTATTCTTGGGTTTGTTATTGTTTTTATTATGGCGTATTTCATGTCTGGTGAATTTCTTAAAAACAAGTATTTTCAGATGCTGACGACAGCCGGAATATTCATATTACTTATCATTACCATCTTCTTTGGAACTGAAGTAAATGGTGAAAAGAACTGGCTACGATTCGGTAGTTTCAACTTCCAGACATCTGAGTTCCTGAAGATTGTTACAATCATCTACCTAGCCTATATCTATGATCGAAAAAAAGATCGCCTCAAGCAGTTGGAAGGCGGGCATTTGATACCCCTTGCATTTATCGGATTCTGTTCGATGATTGTACTTTATAACGACTTCGGGACGGGTCTTATTATTTTTGGCATCATTGCAGGGATCTTTCTCTACTCTGGAATACCAATTCGCTTTCTGTTTAAAGTAGGTGGGGCGTTAATGCTAGCAGCCGGTGCTGTCGGTATTATCATCTATCTTGTCACAGGGAGTATCCTGTCACCCCATCAGCAGGCAAGAATTGATACATTTTTGCATCCATTTAATGACCCTACGGGGACTGGGTACCAGTTGACCAATGCACTTGTTTCTATTTCTCACGGTGGTATTTTCGGCAACGGTCTTGGCAATAGTGTAATGAAACTTGGATACCTGCCTGAGCCCCATACAGATTTTATATTTGCGATTGTTGCTGAAGAGTTGGGGTTGATTGGTGTGATATTCATATTATGCTTGTATCTGATTATTGTTCTTAAGGCGTTAAGGTATGCAGCAATCTCAAAGGATATGTTTTATCGCCTTGTGTGCATAGGTGTAGCGATCTATCTATCGTTCCAACTGTTCATCAACCTTGGAGGTATTTCCAAACTGATTCCACTGACAGGTGTACCTCTGCCACTTCTGAGCTACGGTGGATCATCATTCCTAAGTATTTCAATTGCTATTGGTCTATTGGTCATTGCTGCAAAACACGTAAAAAAATCAAAAGAAATGGATCGAGCGTAAACCGGGTAGAGTAAATACCCGGTTTTTTAGTATGATATTGAAAGGGCTTACATTAATATTTCATAAAACGTATTTACATTTTGTAATTGTTCCGTTGTATATTTTTTGAATATTTAATATAATTGGTAGGTATAGCAAAGGAGGAAGACTATGAATAGAATCAATAAGTTGCTTGTCGCCAATAGAGGAGAAATCGCAATTCGTATTTTCCGGGCATGTACAGAATTGGATATTACGACTGTGGCAATCTACAGCAACGAAGATAAAGGCGCGCTACATAGGTATAAGGCGGATGAAGCCTATCTCGTCGGAGAGAATCTGTCACCGACCGAGAGTTATCTTAATATAGAAGCGATCATTAAAGTAGCCAAGAAAGCTGGAGTCGATGCGATTCACCCAGGCTATGGTTTTCTAAGCGAAAACATGCAATTTGCTAAACGATGCCAAGAAGAAGGTATTGTGTTTGTTGGTCCAGAGCTGCGACATCTCGATATGTTTGGGGATAAAGTTAAAGCACGTGAGACTGCATTAGCTACGGGCTTGCCTGTTATTCCGGGTACTGACGGTGCGGTTCAATCTTTTGAAGAAGTGGAAGCGTTTATTGAAGCCCATGGCTACCCAATCATCATCAAGGCGATCTCAGGGGGCGGCGGAAAAGGCATGCGTATTGTCGATAACGCTGACGATCTAAGAGATAGCTACGACCGTGCCAAAAGTGAGGCTTCAAAGTCTTTTGGTAACAGCGAAGTATACCTTGAGAAGTATATTGATAGGCCGAAGCATATTGAAGTCCAGATTATTGGTGATACCGAAGGAAATATGCTTCATCTGTATGAAAGAGATTGCTCTGTCCAAAGGCGCCACCAGAAGGTGGTAGAAGTTGCTCCGTCCGTTGGTTTGAATGAAGCACTTCGTCTTGAGATCTGTGAAGCTGCGAAGAACATGGGCGAGCAGGTGGGTTACGTCAATGCAGGTACGGTGGAGTTCCTTGTAGCGGATGACAAGTTTTACTTCATTGAAGTCAACCCTCGCGTACAAGTTGAACATACAATTACTGAGATGGTCACAGGCATTGATATCGTAAAGACCCAGATTCAAATTGCCGACGGCAATACGCTGTTCGGCGAGGTGATTAATTTGCCGCAGCAGGAAAACATTCCATTGATGGGGTACGCAGTACAGTGCCGTATTACTACAGAAGATCCACTGAATGACTTCATGCCGGATACTGGTGAAATCATGGCGTACCGCTCGAGTGGTGGTTTCGGTGTACGTCTTGACGCCGGAGATGGTTTCCAAGGCGCTGTAATTTCTCCTTATTATGATTCATTGCTCGTTAAACTATCTACGCATGGTCTTACTTATAAAGACGCGAACGAGAAAATGACACGTAGTTTGAAGGAAATGCGCATTCGAGGAATCAAAACGAATCTTCAGTTCCTCATCAATGTCATTGGTGACAAAAGCTTTCAAAAGGGAGACTACTCCACGAAGTTCATTGATACGACGCCATCTCTCTTCGAGTTCGAAAAACCAAAGGACCGGGGAACTAAAACACTGGAATATATCTCGACTATCACCATAAATGGTTTCCCAGGTGTTACGAAGCGAGAAAAACCGCATTTTGATCCCCCTGTATTGCCTGATTATGAGCCGAAGATTAAAGAAGGAACAAAACAAATATTGGATCGCGAAGGTCCACAAGGTCTGGCAAAGTGGCTCAAAGATCAGAAAGATACACTGATTACAGATACAACGATGCGTGACGCCCACCAGTCACTCCTGACAACCCGTGTTCGGACTTATGACATGAAGAAGATTGCGCCGTACACCGCACACGATTTAAGTGATGCATTTTCTCTTGAAATGTGGGGAGGTGCAACATTTGATGTCGCCTATAATTTCCTGAAGGAAGACCCATGGCGACGTCTTGAAATACTACGTAAGGAAATCCCGAATGTGCTATTCCAGATGTTGCTGCGTGCTTCCAATGCGGTTGGCTACAAGAACTACCCCGATAATGTAGTGGAGAAGTTCGTGCAGGAAAGTGCCGATGCTGGAATAGATGTATTTAGAATATTTGATTCCTTGAACTGGATGGAGGCAATGAAACAGCCGATTGAAGCAGTGCTCAAAACGGGCAAGGTAGCAGAGGGGGCCATCTGCTACACTGGAGATTTCCTAAACCCAGACCGCTCCAACGTCTATACGCTCGACTATTATAGAAATATGGCCAAAGAGCTCGAATCTGAAGGTGTTCACATACTTGCAATTAAAGATATGGCTGGGCTACTCAAGCCGCAAGCTGCCTATGAACTCATTGGTGAATTGAAGGCGACTGTAGATATCCCAATCCATCTGCATACCCATGATACGAGTGGCAATGGTGTATTGATGTATCATAAGGCAATTGAAGCGGGTGTAGATGTGGTCGATACCGCTCTCGGTGCAATGAGTGGTCTCACATCACAACCAAGCGCCAACAGTCTTTATTATGCGCAGAGCAGTCAGGAAAGACAGATCCGTGCAGATATAGATGGCCTTGAGAGGCTTAGTCAGTACTGGGAAAGTGTTAGAAGGTACTACACTGACTTTGAAAGTGATATAAAGAGTCCAAACACTGAAATCTATAAGCATGAGATGCCAGGAGGACAGTACTCCAATCTGTTTAGCCAGGCCAAATCACTTGGTCTCGGCGAGCGTTACGGTGAAGTGAAGAAAATGTATCAGAAGGTTAATATGCTGTTTGGAGATATTATCAAAGTGACGCCATCTTCTAAAGTGGTTGGGGACATGGCATTGTTCATGGTCCAGAATGACTTGGATGAAGAAAGCGTCATCGAGCGAGGACCGCATCTTGACTTCCCAGACTCTGTTGTCAGCTTCTTCAAAGGCGAAATAGGCAGACCGGCGAGTGGATTCAATACTGAACTTCAAAACGTTGTGCTGAAAGATGCCGAACCGTTGACTGAACGACCAGGCAAGGTGATGGAACCTGTAGATTTCGATGCACTGAGGGAAGAAATGTCACAATTCTGCGATCGCAAGATAACAGATAAGGATGTCCTTTCCTACGCACTTTATCCGAAAGTGTTCAAAGAATTCGTCAGTACGAATGACAGATTTGGAAATGTTGAAGTTCTAGATACGCCGACATTCCTCTTTGGGATGAGAAAGAATGAATTACTTGAGATTGAGATCGACAAAGGAAAGACATTGATTGTTAATCTGCTTTCGGTAGGACATGTGCACGAGGATGGGTGCCGTTGGATGTACTTCGAATTAAACGGGTTCCCAAGAAAAGTGTATATTAACGACGAGAACGTAGAATCGACTTCAGTCCGTCTGAAAAAGGCAGATCCGACCAGCCTTGGGGATATCGGCGCGCAGATGCCGGGTACGGTAAGTACAGTAAAGTACAAGGCGGGAGATACATTCAAGAAAGGCGAGGTCATCATTATTACAGAAGCCATGAAGATGGAGAATTCAGTAAAAGCACCATTTGATGGTAAAGTGACAGAAGTATTCGTTTCTGCTGGAGACAAGGTTGCATCTATGGATCTCATGATGACAGTGGAGAAGGCATAAAAATATACCCACACGAATGTGTGGGTATATTTATTTTGTCCTGTAAAGTAACAGAATGAAATAGCACAAGAGCCCGAACAGCAAGGTGATGAATAGTGCATGCAGCAAGGCCACGAATATGTTGACGAGCGTCAATACACTCAACATACCGGTTAGGGCCTGGAGCAATACAAGGACGAATGCGATAATCCAACCGTATTTAAGTATTCTATATTGGCTGTAGTTTCTGAGCACATGAATTAATATGATTAATATCCAAACAACAATAATGCCAGCAAGTACGCGGTGGCTCATTTGAACCCATTGATAGAAATTGGAAGCCCATAGTTGCCCCTGTCCGCAATGTGGCCACCCAAGGCAAGCAAGCGACGAATTTGTATGTCTGACAAGTGCGCCACTGTAGACGACCAAGTAGATATATATAGTAAGAAAAATTGTGTGATATCTGAGGTACGGTGCAATCACTAGAGATTGAGCTTCGAATTTCTGATCGACTTCAAACACCAGAAGCATAAGCAAGAAAACAGATGCAAAGCTGATTAATGAAATACCGAAATGGGCTGCAAGGATAAAGTCATTCTGTCCCCAGACCACCGCTCCTGCACCAATCAATGCCTGAATAAGAATGAAACCGATACTCAGTACTACAAGAAAGCGCGTTTCCTTCTTATGAGGAATAAGTTTCAGAGCGAGAAAGCCCAACACGCCGACTAGTATGATAGCTAAACCTGAGACACCCCTATGGGCAAGTTCTATGATTGTTTCAATCGGCCAAGAACTCGGGATGAGCTGACCATGGCATAGTGGCCACGATTGTCCACACCCATCGGCAGAACCGGTTTTCGTTACCAATGCGCCACCGATTTGCACGAAGACCATCATGAGAGTAGTGATGACGGCCAATATTTTCAAATTTTTATACAATGGTAACACCTCAATAGCTCTTTTGAAGTAAGTGGTCGTAGGTTACTAATATATATGAAAGAACATTTCCGTGCAATCATGAATATATTCGATTGCCCTTAACAATTCGAGAATGTGTGGTAAAATCGAAATGTACACAAACAACTATTCCTAGTATAAAACACAAAAGGAATGAGATTGTGGCACATTGATGAACAATTTTTGAACAATATAAAATGTAACGATTTTATTTCAGAAATGTATAGTAAATGTGTCATTTTTAATTTATTATTATTTGTAAATGTGTCTGTGGTGAAAGGAGGCGTATGGATGCAAAGTGGTGTATATGGTAATGATGTGCATCATGATAGTAAGAGAGTCACCTTCAAAGCAGTGAAGACACTGGTCAAAGATGGTATTATCAAAGCGAATCTGATTCCGGCCTTTGCCGCAGGATTCCTGGCAGTAATGTATTATAATCAGTCTTTTTTCTCCAATGTTCCACTTCTTCTGCTGATGGTTTTAGCAACGGGTTTAGTAATAGGCGGCGTCGCAGCGTTGAACAACTACTATGATCGAGACATAGATACTGTAATGGTATCGAAACAGTCGAGGCCAAGTGTCGACGGCACTTTTTCTGGTCGGGATATACTGCTGATTGGCTACGGTAGCTTGATTATAGGGGAAATACTCCTATTTTCCATCAATTCGACTGCCGGAACGCTTGGATTGATTGCGGCTTTTGGTTATGCAGTGGTCTACTCGATATTTGCTAAGCGGCATCTTCTATCAAATACGATTATCGGTGCAGTCCCTGGGGCTATGCCACCGCTTATCGGTTGGGCTGTAATTGAGCCCAATCTTCATATACTTGCTTGGGCGATGTTCAGTGTGATGTTTCTGTGGCAACCTCCACACTTCTACGCGTTAGCAATAAGACGTAGCGATGAATACAGCATGGCCGGTGTGCCTATGCTTCCTTCTGTTAAAGGCAATCGTCGCACAAGAGTATCAATTGTCTTTTGGGTGGCGTTGCTACTTTTCACTCCAGTCATGATGACAGAGCTTGGACTTTGGTTCATTGTTCTTGCGACTGCGTTGAACATTACGTGGTTGGTCATTTCTTTCAACAAGTTCCGTCCAGTTGAAGATGATAACCGGCACGCCGGCAAGGTGTTCATCTTCTCATTAAATTACATCATGATTTTCTTTGTAATGATTATCGTCGCCGGTCTATTAGGGAATTTCTAAAGCTTAAGAATGAAAGAGAGGGCTATTTACATGAAAAATCGTTGGATGAATGCCAAGTGGCTTGGACTTATCACGATCTTGGCTGCTTTTGCATCCGGGTGTGGTAAAAATCATCTCAGCACTTTAAAGCCAGCTGGTGAAGTTGGACAGGAACAGTTCGACTTGATGATCCTATCCATCATTATTATGCTGCTTGTTGTTATCGTAGTTTCAATCATCTTTACTCTCGCTGTAGTAAAGAGCCGCAGAAAAAACCTTGGTGAAGATTTCGTGCCTAAGGATGTTGCTGGAAACCATACACTTGAAGTGATCTGGACCGCAATCCCGATCCTATTACTTATTATCCTTGCTGTTCCTACTGTTTATCTGACATTCAAACAGGCAGATACTCGTGCAATGGAAAATGATGACGGTGAAATGAACAGCGAAGAAGTAGTTGTTAATGTTACTGCCAACCAATACTGGTGGGAATTTGAATATCCAAATGTGGATGTTGTTACATCTCAGGAACTCGTCGTACCGACAGACACAAGGGTATACTTCAACTTGCAAGCTTCTGATGTTAAGCACGCATTCTGGGTGCCAGCTGCTGGCGGTAAGATGGATACCAATATAGATGGTATCAATAGTTTCTATCTTGTATTTGACGATGGTAGTGCAGAAGATTCCGAGCGTCTGTTCTATGGTAAATGTGCAGAACTTTGTGGACCTTCTCACGCACTCATGGACTTTAAAGTAAAAGCATTACCTGAAGAAGAATATGATCAGTGGCTAGCAGACATGAAAGCCATCGAAGAGCCTATACAAGCGTCTGCAGATGATGCTGCTGAAGGACAAGAAATCTTCAACAACTCATGTATCGGCTGTCACGCTGTAACACCAACTGGAGTAGGCGCACAAGGTCCGAACTTGACGAACTTTGGAGACCGTGATCTAATTGCCGGCTACCTGGCTCACACTGAAGAAAACCTCATCAACTGGATCGAAGATCCGGAAGCATTCAAGCCTGATAATAAAATGACAGGTGCTTATGATCTTACAGATGAAGAGATTGCTTCTGTCGCGTCATATCTCATGGACCTCAAAGTAGAAGAGGGTTCCGGTGATGTTGAAACGTTAAGAGAAAACGCTGAAGAATCCTCAGAAGAGGAATCTGCTGAGTCTGAAGATGAAGCTGCAGACGAAGACTCCAGCGAAGAAAGTGCATCAGATTCTGAAGAATCCGATGAAGAAGGAGGTAACTAGTAATGGCATCAACAGCTAAAAAGCAAGGTGTCGGTTCTGTAATCTGGGAATACTTGACTACAGTAGACCATAAGAAAATAGCAATACTCTACTTGATTGCTGGTGGTTTCTTCTTCGTAGTTGGTGGTATCGAAGCAATGATGATACGACTTCAGCTTGCTGTACCAAACAATGACTTCCTCTCAGCAGGATTGTTCAATGAAATGATCACCATGCATGGTACGACAATGATTTTCCTCGCAGCAATGCCGTTATTATTCGCATTTATGAATGCAACAGTACCACTGCAAATTGGGGCGCGTGATGTTGCGTTTCCGTTCCTAAATGCACTTGGCGTATGGTTGTTCGTCTTTGGTGGTATCTTCCTGAATCTATCATGGTTCCTTGGAGGCGCACCAGATGCAGGTTGGACAAGTTACGCATCACTCTCAATCGCGTCCGCAGGACATGGTATCGACTTTTACGCACTAGGTCTTCAGATTAGTGGGGCGGGTACGTTGATATCAGGTATCAACTTTGTTACAACAATCATCAACATGAGAGCACCTGGTATGACATACATGAGAATGCCACTTATGACATGGACGACACTTGTCGCTTCCGTACTCATAGTATTTGCATTCCCACCACTCACAATCGGATTGTTTCTTCTTATTTTTGACCGTATGTTCGGCTCAAGCTTCTTCCTAGTCGAAACGGGAGGAAACACAATTATCTGGGAGCACCTGTTCTGGATATTTGGACACCCGGAAGTATATATTTTAATTTTGCCAGCATTCGGTATATTCTCGGAGATATTCTCGACATTTTCTCGAAAACGTCTGTTCGGTTACTCAGCGATGGTATTCGCGACAATCATCATTGGATTCTTCGGGTTCATGGTTTGGGCGCACCACATGTTCACAGTTGGTCTTGGGCCGACAGCGAACGCTATCTTTGCAGTTGCAACAATGGCGATTGCAGTACCGACAGGTATCAAAATATTTAACTGGATTGCCACCGTATGGGGCGGAAGTATAGAATTTACAACTCCAATGCTCTACGCTTTGGCATTCATTCCGTCGTTTACGATGGGGGGAGTTACTGGTGTCATGCAGGCAGCTGCACCAGCCGATTACCAGTATCATGATTCCTACTTCATCGTTGCTCACTTCCACTACGTTATCGTCGGTGGTGTAGTGTTTGGACTCCTCGCAGGACTCCACTACTACTGGCCGCTAATGTTCGGTACTATGCTTAGTGAGAAACTTGGCAAGATTACATTCGTCATTTTCGTCATCGGCTTCCACGTGACGTTCTTGATTCAGCACTTCCTTGGACTATGGGGTATGCCAAGACGTGTATTCACTTACCTTGACGGGCAGGGATACAATACAGCCAACCTCATATCTTCGATAGGGGCACTACTGATGGCTATCGCTGTAATCATACTTGTCATCAACATCGTTATGACAGTCGCGAAAAACCAGAAAGTTGGACGTGATCCATGGGGAGATGGTCGTACACTCGAATGGTCACTTCCACTACCTGTCCCTTACTATAACTTTGCACAAATTCCACTCGTTCGTGGATTGGATGCATACTGGATTGAGAAGAAAGCAAATGACGGTAAAATGATGCCTTCTGAATCACTGGAAGACTTCCACATGCCGAACAACTCGTTTATCCCATTCGTAATGTCTTTCGGACTTTTCGTTGCTGGTTTCGGCGCACTTTACTTTGCTTCAGGTAAAGATTGGGCGATTGATGCAGTAAGTGGTCTACCAGTACATCCGTGGGCACCATGGGTGCTCGGCCTTGGTCTAGCCATTACTGTCGGCGCAATGATTACTCGCTCTGTAAAAGATGACCTCGGCTATTATGTAACTAAAGAAGAAGTTCTTAGAGATCTTGAAGAAGAAGAAAGGAGGGCGAGATAATGGCTCACATGGAATATAATGTGCCAAGTGAAAGATGGCCTGCCCATCCTGAAACAGCGACAATGGAAGGTAAAAATAAGTTTGTCGGCTTCTGGATTTTCCTTGCAGGGGAGACTGCACTCTTTGCTTCTCTTTTTGCAACCTATCTTGCTCTGAAGGATTCAGTTCCAGGAGATGACCATCTTCTGGCTGCTGACCTCTTCGCTCTACCGCTTGCGTTGGTTATGACGATGTTCCTTTTGACATCATCTCTGACAAGTGTTTATGCGGTCTATCATATGAGAAATAATAACTTTGCTAAAATGCAACTTTGGCTTGGTATTACTGTTCTACTTGGACTTGGTTTCTTGGCTCTTGAGATATATGAGTTCATCGAATATGTTCACGAAGGCCACACTTTCAGATCCAGCGCATTCGGTAGCGCGTTCTACTTCTTACTTGGGACACATGGTTTGCACGTTGCCATTGGGCTTGGTTGGATTACGTCACTTATCTTGCGTAATGCCAAACGTGGTATATCCGTGTATACAGCTGCGAAAGTAAATACAGCTTCCTTGTACTGGCACTTCATCGATGTTGTGTGGGTATTCATCTTCACAATAGTCTACTTGCTGGGAGTGATGTAACATGGCAGAAATTAAACAAGAACCGATGTCAAAACAGAAGCTCGATTATGTACGTCGTGAACGCACGAAGGAGATGCGTCAGCAAGTTGTTTCATTTTCACTAATGATCTTCCTGACATTTACGGCTTTTGGACTTGTGGCGATGGATATAGATCAGCAATTTGTTATTCCTATCGTCATCGGTATGGCTTTTATACAAGTCATCCTTCAGTTCTACTACTTCATGCATATGAAGGACAAAGGGCATGAGTTTGCTAAGCTGTTCATGCTAACTGGCATGTTCTTCGCACTTGCCTTTGTAGTTACGTTCGTTTATATCGTATGGATTGGTAAACCAATTTAAATCAGCATAAAGACCGGCACACTGTGCCGGTCTTTATTTGTCATTATATTGTCATGGTATTAACTTGCCCAACGCGTACCTGGAAACTATACTAAAATTAAGCGTTTTTATAAAGGGATGATTTTTAATGGGAAACTTGTCATCTATATCAATATTCGGATTCATCGCAAACTGGAGTCCGTACTTTTTAGCATTAGTGGTTTTCATATCCGTCGTCTATTTTCTGATCACTAAGAAGTGGTATAAGGATTTCGAAGGTGGTCGACCGCTGACATTCAAAGAAGGGTCAGTTTTTATTACAAGCATGGTACTGCTTTACGCTATGTATGGTGCGCCGGTTGACGTACTCAGCCATATCCTTTTTAGTTTCCATATGTTACAGATGGCTGTTGTGTTTCTTCTGATTGCGCCTTTGATGTACTTCGCTATACCAGAATATTTATGGAAGTATATTGTAGACTTGCCAGTTCTAAAGCAATTTTTTGCGATAGCGAAAAAGCCGTTAATACCGTTGATTTTGTTTAATGGAGTTTTCTCCATCTATCACATTCCAGTTGTACTGGATTTCCTTAAGCATAATGCAACACTGCATTCAGGGTTTAATATTCTGCTCTTTATGCTGTCCCTCCTGATGTTCTATCCTATATTTAATAAGGTTGAACCACAGGAGAAGCATATGGGAGGATTATTCAAGCTCCTTTATATATTTGCGATTGGTGCACTTCTGACGCCAGCATGTGCGTTGATTATTTTTGCAGGGCAACCACTCTACAGCACTTATACAGATGGAGATGCGTGGCTTGCAGCAATGGAATTGTGTGTACCTTCCGGCGTACTTGATGGTTTGAAAGGGCAGGGCATCATTTCTGGTCCCGAGTACTTTACTAATACGACACCGCTTATGGATCAGCAGACTGGCGGAATTATTATGAAAGTCTTACAAGAAGTCTTCTTTAGCTTTATGCTCGGTCACCTCTTCTTCAAATGGTACAGGAATGAACGTATGGATGAAGATGAAGTGACACGCCGTTCCGTTGAAGAAGCGCGCCTCCAAAAAGAGCTTTTCAATCAATATAGATAATGGAATAAGGAGAATCACACAGTGCATATTTTACCGACTATCAGTACATTATTCATTGTAATCAGTGCGATTTTTATGGCCATAGGTATTGTTAAAGTAAGAAATGGAAAAATTGAAGGACATCAGAAAATGATGACATACGCAGCAGTCAGTGCGCTAATTTTTTTCATCATCTACGCTTCAAGAACGGTATTCATAGGCAATACTGCATTTGGTGGCCCAGACGCGCTAGTCCCTTTTTATACGGTATTTTTAATATTTCATATTATACTCGCTACGACAGGAGGCGCGCTCGGCGGTATCCAAGTCTATCTAGGCTACAAGGGGAGACTTGCACCCCATAGGAAAATTGCACCTTGGGCATCGATCATCTGGTTCGCTACAGCAATTACCGGTGTCATGGTATACGTACTGCTCTATGTACTCTACCCGGGTGGAGAAACAACTTCATTGATTAAGGCTATACTCCAAGGATAGAAAAAAAGGACTGCTCTTTTGAGCAGTCCTTTTTGTAGCAGATATTTAAGAAATAGCTTTTAGATCCTGTGCAACGGCCCTGATTTTTTGTACTGCAAGGTCTACGAGGCGTTCAGGGAAGTGTTCGTCACTTCCGTACTCAAGACCTGTCGGATAATAGTGTTTTCCCATATAAGGATCCATAAGTTGGAGGATAGCATTTTTAGCACCGACATCTCCTTCTACAGCATAGCCGGGCATACGCAAGTAGAAAATGCCTTCTGGCACTTCAAATTTGTAGTCAAAAGTCATTCTTTCATAATCCCACGCCCCGCCGAGTACGAGCCCATTCTTATTCATTACATCTTGCAGTATATCTTGAGAAACGATCATCGTCTCAAGAGTAGAGTTTTCGAAAACCATGAATTTTCCTCCCTAAGCATTTTTCCATTACTCTAATTTTAATCTATTGTTCCGGTAGTTGCAAATGGTAATTGAAAACTGCAAGCACCGGTGGTGTAAAGCCATGTATCTGTGATACTATGTGAGTGAGGTGTTGTAAATGGTTACAGAAACAGAAATGCAAATTCTAGATCAGCTCGATGCCTTAAATGAGAAAATAAGGCAAACCGAAGCCCATCAGCAGTATTGTAAATATCGTGCACTCCTTGAAGAAGATAAGGAAGTGGCGCAGCTTATAGATCAGTTTACCCGATTGAAACTGGATTTTGAAGAAGTTCAGAGGTTTGGCAGATACCACCCCGACTTCAGTACTAAACGCCGGGAGATTAACCAATTCAAAAAGAAATTGGATATGCATCCTGTCATCATGGAATACAGAAGGGCAGAGTATCAATTGCAGGCGCTACTCGATGAGGTACTCTACCATGTAGGGATAAGTATAAGCAACAACGTCAACATCGTCAGCAGCAACCCATTTTTCTCCGTATCCGGAGAGTCCGGGTGCTCAACAGGCGGTAGTTGCGGGTGCCAGAGCGCAAGTTAAAACATACTAAAGGCCCCCCTGATTAAGGGGAGCCTTTTTTTAATATCTTTCGTTCATTAAGTGATGACTGATGTCTGGATAGTCAGTGACAATCGTATGTGCACCTTTTTGAATGAGTTCGTCCATTTCATCCATTTCGTTGATAACCCAATAGCCGACCGCAATATTCAAGCTCTGCAGAAAGTCGATGAAACCTTCCTTATTCAAAGGGATATTATTGTAGCGAGGTGGAATCTGGAAAGTATCTGCCTTAGGACTGAAGAGATGCTTGAATCCTGAAGTGTATGCTAGATAAGCATTTCTCACCTGATCCTCACCTGCACCTAGGGCGATATCATCGCCGGAGTATAGATGGAACCGATTGATTTGCGAGTCGTAGAAGCTTGTCACGAGCACACGTTTTTGTACACCCAGCTCATCAATCAGCCGATAAAGCAGGCTTGGCATTAGACTGCCTTCGTATGAATTCGGATCGTCTTTGATATCAATATTAATGAGTTTGTCAGGGTATCTCTCAATCAGTTCCTTAAGTGTGACAATACCTACATCTTCGGCTCCTCTATAAGGATGTTTGCCTTCGGCATCTCGGAAATGATATCCGAAGTCCAATTTTCTAAGTTCATCGAGTGTTAAGTTACTGATACGTCCTGCTCCGTTTGAAGTGCGGTCCACATATGCATCATGGAAAACGACAATCTCCTCGTCCTTCGTCAGGCGAATATCGATTTCAAATCCATCTACATCAAACTTGCTTGACTTATCGAAGGCTGCAATGGTGTGCTCCGGTGCCAGTCCCATACCGCCGCGATGTGCGAATACGTAGGGGGAACGATGTCTGAAGTAGGGTTTGATGTCTCTGATCTTCGGCTCTCTGGTGACTTTAGTCCCGACCCATAGGCCGCCAACAAGTCCGCCTGTAATCCCGGTTGCTGTGAGTAGGCTTTTCGTGCACTTTTTCATAGTAATTATGCCTCCAATTATAGTTTCATTTAAAACTTCGTATTTCCATGGTATCATAACTGTATAAAAAAATATAAGGTGGGGTAGTATGCTTGAGAAACGCATTGGCATATACATTTATTTTAAACAAAATAAATTCATACGACAATTGAAACGATACGGCCACCTCATATACGTCAATAAGGAAAAAAATACTTATTATTATATATATACGAAACGGACCTCTCTCAAACAATGGAAGCACTGAACCGTTTAAAGTATGTCAGCGATGTAGTGGCAAGTGAATATCCAAACATTAAAAGAGAATATGGCACCGAAAATTTCGAATCGAAGGACTACCGTGTCATCTGACTTCAGGTCAGTGGTGGAATCAAATGATTTAGGCGTAGTACACCGGTAATATACTGGTAAAATTGATCCTTTTCATGGAAATCCTTTGGATCCCGTGTTGAGAATTCTACAATTGGAATATCATGTTCCCGACACCATCCATCAATCATCTTGTATTTTTGTCCCGTGCCTGACTTGTGGAGGATGCCTCTATATATGGTGTATATAGCTTGGAAATTTCCGCGGACGGGTGTCATGACTAGAAGAAATGTAGATAGGCCCTTTTCCGTATGCAGGAAAATGCCTTTATCTATTCTGCCGTGATTATTTGAAATCAGAGCTTCAAGTTCGAAAAGGTCGCCATGGCCTTCACCCATTGTGATGAATTTTTGCATTTTATCAACTCCCATTCATCATTCTAAACTAACCATGTAAGGAAAGAAAGCGGGTTTCTCATGAGAATAATTAGTGGAAAGTATAAAACAAAAAAACTTTCAGTATTAAAATCGAACGATACCAGGCCGACAACCGACAAGGTGCGAGAGAATATTTTTAACATACTCGGACCGATCGATGGCAGCGTACTCGATCTATTCGCTGGTAGCGGTGCACTCGGCATCGAGGCATTGAGCCGGGGTGCTAAGCAAGCAATGTTTATAGACGGGGCAAGAGACGCTATTGGTATTATAAAGGAGAACGTATCAAATATTGATGAGCCGGTGGAAGTGTTTCGTAATGACTATCGCCGTGCCCTTCGTGCGATGAACAAGCGGGAGCGCCACTTCGATCTAATATTCCTCGATCCGCCGTATCATAAGGGGATGGTTGATATATCGCTTGATCTGATGGACTCCCTGAAAATACTTGCGGACGGTGGAAGGATTGTCGTTGAAACCCATAAGGACGAAGTCTATGAGATACCTGGTTATATTAGTCAGAGGGAAGTAGTCTATGGTACCATTCGCATCAATGTACTGACGAAAGAAGGAGATTTATAATGAGTAGAACTGCAGTATGTCCAGGAAGTTTTGATCCGATCACCTATGGTCATCTCGATATCATCGAACGCTCAAGTAAGATATTCGATAATGTCTATGTGTCTGTGTTGAAAAATTCATCAAAAGAGGGCCTCTTTTCAACAGAGGAGCGGGTTGCGCTTATAGAAGAGGTGACCGCCCACCTGCCGAATGTAGAAGTGAGGAGTTTCAATGGCCTGCTGATCGATTTCTGCGAAGATGTTGGAGCTGAAGCAATCGTAAGAGGACTGCGCGCGGTAAGCGATTTTGAATACGAGATGCAGCTAACTTCTATGAACCGCAAGCTCAACAGCTCGATAGAGACGATATACATGATGACAAACAACAACTATTCTTTCATTTCATCTTCTATCGTAAAAGAAGTTGCTAAGTATGGTGGGAAGATAGAAGATCTTGTGCCACCGCTTGTCGAGGATGCCCTGAAAAATAAATTCAGTCTACGATAATGACCGGTGTGTTGAAATCATTCTGATCGGAGCCACTATAGATGTTATGGATGTCGGTAGCGACGATATCATTCTTTATAAACAGGCTGTTTTTACTGTTGACGTTGGTGATGATTTCAAGATCTTTGGGCAGAGTTTTCAGGAAAGCCTGACCAGCGCGGTTCATGGCAAGGACTCTGACCGCTTTTGGCATCTCTAACGTTGCCATCTGTGATTTGGTAACGTTTAACAGTATATAAGTCATTAGACGGTTGAGACGTGTCATTGTATAGCGCTTGGTTTTCACATCAGCGAGAAAAGCACTATAGGAATGGTGGTTTCTAATCTTGGCGAGTAATCTATGCTCGATGCCTTCTGTCATCATATAGATATCGCGTAGGGTTTCAGGTGTGCTACGCTGGATTAAAAGTTTTAAAGTTTGAAACAGTGCTTCATTGGATAGGGGGCCATGAACATGGATGAACCGTGCGAGTGTCTCTGGCATATAATATGATGCTTCCTCGACACGCCCCTCTTGGATGGCTTGTCTCAAACTGGTGGCGCTCGAGAACCGAGATTTAGACAAGTCAGTCTCATTAAACTGGTTGCCAAGCCTCGGTATGGTAAGTGGAGTGATGTCAGAGTGGAGTACGTCGATGGCACGCAGGTAGGATAGCCCAAGTGTATTGTTGGCACCTGTAAAGATATCGGAGCCGATGGCTTCGTTGATTGCCCTAGGATAGCTGTATCCCGCCTTGATAAATGTTTCCATCTTTTCTCTTATATCTTGTTCCTTTAGCTTCTGGTAAGTCTGCTTCAGAGTATTAATATCTCCTGATTCACTGCCAAATACGATGTTGCTGCTACCGAGAAGATTAGCTATGTACACCGCGCCGCGCGCAAAGTCATCTGCAAAGCTAACAGCCCAAGGCATAGGCAGTTCGACAACGAGATCCACATGCTTTACTGCTGCTCGGGCTCGGGCGAATTTGTCCGTGACAGCAATCTCGCCTCGTTGGGTAAAGCTACCTGACATGATTGCAATGACAATGTCTGCCCCGGTCAGCCGTCTAGATGCTTCAATATGGTGAATATGTCCATTATGAAAGGGATTGTATTCAGTAATTAAAGATGTAATAATCATGATTAGACACTCCTTTATCCTTAATGTTATTGTATCAGAAAATACCATTAGCGCTATCAGAAGTGTTAAGAAAAAAACTTGACAGAAAACCTTGTTGAAGGTACAATGTTTTTTGTGCTCATAAGAGGTGAAACTATATGAGATGGTCATTAACACAGCTTAATAAGTTCAAACAGAAATCAATCGCTGTAAATGAGAAAGTCCAGTTCGGAGAAATAACAGATCGCAAGGATGTCACTGGCACTGGAGAGACTTCAGTGGAAGGTGAGATTCATATACGGAATCGTGAGATTCTGGTCGATCTCACGATAGATACAGTGGTCAATATGCTCGATAGCCGTACTTCTGAAGATATAGAAGTGCCTCTTCATATCGAATCACAAGAAGTGTTCGTTGAAGAACCGGGCGAGACCGACGAACTGGCTGAAAATGTTCATCCAGTGACCCATACTTTGGATCTCGAACCCATTGTACGTGAACTGATTGTCGTCAATATTCCTTATGTCATTACCAAAAGTGATGAAGAACTGACAGGTGGTAGCAACTGGTCAGTTACAAGGGAAGAGGATATGAGGGAAGAAGCGGAAAAATTGGATCCGAGAATGGCAAAGTTGAAATCGCTGCTAGACGACAGTGAGAATAAGGAGGAATAGAAATGGCAGTACCAAAAAGAAGAACCTCAATTACACGCAAAAGAAAACGCCGTACGCATTTGAAGCTTTCAGTGCCTGGTATGGTGGAATGCCCTAACTGTGGAGAAATGAAACTTTCCCACCGTGTATGTAAAGAATGTGGCAGCTATAAAGGTGAAGACGTCGTAGCAAACTAATTGATGCGATATTAAAAAGTCGCTGGCGGATTTATTCCGCCAGCGACTTTTTATAGTTTTTATTTAGTTCAATACATAGCCTTCTGGATAGAAAATCAACGGGTCATCCGCCATATCCCGATCAATATCGTATTTCATCGTTTCAAAGCCGTGTTTTTCAAAGAACCCACGTGCATTTTGACGGCTAATTGCTTTGATTGGTAGTTCGTAGTCTTTGGCGAACTCGATTAATTGAGAACCAAAACCTCGGCCGCGATATTTCTCAAGTACCTCGAGCTTCCAGATGACCATATAGTCATGGGGAGGATCGAATATGGGTTGTTGCTCGTCTTCTTTGCGATATAGGCACATGCGCGCAGCCAATGTATCACCTACGTAGATGCCATAGAATGGGGAGTCGATATCTGCATCAATCATATTGCCTTCAAGTTCTTGCATCATATGCAGTTCCTGTGCGCCGTATTCACGGAATTTCTTAAAATCTTCTACAGTTTTATAGTTGATTGCTAGATGTTTCACTTCTGACATATTATTCTCTCCTTTGAGACCATTATAGTATATTTCTTCAAAACCGTTCAATTGTTTTATATGTTTATAATATTTATAATCGAATTACTAAGCCGAAGAAGGAGACGGATTATGGAAATTGAATGTTTGGATTTCGGACAGGATGAATTCTTAAATAATTTTAACAATAAAGATCAAAAAACAATGCAGTTCTACGATCATCTTTCCTATGATGAGGAAAGTATAAAAAAGGTGCTCGATCGCCCGGTGCATGAACATACCGAAAAGCTTGCAAGCATCATCCAAGATGATATGGAGCGATACGGTCTGAGCGATGCGCAACGTGAGAATATAGAGAAATTGCGGAAGGGAAATCGTGTCGTCATCGGTGGGCAGCAGGCAGGATTATTCATGAGTCCAAGTTATATCATGCATAAGATAATCACACTTATGGTTTTGACAAGAGAGATTAAAACAGAGCATGCCTATGAAGCAGTGCCTGTCTTTTGGGTTGCCGGAGAAGATCACGACTTTGAGGAAGTAAATCATACTTACGTTTACGACAAACGTCATAGACGCCGCCGTAAAATTTCATACAAACCGAATCTATCAGTGCCGATGAGCCTTGGATTTTATAAATATGATTCTGCTGAAATGGAAAAAACACTTCTAAGAATCATCGAGGCTTGTGGTGATTCTGGTCTACTGCACCATAAAAAAAATCACATCATCGATATGATTCATCAGTACGAGTACTGGACTGAACTGTTCCATGCATTAGTTCATGATGTGTTTAAGGATGAAGGGTTGCTCATATTCAATGCTCACAGCGAAGCGGTGCGCGAATTTGAAATTCCGATGTTTGAACGTATGATTCATCGCCACGAAAAAATCGATCAGTCATTTAGGGACGGTCAGAAGCGATTCAATGAAACCCTTGGACTTTCTCCAATGATAGAGACTGAAACTAATGTGCACCTATTCACAGGTTCTGAAGGCAACAGGACTCTACTCGGCTCAGGCAATGGCATTTTTGAGACCGATAGAGGTCAAGCTGATAAAGAAGAGCTAATGGAAATGCTTGGTGAAACTCCCGAAACCTTTAGTAACAATGTCGTTACAAGACCGCTTATGCAGGAGATGCTATTCAATACCCTCATATTTACTGGCGGTGGTGCTGAGGTAAAATATTGGGGGGAACTTCATGAAGTGTTTGAGACAATGGACGTGTCGATGCCGATAGTACTAAAACGCATGGAAATCATCCATGAAGATATGCGACTCGGTAAACTCCTGGGCAAATATGGACTGGAAGTTTCTAAAAATCTTCATGCCGACGTTGAAGAGAAAAAGGAGATGCTTCTTGCAGATGCCACTGACCAAGAATTTCTTAATGAAGTGGACGATATAGGTGCTGACCTCAAAAAGAATTATGAAAAATTGTCGGCCACAACGGGGCGAGAGCAGTATCAGCACTTGATTGAGGCAAATTTGAAAGTACATCGCAAACAACTCGACTATCTGAAACGAAGATACCAGCTAGAAGTGAAGAAGACACTCAGAGGCAAGATCAATGACCTGGAGGAGACGGCCGAAAGGGTTGTGCCTGGGGGAGTATTACAGGAGCGCGTCTATCATCCATGGATGTTCCCGACGGTGGATTTGAGTATTTTGAGTTATACGACAAAACTGACAGTTATAAAAGGGGTCTAGTAAAAAGACAGCTTCCTTTGGAAGCTGTCTTTTTTCGTGTTAAGTAATTAAATTCAGACAAATACACATAATATGTGGTACAGAGTGGGGAGATGTGGTAAATTATTTGTATAGGCGAGGTGATTTGATGTTCATGGGAGAATTCAAGCATCAGCTCGATGCAAAAGGACGCTTGATCGTTCCTAGTAAGTTCAGGGACGCCCTTGATAAGGAGTTCATCATTACCAGAGGCCTCGATCATTGTCTGTTTGGTTATACAATGGAAGAATGGGCAAAGATCGAACAGAAAATGAACACTCTGCCTTTGACGAAAAGAGATGCCAGAAAGTTCATGAGAATGTTCTTTTCAGGCGCAGCTGAAGTCGAAGTCGATAAGCAGGGTAGAATCAACATTCCACAAAACTTAAGAGATTATGCTGAATTAACAAAAGAATGTACGGTTATAGGTGTTTCACAGAGAATTGAGATATGGAGCACTGAAAAGTGGGAATCCTTTTATGAGCTTTCGGAATCCAACTATGAAGATATAGCAGAAGAATTGATTGACTTTGATTTATAGGATGTGAGGATATGTTCAGGCACGATACCGTTCTATTGAAGGAAACAGTGGACGGGCTGAATATACGCCCGGATGGCATTTATGTCGATGCCACATTAGGTGGTGGCGGGCACAGTGCCTATCTTCTCGAACAACTGACAACAGGACACCTGTTTGCTTTTGATCAGGATAGCCTGGCAATTCAGAACGCAGAGAAAACACTTAAAGATAGTGAAAACCTCACACTTATCCATTCCAACTTTGAACATTTGAAAGAAGCGCTTTTTGAAAAAGGTATTACGGGAATTGATGGTATTTTATATGACCTTGGGGTATCAAGCCCCCAACTGGATCTTACAGAACGCGGGTTCAGCCACTCCAAAGAAGCAAGACTTGATATGCGCATGGATCAGAGTCAGTCTCTCGATGCGTACGAGATTGTCAATACATATTCCTATGAGCAGCTGACAGGTATTTTCTTCAGATACGGTGAGGAAAAGTTTTCTAAGAAAATCGCCAGAGAGATTGAGCGCATACGTGCGGATAAGCCCATTGAAACAACTGTTGAACTTACAGAGATTATCAAATCGCAGATACCACACAAGTTCAGAAGAACAGGTGGCCATCCGGCCAAACGTGTTTTCCAAGCACTGAGAATCGCAGTGAACGATGAGCTTGGCGTATTTGAGCGTTCTCTTGAACAGGCAATCGACCTTCTGAACAAGGGCGGACGCGTATCAGTGATTACATTCCACTCACTAGAAGACAGAATCTGCAAGCAGATGTTCGTAGAATATGAGTCTGGACCTGAACTGCCCCGAAATATGCCAATCATTCCCGAAGCCTATGAACCCATTTTGAAGCGTGTCAACAAAAAACCGATTGTTGCGGATGACATCGCAGTGGAAGAGAATCCACGTGCACGCAGTGCTAAACTAAGAATCGCAGAGAAGCAAAAATAGGGAGTGTTATTATGGCAGTAGAACGTTATCAGCAAACCCTGCCGCATCCTCAGATAGAGCAGGAACAGATTCACGAAACCAGAAAGGCAAAACGCGTCATCGGTATCAAGAAGTTCGAAGCACTTGCATATCTACTACTGATGGCAATGATTGCAGCAGCCGCAATTTATGTACTTTCACTAAAGATGGAGGCATACGCACTGCAGGCTGAAAACACCCAAGTCGAGAGTGAAATCGTCGTCATGGAAGGTGAAATTAGTGAGCTTAAGACCGAAGTAACCGACCTTGCTTCATACGATAGAATCTATGAAAAAGCTAATGAACTTGGACTCGAACTGGACAATGGAAATGTAAAGGTTGCTGAGAAGTATGGCAAAGATTAGAATCAGGCTTGGTGAGAAAACTAAAACGCTATCAGTTGGTGCGCTCCTAATCTACCTTGGTATAGGAGTGCTTTTTCTTTGCATATTTTGGCAGTTTATCTATCTGATGGTAAACAAGACGTTAGATGACGAAGATCTAGTCGCTCATGGGCACGACAAGTTTACGCGGACATCAGTCAGTGAAGCAGCACGTGGGGAAATAGTGGATCGTCATGGTAACGTTCTGGCAAGCGATATGGAAGCATATCGCCTGGCGCTGGTTACAGATTCGGATTATCCGAATCACGTTACAGATCCCGAAGAAACAGCCGAGGCAGTAGCTGACATCATTGATATGCCGGCTGAAGATATTCAAAAACGCATAGAAGAGGGTATAGAAAATGAGCGTTTCCAAGTGGAACTTGGCAAAGAAGGACGTGACCTTTCGTACAACCAGAAAAACGCACTTGAGGATGGAAATATTCCAGGTATTGTTCTGACGCCTGAAACGAAAAGATTTTATCCCAATGGAGACTTTGCTTCGCACTTGATCGGATATGCAGAACAGCAAGAAGATTCGGATGAACTTCACGGTCAGCTCGGTCTAGAACGTGCCTATGATGATGTGCTTGGAGGTCAGAATGGCACCATAGACTACACGAAAGATCTGTGGGGTTATATAGTGCCGAATTCAGATACGGTCAAACCACCAGAAGATGGTGCACAGATGCAGCTTACAATTGATTCGAATATCCAGCTGTACCTAGAAGAATCTTTAGATACGATGGAGGAACATTTCGAACCAGAAGAGCTGTTTGCTGTTGTAGCAGACGCCAAAACCGGTGAGATTCTGGCAAGTGGACAGCGCCCTTCCTTCAATCCGAGAACACGCGAAGGGTTTGGTAAAAGCTGGCTGAACATGCTGTACCAGTATTCATTTGAGCCAGGTTCAACCTTCAAAGTCTTTGGTCTTGCTGCCGCGATCGATGCAGGGGAATATGATCCAGATGCACTGTACGAATCAGGCTCCTATGATGTCGATGGATACACTATTCACGACTGGGAGACTGAGGGGTGGGGCACAATCACTTACAATGAAGGAATGCAGTATTCGTCAAATGCTCTGATGATGCTCTTACAGGACAAAGTCGGTGAAGACGAAATGCTCGATTATTATAAACAGTTTGGTTTCGGTGAAACAACTGACTCAGAGTTCCCGAATGAACAATCCGGGACACTTTCTTGGGAGAGTGAGCTGCAGAGGAAAACAACTTCTTTCGGTCAGGGCTCAACCGTGACACCAATACAGATGATCCAGGGTATGACAGCAATCCTAAACGGTGGGGAGATGAAGAAACCATACGTCATCGAATCGATTACTGACCCGAATACCGGAGAAGTACTACATCAAGGTAAGGAAACAGTCATACGCCAAGTCATTTCAGAAGAGGCTGCAGAGCAAACACATGAACAACTTAACACATTGGTCGGTGGTTCCATGGACAGGAACTCACAATATTTGCTTGATGATTACGAGGTGTCAGGCAAATCTGGAACCGCCCAGGTAATTGATCCTGAAAATGGTGGTTATATGAATGGTCCATACGAATTCTTAACTTCGTTCATGGGATACGCTCCAAAGGATGACCCCGAAGTGATTGTATACTATGGTGTGAAGCTTGCTTCAAAAAACAAATCCGATACGTGGGACATTGGTGTCATGCCAGGTTTCAACCCATTGATGGAACGGACGCTCAAATATCTGACAGTCGGACAATCAGGAAGTGATCAAGGAGCTGAAGCAATAGATGTTGAGGACTATTCAGGAGAGAACTTGTCGGAAATTCCATTCATATCAGACTCGAACATCCAGACCGTAGTTGTTGGAGACGGCGAAGCGGTGGAAGACCACTATCCTAAGAATGAAACGCTGTTACCTTACGAATCCTTCTTCGTTAAGACTGAAGGAGACGCGACGATGCCCGATCTTTCTGGCCTATCAAAACGTGAAGTAGTGCTTTTTGGTGACTTCATCGGAGCAGATGTTGTTGTAGAAGGAGAGGGGTATGTAAAATCGCAGTCCATTGAACCCGGCACGATTTTGAATGATGAAGAGATGCTTGAAGTCACATTATCATCGAACGACCCTGAAGATTAGAGGAGGACAAAATGAATTATCTATTTCCAATCATTGCATTCATCAGCACACTCATACTAGTACCGGTGACCATACCATTACTAAAACGAATGAAATTTGGACAGTCGATCCGTGTCGAAGGTCCGAAAAGTCACCAAGTAAAGACGGGTACACCGACGATGGGAGGGCTGACCTACTTAATCCCGGTCATCCTCTTGTCTATCATTGCACTACTAGTGGTGGAAGATGCCTATAAGATGCTGGTTCTTGTCATCGTGACAGTCGGTTTTGGACTAATTGGCTTCATTGACGACTATATTATTGTTGTCAAAAAGGACAACAGAGGGTTATCTTCCAAACAGAAATTTCTTGCCCAGATTATCGTTTCTGTCATTGTCTATTTCATTATGACCCAGGCTATTACAGATATCGATACGAGCATAAGCATACCTGCAACAGATATTGACATTCCGCTCGGCATACTATTCATATTGTGGATTGTTTTCTGGCAAGTAGGTTTCTCAAATGCAGTCAATTTAACTGATGGGCTCGATGGTCTAGCCACAGGACTGTCCATCATAGCTTTTTCAAGTTTCCTAGTCATAGCGATTATGCAAGATGAAATGACGATAGCGCTTTTCCTACTGATAATGATTGGTGCATTGCTTGGGTTCCTTATCTACAACAAGTATCCGGCAAAGTTGTTCATGGGCGACACAGGTTCCTTGGCACTCGGTGGCATCATTGCAACAGTATCGATTATGCTCAATGAAAGTCTGCTGTTGCTGCTCATTGGTATCGTCTTTGTTTTTGAGACTGCCTCAGTGATGATTCAGGTCGCTTCTTACAAACTAACTGGCAAAAGGGTATTCAGAATGACACCGATTCATCATCACTTCGAACTTGGTGGATGGAGTGAATGGAAGATAGTTATCGTGTTTTGGACTGTCGGCATTATTGCAGGCACTATTGGTGTGCTACTGGGGGCGCTTTAGATGACACATAGTTTTGAGAATAAGAACGTTGTTGTTTTAGGATACGGTCGCAGCGGTCGGAGCGCTGTTTCAGCGCTTGTATCTCTCGGTGCTGTCGTTACATTGACGACAAACGAAATCATTGCAGATGAAAAAGTACGTCAAACGATGAAAGGGTGGGGTGTTGATATTGTCGATGGCCACCACCCGACAAGTTTGTTGAATGATGCTGAACTGATTGTCAAAAATCCAGGTATACCATATACCATTCCATTTCTTGAAACCGCTGCTGACAGAGATATACCGATAATAACCGAAGTTGAACTCGCGTATCATATGACAGATGCACCGATCATCGGTATTACTGGTACGAATGGTAAGACGACGGTAACACATTTGATTGGTGAAATGCTCGAACGTTCAGGGCTGTCGCCGATACTATGTGGGAACATCGGTTACCCGGCATCGGAAGCAGCGGCAGAAGCAACTAAGGACGATATCCTAGTTATGGAGCTGTCTTCGTTCCAGCTGATGGGTGTGAAAGACTTCCGTCCCGATACAGCAGTTTTTACCAATATCTACGAAGCTCATATTGATTATCATGGAAGCCGCGAATCTTATGTACAAGCGAAGATGAATCTTCTATCCAATATGGACCGTCATCAGACCGTAGTATTCAATGGTATGCAACGAGATATGCTAGAAGATACATCGAATCTTCATGTTCAGTATTTTTCCACTTTAGAGAATGCCGACGCCTTTATTAATGAAGGTGTCATCACATATGAAGGAAAGCCTCTCATCCATGTTGATCAGGTGAAATTAAAAGGTGCTCATAACCATGAGAATATTCTTGCAGCGCTGCTTGCAGCTAAACGGCACGGGGCAACGGATGAAGCAGTCAAAGAGACACTTTTGAATTTCGGGAGTATCCCTCACCGGATGGAGCACCTTGGCGAATACGGAGATGTGGCCTACTACAATGATTCAAAAGCAACGAATAACCTAGCGACTACTTTTGCGCTCAAAAGCTTCGATGAAGACGTCATCTGGATTGCTGGGGGGCTCGACCGCGGCCAGTCATTGGATGCGCTTGCCTCCCATATGAAAAATGTACGCATGATTATCACTTTCGGTGAGACAAAAGAAAAATTTCAAGCACTAGCTCAAGTTACCAAAAAGGCTGTTTTGGTTTCAGAAAACCCGTATGAAGCGGTACAGTTGGCTGCAAGACAGGCATTACCCGGCGAGGTTGTCTTGTTTTCACCAGCATGTGCGAGCTGGGATCAATACAAAGACTACGAAGCAAGAGGCGACCATTTCAAAGAAGGGTTCAGCATGCTTGGTAGATAGATGAAGGGAGTGGGCCGATGAGTGAGAGACCTGACATAGATGGAATGAGACAAAAGTTAAAGCGCACGAGGGGATCTAACAACCATAAGCTGGATGAACGCCTCAGCAACGGCTCCCCTCCTCTGAGTCAGCAGAATGAACCAGACAGTAGTGTTTCTGAAGATAGAGCAGACCGCACTGATGAAACACCTACACAGAAAATAGAAGTCGAGACTTTCCACGGTAGATTGATGAGGGAAAAAAGTGAAGGAACTACGACTTACCATTCGATAGATGAAGACGAAATCGAGACTTTTCCGAGAAAAGAAAAACAGCATGAAATTTTCCCTCAAAAGGACAGAAAGCGGAAGGAAAAAAGAGAATGGTCGCGTCCAAGATTTAAGCGGGCGCATTTCTACATACTATTACTATCTGTACTGCTCCTTTCTGTAAGCATGTTGATCTGGTATGTGTTCAGCAGTGCAAGTGATATTAAAAACATCGAAATTTCCGGCAATGAACTGATCAGTGATGCAGAAATACAAAACCGCCTGCATTTCGATGAAGGCACGAAGATGTTTAGTGCCGATTTGTCACAGGCCAGAGAGAACATCGCACTTTTGCCTGTTGTCGAGAATGTAGAACTCGAGCGCAACTGGTGGAATACGATTACGGTCACAGTGGTGGAATATAGAGCACTCGGTTATGTTGAGAATAATACCGACTATTATCCAGTGCTTGAAAATGCACAGATACTAAGAGGTTACCCTTCCTCGCCAAAGCAGGCACCAATCCTTCATTATTTCGAAGGCGGGGAGTTCAATGAACTGGTCGAGAATCTCGGGAAAGTGGATAGCGAAATACTTGCTAGCATATCAGAGATTTACTACCGCCCTTCTGTCAATTCGGCGACACGCGTTCACATGTTTATGAACGACGGCCAAGAAATTGTTGCAGATTACCGCACTATAGATGAAAAGATGAACTATTATCCAAGTGTTCGAAATGAGATTGGAGACCCGAATTCAGGGGTCATCGATTTTGAAATCGGTAGCAGTTTCCTGCCATACGGAAGTAAGGAAGCAGAAGAAGTTAAATCCGGCATCTACGAAGCCCCTGTGCAGGCAAAATACATTGAAGATGTGAATCAGGCACTGGCAAATGTGAAAGATCAACTTATAGATATCGGGGGCGGGGAATAATGATTCCCCGCCTGTTTTTATACTGGACTATTGTGCATAAATAGTTCACAATATAAAAGGTATAATGTAAACTATATGATAGAAAGCTGAAACAGGCTTGCTAGGAGGCAAATGAGTTGAAGGAACATTACTATGTTGCCCTGGATATCGGTTCCGCTAGCGTGAAGGCGGTCGTCGGTGAGAAGTTCCACGATGGTGTCAACATCATTGGTACTGGCCAGACCTTTACGGATGGCATATCCAAAGGGAAGATAAAAGATTTTGATCTGGCGAGAAATGCTATTATAGATACGATTAAAAAGGCAAAGATCTCATCTGGTGTTGATATAGATGAAGTCTTTTTAAAAATGCCGATTACTGAAACTGAATTCAAATTCAGTGAAGAGGAGTTGCGTTTTGGTGGCAATTCTACAGAAATTAACGGGACACATATCGAAGACCTCCTCGAAACGCTGAGGGAAAGAGAAATCCATAAAGACCGTGAAGTAGTAACCGTCTATCCAATTCACTTCAAAGTCGATGATCTGCATGAAGTAGTGGACCCGAAAGAAATGATGGCAACTCAGTCGCTTTTCGTAAGTGCAGGTATCGTTCTTGTCAATCGAACATTGCTTATGAATGCGGTCAAATGTGTCGAGGATGCTGGTCTTGAGGTCCTTGATGTATATTCCGATGCAGTCAATTATCAGCATATATTGAGCGAGTCCGAAGTGGAGCTCGGCGGTGTAGCAATCGATATCGGTGCAGATTTGACCCAGTTCGGTTATTACGAACGTGGTACATTAAGATATGCCGGAAGTCTCCCAGTCGGGGGTAACCATATTACAAACGATCTCTCGGAAGCTTTCAACACGTCAAAAGAAGCGGCTGAGAAGGCAAAGCAGCAGTATGGCCATGCCTTTTATGAACTCGCTTCCGAAGCAGATATCATCAGACTTCCACAACGCGATGGAGAACCAGATATTGAAGTGACACCAAAAGATCTCGCGGACATCATCGAGATGAGGCTAGAAGAAATTCTAATGGGTGTTTTTGAAGCTCTTCAGCAGCAGGGAATCACCAAAGTTAATGGTGGATTTGTCGTTACAGGTGGCACAGCGAATCTTCTTGGAGTCAAAGAACTTATGCAGGATCTTGTATCGGAAAAGATCAGAGTGCATGTTCCTAACCAGATGGGGGTAAGAAAGCCTGAGTTCTCAAGCGTTATTTCGACAGTATCAAGCGGAATTATGTTTGATGAACTTCTCGAGTATGTTACAATTAATAATTATGAGACGGAGTCGGATGAAGCTCACAACGAGGCATCTGAAGAGGCGTCGGGTAACTTCTTCAACGGGCTTTTCAATAAGCGAAAAGAACATAACACCCGTCAGCTGGAGTCAGGGGAAACATACAAGTTTCCATCTGACAAAACTAGCGAGCCTGCTCCTGAAGAATCAGAGTATTCCGATTATGCATATGATGAATCGCGTTCTGATGAAACAGTCACGAAACGTTCTGAAGAAACGCGTCAAAGTGATCAGAAAGATTATCGTGGATATATGAAAAAGCTCTTCAAAAATTTGTTTGAGTAAGATGAATGACTGGGAGGAAATGGAAATGTTAGAATTCGAACAAGGTTTCAACCATATGGCTACTTTGAAAGTTGTTGGTGTCGGCGGTGGCGGTAACAACGCTGTCAATCGCATGATCGATGATGGCATGCAGAACGTCGAGTTCATTGCTATCAATACAGATGGACAGGCGCTTAACCTGTCAAAAGCTGAATCCAAAATCCAAATTGGCGAAAAATTGACACGTGGCCTGGGTGCTGGTGCAAATCCAGATATCGGCAAAAAGGCTGCTGAAGAGTCAAGAGAACAGATTGAAGATGCTATCCAAGGTGCGGACATGGTGTTCGTTACAGCCGGAATGGGTGGCGGTACTGGTACAGGTGCTGCACCAGTTGTTGCCAAGATTGCAAAAGAAATGGGTGCACTGACAGTTGGTGTCGTTACACGTCCTTTCTCCTTCGAAGGGAGAAAGCGTCAGACTCAGGCTTCTGCAGGTGTAGATGCAATGAAAGCAGCAGTCGATACGCTCATCGTCATACCGAATGACCGTCTACTTGATATTGTAGACAAGTCAACTCCAATGATGGAAGCTTTCAAGGAAGCGGACAATGTTCTAAGACAAGGTGTCCAAGGTATTTCCGATCTGATTGCTGTCAGTGGTGAAGTTAACCTCGACTTTGCAGACGTTAAGACTATTATGTACAATCAAGGTTCAGCGCTCATGGGTATTGGCGTGTCGAGTGGTGAGAATCGTGCAATCGAAGCATCGAAAAAGGCAATATCAAGTCCACTTCTTGAGACATCCATCGTTGGTGCCCAAGGCGTCCTGATGAATATCACAGGTGGCGAATCGCTGTCACTGTTTGAAGCACAAGAAGCAGCAGATGTTGTGCAAGATGCAGCGGATGAAGACGTAAACATGATCTTTGGTACAGTCATCAACCCTGAACTTGAAGATGAGATCATCGTTACGGTTATCGCAACAGGGTTCAATGAGAAATCTGTAAATCGTACACCTGAAAAGGAAGAGAAGCGTGAATCATTCACATACCCGACTTCCTCAAAGGAAAGTACACCTGAACGTGAGCCGGAACCAAGAGAGACAAACAATGAGCCACAGGATGATTATGAAGTACCGACGTTCTTGAGAAACCGTTCAAGACGCAGAAGATAGAAATAGAGCATAAGTCAGAAGGGCACGCCTTTCTGACTTATTTTTTGAGGTGTAGATATGAGATTCGACAATCATAAACATTATGTAGGTACCACTTCAGATGAAATTGTAATGGGGTATACTAAGCGCACGGAGGGACATAGCAATTTCCCGTCGGAGAGCTTTAATATGGCTCTCTACATTAATGATGATACCTCAAATGTGCATCAACATCAGAACATGCTAGCTGCTGAAGTAGGCTTTTCTCCGGACCGCTGGGTGCTACCGATTCAAAAGCACGGGGGCAATATTAGACAAGTGACCTTGGAGGATGCCGGGGTAAATGTACGTAAGCAATCAAGCACGCTATATGATGTTGATGGGCTCTATACATATGATCGTGGACTGTTGCTCGCCATGAATTATGCAGATTGCGTACCAATTTATGTGTGGAGCAGAAAAAATAACTTTACAGCTCTACTCCATGCGGGTTGGAGAGGTACTGCATGCGGCATTATTGGGAAGCTGGTAGAAAAATATGACGGCGAGCCTCAAGATCTCTCTGTGATGATTGGTGTAGCAATCAATGGTGCATGCTATACTGTCGATTCAAAAGTTATCCAGGCATTGGAAGAGATAGGGTTGCCGGATAGTGCAGTGGAACAAAACGGCTCCGAATGGAAGCTTGATTTGAAGACTGTCAATCGCTATCAGGCATTGAAAGCAGGCATCATTTCGGAAAATATACATGTATCAGAGCTTGGCACGGAAGATATGGAACGGTTCTTTTCCTATCGCCTTGAGAATGGACAGACGGGTCGGGCGCTTGCGTTTATCGGGAGGTATGAAGATGATCAAAGATCGCTATGAACAGCTGAATCAAGAAATCGGAAGCCAAGCCACGATGATTGCAGTTTCGAAATACCACTCAGTGGAAGAGACACTTGAGGCATACGATGCAGGTGTGAGGCATTTTGGTGAAAACCGGATCGAGGGATTTCTCGAGAAACGTGAAGTATTGCCAGAAGATGCAGAGGTACATTTTATCGGTACACTGCAGTCGCGCAAAGTGAAGGATGTTATCGACCATCTTAATTATGTGCATTCACTGGATCGTGTAAGTGTAGCTAAAAAAATTGAACAATATAGCAGTCATACTGTAAAATGTTTTATACAGGTAAATATTTCGGGTGAGTCGAGCAAACATGGACTAGCACCGGAGATGGTGCCTGAATTTCTCGAAGACATTAGAAATTATAGCAAAGTCCAAATCATCGGCCTCATGACAATGGCACCACATACAGAGGACGAAACGGCAGTCAGCCAAGTATTCGAAAAGCTTAAAGCGTTAAGAGATGCCTTAAAGCAAAAGAATTCCGGCAATATACAAATTGAGGAGCTAAGCATGGGGATGAGCAACGATTATCATATTGCTCTTAGATATGGTGCCACCTATGTACGTATTGGCAGTAAATTAATGGGGAGCAGGTGAAAACCATGGCCATCAAAAAGTTTTTTAAGGATATATTTATTGTGGAGTACGAAGAAGACGATAGAGCGAAAGAAAGTAAAAAACAGCCAGCAACAAGCAGTAATATGAAAGTCACAAGCCTGGAAGAATCGAAAAAAGGGCGAACCCAAAACCCATCCGTAGAAACACCACCGACGTCGGAGGAGAAGGAAACGACACCTTCAAATCACCGAAAGACGGAACGGAAGAAACCTGTCAGAAAACGCCCCGAAAAAGATAGGAAAACCATCCAGAATGAAAAGGAGACCACTTTGATGAGCGCAGAAGCAAGCAATACAAAAGTATGCCTGTTTGAACCGAGAGTATTTTCCGAGACACAGGATATTGCTGATGAATTGAAGAACGAGCGGGCGACGCTCGTTAACCTTACAAAGGTGGAACAGGGTCCAAAAAAACGGATTGTCGACTTCCTGAGTGGCACGGTTTACGCAATGGATGGTGATATCCAGAAAGTTGGTACGGATATCTTCTTGTGCACACCAAACAGTGTCAGCGTTGAAGGAGAAATCAGCGAAGGCAAAAATCAAATCGAAGAAATGTAAGGAGAATCATATTGGACAATCAATTGATTATAGAAATACTGCTCTTTATACAGCGTTTCATAAACACTGTATTTCCAATCTTCACTTGGGGACTTATCATCTACATCTTTAGTTCCTGGGTGCCTGGATTGAGGGAATCGGCATTCGGTCAAATTCTTGGCAAGGTCTATGAGCCTATACTGGAGCCTTTCAGAAAACTGATCCCACCAATCGGTGGGGTACTCGACTTGTCTCCGATCATCGCCATTATTGTTTTAAGACTTTTCCTAAGCGGTCTGAACGCTGTGTTCAATGCAATATATCCCGCACTAATGTAAATAATTGATAAGAGGCGCACATAGCGGACATTTAGTCGTTTCGACTGTCCATTATGGGCGCCTTCATCAATCCGTACTGGAGGATGTAGAGTGGAAGGAATCTATCAGCATTTTAGAAAAGAAGAACATGAAAAAATTACAATGTACAACGGCAAGTTTGAAATTGCTGAACGAGACTACTACCCGATACTGCTGGATTTCCTAGATCCGAGAGAGCAGATGATTGTAACAAGTCTTGCTGGTAGCTACCCGGAACTCAAGGTCGAATTCTACGGTGGTCCAGGTACGCGTGAACGTAGACGTGCAATGATTGTACCTGAGATGCTTGAAGTGTCGTCCCACGAATTCGAGATTACCATTTTTGAAATGCAGTACCCTGAGAAGTTCGTGACCTTGACACATCGCAATATTCTCGGGGCCATAATGAACATTGGTGTGGATCGTTCCCTAATCGGGGATATTGTCATCGGTGATCGGATCCAATTTGCGGTAGCTGCTCCCTATGTGGAAATGTTCCGTCAATCACTGGATCGGATTAGGAACGCTCCTATCACCCTTGTAGAAGTTCCTCATGAATCTTTCATAGAGGCAGTGGATGACGGTAAGACGGCGTCAATCCTCGTATCCTCTTTCAGAGTGGATGCCATCATCTCAGAAGTAATCAATGAAGGTCGTGCAAAGTCGAAAGCACGTGTTGAAAAGGGCAAGGTGAAAGTCAATCATTCGATTGTTACAAGCCCTTCATTTATAATGGAGACCGGTGATACAGTATCCATCCGTCACTTCGGCCGTTTTAAGGTTACGAAACTGACTGCAGAAACCAGAAAAGGAAAGTACCGGCTCGAGGTTAGGGTCTATCGGGATGGGTAATACACAACTGAGGTGAATATTATGAATAGAGAAGAAGCTGTAAATCGTAAGTTTCCTACGGTGTACCGCGGCCTGGATGAACAGGAAGTGCGCACGCATCTCAGAGCAATGCAGGCGGAAATCGACCAGAGGGATGAAAAGATTAAACAATTAGAAGGAATGCTGGATGAGAAGGAAGAAAATCTCAACAGCTTTAGGAACGTAGAGACAAGCATCAATGAAGCCATACTCACTGCCCAGCGTGCAGGAGATGAGGCGAAGCGTACGGCACAGGCTAGGGCCGAAGAAATTCTGAAGTCCGCTGAAGCGGAACGTGAACGGATCATCAGTGAAAGTCTTGATCGAGCGCGCCATATTGCTAGCCAGACAGAAGATATGAAACGACAGTCGAAGATCTTTCGTGCGCGATTCAAGATGCTGGTCGAAGCACAGCTCGACTTGCTGAAGTCCGATGATTGGGACTATCTGCTTGATTTTGAAACAAATCAGGAACATCGAGTGGATGATCTTGAAGCAATAGAGCGGGATCAAAACGAATGATATGTTGACGGATCAGCTGATATTTAGCATAATAATAGTATTGTTAGACATGCAGACGCTATTGGCAGCAGAAGCGACCGGGGGAAGGTGGGAGCCCCGGCAGACCATGGTGCTCTAGATATCACTAATGATCCATGTTCATATTGAAATCGAGTGGACTCTGAAATGGAGTCAATTAGGGTGGTACCGCGGATTAACTTCGCCCCTGTTGACGCTATTTCGGAGTTTTTTAATTGATGTATCAATCTAGGGAGAAGGAGTTAGAAAAATGGACTATAAAGAAACGTTGCTCATGCCTAAAACAAAATTCAAGATGCGTGGAGGGCTTGTTAATAAAGAGCCTGAGATGCAAAAGAAATGGCAAGAAGAGAAATTATATGAAAAGAAACTGAAACAAAACGAAGGGAACACCCCTTACGTGCTACACGATGGACCGCCATATGCCAATGGTTCCCTTCATATGGGTCACGCACTAAATAAGATCATCAAAGACTTCATCATCCGTAACAAGCAGATGCGTGGTTACTATGCACCCTACGTACCCGGCTGGGATACGCACGGTTTGCCGATTGAACAGGCGCTTACAAACAAGGGTGTTGATCGCAAGAGCATGACGATAGAGGAATTTAGAAATAAATGCATCGAGTTTGCAGAATCACAAATCGACCTTCAGCGTGAAGGATTCAAACGTATGGGAGTCGACGGTGAGTGGGATAATCCTTATCTGACTTACAAGCCTGAGTTTGAAGCAGCACAGATTCGTGTGCTTAAAGACATGGTTGGCAAAGGCTTAATCTATAAGGGTAAGAAACCAATTTACTGGTCCCCTGTCAGTGAATCTTCACTTGCAGAAGCGGAACTTGAATACAAGGACAAGCGTTCGCCATCTATCTATGTTGGTTTTGAAGTTGAAGATGGTAAAGGCGTCGTTGAATCTGGTGCAAAAATTGTCATCTGGACGACAACACCATGGACGATTCCGGCAAACCAAGGAATTGCTGTACATCCTGAACTGAACTATGTGCAGTTCAGCTATGAAGGACAGGAGTACGTTGTTGCTGAAGATCTACTCGATCATTTCTGCGAAGAAGTAGAATTCGATAAGGGAAAAGTGACACGTACACAGGAATTTAAGGGAGCAGAGCTTGAGTACGTGATAACGAAGCATCCACTGTTCGATCGGACAAGTCTAGTCATCCTCGGCGACCATGTTACAACGGATGCTGGTACAGGCTGTGTGCATACTGCACCAGGTCATGGTGATGATGACTTTATCATTGGCCAGAAATACAACCTTGAGGTACTCAGTCCTGTCGATGACAAAGGTGTATTTACAGATGAAGCAGGAAAGTACGAAGGTCTCTTTTATGACACAGCGAACAAGGTCATCTCGGACGATTTGAAAGACGCGGGCGCCTTGATCAAGCTGAATTTCTATACCCATTCCTATCCACATGACTGGCGGACGAAGACACCGGTCATCTTCAGGGCTACACCGCAGTGGTTCGCTTCAATCAAGAATGTCCGAGAAGATATACTCGAAGCAGTCATGGACACGAAGTTCCAAGTTGAGTGGAGCCAGAAGAGAATGTACAACATGATCAAAAATCGTGGCGACTGGGTCATTTCTCGTCAGCGCGTATGGGGTGTGCCTCTCCCATTCTTCTATGCAGAAAACGGTGAAGAGATTGTCGATACAGATGTTATCGAGCACGTCGCGGAACTCTTTAGCACGCATGGTTCTAATATATGGTTTGAATGGGATGCCAAAGAGCTACTTCCTGAAGGCTATACGCACGAAAGTTCTCCAAACGGTGAATTTACCAAGGAAACGGACATCATGGATGTCTGGTTCGATTCTGGCTCCTCGCATCGTGGTGTACTGGATGAAAGGGATTACCTGACGTATCCTGCAGATCTTTATTTCGAAGGTTCTGACCAGTACCGGGGATGGTTCAACTCATCTATCATTACAAGTGTGGCAACCAAAGGCATTGCACCATATAAGGAGCTGCTGAGTCACGGATTTGTTATGGATGGTGAGGGCAAGAAGATGTCGAAATCCCTCGGCAACACCATTTTGCCAGAAAAAGTGATGAAGCAGATGGGTGCAGATATTATCCGCCTATGGGTTATGTCCTCAGATTTCGAGGAAGATGTCAGAGTATCCGACGATATTTTAAAGCAAGTGTCTGAAGTCTATCGCAAAATCAGAAATACGTTCCGCTTCCTGCTTGGTAACGTAGCCGATTTCAATCCTGCTGAAGATGCAGTAGCATATGAAGATATGAAGGAAGTGGATCAGTTCATGATGCAGCGATTCAATGAAATCGTCAACATGATGCTTGATGGCTACGATCGCTATGATTATGTAACAATGTACCAAGCACTTCAGAACTTCATCAATGTCGAACTTTCCAACTTCTATCTGGACTACGGTAAAGATATACTCTACATCGAGAAGCAGGATTCCCATATCAGACGCAGCATGCAAACTGTCCTCTACAGAATCCTGACTGACTTGAACCGTCTGATAGCGCCAGTACTTGTGCATACTGCTGAAGAGATTCATGAGCACACGCCGTATGTTGAGAAAGAAAGCGTCCATCTTGAGTATATGCCGGAAGCCTCACAGGTCGATGAGGCACTGGTCGGTAAATGGAAGCATTTCATGGCTGTTAGGGACGATGTACTAAAGGCACTTGAAGCGGCAAGGAATGAAAAGGTCATTGGAAAATCGCTTGAAGCGAAAGTCTATGTGACTGAGCCCGAGGGCATGCGTTATGATGATATCAATGGAGCGCTCACGCAGCTGTTCATTGTATCTCAAGTCGAGGTAGTCGATGCATTGCCTGATGGTGCGGATTATGAGTATGTTATAGTAAAGGTTGAACATGCAGAAGGTACACGTTGTGAGCGTTGCTGGAACTATTCAACTGCAGAATCCATCGATGGTGGCGATGATGATATCTGTCCAAGATGTCGCGAAGTTGTCGACCAGCTTTAGGAGGCTTGAATGAAATCATATAGAATCTTGCCCATGGTTTTTCTGGGTCTGTTCATACTGGCTTTCGACCAGTACACCAAGTATCTGGTCGTTCGTTTCATGGAGGAAGGGCAGTCGATACCGATTTTCGGTGATTTCCTGTCTCTGACCTCCCATCGTAACAGCGGCGCTGCATGGGGGTTGTTTCAAGGACAGATGTTCTTCTTTTATGTCGTAACAGTGCTCGTGCTTGGCACACTGGTATATGTCTATATTAAAGAAGCAAAAGACAACTTCTTGTTGCAGACGGCCATTGTGCTTCTGATGGCAGGTGCTTTTGGTAATTTTATCGATCGAATCCTGTTTCAAGAAGTAGTGGATTTCATTGATGTTCTGATCATCTCCTACGATTTCCCAATTTTTAACGTGGCGGATAGTGCGCTATCAATTGGTGTCGTACTGATGCTGATTGAATTCTTCTTCATAGGAAAAGGTGACAAGAATGCATGAAATAATAGTAAATGATAATGACAGCAGTCAGAGAATTGACAGATTGCTCGCAGAACAGCTCGAAGATACCTCCCGCAGTGATATGCAAGGGCGTATCAAAGATGGACTTGTAAAAGTGAACGGTAAAATCGTCAAAGCCAATTACAAGGTCAGAAGCGGGGACATCGTTGTCGTTGAAGATCGAGAGCTTGTCGAAGCGGATATCGTCCCTGAAAATCTCAGTCTCGATATAATCCATGAAGATGACGAAGTGGCTGTCGTCAACAAACCAAAAGGGATGGTTGTCCACCCAGCAGCCGGGCATCCGTCCGGAACGCTTGTGAATGGACTGATGTACCAACTTGACAATCTATCTGGCATCAACGGTGAATTGAGGCCGGGTATCGTCCATAGGATCGATAAGGATACGAGTGGCCTCCTGATGGTGGCAAAAGATGATGTGACTCATAGGAACCTTGTAGAACAGTTGGTGGATAAAAGTGTGACCCGAAAGTATACCGCGCTGGTCCATGGCACTATTCCACATGACAAAGGTACCATTGAAGCACCAATCGGAAGAAATCCAAAGGAGCGTCAGGAAATGGCGGTTGTAGATGGCGGTAAAGAGGCCATCACACATTTCAATGTTCTTGAACGTTACAAGGACTTCACCCTTGTCGAGTGCATACTAGACACCGGTAGAACTCACCAGATACGTGTGCATATGAAGTATATTGGTTATCCGCTTGCTGGAGATCCGAAATATGGTCCAAGAAAAACCATTGAATCAGAAGGGCAGATGCTGCATGCAGGCACGCTCGGTTTCATCCATCCTAAGACAGGCGAGTATATGGAATTTAACGTGCCCCTACCATCTGTCTTTGAGGATGTGCTGGAAAATCTGACACTACTGTCTGATTAGTCCTTGACAATGAAAATGAATAAGAATAAACTGTTAAGGAAAAGTAAATAGCCATTGTCTTTAAAGGAAGTCCCGTGAGGCTTCAAAGACGTGATATAAACGGAGTGCATCTGCCATAGGCAGAATGTATAATTATTAGGATACGTGTATACTCATGTCTTTGGACATGAGTATTTTTTTATACATTTTTGAAAGGAGCTCATTATTTATGGAGCAGAGAACTATTTTGGACGAATCTCAGATCATCCGATCACTGACGCGGATGTCGCACGAAATACTTGAACGCAACAAAGGGGCCGAAGGCATTGTGTTTCTTGGCATCAAGACAAGAGGAGAATTCCTGGCCACACGCCTGCAGGAACGCATAGAAAGTATCGACGGCGTTAGAATACCAACAGGCACCATCGATGTTACGGCGTTTAGAGATGACAGACAGGCAAAAGGTGGAGGGTCAAAAGAAGCCATCTCGATTGATGTGCCACTTGATGACCGTCATGTCATCGTGGTAGATGATGTGCTCTATACAGGACGTACGATTCGGGCGACCATGGATGCGATATTAAGTCAGGTGCGGCCAGCCAAGATATCCCTCGCCGTACTGATTGATCGGGGACACAGGGAATTGCCGATACGGGCGGACTATGTGGGCAAGAACATTCCGACAGCACGGGATGAAAAGATTCATGTAAACCTCGCTGAGTACGATGAGAAGAATGAAGTGACATTAAGCAAATAACAGGAGGATAAAAGTTATGCAGGATAGAGAATCAACAGAAGAAATTTATAGCAAAAATGTAGAACCGGTACTGGACGTACACGAGAAACCAAAGCCCGCCCAATGGCTGTTGCTGAGTTCTCAACACCTTTTCGCGATGTTCGGTGCGACTGTACTTGTTCCTTTTCTAACCGGATTACCGATTTCAGCGGCACTGATTGCGAGCGGCATCGGTACGTTGCTCTACCTGCTTATCACAAAAGGGCAGATACCTGCTTACTTGGGTTCAAGTTTTGCATTCATTCTGCCCATCACCATTGCCCTTGGCGCTAACAGCCTCGGTGAAGTACTGACGGCTCTATTCTTCAGCGGTGTGCTCTATGTTGTCATCGGGCTTATCATCAGGTTGTTCGGCATCAGCTGGCTGATGAACCTTCTGCCACCGATAGTCGTCGGTCCAGTCATCATGGTCATCGGTCTCGGTCTTGCACCGGTTGCTGTGGATATGGCTATGTATACCGATTCAGGAAGCCAAGAAGGCTACAGCATGCTCTACATACTCGTTGCCGCCGTCACGCTCATCATAACCATCTGTGCTTCCATTTTTCTAAGAGGCGTATTGTCACTTATACCGATCTTGATCGGTATCGTTGGCGGCTACATCACAGCAGTGCTTGTTGGAATCGTCGATTTCACTGATATTATGAATACAGGTTGGTTTGTCTTGCCAGATGTGCATGTACCTTTTGTATCCTATGAACCGACACTCAACATCGGTCTGATGATCGTCATGCTACCAATCGTTTTTGTTACAGTCAGTGAACACATTGGTCACCAGATGGTTATTAACAAAATCGTCGGGCGCAACTTCTTCAAAAAGCCTGGCCTGCACCGCTCATTGATCGGTGATGGTGTCTCCACAATGTTCTCAAGCATCATCGGTGGTCCACCGACGACAACATATGGTGAGAATATCGGTGTGCTTGCCATTACACGCATATTCAGTGTCTGGGTCATTGGAGGTGCTGGTGTGCTTGCAGTCTTACTCGGTTTCATCGGCAAATTCACAGCGGTAGTCCAAAGCATTCCTTCCCCAGTTATGGGCGGAGTATCCATTCTATTGTTTGGGATCATCGCATCAAGTGGTCTCAGGATGCTGATCGACGAGCAGGTGAATCTTGACTCCAAAAGAAATCTGGTTATCGCTTCGGTCATTTTGGTTATCGGTATCGGCAAGGCGCACTTAGATTTTACAATCGGCGATATCCCATTCAATCTTGAAGGCATGGCACTCGCGGCTGTGGCAGGTATCGTCCTCAATGCGATTCTTCCGAAGGAGGCACCTTTAAAAGATGAATGATCTTCTATCTATGCATCAGCTCACAGATACAGATATCATGCGGCTCATCAAGCGGGCACTCGAGATGAAAGCCGGGAAGTATACGCCTTACAAAGAAACAAAATATATAGCGAATCTCTTCTTCGAACCTTCGACTCGTACTAAGGCAAGCTTCGAAATGGCAGAAAAACGCCTTGGCATCACGTCGATTCCATTCGATGTTGACCACAGCTCGGTTACGAAGGGTGAATCACTCTATGATACTTGCCGTACGATGGAGGCCATCGGTTGCGAGGCTTTAGTTATACGGCACGGCATCACACAGTACTATGATGAAATGGAGGCGCTCGGCATTCCAATCATCAATGGTGGAGATGGCAGTGGATCGCACCCGACTCAGTCGCTCCTTGATCTGATGACAATCTATGAAAAATTTGGTCGTTTTGATGGCTTAAAAGTGCTGATTGCCGGAGATATTTCACACAGCCGTGTGGCCAAAAGTAACCAGCAGGCACTGTCGAAGCTTGGCGCTGAAGTCAGATTTTGTGCACCTGAAGCTTGGCAAGATGACAGTATAGCGGTGCCTTATGTCAATTTAGATGACGCAGTTGGGGAAGCGGATGTCGTCATGTTATTGCGTGTACAACACGAACGGCATGGGGATACAGTCGATTTCACAAAAAAGAGTTACCATATGAATTACGGTATGACGTTGTCACGACACCAGCATATGAAGGAGAATGCCATAATTATGCACCCGGCACCAGTAAATCGAGATGTCGAGATAGACGGCCGTCTAATAGAAGGGCCGCGCTCTGTGATATTTGAACAGATGAATAATGGTGTTTTTATGCGTATGAGTGTACTACAAGAAATTTTTGGGAGTGAAGAATAATGGGATTGCTTTTAAAAAATGGGATGCTACTCGAGAACAATAATGAGGTTAAAAAAGATGTTTTCATTGAAAATGGTATAATCACGCAGATTGCTGATAACATCGAAAAAGAAAACGAAGAGATGGTGGATTGTTCAGGATTGCTCATCGCACCAGGATTTGTGGATGTCCACGTACATTTGAGAGAACCAGGTGGCGAACATAAGGAGACAATCGAAACAGGCACACTGGCTGCGGCGCGTGGTGGATTCACCGCTGTCTGTCCAATGCCGAATACGAGACCGGTACCAGATAATGCAAAAACACTCTCAAACATAAATAATCGGATCAAGGAGACAGCACACGTTAAAGTCATTCCTTACGCTTCCATCACAGAGCGTCAATTGGGTCGCGATCTAGTTGATTTTCCTGCATTGAAGCAGGAGGGGGCATTTGCTTTTACAGACGACGGTGTTGGCGTACAGAATGCTGATATGATGCTCCAAGCAATGATTGAGGCCGCAAAGGTTGGGATGCCTGTTGTTGCGCATACTGAAGAGAATACATTAATCCATGGTGGAGCCATTCATGAAGGGAAAACAAGCCGGAAACTTGGGTTGCCCGGCATTCCGTCTGTTGCGGAATCGGTACATATTGCAAGGGATATCCTGCTCGCGGAAGCTGCCGGCTGCCATTACCACGTGTGTCATGTGAGTACTAAGGAGAGTGTGCGTATCATTCGAGATGCGAAGCGTGCAGGCGTACATGTTACAGCAGAAGTTACACCACATCACCTAGTACTCGACGAGAATGACATTACAAGTGATGATGCGAATTTTAAAATGAACCCACCACTTAGAGGGAGTGAAGACCGTGAAGCTCTGATTAATGGGTTACTCGATGGTACGATCGACTTGATTGCGACAGATCATGCGCCGCACGCTGAGGCTGAGAAGGCCGTTGGCGTTGAGACAGCACCATTCGGTATTACCGGTAGCGAAAACGCCTTTCAGTTGCTCTATACGAAATTAGTTAAAAATGGCACATTCACCTTGCAACAACTCATCGATTGGATGACAGTCAAACCGGCCGAAACATTCAATATGAATATGGGTGTTTTAGCAGAAGGCGGAGCTGCTGATATCACAATTATCAACCTGGAGAAAAAATATATACTCGATAAAGACAAGTTCTACTCAAAAGCTCGTAATACGCCATTTGACGGGATGGAATTGGAATCGGATATCCATATGACCATCGTTGATGGCAAAATCGTATACAAGGAGGAAGCATGATGCTGAAAGAAAAAAGATATCTAGTACTGGAAGACGGTACGGTCTATGAAGGCTATCCTTTTGGAGCCAACAAGTCATCTGAAGGGGAGCTTGTCTTCAATACGACAATGACAGGAGCACAGGAAGTGATTACAGATTTGTCCTATACGGACCAAATCATTACGTTCACTTATCCACTGATTGGAAACACGGGGATGAACACAGAGGATAACGAATCACTTATGGCACAGGCACGCGGTGTGGTTGTCAGGGAAGCAAGTACTGGACCTTCTAACTTCCGTACTTCGGAGACGTTAGATGAATTTCTGAAGCGTCATGATATTCCCGGAATCAGCGGTATTGATACCAGAAGCATCACAAGGAAGCTAAGAAGCGGGGGCGTTATGAAAGCCATCATCACTGATGAGACATATCATGAGGATCTGATTGAACTGCTGCAGAATTCAAGCTTCCGTACAGATCAGGTCAAACGTGTGGCGACGAAAACACCGTATATTTCAACTGGGCCTGGTCCACGTGTTGTACTGATCGACTACGGCAAAAAAGAGAACATCGTCCGCCACTTAAACAATTTCGGATGTGATGTTACTGTCGTTCCTTATGATACGACCGCTGAAGAGATTAGACAGATGCGACCAGACGGTATCATGTTATCTAACGGACCTGGAGATCCCGCTAATATACAAGATCAAATCGAAACCGTAAGGGAACTTCTTGGAATCCCGCTATTCGGCATATGTATGGGTCATCAGGTATTTGGTATTGCGTGTGGCGCGAAGACATTTAAGATGAAGTTCGGCCACCGCGGCAGCAACCATCCCGTCAAGAATCTTGCGACAGGAAAAATTGAAATATCCTCGCAGAACCACGGTTATTCCATCGACCCAGATTCTCTTCAGGGGACAGGGCTTGAAGTGACTCATATTGCCTTGAATGATAACACTGTAGAAGGACTCAGACATACGGAATATCCCGCATTCTCAGTACAATATCACCCGGAAGCCAGTTCCGGTCCACACGATCCAGAATATCTTTTTAAAGAATTTATAGACTTGATGAAGCAGAAGGAGGGCAATCATGCCTAAACGTAAAGACATTGAAACAATTCTCGTCATAGGAAGTGGCCCAATCATCATTGGCCAGGCAGCAGAATTCGACTACGCAGGAACACAAGCCTGCGTTGCACTAAGGGAAGAGGGCTACCGTGTCATTCTCGTAAATTCGAACCCAGCGACAATCATGACGGATAAGGAAATCGCCGATGTTGTCTATATTGAACCACTCACTCCGGATTTTATCGCAAGAATTATCCGCAAGGAGCAACCAGATGCGCTGCTTCCTACGCTTGGGGGGCAGGTTGGCCTGAACATGGCAGTCGAACTCGATCGTCTAGGCATCCTTGAAGAAAACGGTGTGGAACTACTTGGAACAAAACTATCTTCTATTAAGCAGGCAGAAGATCGTGATCTGTTCAGACAACTGATGAACCAGATGGAAGTGCCTGTTCCGGATTCTGACATTATTACCACGATGAATGAAGCAATTACTTTCAAAAATCGCGTTGGATATCCATTTATCGTACGTCCAGCTTTTACTATGGGTGGAACAGGCGGCGGTATCTGCTACAACGATGAGGATTTGAGGGAAATCGTGGCGAACGGTTTGAAGTACTCTCCGGTCAGCCAGTGTCTAGTCGAAAAGTCGATTGCGGGCTTCAAAGAAGTTGAATATGAAGTGATGCGCGACTCCAATGATAACGCGATTGTTGTATGCAACATGGAGAACATTGACCCGGTGGGCATCCATACCGGAGATTCCATTGTAGTTGCACCAACCCAAACACTGACTGACAAGGAGCATCAGATGCTTCGTAATGTCTCGCTCGATGTCATCCGAGAGCTCGAAATTGAGGGCGGCTGCAACGTTCAACTGGCCCTTGACCCGTATTCATTCGATTACTATATTATCGAAGTGAATCCGAGGGTTTCACGTTCTTCGGCACTGGCTTCGAAAGCAACAGGCTATCCAATTGCCAAGCTTGCAGCCAAGATTGCCATTGGTCTGACCCTGGATGAAATGGTTAATCCCATCACTGGTACTAGTTATGCCGCGTTTGAGCCGGCACTGGATTATGTTGTTTCCAAAATTCCACGTTTCCCATTCGATAAGTTCGAGAAAGGGGAGCGCAAACTGGGCACCCAGATGAAGGCCACAGGGGAAGTTATGGCTATAGGTCGTACTTACGAGGAATCCTTGCTGAAAGCCATTCGTTCTCTTGAATATGGTGTCCACCACCTTGGCTTGCCAAACGGTGATGCATTCGAATTAGACTACATCAATGAAATGATTCAGCAACAGAGTGACGAAAGACTTTTCTATATCGGCGAAGCATTGAGACGTGGAGTATCAATGGAAACCATTCACGAATGGACAAAAATCGATATGTTCTTCCTCAGAAAATTCCAGCATATCATCGATATCGAGCATGAATTGAAAGAAAATCCAGAATCTATGGATCATCTTAAATGGGCCAAAACATACGGTTTCAGCGACAGGGTTATTGGTCATCGCTGGAATATGACCGAAGAAGAAGTTTTCCAATTGCGTAAGTCGCAAGGTTTGATGCCAGTCTATAAAATGGTGGATACATGTGCTGCAGAGTTTGAGTCGGCAACGCCTTACTTCTATGGCACATACGAAATGGAGAATGAATCCATCGTTAGTGATAGAGAGAAAATCATTGTTCTTGGCAGTGGTCCGATACGTATCGGACAGGGCGTCGAGTTCGACTATGCTACTGTACATGCTGTATGGGCAATACAAGAAGCAGGATATGAAGCGATCATCATCAATAACAACCCTGAAACGGTTTCGACAGACTTCTCGATTTCAGACAAACTCTACTTTGAACCATTGACCCATGAAGATGTTATGAACATTATCGAGCTGGAGCAGCCGAAAGGTGTCGTTGTCCAGTTTGGTGGACAGACGGCTATCAACCTAGCAGATCGTTTGGAACGCGATGGCGTAAAAATTCTCGGAACCGCCCTCGATGACTTAGATCGTGCCGAGGATAGAAAACGCTTCGAAGCACTGCTACGCGAAATTGATGTACCACAGCCACTCGGTAAGACAGCGACAAACGAGCAAGAGGCCCTAGATAATGCTAACCACATTGGCTATCCGGTACTCGTACGTCCAAGCTACGTGCTCGGTGGACGTGCCATGGAAATTGTGCATGACGAAAATGAATTGAAAAACTATATGAGGGATGCGGTCAAAGCATCTCCAGAACATCCGGTACTGATCGACCGCTATCTGACAGGTAAAGAAATAGAAGTGGATGCTATCTGTGATGGAGAAAATGTCATTATTCCAGGAATTATGGAGCATATTGAACGTGCCGGTGTACACTCTGGCGATTCTATTGCGGTCTATCCTCCTGTTACGCTCACTAACAATGAAATTGCTACGCTAAAGGACTACACAGAAAAGTTGGCACTTGGTCTCAACACCATTGGTCTAATTAACATCCAGTTCGTCCTTTCGGATGGAGAAGTCTACGTACTCGAAGTCAACCCACGCGCAAGTCGAACAGTGCCATTCATGAGCAAAATCACTGAAATTCCTATGGCCAACCTTGCAATGAAGGCGATACTTGGCGTGGACTTAAGAGATACAGACTATCCACTCGGGCTTGCACCATTCCAGAAAGGCTACCATGTCAAAGCACCAGTATTTAGCTTTAGTAAGCTTAAGAATGTGGATATCACACTCGGGCCAGAAATGAAATCGACAGGGGAAGTTATGGGTAAAGACCTAAGCTTGAACAAAGCACTATATAAAGGACTTGTCGCAAGCGGACTCGAAGTCAAAGACCACGGTACAGTGCTCATCACAGTGGCAGATAAAGACAAAGAAGAAGCAGTCAAGCTGGCACATCGCCTCTCCCAGTGTGGTTACCGTATCATGGCGACTGAAGGCACAGGCAGAGCGCTTGAGGAATATAACATCCCGTACATTACTGTAGATAAGGTCAGCGAAGGTGAAAACAGCCTCCTGAAAAACATTCAGAATGGCAGTGTTCAGATTGTCATCAATACAATGACGAAAGGAAAGCAAGTCGAGAGAGATGGTTTCAGAATTAGAAGGGAATCTGTTGAAAATGGTATTCCTTGCCTGACTTCCCTTGATACGGCACGTACACTTGTCGAGGTCATTGAGAGCATGACGTTTAATATGGAAAAGATGTAGGTGAAAAGATGAAAAATCTGATGACCGTTGTAGAACAAAATTGTATTGCGGACAAGATCTACGAAATGGTGCTTGAAGGGGAAATTGCTAGCAGCATAAGAACGCCAGGACAATTTGTCCACGTCCGCATCAATGATACAACAGAGCATGTCCTGAGACGCCCCATATCCATCGCAGATATCAATCATGAACATTCTAGGTTCACTGTCATATATCGCGCTGAAGGAGAAGGAACAAGAAAACTTTCAAAGCTTGGAACAGGAGACGTTGTCGACATTCTTTCTCCTCTCGGGAACGGTTATCCACTCGAGCAGAATAGCCACGTACTTATTGTCGGAGGCGGCATTGGAGTGCCTCCGCTCTATGAGCTTTCAAAACAGTTGAATCGCCTCGGTGTTAAAACAACGCACGTTCTCGGTTTCAACTCGAAGAAGGATGTCTTCTACGAAGAGAAATTTAAGCTGCTCGGGGAAACTTATATTGCCACTGCAGATGGATCATATGGAAGTGAAGGATTCGTCACGGATGTCATTGACGGACTCGATCAAGATTTTGATTGTTTTTATGCCTGTGGTCCTAAAGTTATGCTCAAAGTTTTAAGTGAAACGATTGAGATGGACGGTTATATTTCACTCGAGGAACGTATGGGATGCGGGTTCGGTGTATGCTACGCATGCGTATGTGAGACAGCAGAAGGCGATTGGATTAAGCTTTGTACTGAAGGTCCCGTTTTTAAGAAGGGAGAGATCCGACTATGAACAACCAAAAACTGAATATAACTCTTCCTGGACTTGATCTCAAAAATCCAATCATGCCTGCTTCTGGCTGTTTCAGCTTCGGTGAAGAGTTCTCGAGATTATATGATCTGTCGGATCTCGGGGCCATCATGATCAAGGCAGCAACACATGAGTCAAGAATTGGAAATCGCACACCGCGCGTCGCGGAGACTTCAAGTGGTATGCTAAACGCCATCGGTCTTCAAAACCCAGGTGTCGACCATATTATCGAGCACGAGCTAAAGTTCCTCGAACAGTTCGATGTACCGATTATCGCTAACGTTGCTGGCAGTGAAATCGATGACTATGTTATTGTGGCGGATAAAATTTCAAAAGTCTCCAACGTCAATGCCCTTGAACTTAACATCTCCTGTCCAAATGTTAAAGAAGGGGGCATACAGTTTGGTACGGACCCTGAAACTGCGAGACGACTCACGTCACGTGTTAAAGAAGTATCGGACGTACCGGTGTATGTGAAGCTATCACCAAATGTGACGAACATCGTGGATATGGCGAAAAGTGTCGGCGATATTGCCGATGGTTTGACGATGATTAACACGTTGGTTGGAATGCGTCTCGATAACCGAGGACGTCCAATTCTCTCGAACATCACTGGAGGGCTCAGTGGTCCTGCCATCAAACCGATAAGTCTGAATATGATCTATCAGGTTCGCCAACACCTACCAGAGATTCCGATTATCGGGATGGGAGGAATTTCAAATGTCGATGATATTTTAGATTATATTTCTGTAGGTGCAGATGCAGTGGCGATTGGAACGATGAACTTTACCGATCCCATGATCTGTCCAACTCTCATTCAAGCACTTGACAATAGAGTATCCGAGATGGGTCTTGGTCATCTTCACGACCTTAAAGGACGCGCCTACAAAACACTCTAAGGAGGATGTTATGAACAGACCGATAATAGCTCTAGATTTTAGTACAATGGCAGAAGTCGAAGGATTTCTTACTCAGTTCAATGAACCACTTTTCGTAAAGGTGGGTATGGAGCTCTATCTTCAACAGGGGCCAACGATTATCAAAGAAATTCGTGCGATGGGGCACGACATCTTTCTGGACCTCAAACTGCATGATATTCCAAATACTGTTGGGAAGGCCATGGCAGGACTAGGGTCGTTAGACGTGCAGATGACGAACGTTCATGCACAGGGAGGATCTTCCATGATGAAACGCGCAGCCGAGTCCTTTAAGGACCGTAACCCAGACGGCATACTGATCGCTGTGACACAATTGACTTCGACAAGTGAAGAAATGATGCAACGGGAGCAGAAATCCATACTGTCATTAGATGAGAGTGTCATCCATTATGCGCAACTTGCTAAGGATTCCGGTCTTGACGGTGTCGTATCATCTCCACTTGAATCCCAATTAATACACGAGCATTGCGGGAACGACTTCCTGACGATTACGCCCGGTATCCGTCTAAATGAAGATTCAAAGGACGACCAGGCGAGGGTGGTTACGCCAGCCCGCGCCCATGTACTTGGAAGTGACTATATAGTAGTCGGTCGATCTATTACAAAAGCGAGTAATCCAGTCGGTCAATACATTAAAGTAAAAGAAGAATGGGAAAGCGGGGCAGAATAAGTTGAAACAACGAGTAGCAGAAATACTTTTAAACATCAATGCTGTGGAGCTGAGTCCGGATGCACCTTTTACTTGGGCGAGCGGTATCCAATCTCCAATATACTGTGATAACCGAAAAATTATCGGTGATGTTGAGGCAAGAAATGAAATTGCCGATGCATTTGTACGCCAGATCAAAAATCATACACCTGATATAGAAGTGATTGCTGGTACATCGACTGCAGGCATCCCTCACGCAGCTTATATTAGTGAAAAACTCGGACTTCCGATGTGTTATGTACGGGGAAGCAAGAAAAAACATGGCAAAGGTAATCAGATTGAAGGGTCAAGCGTTTCGGGTAAAAAGGTTGTTCTTGTTGAAGATCTCATTTCTACTGGTGGTTCTTGCCTAGAGGCTGCAGAAGCACTGAAGGAGCATTCAGCGGACCTGATGGCCGTTGTAGCTATATTTACATATGGTATTCCATCATCAAAGCAGGCTTTCCACGAGGCAATGCTCCCGCTCTATACATTGAGTGATCTCGATACTCTTATTAATGTCAGCATAGAACGTGGTGCAATAACGGAGACACAGAAAAAAACAGTTTTGGACTTCAGAGAAAATCTTTCCAAATAAAAAATCAGAATGGTTATCCATTCTGATTTTTTATTTTAATTTTCGAATATCATTGCATTGATTGCTTTCGATTCCGCTTCGATATCGTCACTCTCGAGTGATACGTAGAGTTTGATTTTGGGCTCTGTGCCCGAAGGACGAAGTGCAATCCAGCCATCTTCAAAATGTATTTTAATGACGTTTGCCACGGGCAAATCAATTGCTTCCGAAGTGCCATCGTTATACGTTCTTTCTTGTCTCTCAAAGTCTTCGGTCATCACAACTTTGCGCCCTTTTATTTCATCTGGTGCATTGTTGCGGAACTGTGTCATGATTTCTTCGATTTTCTTCTTACCGCTTGCACCTTCAAAAGTATGACTGAACAAAATTTCCATTCGTCTGCCATATCTTTCGTAGATAGATTCTAAAGCGTCTACGAGCGTCATGTCATCATTCTTCAGTTCACTCGCCATGGAGATGATATAAGGAACAATTTGAATGGCATCCTTATCCCTTACAAATGGTTCGAGCAAATAGCCGTAACTTTCTTCATAGCCGAGTATAAACTGATGAGAATCATGTTCCTCAAGAAGTTTGATTTGCTCACCGATATACTTGAACCCGGTCAAGACTTCGATCATCTTGCCACCCTTGTCTTCTACAATTTTACGACCTAGATCACTGGTAACAATGGATTTGATGACTACGGGCGTACTACCTTTATGCATTTTAAGTCTGTGATCGAGAAGTAGTATACCAAGCTGATTGCCGTTAAGATGAATATATTTGCCTTCGTGTAGTACCTGAAGACCAATTCTATCGGCGTCGGGATCGGTTGCGATTAAAACATCGGCCTCCGTCTTTGTGCCAAGTTTCCTTGCTTCTTCAAATGCTTCGACACTTTCAGGGTTTGGAGATTTGACGGTCGGGAAGTCGCCGTCTGGCTGGCACTGTTCACGGACGAGTGTATAGTTACTGAAGCCAAGCGTATCAAGCATCTCTGGAACAATCGGTACGCTTGTACCGTGCAGACTTGAAAAAATAACTTCTAGATTGGAACTTGGTATTTTAGGAATAAAAGATGTAATATTATCTCTGTATTTTTCTTCCATGTCATGCTCTATATACTTTGCCTCACCAGATTCGAGTGCTCGATCAAACGGAGTGCTGTCGATATTGAATATATCTTCGACGGCGTTAATTTTTCTACTTAACTCGGCAGCCGGTTCATCAATCAGTTGGGCACCATCTGGCCCATACACTTTAATGCCATTATATTCTGGTGGATTATGGCTTGCTGTAATCATGACCCCAAAGTCTGCACCATGTTCTCTAACATGGAATGAAAGTTCTGGTGTTGAGATGTACTGTTCGGACAAGCGGACTTCGACATTATTATGAACGAGGACGCTTGTCATTGTCTCTGCGAATTCGCGGGAAAAATGACGCGTATCATAACCGATAACAACAAGCGGTTTTGTTTTTTGCTCAAGTCCACGTGCGAGACCGAGTGCTACTTTTTCAACATTGTAGCGATTGAGACGATTGGGACCAAGACCAAGCTTACCTCTGATTCCCGCTGTACCGAACGACAGCATATCTGAATAGGCATCTTCTTTCTCCTCATCGGATAGAGCACCGTAAGCTTCTGCTGTGATAAAGCTGCCTTCGATATTGTCCTCCCATTGTTTTCTGTCCATTGATGATCACACTCCTGATTTTGTCATTATTTATTGCCTTCCACTTTTCTCAGTATTGCTACTTCGTAGCCTTTGATATAGAAACTGCGGTTGTACACACCTTTATCATAATGTCTTTGATTTGAAATCTCAATCTCATAATCGTCGAGTGTATCAAAATCAAGCTCCATAGATTTTTCTGTCGGGTTGATGATGATCATGAATGTGCTGCTGTCATATGAAATTTTTACTCCAAAGCCGTTAGGAAGGTTGCTGAAAGTAATAAACGATACCGCCTTGCCAATACTTTCCCTGTCTTTGAGTCTGAAAACATCTTCTTTCTTCCGGAATTGTATCAGAGATTTGACGAACTCTATATTGTCCTGATACTTTGCGCGCCTATTCCAATCCATCCGGTTTAGGAGGTCACTCAAGTTATATGTGTTACCATGACCGAATTTTGTTCTGAAAAATTCCTGGCCGGCATGCAGGAAAGGGGTTCCGAAGGATAACAAAACGAGTGCAGTTGCAATCTGGTGCTGACTTTCTAATATATATTGACGCTTGCCAGATGAATATCTTAGGCGATCGTAGAGTGTGTGGTTGTCATGGACTTCTACATAATTGATACTCATCTGGGCAGTGAATGGTCTTTGGCGTCCTATATATAGATCCCGTACAGTATCGATTCCCTGACCATCACCATTTACATATCCCTTCTCACTCAAATCGAAATTACTGCCTTTAAGGGAATCTCTAAAGTGATCGTTGAAGAAATGTACCGAGGGGACACGATAACTGTGTTCAGGCAACGTTTTTTTGTAGTAGTCAAGAGCAGTAGGAAGATCCCAGCCTTCACCGAGGAGGAATATCTCGCGATCCTGATTTTCTGTGATCCATTCGATGCCTTGCATCGTTTCAACATCTAGTGCACCCATCAGATCGAATCTGTATCCGTCTATGCGGTAATGGTCAAGCCAGAAGGTTACGGTATCCAGGATGAATTGTCGCGTCATCATTTTTTCAGTTGCGAAATCATTGCCGACACCAGTGCCATTTGACAACGACAAGTCTGCATTATGTCTAAAGTAATATCCAGGTACGAGCTTCTCAAAACTTGATGTTTCTATTTGGTAGACATGGTTATAGACAACATCCAGTATGACCTTCATACCGTTCTCATGTAAGGTCCGAATCAGTGTCTGTAGTTCTAGAATCCGACTGATGGGGTCACTAGGATCGGTGGCATAGCTACCTTCAGGTACCATAAAGAAATTGGGATCGTATCCCCAGTTGTATTTCGCTTCGCGATTAAGCTCGTCTACAGTAGCAAAATCATTTACCGGCATCAGTTCGATATGCGTGACTCCCAGTTCTTTCATATAACTGAGCCCGCTTGTCAGACGATGTTTTGTAGTGGTCGCTTCTGTCATTCCAAGGTAGAGTCCGCGCCATTCTTCTCTGACACCGCTATTCGGATGGGAGGTGATATCTCTGATGTGTGTTTCATAGATGATGGCAGAATCATTTGGAATATCTGGTACAGGATGCCGACTGAATCCTGGGTTTATTCGTTCAAAGTCGACGACCATTGCTTCCTTCGCGTTGGCAGAGACTGCTTTGACGTAGGGATCAATGACATTATGAGTAACATGATTATGACTGGCTTCGTAGTGGTAGTACTTTCCATGACAGTCCTTTTCAATGGTCTTCTCAAAATAGCCATTGATTTTCTTCATCTGATACGGTTCACCGTCAAGGATCAGTCGGCACTCTATCACCGTCGGAGCGAATACTCGAAAGGTTGTTTGTGACCGTTTATAGTCCGCGCCCATTATCTGATCTGTAGCATAATTAAGATCAAACTCAATAGACATTGGATATCGTCCCATTCTGAGGGGATACATGTTGTTCTCATAGGTGATGCAGGTGAAATAATCGAGGCTAACAGGAGAATCGAGCCACACTATTAGATAGTCCGCGTACTTCTCAATCGTGTTGATTGGGAGTGTTTCATTATTCTGGATGATGGAAAGCGCTTCTTTTTGTATTTTTTGTATATGGTTACTTAATAAGGTGATTTGATATGGTGCATCTAAATATGCATCAATCATAAATGGCCTCCGTCCGCTTGAAGTGAATGGTATTTACATATAAAATGAATTTTACCTTAACAAGTTCAGATTATTATAACTTTTGTAACATTAATTTTGAGTTGTAAAATCAATTTGAGGGTATATGAACAGTATAACGTAAAGGGGGAAAAATTTTGAACGCAGAAAACTTGGAAATGGATAAATATCTGTTCCATCAAGGCACCCATTATACAGCATATAATTTCCTTGGTGCACATGTGTGCGATGGTTCAGTAAGATTCATAACGTGGGCGCCAAATGCGAAGCATGTACAACTTGCCTGTGACAAGAACGACTACACGGGAGAAGGATTCGATTTTGAAAGACTGGGCGACCAGGGTCTGTGGATACTGATAACCCCCCGACTGCAGGCCGGAGATAAATATAAGTATAAAATCTATTATTCCGATACCTATCACCTAAAAGCAGATCCTTACGGCTTCTATCAAGAAAGACGTCCGGCAACCGCTAGCATTATCCACAACAGTGATTTCGAATTTACGGATGCCGCCTGGTTGGAGAAGCGTAAGAAACTCAATGTTTACGAAACGCCCATTAGCATATATGAGCTACACCTTGGAACATGGATGAAGCACCCGGTTGAAAGTACTGAAAATAAGACTGTCGATGAAATTACCGATGAGTCCTACTACACTTACAAGGAAATCGCCGATCCATTGGTTTCATATGTAAAAGAAATGGGGTATACCCATGTAGAATTCCTGCCTCTTACAGAACACCCATTCGATCTTTCATGGGGGTATCAAGTTACCGGCTATTTTTCGGCAACCAGTCGTTATGGTAGGCCTGAAGAGTTGAAATATCTAATCAATGAGCTCCATAAATCGGATATAGGGGTTATCATGGATTTTGTGCCAGCGCACTTTTGCAAAGATGCGCATGGTTTGCGCCTGTTCGACGGCACTCCCACCTATGAACACCCAAATGAGGAGATTGCTGAGAAGCGCGAGTGGGGCACATTGACGTTTGATTACGGACGGCCAGAAGTCCAGTCCTTCCTCGTTTCGGCAGCAATGTATTGGATACGAGAATTTCATATCGATGGTCTCAGGATCGATGCGGTACACAGTATGATCGATTTAAACTTTGAAAATAAAGAAGAAAATAGAAAAATTTTCAATGAAGATGGTACAGAAGATAACATTGCGGGTATTGAATTATTGAAAAAATTGAATACTGTAGCTTTTGAATATGATGAAACACTCCTTATGATGGCTGAGGATTCCTCGGATGAACCTATGGTGACAAGCCCGGTATACGCTGGTGGGCTTGGTTTTAACTTCAAGTGGGACCTCGGTTGGATGCACGACCGTTTGGATTTTATGGAGGAAGATTTCAGTGCTCGTGAATACAACCACAACAAGCTCACATTCTCGATGGCCTACAAATACAATGAAAACTACCTGCTGCCACTTTCGCATGACGAAGTGGTGCATGGGAAAAAATCTATTGTAGGCAAGATGGCAGGAGACCAGTGGCAGCAATTTGCCCAGACACGTTTGCTCTATGGTAACCAGATGAGCGAGCCTGGTAAACAGCTGCTGTTCATGGGCCAAGAATTTGGGATGTATCATGAGTGGAAAGATAAGGAGCAGCTTGATTGGCATCTACTCGATTATCCGATTCATTCGGCGTTAAAAAAGTATGTATCCGATTTGAACCGTCTCTACGTGAAGCATCCGGAATTCCATCGCGCTGATTTTCAGCCTGAAGGGTTCAGATGGTTGCTGGTTGATGACAGTACTCACTCAATACTGAGTTATGTCCGGCGAGACGAAGGTTCCTTCAAGGTATGCGTCTTCAACTATCGGCCGGAGGTATACCACGACTTCAAAATTCCCGTGCCAGAACCGGGTGTTTATAGAGAAATATTCAACAGTGACAGCGAAGACTACTCTGGTTCAGGCGTAGTCAGCAATGGACGTCATTTCACCAAGGATGAGAACTATATAAGGGAGTCCCAGTATATACAAATCAGCGTGGCTCCTTTGGCATTCCAAGTATTCGATTTAGAAGACAAGAAAATTGGGAGGAACTAATATGACTAACAAAACAGTAGCAATGTTATTGGCAGGTGGACAAGGTACCCGCCTTGGAGAACTGACAAAGGACCTTGCAAAACCGGCAGTACCTTTCGGAGGTAAATACAGAATTATTGATTTCACCATGAGCAATCTTGCGAACTCCGGCATATCGACTGTCGGCCTGCTCGTACAGTATTCTCCCCTTGTTCTCAATAAGCACATCGGTATTGGAAAACCCTGGGGACTCGATCGTCAGTTTGGTGGAATCAGTATACTGTCTCCTTATTCAAGCCGCGAGGGCAGTGCTTGGTTCAGCGGCACGGCAGATGCAATCGTCAAAAACATGCATTTTGTAGAACAATATGAGCCAGATGAATTGATCATTCTAAGTGGGGACCATATATATCAGATGGACTACACTAAGATGCTTGATTTCCACAGAAGTAACAATGCAGATGCAACAATCTCTGCTATCGAAGTACCATTCGAAGATGCAAATCGCTTTGGTATACTTAATACGAACGAGGATTTTAGCATCTATGAATTTGATGAGAAACCGGAGCATCCGAAAAACAATCTGGCTTCCATGGGTGTCTATATTTTTAACTGGAAACAAATCAAACCGTATCTATTGGAAGATGAAAAAGACGAAGCAAGCGATCATGATTTTGGTAAAGATATTATACCGAAACTTCTAGATGACAGTAAGCGTCTATACGCGTATAGATTCGACGGTTATTGGAAGGATGTCGGAACAATTAAGAGCTACTGGGAAGCGAATATGGATCTATTGAAAGAGGATCTACAAACGTTGCTGATGTCTCAAGAATGGCCGACCTATCCAAATGAAGAGAACCGTCCACCAGAATATATTGGTGAAACTGCGCAAGTCAGCAACTCACTTATTTCTCCGGGATCCTTCATCGAGGGCACGATTGATAACTCTATTCTATTCGTTGGTGTAGAGACTAAAGAAGGCGCCAACATTAGAGACTCTATCATCTTCCCAGACGCTGTTGTCGGTAATAATGTAACGCTAGAGCGTGTTATCGTGATGTCGGAAGTGGAAATACCTGATGGCACAAGCATTGTGGCAACTGACGAAGAACCGATTGTTATCAGTGCGAACACTTTGAACGAATATATTTCAGAAGGAGGCAGTCAAAATGAATAAAGAACTACTTGGCATAATCAACTTGGAGCCTGAACAGGACTATCTAAATGAACTGACCTACTTCAGAAGCAGTGGGTCGGTCCCTTTCATGGGTCGCTATCGTCTGATCGACTTTACAATTACTAACATGGTGAACTCTGGTGTCAACGTGGCAGGAGTCTTCGCAGGAAATAAATTCAGATCCCTTCTTGACCATTTGAATCGCAAGGAGGAGTTCGGTTTCGAAGGCAAGAACGCAAGAATATTTGTACTTCCTCCCGACTGGAATGATCCTTCAGATATTTCACAGGGTGACTTGAAGTATTTCCATAATCATGCTGACCTTCTCAGACGTTCAAAGGCAGAACATGTTATTGTTTCTGGCACACAGTTCGTCTCAAATGATAATTATACGCAAGCAGTGAAATCCCACAGGGACTCAGGAAGAGATATTACGTTTATCGGAGAGGATGTATCGGGGAACGTACCTGAAAGTCCCGTGCTCAGAATGGTAACTGAAGGCGATGACCTCAAAGGCTTCACTCATGATCAGAGTAATGGACATCTTTATACAGGCGTCTACATTATTAAGAAGCATGTGCTTGAGAGCATAGTGCAGTTCTGCATTGATAACTATAAACAGAATCTCTTCCACCATGGCATAAGGGAACAGCTTGAGAACTATAATACTGGCTTCCACAATATAGACAGCAACACTCTGTATTTCTATTCCGTCCAGTCTTACTTCAATAACAGTATGGCACTGCTTGATAAGGACCGTTACCGTGATTTCTTCTACGGCCAGAAAAAGTTCAGAACGAAAATAAGCACTAATCCGCCAACGCTTTATAAGAAAGGGAGTAGTGTCAAACGTTCTGTTGTTGCCAACGGAGTCAAGTTGGAAGGTTCAGTCGAGAACTCTGTCATCTCAAGAAACGTCTGGATCGGTGAAGGGGCTACTGTCAAAAACTCAATCATATTTGCAAATTGCTCTATTGAGCCTGGTGCACATCTTGAGAATGTTATTCTTGATAAGGATGTCAGAATTACTGAAGGCCGACAATTAGTGGGATCTGAAGAGAAGCCATATGTGGTCGCTAAGCGTTCTACAATTTAACTTTGATACGAGAAAGAAGTGACAGTATGAAACATGTATTATTTGCTGCGAGTGAATGTACCCCGTTCATTAAGTCCGGAGGACTTGCAGATGTGATTGGTAGCCTACCGCAAGGGCTCTCAAAAGAAGGGGCAAAAGTTTCCGTCATCCTCCCCCTTTATAAGGAGATCATTAATTCAGAATACCGTCAGGATATGGAAGAAGTAATGATTTTCAATACCCCAGTGGGATGGCGCAACCAATATACGCGTATTTTGAAGTATGAGGGTCGCGGCATTACCTATTATTTCGTTGACAATGAATATTATTTCAATCGTGACGGATTATACGGTTATATAGACGATGGAGAGCGCTTTGTCTATTTCTCCAACGCCATCATTGAGTTTATGTACAGAGTGGAAGCACACTTTGATGTATTCCACTGCCATGACTGGCAGACAGGCGCTGCAGTGGCAATTGCCAGCATAAAACGCCCACACCAAGGTATGAAGACAGTATATACGATTCATAATATACAGTATCAGGGCTGGATTGAAGAATCTGCCTTCAGTGAACTATTCAATCTGGATAGAGATCATTATGCAGGTTTCGAATGGCAGGGCATGCTCAATATGATGAAAGCGGCCATCCACCATGCTGATACGATCACAACTGTTTCAGAGACTTATGCATCTGAAATAATGACGCCATTTTTCGGTGAAGGTCTTGAAAGTGTGCTGGAGTACAGACGAGAAGATCTCCATGGCATCATCAATGGCCTTGATGTTACCGACTATAACCCAGTTAAAGATGAGGCATTGTACTATCGGTACCGATCCTCGCGTAAGACTAAAATGAAGAACAAAACGGCACTTCAGCAGGATCTCGGTTTGAAGGTAGACGAGAATATTCCGCTTTACGGAATTGTAACCCGTCTTGTGTCGCAAAAAGGAATCGATCTAATTGAACATATCATGCACGAATTTCTGAGTGAGGATGTGCAACTCGTTGTTCTTGGTTCCGGCGAACAAGAATATGAGGAGTATTTCAAGTCACTCGTTTACAATTTTCCGAACCAAGTTCACGTCACGCTTGGCTTTAGTGAAACTTATGCAAGAAAACTTTATGCTTCAAGTGATTTCTTCATCATGCCAAGTCTGTTTGAACCGTGCGGTCTGGGTCAGTTGATTGCTATCCGTTATCTGACAGCGCCGATTGTCAGAGAAACGGGTGGTCTTAAAGATACAGTCATCCCATACAATGAGTTCGATCAGACGGGCAATGGGTTCTCATTTGAAAACTATAATGCACATGAACTACTCAATGCGATGAAATACAGTCTTTACATTTTCCATCAGAAGTCTCATATGGAAGCTCTGTGCAAAAATATGACGGCGGCGGATTACAGTTGGGCCAAGTCGGCGGAGCAATACCTTGACCTCTATGCAACTAAATAAAAATCATCGTACGGTTTCCCGTACGATGATTTTTTAATTTGTTCTGCCACGTTCCATAGAAGTGATTCGCTGTCTGTCCGGTGTTATATAGACCGTCTTTTGATCGGTGTAGGTGACAAAGCCAGGTTTTGCCCCACTGACTTTATGGACATGTCTGATTTCCGTGTAATCGACGGGCACTGATTCTGAATCTTGAGCTTTCGAATGGTAGGCTGCGAGCATTGCTGCGTCCAATATATCTTGCTCTTTTATTTCAGAAGCAGGGCTAGCGATGACAACATGGGAGCCCGGGATGTCTTTTGTATGAAACCATAGGTGATTGTTTTGAGCCTTCTTGGTCGTCAAATAATCATTCTGCTTGTTGTTCTTACCGACCAGGACATTAAGTCCATTTGATGTCGTATATGCGTGGAGCTGTATCTTCTGGCTCTTCTTTTTAGTATTTTTACGCTTATTTTTGATGATGCCCTGATCGATAAGTTCTTCGCGTATTTCATCGACTTCCTCTTCTGTCGTGATGCTGTCCATCTGGTGGAGGAGATTGGTAAGATACTCCATATCTTCGCGTGCCCGGTCAAGCTGGATCCCAGCACTACTTTCCCGTGCTTTGAGTTTGTTATAGCGTTTATAATACTTTTGGGCATTGTCGCTGGCGGAAAGATGTGCGTCGAGCGGGATAGTGACGGGTTGGTTTGTATAATAGTCGATCACTTCGAGCTGGGCATCATACGGTTTTACCTGGTGCATATAGGCAGTGAGCAGTTCGCCGTACTTCTGATACTTATCCTTCTCCTCTGCTTCTTTAAGATCTTCTCTAAGTTTGTCCATTTTTCTTGAAGTCTTATCATATTCGCGCTCAATGAGTTGCAAATAGTCCTGAGCCTTTTGTTTTATGAGTGATTTTCTGTATCTGTCATGATAATAGTGGTCCATCAATTCAGACAATGAATCATAAGTCTGGTCCGCTGTTCCCAAATGGGCAAGTGGCGTAAAGTAAAAAATCTCTTTGTCATTTCTGCTATAAAGCACGGGATTAATATTCTCTGCCTGTGCAAGCGTTTCTTGTATGGTTGGGACAATATTTTTTATGGTGAAATATTCCGCATTATGTTGGACTTCCTTGACGAATAGGGGGCTGAATCCTTCAGTATTGGCCACAATCTGCTGATTGATCTTTCCTCTGTTAAAATCGATCAGCCCAGGCAGTGATTCCAGTTCCGCGTTCCTTGGATTGACTTTCGGGTCAGTAGGTGGGGCAGTATAGTCGAAACCGGGCATGATTGTCCGTCTATTATTGTTAGGTGTGAGATGTTTAATACCGTCCAGAATCCTATAGTCTTGGTCAGTGATAATGATATTCGAATGACGCCCCATGATTTCCAGAATGAGTATCCTCTTAATTTCATCACCGATCTCATTCCTCGACTGTATATGGACCTCGACCCTACGATCATTTCCAAGCTGACGGATTTCCTGTATGATGCCACCTTCAAGGTGTTTTCTTGCAACACGCAGAAACATTGGTGGTTCAAAGGGGAACTCGTATTTCTGGTTGGTCAGGTGAAAACGCGCATACATTGGATGTGCGCTGATGAGCAGATGGTGGTTACTTCCCGCAGAACGCACCTTAAAAATCATTGATGTTTCATCTATCTGCTGTATTCTATTGATTTTGCCGCGGCGGAGCACTTCTAATTCTGAAAGAAGTGCATGGACAAAGTTGCCGTCGAATGCCATGGTTTCGTCCTCCTAGTTTAGACTATCCAATATTTTAACATGAAACGTGAGGTCTTTGTTCAAGGTGGTGATTTAATGATGAATTTTTCTTTTGAATATGGTACATTAAGATATAATTACAAATAGAAAGGTAACGTGTTATGACTTCAGACAAGGGACTGCTGATTGTTCTATCCGGCCCGTCCGGTGTAGGAAAAGGGACCGTCAGAAAGGCGATTTTCGACCATCCGGATACGGATTTTAAATATTCCATTTCAATGACGACGAGAGAGAAGCGTGAAGGTGAAGTGGATGGTGTGGATTACTTCTTTAAAGCCAAAGAGGAGTTCGAAGCACTGATCGAGCAGGATAAATTTATTGAATATGCTCAATATGTAGGCAATTATTATGGTACCCCAGTCGATTATGTGGAGCAGACGATGACTTCCGGCCACGATGTCTTTCTGGAAATTGAAGTTGAAGGCGCAAAGCAGGTGAGAGAGAAATTCCCAGAAGCGCTATTCATCTTTTTGGCACCACCGGATCTAGCTCAGCTTGAAAAGCGGCTTGTAAATCGCGGTACAGACTCTCCGGAAATAATAAAACATCGTATAGATGAGGCGAAACGTGAACTTAAACTGATGAACCTGTATGATTACGTTGTAATTAATGACGATGTGGATCATGCACGACAACGGGTACAATGCATCGTTGAAGCTTCCCATATGAAGCGGGCACGTGTCGAATCAAAATTAAGAAAAATGCTACTGGAGGTTAACCAATAATGCTATACCCATCAATCCATGATTTGAAAAAGAATGTAGACTCCAAATACCGCCTCGTGACTATGGCTGCCAAGCGCGCCCGTCATCTTCAGGATCATCCCGATGATCTCGCAATGGATGATTATGAAACGTTGAAAACAGTAAGTCGGGCATTAGAAGAGATTGCCCTGAACAAAGTTAAGCAAAAACACTAGCTGACAAATTTTTGTCAGCTTTTTTATGAGGTGAAGACATGGCAAATATTGTAATCGGTGTTGCCGGTGGAATTGCTGCATACAAAGCTGTGGATCTGACAAGCAAGCTGATCCAGTCCGGTCATGCTGTCCGTGTTGTGCTGACTGAAAATGCTCAGGAATTTGTAACACCACTTGCTTTTCAGGCGATCAGCCGCAATCACGTCTATACAGATACTTTCAAAGAAGAAGATCCGTCAGTCATTTCCCATATTAGCATCGGGGAATGGGCGGATATTATTGTTGTTGCACCCATAACAGCCAATACGATCAGTAGATTAGCAAACGGACTTTACGACAACATGTTACTCAATGTACTTGCTGCGAATACTAAACCCGTCGTTTTGGCACCCGCAATGAATGTCAATATGTATAACCAACCAGCTGTCCAAAGAAATATACAAACCTTGATGAACGATGGGTATCGCTTAATCGACTCGGAATCTGGGTTTCTTGCATGCGGCTACAATGCAAAAGGCCGTATGGCGAATGTACCTGAAATAAAGGCCTATTTAGAAGAACTGCTTGAAACAGGAGAAAAGTTTAAAGGGAAAAAAGTGGTAATCACAGCAGGACCTACTCAGGAAGCAATTGATCCTATCCGCTATATCACCAACCATTCGAGCGGCAGAATGGGATATGCGTTGGCCGAAGCAGCAAACCGTCAGGGTGCCGAAGTGGTTCTCATCAGCGGACCAGTCAATCTGTCTGCACCATACGGTGTCAAAGTTATTGATGTAGTATCAACAGACGAGATGTTTGCAGCTGTAAAGGCTAATATGGATGCAGATCTCGGCATTTTCACTGCAGCGGTTAGCGATTTTACGCCAGTATCTCCACTAGATAGCAAGCTGAAGAAACAAGGCGGGGGGAATATTTCGATAGATATGAAGCAGACACAAGACATTCTTCATTATGCAGGGGAAAACAAATCGAATATGTATGTTGTTGGGTTTGCTGCTGAAACTAATGATGTCGAAAAGTATGCGCTTGATAAACTTAAACGTAAAAATGCTGACTGCATCGTCATGAACGATGTATCTGACCCCTCAATTGGCATGAACAGTACCGACAACGAGGTTGTCTTGCTCTTTAAAGAAGGCGAACGTATCCCTTTGGAAAAGATGGACAAAATGCTCCTGGCAGAGCGCATCATTGATCTGCTTTCAAAGAGGTGGACCGATTAATGTTTGCTTCAGTCATAGTTGATATACCGAGCAAAAGCGTCAACCAGGTGTTCGACTACCGAATCCCTAACGGCATGGAAGACTTGATAAAAGTGGGCCACCGTGTGCTTGTCCCATTTGGTCCAAGAACGATTCAAGGCTATGTCATGTCAATTGATGATAAAACGGATTTCGATCCAGCGAGAATCAAAGAGATCGCACGTACACTTGACATAGAGCCGGTATTGACGAAGGAAATGATTACAATCGCAATGTATCTGGCAGACTACTATGTCGACCAGTACATCAGCGTCATAGAGACAATTTTGCCAGCTGCACTCAAAGCGAACTATAAGAAAGTGCTTAGGCTTGGTGAATCTCCTTCCATGGCAGCTAGGAATGCATTCGCAAAAGTTTCAGGTGAGACAGAAATTGAGGTGAAACGTCTTGATCCAAGTGTCATCAAAACTTTAGCCCCCTATTTAAAATCTGGGGACATTCATGAGGAGACAATCATCACCCAGCATACAAAAAAGAAAATGGCACTTGCGGTGCACTCACTGAATGAACAGGCGATCGATCTCTCCCGTGCTAAAAAGCAACAGGAACTCTACGATGTCATTAATGCATCTTCAGAACCGATTTTCATTAGAAATCTGGTCAATGATGGTTTTTCCAATGCGCTGATTAATGCACTTCATAAGAAGGGTCTGATTGCAAAAGTGGAGATTGAGATGGAGCGTGATCCATACAGTGATCGTGTGTTTACAATCGATCCTCCGAAAGTACTCAATCCCGAGCAGCAACATGCATACAGTAGAATCACCTCATCCATGGATGCAGAAGAAGCGAAAACATTTTTACTTCACGGCATAACGGGCAGCGGCAAGACTGAAGTCTACCTCCAGATCATCCAAAAAGCGCTTGACGAAGGGAAAACAGCCATCATGCTGGTGCCTGAGATTGCTCTGACTCCGCAGATGGTTAACCGTTTCAAACGGCGTTTTGGAGATGATGTGGCGGTGCTGCACTCAGGTTTGTCCTCCGGTGAAAAATATGATGAATGGCGTAAGATCAAGGAGAATCGTGCACGTGTTTCTGTCGGTGCAAGGAGTAGCATATTCGCCCCGTTTCAAAATATTGGTGTAATCATCGTGGATGAAGAGCATGAGACGACGTATAAGCAGGGCGATCGTCCAATGTATCATGCAACGGAAGTGGCAAAGTTCAGAAGCACTTACCATAACTGCCCGCTGATTCTTGGTACTGCGACACCAAGTCTCGAAACCTTCGCAAGAAGTGAGCGCGGTGTGTATGAACGGCTTGAATTGACAACGAGAGCGGGTACGAAAGTACTGCCTGAAATACGTGTTGTCGATATGTCAGAAGAACATCGGACTGGTAATACCTCCATCATTTCTGGGACACTTGAAGCAGGTATCCGGGAAAGGATCGGAAAAGGGGAACAGACAGTACTTCTACTGAACCGCCGGGGATATTCCAACTTCCAAATCTGCCAGAGCTGCGGGCACGTACCGATGTGCCCAAACTGCGACATCTCTCTGACTTACCATAAGTCCAATCGCAGCCTCATGTGTCATTACTGTGGCTATGAAAGTGCAGTGCACAAAACGTGTGATAACTGTCAGAGTGACGAAGTAACTTTCCGCGGCACTGGTACCGAGAAAGTAGAAGAGATACTCCGGGACATGTTCGACACAGATGTGGTCAGAATGGATAATGATACGACGAGAAGGAAAGGCATGCATGAAAAGCTGCTCGATCACTTCGAACAAGAAGAGATTCCGATACTGCTCGGTACACAGATGATTGCTAAGGGACTCGATTATCCAAAAGTCACACTGGTCGGCGTATTGAATGCCGATACGATGCTTAACCTACCGGATTTTAGAGCGAATGAAAAAACCTACCAGCTGCTGACGCAGGTGTCCGGTCGTGCTGGACGTCATGAACTCTCTGGGGAAGTAATCTTCCAAACCTATAACCCGACACATTATGCGATACAGTTAGCTAAGGAAAGTGACTATAGAACCTTCTATGAAAAAGAAATGGCGTTCAGGCGACTCGCACGCTATTCACCGTACTATTTTCACGTCCTTTTTACGATCTCGAGTGAGGATATTAGGAAATGTCTAAAGGCGACCACACATATTCATGATACGCTGGTTCAAGAAGTCTCAGATCAGTCCATCATCGTCGGCCCGTCACCAAGTCCACTCGAGCGTATCAATCGACAATACCGTTTCCAAATCATGCTTAAATACAAAAGAGAGCCAGAGCTGCTCAAAATGCTCAATGCATTGGATGAACACTATCATGAAGCATATAAGACGGAGGGGATATCTCTCAGAATCGATGTGGATCCGTTAGTGATCATGTAGGAGGAATAGATTATGACTGAAACTATTATATTTATGGGTACACCGGATTTTTCCGTACCAATATTAAAACGGCTACATGACGAATATCAGGTTGCCATGGTCATCAGCCAGCCCGATAAGCCTGTAGGGAGAAAACGCGTGCTGACATCACCACCTGTAGCTGAAACGGCAAAGGCACTCAATATCCCATTGTTCCAGCCTGAGCGTATAAGGGATGAAGCAGCGCTTGAAAAAATTGCAGAAATAAAGCCAGATTTGATCATCACGGCAGCTTATGGTCAGATACTGCCCAAAGCGTTGCTTGACATTCCGCCGCTTGGTGCCATCAATGTCCATGCCTCCCTCCTGCCAAAGCATAGAGGTGGGGCACCGATTCACCGAGCTATTATGGAAGGTGACACTGAAACAGGTGTCACAATCATGTATATGGCTGAAGGGCTTGATAGTGGAAACATCATCAGTAGTCGCCGGACACCGATTGAGGATCAGGATGATACAGGAATACTACATGACAGGCTTTCGGCAATTGGTGGAGATTTACTGATGGATACGCTCCCCGACATATTCTCTGAGCAGAACAACAGTATTCCGCAGGATTCTGAGCTAGTGACAGTCAGCCCCAACATCTCGAAGGCTGATGAGAAGATCGACTGGACGAGGGATGCCCGAGAAGTGTTCAACCATATCCGAGGCTTGTCCCCTTGGCCTGGTGCTTATACGGAAATAGAAGACAAGCGTCTAAAAATATACGAAGTGAAAATATCTGAAAGTACACCCAAGGAAATGAACTACATCCCGGGTACCATTGTAGATACAACGCCTGAAGGCATCACCATCGTCTGCGGTGATGGTGGAACCATTGAAGCCATCACTGTACAGATTGCAGGCAAGAAGCGGACGACGGCCATCGAATTCGCAACGGGTAGACAAGTCGTCGGCACCGTACTCGGGCAGGTGGAGTAGATGCAACTGCGTGAAATGGCACTTGAGGCCTACAGTAGAGTAATGGACGAAGGTGGCTACAGTAATATCGTACTGAACGATATGATCAAAAGTAGCGACCTCGCTCCGAATGACCGTGGTCTGCTTACAGAGATCGTATATGGTACAATTTCGAAAAAGCTGACCATCCAGTTCTATATCAGACCATTCATCCGTACAAAACTGAAACGTTGGCAGAAAAACCTACTCGACATCACCGTTTATCAGATTGTCTGGCTCGACCGTGTCCCCAACTATGCTGCTATCAATGAAGCGGTCGATATTGCCAAAAAGTGGGGCGGCCCCCAGGCAGGAAAGGCGATTAATGGCATATTGAGAAACTTTGAGCGTGAACCGCTTGAAGATATTTCAAAGATCAAAAGCGAGACGCTGCGATTATCTATCGAGACAAGTATTCCAGAGTGGATCATCACCCACTGGAAGATACATCACGGCATCGGCGGTGCGGCGGAAATCGCTCACGCACTGAACGATCGTCCGAAAATGTATATTCGGACAAATACTACGCGCATATCTCGAGATGCACTCGTGGCGAATCTCCTTGATGAAGGGTTCAGCGCCATTCCGTCTGAAATACAAAAGGATGCCATCGAAGTCAAAGGAGAAGTGCTCCAATCCGACTTGTATCAAAAAGGCTTCTTTAGCATACAAGATGTTAGTTCCATGCTCGTCAATGATGCACTATCGCCTGAATCAGACGATGTCATTCTCGATGCGTGCAGTGCACCGGGGGGGAAAGGACTCCATGCACTTGAGAAAGTACCCGGAGGTCATGTTGATCTGAGTGATATCCACGAGCATAAGATTCCATTGATAGAACAGCAAGCTGAACGCCTGGATTTGAGTGGGTATGAAACCTTCCAAGGGGATGCAACAAAAAAGGTCTATCCTCGCCAGTATGACCGTATCATTGTAGACGCACCATGCTCAGGCCTCGGAGTCATCCGCAGAAAACCGGAAATCAGATACGAACGCAGGGCAGAAGATGTCGATTCACTGGTCGACCTCCAGCTCGAAATTTTAGCCAATATAAAACAATACTTGAAGCCTGGCGGAGTACTTGTATACTCCACTTGTACCATCCATCAGATGGAGAATGAAAATGTGGCCTATACATTCATGAAAGAAAATGACGATATCGAGTTCGATCCATTTGTGCTCGAAGCATTTGATTTTGAAGGTCCATACCGACAAATCCTGCCTCAAGAAGTAGGGACGGATGGATTTTTCATCGCCAGATTCAGAAAGAAGGAAAAATAATGATTCAAAGACCACCCAAAAAACCGATAAAGAACATTAGACAACCTGATTTTGACCAGCCCTCTATCTATTCGCTATCTCTCACTGACCTTGAAGCACTTGCACTTGAGTGGGGGGAAGATAAGTACCGTGGCGGACAAATATTCGAATGGCTCTACACACACCGTGTCGACCGCTTCGAAGATATGATGAACTTGCCAAAAAGTATGCGCGAAGCGCTTGCTGAGAGCTACAACATCGATCCCCTTGAGACCGTTGTAAAACAAGAGAGTAAGGATGGCACGATGAAGTTCCTTTTCCGTCTACGCGACGGCTATACGATCGAAACTGTACTAATGCGCCACGATTACGGTAATTCCGTCTGTGTTACGACACAGGTTGGATGTCAGATCGGCTGTAGTTTCTGTGCTTCCACACTCGGAGGATTAAAACGGAACCTCGAAGCAGGTGAGATTGTTTCTCAAATCGTGCAGATTCAGAAGGTACTGGACGATACAGATGAGCGTGTTAGCAGCGTCGTCATTATGGGTATTGGTGAACCATTCGAAAACTATGTCCAAATGATGCAATTCCTAAGAATCATCAACCATGATGATGGTTTAAATATTGGTGCCCGTCATATTACGGTATCAACAAGTGGAATTGTCCCAAGAATCTACGATTTTGCAGACGAAGATATCCAGATTAATTTTGCCGTGAGCTTGCATGCGGCAGATAATGATATAAGAACACGTCTCATGCCAATCAACCGTGCCTATGATATCGATAAGCTGATGGAATCGTTGAAGTATTACCAACAGCAAACGAATCGCAGAATTACTTTCGAATATGGTCTGTTTGGTGGCGTTAATGACCAACCGGAACATGCGCGTGAATTGAGTGAACTGATCAAGGACTTGAAGTGCCATGTTAACCTCATCCCCGTCAATCATGTGCCGGAGCGAAACTATGTACGCACGAGCCGGGACGATATTTTTGGATTTCTCGAAACATTGAACGAGTGCGGGGTCAACGCTACACTCAGAAGAGAACAAGGTACCGATATAGATGCTGCTTGTGGACAACTCAGAGCAAAAGAATCAAAAAACGAAACGGGGGAATAGCTTTGAAAGTGATCGATCGGAGTATTCGTGGCGACTATAGGGAGCTCAACGAAGACGTTACAGGTATTTTTGAGAATGGCACTGGCCAAATGCTGATGCTTGTGGCCGATGGCATGGGGGGCCATCGGTACGGGGACGTCGCAAGCCGGTACGTACACGATGAAATCAAAGCGGCCTGGATTGAAGAAAATCTTTTCAATGTGGAAGAAGGCGTTGAATTTTTGCGACGCCTCGTAATGGATGTAAATAGACGGATGTACGACTACCAACAAGAAAATCCGGAGTATCAGGGCATGGGAACAACGCTTGTACTATGCGCACTCATTGACGAGTCGATTGTCGTACTCAATGTTGGTGACTCACGAGCCTATGCAATGAATGATCGTGCCATTGAACAAGTGACGAGCGACCATTCATTCGTCAATCTGTTGGTCGAATCAGGAGAAATCACACCTGAGGAAGCGAAACATCATCCGAAGCGTAACATTATTACAAAAGCACTCGGGACAGACCGTCTGATCCAAGCAGACGTCTTCAGGCTCAGGAACAGGCAATATGATTATCTGCTGCTGGCTTCTGATGGGCTGACAGACAACCTCGATGACAGTGAACTTCACGACACTATTATCCGTGAGGGGGTCGAGATATCGGATAAAGCTTCACAATTGGTCGAACAGGCGCAAAAAAGTGGGTCTACGGACAATATCAGTCTCGTTCTCGCGGACTTGAAAGCGAGTGGCTCGGATTGATCGGCAGTATCGTCTCGGATCGATACCGTGTGACTGCGTACTTAGGTGGGGGGATGAGTTCAGTATATTTGGCGCACGATATCATACTGGACCGTGAAGTTGTCCTGAAGATGATCAAGATTGATCATCATAACCGAGAGAAGTCAAAGGCGCGGTTCCAAAGAGAGGTGGAGAGTACGATCCACCTTGCACATCCCAATATTGTTAGTGTGCTGGATGTCGATGAGTCCGAAGAATACCATTTACTTGTAACTGAAGTCGTTCATGGACCGACACTGAAAGCCTTCATTGATGAAAATCATCCTATTGCGATCGATGAAGTTATTCGCATCAGTGAGATGGTATTGAAGGGTATAAGGCATGCGCACAATGCTGGTATCATCCATCGGGATATAAAACCTCAGAACATACTGATGAATGAGTCGAATCAGATTAAGATAACGGATTTTGGTATAGCCAAAGCGCTAAGCGAGACCCGCCTGACTGAAACAAACCAAGTGATGGGGTCGGTGCAGTACATTTCTCCTGAGCAAGCAAAGGGACAGGTAACGGATGAACGAACAGATATCTATTCATTTGGCATCGTACTCTACGAATTGATCACATCCAAGCTGCCTTTTGATGGAGAAACTCCGGTATCCGTAGCTTTAAAGCATATTTCAGAACCGTATCCGAATATCTCACAACATAGAGAAGTTCATGGAGATCTGGCGTATATTGCCTACAAATGTACTGAAAAGGATCTGAATCGTCGTTATCGTCACGTTGATGATGTGCTCAAGGATTTGAATAGCTTCAAGGAAGGCCGACCAATCAATGCACCCGTTCTGCCCATGGATATGGAAAGTACGGTCGAATCTCCAGCACTCATTTCACCAGTGTCTGAAGAACAAGAGCCAGAGGCAAACGCTCCCGCACGAAAGAGACGGCGTATGATTTGGTTGTTGCCAATATTATTGATACTTGGTGCCATCATTTTGCTCTTGTCTCCAATCTGGTCGGGAGATAGTTCAGTTGTTCTGCCAGACATGCAAGATATGACTTTGGAAGAAGCCGAAACATTTCTTGACGACAATGGACTTGTGCTTGGAGAAATAACTGAGGAGTATAATAGTAACTTCGAAGTAGATCGTATCATCGAGACATCGCCTGTTTCCGGTGCTGAAATAGAAAAAGGTGGGACCGTGGACCTTATTGTCAGCAGAGGAGAAGAGCCCTACATAATGGAGGACTTTACTGGTGAAAGATACAATGATGTCCTCAGTTCAATCAATAGTCTTGGCTTTGCTTCACTCGAAGTGAATGAAGCGCATGATGACTCTGAACCTGGAACGATTGTCTCCCAATCTGTAGAGCCAGGCGAAGAAGTAGATCCAGGAGAGACATCACTCACACTCACTATCTCACAAGGTATTGAGCCAATTGAAATGCGTGACTACAGAGGACAGCTCTATGATTCAGCAGTGCAAGATGAAATCGCGGAACAGGGCTTTACTGTCGACTTGGAACAGATATACGACGATGCGGAATCCGGGACAATCTTGCGGCAATCTATAGAGCCCGGCGATGAAGTTGTCCCTTCGGAAGAGACACTTGTACTATCCATCTCCCAAGGACCTGAAACAACCGTTATATCCGATTACACAGGACAGTCGTACGACGAAGTGAAAGATACACTCGAAACGCTCGGCTTTGAAGTCGAAGCAACAGAGGAAAATGATGATGCCGATGTCGGCACTATCCTCTCACAGTCCATAGAGCCCGGTACCGAGGTCGTCCCCGGGTCGGAAACATTGCGATTTACCATCTCAGAGGGGCCAGAACGAGTTGAAATCACTGACTATACCGGCGAGCCATACGATACAGCTAGAAAGGCCCTCGAGGATCAGGGGTTCACGGTTGAAATGATTCAGGAAGCCTACAGCAGTGAAGTGGAAGAAGGTAGTGTAATCAGCCAGACTCCGGACGAAGGGGAGCTGGTTCCAGGGGAGACCAACGTCCGTATGATTGTTTCGCTCGGAGAAGAGCCCGTGCGTGAAAGGGAGTTCGTCAGGCAAATCGATATTCCTTATAGTGATGATGATTCTGAAGAAGGGGATAATACTGAACCGGTAACAGTGGAAATCTATATTGATGATAAGACACGGTCCATAGAAGATGTCTCAGATACAGTCGAGATTACTGAAGATACAGACTATACAATCAGCCTAGTCATTCAGGAAGGGGAAGCAGCTGCCTACCGTATTGAACGTGAGGGTGATGTTGTAGCAGAAGAAAAGGTTCCATACGAGTAATTGTTGGCATATATGTTATGATTTATATATAATGGTTTAGGAATACTGAAATTGGAGGAGAACTTATGAGCACAATCAAGAGAGACAAAGGTCTCGATAATACGCTTAAAGTCATGAAAGAAGGATATCTCTATACAACCAACCAACGACAACGTCTTGGTGCAGACAATATTTTCGAAACACGTGGGCTTGGTGGTAAACGCATTATCGTTCTCAGCGGAAAGAAAGCAGCAGAAACTTTCTACGACAATGACAAGATCGAGCGTAAAGGTACACTACCAAAGCGTGTAGTCAATACACTTTTCGGCCAAGGTGCCATCCACACGACGACAGGAAAGAAACACATTGATAGAAAAGCCCTCTTCATGTCCTTGATGACAGAAGGCAATCTCAAACACCTCAGAGAATTGACACGCAACCACTGGTATATGAATACACACAGAATGGAACAGATGGATCAGATTAACATTTACAGAGAATCTATCATTCTTCTGACTAAAGTGGGTACCAAGTGGGCAGGCGTCCAGGCACCTGAAGAGAAGATTGAGGAGATTGCGACTGATATGGATATCATGATCGACTCCTTCAGAGGTCTCGGAACAGCGTTTAAAGGTTATAAATCTTCAGTCAAAGCACGTCGTCGTGTTGAAGATTGGCTTGAAGACCAGATCATCCAGACACGTAAGGGCAAGATTCATCCTCCTGAAGGTACTGCTCTTTACGAGTTTGCGCACTGGGAAGATTATCTCGGGAACCCGATGGACTCCAGACTATGTGCGATTGATCTGATGAATACTTTCCGTCCTCTGATTGCGATCAACCGTTTCGTTTCCTTCGGTCTGCTTGGAATGCACGAACACCCAATTTCAAAAGAAAAGATTAACAACGAAGAAGATTATGCTTACATGTTCTCCCAAGAGGTCAGACGTTTCTATCCATTCGTTCCTTTCCTTCCTGCGAAAGCGAAAACTGACTTCCACTTTGATGGTCACAAAATAGATAAGGATACGATGCTACTACTTGATATCTATGGCACAATGCATAGGGAAGACGTATTCGAGAATCCGAACGAATTCCGTCCTGAGCGTTTCCTTGATTGGGATGGTAGTCCGTTCGATCTAATTCCACAAGGTGGCGGCGACTATTACACGAACCACCGTTGTGCGGGCGAATGGATGACTGTTATCATCATGGAAGAAACAATGAAATATTTTGCAGGCAGAATCACTTACGATGTGCCTGAACAGGACTTACGTGTAGATCTCAACAGCATTCCAGGATATGTCAAGAGTGGCTTTATCATTGAGAATGTCAAAGAAAATCTTGATCGCGGATAACTTTAACTATAGAAGACTGCAGACATCGTCTGCAGTCTTTTTATTGCATAAGGAGGGACGAATTTGGAACGGATTATCGTACTGCATGGCTCGAAGAATGAAAAAAGAAATGACGTGCTTACCGAACGTCTTGCTCACCTAATGGGAACGGTCTCTGATTATAGTGTGGCATTCGTTGAAAGTCGCGAACGAGGTGTCGATCAAGTAATTGAAAAACGGATAGAGCAGGGGCAAAGTCGTTTTAACATTGTACCGGCACTTTTCTTTTCAGCGTCGCACTATTGCCATGATATTCCTAGAGCGATTGAGAAGGTCAGGGAAAGCCATAATTTCGAATATACAATGGCCCCTGTACTCAGCCATCACCCGTTTATGAAGTGTCTTATTGAAAAACGTATGTCCGAGCTACCACCCGATGGTGCTGTCATTGTAATGGCACATGGAAATACAGAATACGAAATGGCGGATTACGAGATGAAGAATCTGGTCTCCGGGATGGAGACCGATCGTTCTGTTTTCCCTGCCATGCTCAAAGGACAACTCTCGGTGGAAGGTGTTTTGAGGGAAGTAAGAAAGAAGCATAGAGTGTTATGTGTTGTACCAATTGTACTTGAAGACGGTTTTGTGACCTCGAAAATGAAAGATGCGGTGATGACGCATGCAGAAGATCTTACGGTCGCATTTGCTCCTGCAATCAACTACGACCCCATACTTAAAGAGATTCTGCTAAGTCATATGAAATTATAGACACGGTGCAACCATATAAAAAAGGTGTCCATATGGACACCTTTCATTTTGATTATATATGATTCACTGGACCGTCATAGTCCAGTATGCCGCCTTCAACATTGACTGCGTCATAGCCATTGTCGATCATATAGTTTTGGACTTGTGCACTGCGTTTGCCTGAACGGCACATGACGTAGTACTTTTTGTCTTTGTCGAGATTACCGAGTGCACTGTCGAAGCTCGACATCGGATAGTGATGCGCGCCTGGAACGAAGCCCGTTTCTTCAAGCTCCTCCCTCTCTCTGACATCTAGTAGCACGTTATCGGGATTTTGTGTTACGCGATGAACTTCGCTTGCATGTATTGCATCAGTCATGCTATGTCCTCCTCATATTAAATCTATTCATATTTTATCATAAAGTCTGGAACTGTTATAATGAAGAAAAATGAGTTCGGGGTGAAGTATGCTGGAAGGTAGAATTGTAAAAGCATTAAGTGGGTTCTATTATGTGGAATCAGAAGGCAGTCTTTATGAAACAAGAGCACGGGGACTGTTCAGGAAAACGAAAGAATCGCCACTTGTTGGCGATATCGTAACCTTTCAGGTTGAAAATGAAAATCAAGGGTACATCGGAGAAATACATGAACGCAGAAACGCATTAGTGCGTCCACCGGTTGCCAATATCGATCAAGTCCTAGTAACAATGAGTATGAAGTCACCTGAGTTCAGCTACTATCTCTTGGACCGCTTTTTGGCTTATGCCGAGGCCCACGACATTGAACCGGTCATCGTAGTTACGAAGACGGACCTTGCTGAAGGAGATGCATATCAGGAAAAAATTGCATCAGTATACCAAGGAACATATGATATCCATTTCACTGACCGGGATCATATTAATGAAGCATTGAAAGATATTTTCAAAGACAAACTCAGTGTACTCGCTGGCCAGTCGGGTGTTGGCAAGTCCACACTTCTGAATACGCTTGTACCAGAACTTGCGCTTATTACCAATGAAATATCCAATGCATTGAATCGAGGCAAGCATACCACAAGGCACGTTGAACTGGTTAAAATCGGGGGTGGTCTGATTGCTGATACACCGGGATTCAGTACAATTGAATTCAGCGAATTGGACAAGCATAATCTGAAATTCTGTTTCCCAGATTTCAATTATTACAGTGCTTCATGTAAGTTTCGTGAGTGCCAACATATCAAGGAGCCAAAATGTGGCGTCAAGGACGCAGTCACAGCCGGTGAACTGGCTGAAAGCCGATACAGTAGCTATACAGCCATCTATCAAGAAATCGAAAACAGAAAGGCGCGTTACTAACATGGTAAAAATTCTTCCTTCACTGCTTGCCAGTGACTTTACAAAGCTTGGACAAGACATAAAGAAGATGGAGGCAGCAGGTGCTGATCTATTCCATCTCGATATTATGGATGGACAGTTCGTTCCAAATATCTCTTATGGCCTGCCTGTTGTGGAAGCCATCAGCGAAGTGGCTTCCCTCCCGCTTGATGTCCACCTTATGACAAACGATCCGGGACAATTCATAGATGAGTTCAATAGAATGGGCGTCAGCATGATATCTTTTCACATCGAGGCGACAAATCATCCGCACAGATTGATGCAGTATATACAGGAGCGAGGTATGAAAGCTGGCATTGTACTCAATCCGCATACACCTGTGTCATCCATACACCATCTGCTTCAGGAGATTGACTACATCCTTATCATGACGGTCAATCCTGGTTTTGGTGGGCAGAAATTTATCAATGATGGTGTGGAAAAGATTAAGATGCTCAATACTTTAAGGCAAGAAAATAGTTATGGATATGAAATCGAAGTGGATGGTGGTATTAATGATGAGACTGCTAGCATCTGCAAAGAAGCTGGCGCAGATCTGCTCGTCAGTGGATCACACCTGTTTAAATCGGAGGACTGGAAGGCTGCAGTCTCTAGAATGAAGGGGTGAAAGCATGCATATGAATGTGCTGATCAGAGAAGATCAATCGGATATATTGAAAAGTAGGTGTGATGAAGCATGGACTGGTGTCGATCGTGGTGTCTACCTATTGTTAAATGAGAGTATCATGCCAATGCATACTTACGGGGACTTTGACTCCGTGAGCGGTGAGGAGTGGGAGTATATAAAAACACGCATGGCAGTTACTCCAGTACCTGCTAGAAAGGATGACACTGATCTTGAAATGTGTTTGCATGATCTTGTAGAGCGGGGCTATAGTTCAATTGACGTATATGGAGCAACCGGTGGTAGACTTGATCATATGCTTGGTAACATGTTTCTGCTTATGCATGGGGACTTCAAGAAAGCGGATATACGGATTATTGATAATCAAAATGTCATGCAGCGTTTAGGCGCAGGAAGTCACGAAGTTGAAAAGGCAGTGGGTATGAAATATGTCTCTTTCATTCCATATTTTTCAGGAACAAAAGTCACCCTTGAAGGATTCGAGTACGATCTTGATGAAAGAGTACTATCTCTTGGTTCTACGCTCACCATCAGCAACGAATTTGTGAAAAGTCCTGCAAAAGTCCGTACAAATGAACCGTTAATTATGATACAATCCAAGGATGATTAGTAAAGGAGAGAACTAATGATTCTTACGGGTGCATTTATCAATGGGCTGGCGATTGTCGTTGGTGGACTCTTGGGACTGATATTTACCTTCATACCGGAATACATAAAAGATTCGATTATGAAGATACAAGCACTTGTCATTATTACGCTCGGCATCCAGATGGTAGTACAGGCAGAAGATATTATTCTGACTCTGCTCAGCCTGATCGTTGGCGTGGTTATCGGAGAAGTTGTCCGACTTGAAGAACTGCTCAATCGCTTCGGGCATTGGTTGGAATTCAAGCTGGGCGATAAACATGCGGGAACGCTATCGCAGGGTCTCGTTTCCGGGACACTCGTATTCATTGTAGGTGCCATGGCGATTGTTGGCGGACTAGACGCCGGACTCAGAGGGTCAAATGAAGTACTTTTCACTAAATCGATCATGGATTTCTTCATCGCTATAGTGATGACGACAACTTATGGCATGGGTGTTATCATCTCTGGTATTCCGACATTTCTATATGAGTCCGGAATCATCCTTTCCGCTCAGCAAATTGCCCAATTCATTCCTGAGCCGGTACTCGATGACATGATTGATCAGGTCACAGGGACCGGTGGGGTCATTCTGCTTGCGATTGGTCTCAACATGCTCAACGTCACACATATGCGTGTTGGCAACATGATACCAGCGATATTCACAGCAATGCTTATGGTCTATCTGATAAATATTATATAATAAAAAAACCATCTGACACTGTCAGATGGTTTTTTTAGATATTAAACGCGTTCAACTTTACCGGACTTAAGCGCACGAGTTGAAACCCATACTTTTTTCGGCTTGCCGTCAACCAAGACTCTTACTTTCTGCAGGTTAGCACCAAAACGTCTTTTGTTAGCGTTCATCGCGTGTGAACGATTGTTTCCTGAAGCCGCTTTACGACCAGTGAAATAGCATTCTTTAGCCATATTTTTCATCTCCCTTTATAAGAATTACCATAAACATTCAATGTTGGTTTAATTGCATACTCTAATATAATACATTATTTTGATCTGTACGTCTACATCAAAAGTTTTGTCAGTGGACGTATGCGGTATGGATAGTGCTCCATTAAAGCTGGAACTTGACCAAGTCTCTTAGATGAACACTAGGAGACGTATACTTCTTTTAACGAGTGGACGGGTCGAGTAGGCTTCACCTCTAATGGTTTGCGCTTACAATAGAAGTCAAATATAATACAAGAAACAACAGTTATATTAGCCGTATGCATTTTATATAATCAACTCTGCAGATGACGGATCACACTTGTAATCACCTGTCATTTCTGCTTATAATAAAATGATGCGACAGGGGGTAAAATAATGGCTCTGGAAATAAAAAATGAACTTGGCAGCATTGATATCGCAATAGATGTCATCTCCAACATTGCCGGTGGTGCCGTGGTAGAAAGCTATGGCGTAGTCGGCATGGCTTCAAAGCATCAAGTAAGGGATGGCTTTGCGGAATTACTCGGTAAAGAGAACTATGCGCGAGGTGTCATCGTCGACAACAAGGATGGCGATATTAACATTGACCTTTATATCATCGTAGGCTATGGAATTAAAATTTCCGAAGTCGCAACGAATGTACAATCAACTGTAAAATATAAACTTGAAAAGACGCTTGGACTTGATATTAAGTCAGTAAATATCTACGTGCAAGGCGTCAGAATCATTAATACCGAGGACTGACCAGGGAGGATTTATTAAGTAATGGATAAGATAGATGGCAGAATGTTCAGGAATATGATTTTAAGCGGGGCCGAGAATCTAAGGCAACACGCTGAATATGTGGATTCTTTAAATGTCTTCCCTGTGCCTGACGGTGATACGGGCACGAATATGAACCTTTCCATGACCTCGGGTGCAGATGAAGTGGCGGATAAGGAAGATGTTCATATCGGTACTGTGGGAAAGCACTTTTCAAAAGGGCTACTCATGGGAGCACGTGGCAATTCAGGGGTCATCCTGTCCCAACTCTTCAGAGGATTTTCCAAATCAATCGAAGAAAAAGAAGAGATCGCAGCATCGGATTTCGCCGCTGCGCTTAATGCAGGAGTCAAGACAGCCTACAAAGCCGTAATGAAACCAGTGGAGGGTACAATCCTCACAGTAGCTAAGGATTCTGCCAACAAAATTGAGGAAATTGGTGGTTCCGAATCCTCCATCATAATGGTGATGGAGGCAGTTATCAAAGAAGCAAAGGCCTCTCTTGAAAGAACGCCGGAATTGCTTCCTGTACTTAAAGAAGTGGGCGTCGTCGATTCTGGTGGGCAAGGTCTTGTGTACGTCTACGAAGGTTTTCTTTCTGCCTTGAAAGGTGAACCAATCGAAACGACTGAAAAAACAGACACAGAAACATTCGTGAATGATGAACATGATTTCGAAGAATTCATGTCTGTAGAGGATATCGAATATGGATTCTGTACAGAATTCATGGTGCGTTTCGAGGCGGACAAACGAGCATTTGATGAAGAGGACTTCCGCCAAGAAATGAGTGCATTCGGTGATTCTCTACTCGTGATATCGGATGAAGAGATTGTCAAAGTTCATGTTCACACAGAAACACCTGGTGAAGCCATGACGTACGGCGCAACTTATGGTGAATTAATCAAAATGAAGATCGAAAACATGCGTGAGCAGTTTAGGGCAGTCCATCATAAACAGAGTGCCGTAAATGAGAAAAAAGAAGACTACGATACAGCAATCATCACAGTTTCTTCCGGAGAAGGCGTCAATAAGCTGTTCACAAGCCTTGGTGCTACACATGTCATCAATGGTGGACAGACTATGAACCCTTCAACTGAAGACATTCTAAGAACAATCGAAGAAGAAGATGTTAAATCTGCCATCATCTTGCCAAACAATAAAAATATCATCATGGCAGCAGAGCAGGCGCGAGACATGCTGGATATTCCAGCGGTCGTTATTCCCACACGTTCCATACCGGAAGGGCTCTCCAGTCTCTTAGTCTATTCGCCTGATGCGGAACTTGAGGAAAACAAAGAGGCAATGGAAGCTTCCCTTGAACATGTCAAGACTGGGCAGGTCACTTACGCGGTCAGAGACACGAAAATTGATGGCATCGAGATCCGCAAAGACCAGCATATGGGTATCAAGAACGGTAAAATTACTGGTGCGCATGACTCGCGTGAAACTTCACTTAAGCAGTTAATCGAGTCCATGCTTGATGAAGAGTCGGAAATCGTTACTGTGCTAATAGGTGATGAAGGGGATGCGGATGAAGTAGACCGTATCATTGAAGCGCTCGAATCGGAATACGATGATGTGGAATTCGAGGTTCATGATGGACAGCAGCCGGTGTACAGCTATCTGCTATCTGTAGAGTAATCATAATAATCTCATCGGTTCCATGGAGCTGGTGAGTTTTTTAATGGAGGGGATTATATGAAGTATAAAAGTGTTTTTGATATTATAGGACCGGTAATGGTCGGACCTTCTTCATCACATACGGCAGGAGCAGCGAGGATTGGACTACTGGCTCGCAACCTTTTTGGCGGACAACCGGATCATGCTGACATTTACCTTTACGGTTCTTTCAAAGATACCTACAGGGGACACGGTACTGATGTGGCGCTGATCGGAGGGTTGCTCGGTTTCGATACAGATGACGATCGTATTATTACGGCGCACGCGCTCGCAGAAGAGGCCGCGATGCATGTACAGTTTATCGAAATGGATGAAGAACGCTCTCATCCAAATACTGCACTGCTTCATCTCGTAAAAGGAGCAGAGCGTCTGACTGTAGAAGGTATTTCTATTGGAGGCGGTAAGATTGAGGTGGTCAGCATCAACGACTATCCAATCAATATTTCAGGGAACTACCCGGCCTTGCTCGTTTTTCATAAAGATACGTTCGGGACGATTGCACGGGTGACGACCATTTTGGGCAATAATCGCATTAATGTCAGCCAGATGAACGTCTCACGCAAAGAAAAAGGGGATATTGCATTAATGACCATTGAACTCGATGAACGGATCGATAAAGCGGTCACCGAAGAAATCCGCGAGGCATCGGGTGTCGAAAGAGTAATGGAAATGGAAGAAAGCTAGGGGGGCCATTATGTTTAAAACTATTGAAGAACTTATAACGAAAGCGTCGGCGGAAGAAAAATCAATCGCAGATATCATGATTGCCCAGGAGATTGAAGCGACCGGAAAGTCTTACTTGGATATCTATAAAGATATGGAACGGAACTTGGAAGTCATGGAATCAGCTGTCGAAGAAGGGTTTGGCGGCGTTGAAAGTACCACTGGCTTGACCGGTATGGATGCCGTAAAAATGAAGAAATACATCGATAGTGGGAAAGGGCTCAGCGGAGAATTGACACTCTATGCCATCGCTCATGCCGTCAGTACCAATGAAGTGAATGCCGCTATGGGTAAGATTTGTGCTACACCGACAGCAGGCTCAGCAGGCGTCGTTCCTGGTGTGCTTTTTGCCATGCGAGAGAAGCACGATATAAGCCGTGAAGATATGGTGAAGTTTCTATTCACTTCAGGTGCCTTTGGTTTTGTTGTGGCTAATAACGCCAGCATTTCAGGTGCTGCCGGGGGCTGCCAGGCGGAAGTCGGGAGTGCCAGTGCAATGGCTGCAGCGGCACTTGTTGAGATGGCAGGCGGAACTCCGGAAATGAGTGCCCATGGGTTTGCCATCGCTCTGAAAAACATGCTTGGGCTTGTATGCGATCCGGTGGCTGGTCTGGTTGAAGTCCCTTGTGTCAAAAGGAATGCAGCAGGTGCGAGTAATGCGCTGACTGCAGCCGACATGGCCTTGGCTGGCATCGAATCCAGAATACCAGCGGATGAAGTAGTCGAGGCGATGTACAAGATTGGCCTAACTATGCCGTCTGCACTGCGTGAAACAGGACGTGGCGGCTTGGCTGCAACACCAACAGGAGAGCGTATAAAAGCAGAACTGTTCGGTGACCAGTAATGCTCGCCCTGTATAATATCATCACACCAGCACCACCGGTGGAAGATATGAAGGGTGTCGGACCAAAACTTCGAGATAAGCTTCTTGAACTTGATATTAAAAATGTGAATGATATTGTATTCCATCTTCCGAGTGGATATGAGAACCTGACTGTCATGAATCTGACTGAAGCCAAGCATAATGATAAAGTCACGGTGGCTGGTCTCGTCAAGACGGAGCCTACTGTTGCCTTCTTTAGAGGCGGGAAGAGTCGTCTGACCGTATTTATGGAAGTGAATGGGATGTATGTTAAAGTCGTATTCTTCAACCAGCCTTACCTAAAGGATAAGCTGACTGTCGGGGAGCCCGCCAGAGTTTCGGGGAAGTTCGATCTTCACAAGCTTGAAATCAATGCCCAAAAACTTATTTTTGATGCTTCAGGTGGCTTTTATGTGAAGTACTACCTTGGTGGTGTAATGCATTCGAAGACTTTCAGTAAGATTGTAGCCGAAGTATTTGAAAAATGTATCTTCAATTATGACCTTCCGGAAGATCTGAAACAAAAGTACAGATTGCTGTCAGTAAGGGAAGCACTATGGCATCTCCACTTCCCTAAAAATCCGCATGATATTAACGAGGCGCGCCGGACAATCAAATTCTATGAGCTATTTATTTTTCAGCTACAATTGATGGAGAAACGAAAACAGGAGCGTGTCAGGAATGAGCGGTACATCGTCAATTACGACGTCGATGCCCTCAGAGAGTTTATCGAGACACTGCCTTTTGAACTTACTTCCGATCAGAAGCGCAGTGCCAACGAGATTTGCCGTGATCTAAAGCAAAATATTTCAATGCACCGACTGTTGCAAGGGGATGTAGGAAGCGGCAAGACAATCGTTGCCGGATTAGCGAGTTATGCGATAAAGACCATCGGTGACCAGACTGCGCTAATGGTTCCTACAGAGGTGCTCGCGAACCAGCACTATCAGTCGTTTATGGAGATATTCGATGGTCGGCTTAATATTGCTAAGCTGACAGGAACGACATCACGTCGGGAGAAAATCCACATACAACAAGCCTTGCGGGAAGGAGAGATAGATCTCCTCATTGGTACCCACGCGCTGATAGAGGATGACGTCATCTTTAAAAGGTTGTCCCTTATCATCACGGACGAGCAACATCGATTCGGCGTCAATCAAAGAAAACGGTTAAACGATAAATCCTACCGGAAGAACGTTCTCTACATGACAGCTACACCCATTCCAAGAACCCTCTCCATCACCACTTTTGGTGACATGGATGTCTCAATCATCAAGGAAATGCCAAAAGGTAGAAAGCCTGTTGAGACATACTGGCGACGATTCGATGAAACAGATGAAGTGCTCAATGCACTGGCTGCTGAAATCAAGCAAGGCCATAGTGCTTACATTGTTGCACCTCTCATCGAAGAATCGGAAACATTAGATTTAAAGAACGTACAAGAGATATTCCAGCTGTTTACCAATCGTTTCGGAGAGGAGAACGTCGAGCTTGTCCATGGGCGGATGAAGCCGGAAGATAAAGCAGCAGGCATGAAACGGTTCGAAGATCACGAGAAGCCGGTGCTTGTGTCAACGACTGTCATAGAAGTGGGGATCAATGTACCTAATGCCACTTTCATGGTAATATTCAACGCAGAACGGTTCGGACTATCTACACTCCATCAACTGAGAGGTCGGGTCGGGCGAAGTGACAAACAGAGCTACTGCATTCTTGTCAGCGACCCGAAGACTGAAAATGCCAAGCTCAGAATGGATATTATGACCAGTACAACGGATGGATTCGAACTGAGTGAACGGGACCTTGAGATGCGCGGCCCAGGTGATTACTTTGGGGTACGTCAGAGTGGTCTGCCACAGTTCAAAGTGGCGGATTTATCGGAAGACTATCGGGTGTTGGAACATGCAAGAATAAGTGCAATCGACTATGCTGCAAAAATGGAGGCAGATGGATGAGATATGTTCTTAGAATCTTCGGTGTCACGTTGATACTTTCAGGAATCGCGCTTTTCTTCTGGCAAGATATCCGCGAAATGTTTACAGACCGGGTGAACGAACGGGTGATTGAAGCCTATCAAGATGGTGGGCGAGATGTGGAATTGAATATGCTCGAGTCATTTATTACAGGTATAGACGATTCGGAACATGCTACAAGCGCTGAAGACATGTCCACTACTGAAAACAGTACACCTCCCTCGGAACTGAGCGTGGAGCATGTAGCAGGTATTCTGACAATCGAGTCGGCAGGAATAAGGGAACCGGTGTTTAAAGGCCCTGTAACCGAGTACAATCTTAAAAGGGGATTGTCTTTTGTGGATGAAACAGATCATGTTGACATGCAGAACATTCCAATCGCAGGACATCGTGTCGAAGGCGCCGGAATCCGGTTCAACCATCTGGACCGGGCTGTCTTGGGCGATGAAATCACTTTTGATACTGCCAGTGGGGTTCGAACGTATGAAATCACTGAAATATTCGAAGTGGAGCCTTCGCAAGTCGAAGTGCTCAATCAGACAGAAGGTGCTCCCCAGCAGCTTACACTCATCACTTGTGAGGATTACAATCCTGAAACATTGTTGTTTGAGAAGCGGCTCATCGTAAGGGCTGCAATAGCAGAATAAAAATGGTGCGTGTTCTTCGGACATGCACCATTTTTGTCTGGTGTTTTAGAAATTATTTGAAATCATCTGTTCAGTTATATATACTGATGTTAGTACCAACTACTAAATGAGGTCGACATATGGCGAAATATAAGAAAAGAGAACGCCAGGAACTTCTGATCGAAAAAGTATCGACAGATCCCTTCCTGACTGATGAGCGACTATCCGAAATGTTTGAGGTCAGTATCCAGACGATTCGTCTGGATCGTCTGGAGTTGAATATTCCTGAACTTAGGGAGCGCATCAAGCATGTGGCGAGAGAAGAGACAGATAAGATTCGCAGCCTTTCACTACAGGAAGTCGTCGGTGAAATCATTGATCTTGAACTTAATCACTATGCGCTGTCACTATTCATTGTTGAGGAAGGGCATATATTCAAAAAAAATCAGATTGCCAGAGGGCATTATCTGTTTGCACAGGCCAATTCCTTATGTGTTGCTGTTATTGATGAACCGCTTGCATTGACGAAGTCTGCCCAGATAGAGTTCATCAAGCCAGCGAAACTTGGTGATAAGGTAATATCAAAGGCAGTAGTTGAAAAAATGGAAGACAGGATTGCCGCGATTACAGTGGAATCGAAGATTGAACAGCGTCTTGTATTCAAAGGGCGTTTTGAAATGTACTATACAGGTGAAGGTGAAAACAATGGTTAAAATTGCAGTCGATCTAATGGGTGGAGACAATGCACCTGCAGAAATTGAAAAAGGCGTACTCAAAGCTGTCGATGCAGATGAGTCTATTGAGATACTGCTCTATGGACTCGAGGGCGCCTATACAGGCAATCATCCCCGCATACAGTTCGTCGCAGTTTCCGAAAAGATTGAATCGGAAGATGATCCTGTCCGTTCGGTCAAGCGGAAAAAAGACAGTTCTCTCGTGAGGGCATGCCATGCAGTAAAAGATAAAGAAGCAGATGCTTGCATCTCGGCTGGTAACACAGGTGCGCTGATGAGTGCCGGACTATTTATAGTCGGACGCATCAAGGGCATTGAACGCCCTGCTATTGGAACACTGCTCCCGACAACGGATGCTGGCGGTAAGGGGACGATGTTGCTTGACATGGGTGCCAATGCTGATAATAAGCCGAAACACCTCCACCAGTTTGCGATTATGGCGGACATTTATATGCGTGATAATGAAGGACGCAGCAATCCGACCATCGGTCTCGTGAATAACGGCAGTGAAGCCAATAAAGGCAGCGAACTGACAAAAGAAACGTATCAATTGCTTGATGAGAGCGAATTGAATTTTGTAGGCAATTTCGAAACACGCGATATTCTCTCAGGTAAAGTAGATATTGCAGTGACGGATGGATTTACAGGCAATGTAATACTTAAAACAATTGAAGGCACTGCCATGTCACTCATGGGCGAAGTGAAGCATGCCTTTTTAAAGAATGCCAAAAATAAGCTTGCAGCGCTCATTTTGAAGAAGGATATACAGTCCGTTAGAGACTTGCTGGATTACCGTCACTACGGTGGTGCCCCGTTGCTCGGTTTGGACGGGAACGTCCTGAAGGCTCATGGTTCAAGTGACAGTACAGCAATCGTATCTGCCATCAGACAAGCGAAAAGAATGGCCCAATCCAATGCTATAACCAAGATTAAAGAAAGTGTGGGAGAAGAATGAAGAAACTTGTTCTATTTCCAGGCCAAGGCGCGCAATACAACGGTATGGCCAAGGATATATATGAAAACTCCGCAGAAGGTCGGACACTGCTTGATGAAGTGTTCGTCAATGTGGATTACGATCTAAAGTCCATCATGTTCGGAGACGATACACGTCTGAATCAGACTGAATATACACAGCCGGCTCTGTTCGCGCACAGCCTTGCGGTGCTTGCAGCAACAGGCATCAAGGGCGATATCGTGCTCGGGCATAGTCTCGGCGAACTGCCAGCACTGGTCCACGCTGGTGTACTCAGTATCAAAGATGGCGTACGTATCGTTGCAAAACGGGGCGAACTGATGGCGCAAAGCGAAGAAGGGGGTATGGCAGCTGTGATTGGCATGGAACACGAAGCACTTGAAACACTATGTGCCTCTCTTTCCGATGAAAAACGCAAGATACAGCCGGCTAATATCAACGCACCAGACCAAATTGTTGTCTCTGGTGACCGTGAGCTAATCGAGACATTTACGACAGAAGCTAAATCGCATGGTGCACGGAAAGTGATGCCACTAAACGTATCAGGCGCATTCCATTCACACCTTATGGCCCCGGCTCAACAGGACTTCAAGGATTTCGTCGATAATATCGAATTTAATGCACCCGCCATTCCGGTAATCCAGAATGTTTCTGCTAGACCTGAGACAGACCCGGAAAAAATTAGGGAACAGCTCATCGATCAGCTGACCCATCCCGTGCGTTTCGTTGAATGTATTGAAGCCGCAGTTGAATATGGAGTGACGGAAGCGGTGGAAGTCGGACCAAAAAAAGTATTGAACGGACTGGTAAGAAAAATAGATCGTTCCATCACTACATCAAATATTGACACGATGGAGCAAGTAAAGGAGTTCAAAAATGGGTAATATTGCACTTGTAACAGGCGCTTCAAGAGGCATCGGCAGGAGCATTGCACTGAAACTTGCGGAGAATGGCTACACAGTTATCGTCAACTACTCCGGTTCTAAAGATAAGGCGGAAGCAGTAGTGTCAGATATCGAGGCTGCAGGAGGCACCGCAGAAGCACTGCAGTGTCAAGTTCAAAACTTCGACGAAGTGAAGGAGATGGTCAAGCATATTACAGACGCACATGGATCAATCGATGTCGTCGTTAATAACGCTGGTGTAACAAAGGACAATCTGCTCATGAGAATGAAGGAAGCGGAATGGGATCAGGTCGTCGATGTTAACTTGAAAGGGACATTCAACGTCATCCAAAATGTGGCGCGTCCGATGATTAGACAAAAAGGCGGCCGAATCATCAACGTTTCAAGTATCGTCGGCTCACTTGGTAATGCAGGCCAGACAAATTACGTGGCTTCAAAGGCAGGCATCGACGGTATGACTAAATCAGTGGCCAGAGAGCTTGCTCCAAAGGGCATTACAGTAAATGCCGTTGCACCGGGATTTATCGAGAGCGACATGACAGATGTGCTTTCAGATGATATCAAGTCCCAGATGCTGTCTCAGATACCTTTGAACCACTTCGGTAGCACAGAGGATATCTCCGAAACAATCGCGTTTCTTGCATCCAGTGCCGCACGTTACATCACTGGTCAGACCATTCATGTAAATGGTGGTATGTACATGGGCTAAACCCTGTGGTACCATTGGAGGGAGGTGAAGAATAATGGCAAACTTTGATAAAGTAAAAGACATCATCGTTGACAAACTTGGAATCGATGAAGAAAAAGTGACAAGAGATGCATCTTTTAAGGATGACCTTGGTGCAGACTCTCTAGATATCGCTGAGCTTGTTATGGAACTTGAAGATGAGTTCGAAATGGAAATTCCGGATGAGGAAGCTGAAAAGATTAACACAGTAGGCGACGCTCTGGATTACATCGACAAACTGGAAGCGAAGTAATGATAAAATCCACTTTTCGAAGTGGATTTTATTTTTGTAGTACAACTTTTATTCAGTATGACAATCATTTAAAATAGTGGAATGGAGGCGGATATGATGAGTGATAAAATGACTTTCAAAGCAATTGAAGCACGCATCGACAAAGACAGGCACGCAAAGCGTGGACTCGCAAACTTCCGTCGGGAATTCAGGGATTTCATTGATAGAACAGGTATTGAAGTCGAAGACGAAGCGCAATATATTCAGGCTTTCATGCACAGTTCCTACATCAATGATCTGCAGATGGATAAGATATACAATAATGAACGTCTAGAATTTCTTGGGGATGCAGTACTAGAATTGATGGTTTCAGATTATATATACGAGCGATTTCCAAAATTGCCGGAAGGTGATCTGACCAAACTCAGAGCCAATATCGTATGTGAACCCTCACTTGTAGTATTCGCAGAAAAGCTTAAGATGCACCCCATGATATTGCTTGGCCGAGGAGAGGAGAAGACAGGCGGACGTGAACGGCCTTCGATTGTCTCAGATACATTCGAAGCGTTTCTTGGCGCACTCTATTTGGACAGAGGTTCTGAAGCAGCGCGGCAATTCCTTGAGCGTCATGTATTCCCGGAAGTGAAAGGCAGCGACTACAATGCGGTTATCGACTACAAGACAGCACTTCAGGAGAAGATGCACAAGACGCATGGAAAGAGTGTTGCATATCAGCTTCTCGAATCAACGGGGCCGAGCCACGACAAGACGTTTGTGACTGGCGTATATACAGATGGAGAGATGATTGGCAGAGGTTCTGGCCGATCCAAAAAGGAATCGGAACAAAAGGCAGCGCGACATGCCCTCGTAGAAATGGATGATGGGGAGAAACAGTAATGGTATATTTGAAAGCAATCGAAGCACATGGTTTCAAATCATTTGCCGATAAAGTGAACATTCAGTTTGATGCTGGGGTCACTGCGGTGGTTGGGCCGAATGGAAGCGGCAAAAGCAATATCACCGATGCCATTCGTTGGGTACTTGGCGAACAATCTGCACGGTCTATACGTGGTGTAAAGATGGAAGATGTCATATTCAATGGCACCACTGACCGTAAGCCGATGAATTATGCTTACGTCAGGCTTGAACTTGACAATACTGCACGGACATTGCAAATGGAAGCAGATACTGTGCATATTACAAGAAAATTGTATCGTAACGGTGATAGCGAATATTTTATTAATAGTGATAAGAGCCGACTGAAGGAAATCAATGAGCTTTTCTTGGATTCGGGACTTGGACGTAATGCATTTAATATTATTTCGCAAGGCGAAGTGGATGAAGTGCTAAACGCTAAACCTGATCAGAGACGTGGGCTGATTGAAGAGGCAGCGGGCGTAATGAAGTATAAACTGCGCAAGAAGGAGTCGGAGAAGCGCCTTGAAGATACTGCCGGCAACCTAGATCGTGTGCATGATATCATTCACGAACTCGAATCCAGAGTGCACCGCTTGGAGCAGGAAAGTGCCAATGCTAAAGAGTATCTTGCACTTAAAGAGGAAATGCGTCAAAGCGACATAGAAGTGACGGTATATGATGTGGACGCCCTGCTTGCTGAGCTTAAAGCTGAATCACAGGCGCTTGCATCGGTCGAGCAGTCCATTGCAGCTGATCGCGAGGATCTTGAAGGAATCGAAGCACATATGAACCTTCTCGCACAGAAAAGAGATGAGCACGACCGTAAAAATCGAACGCTCAACAGTAAGCTGGTTGACCTATCTAAAAAGCTCGAGCAGACCAACGGGCAGATTGCGCTTTTTAAAGAACGCAAAGACAACAGAGGACAAGCGACTGAAGATCTGAATTCTCGTCTCGAAGTTTCTATAGAGCGCCATGACTACCTGCAAAGCCAACACACAGAAGTCCTTGAGACACTTTCAGAGTTGACGCATACAGCTGAAGATCTCAAGCAGACGATTAATGAAGCTAAGAAGGAACGTCAGGAACTGATGAAGGATCAGAGTGGGGAAATTGAGCAACTGAAAGATCAGTACTATGATCTGATGGTTCAAAAGACGACACTTGAAAACGAGCATCGACGTGCAGAAGATGAGAGATCGCGTCTTGGTGACAGTATTCGTCAGAAGCAAGACCGGCTCGTCTCTTTAAAATCAGCTCTGGAAGAAGAGCAATCGCGTCATCTAACTTTGCAAAAACAACATGAGGCAACTCACATTACACTATCTGAAAAACGGAAAGCATTCCAAGAAGTAAATACTGGAGTCATGTCACTGCAGTCGCAATATGATAAAGAGCGAGAAAAGCTCGACACTGCCAAAAGATATATTGAACAACAGTCATCGAAGCTTGAGATGCTAACCACTATGCAGAATGAATACCGGGGATACTATCCCGGTGCACGCTTTATTCTGAAGAATCACAAATCATCAGAGGGGATCATCGGTTCGGTAGGTGAGTTGCTGTCGACCGACAACCAGTATGTCAGAGCCCTTGATACTGCACTTGGAGCACAGGCTCAAAACATTGTTACAGCAGACGAATATAGTGCCAAGCAGGCCATCAGACGCTTGAAGGAAGCCAAAGCGGGCTTTGCAACCTTTCTGCCGGTGGATGTTATTAGACAAAAGCACATTCATTCCGACGTTAGAAATACAATCGACCAGTCATCTATTGATGTACAAATCATGTCGGAAGTCGTTCACTATACAGCTAACATTTCAAATATCGTTTCACATCTGCTCGGTACTACACTTGTCACAAGGTCGATGGACGATGCCACCAAACTAGCCCGTGAAATCGGACACAAGCTTCGTATTGTCACGGTCGATGGTGAAACAATTATGCCGGGTGGTGCTATGTCTGGCGGCTCTAAAAATACCAAGAGTTCAATCATTGAAAGTCAACGTGAACATCAAGAGACAAAAGAAAAGTTAGAAGAATATCAAGAAAAAACACGCCATATGACTGCATCTCTTACACGTCTCGGTGAAAATTTGACAGAACAGATGGTTCAAAAGGACAAGTTGGAATCTGAGGGCAGAACCCTTGCCGAACAGAATGATGCTACGCAAGCTGAAATCGGTCGGTTGGAGTATCATATTGAAGCTAAAATAGAAAATATCGCGATTCTTGAAGCGGAATTAAAGGCAATTGATGCGCCTCTTGATGCCAATGACCAAGCAGAACAAATTCGATCTGTAGAAGTGGACCTTGAAGCATTAGATGCACGAATTAAAAGAATGAGTGCTTCAGAGCAGGATAAAAAAGAAACACTGCGACAGTTGACCGATGAAGGGCATGCGATGGAACGCGAACTCGCAATGGTCAGTGAGCGGCTTAGTCACTCGAGGAGCGAAGCAGAGCGCTTGGAAACGGAACTGGGTGATGCCAAGCTCACAGTCGAGGACATCACTGCCAAAAAGCAGATGCTTGAGCAGGATATCAGCACACTCGATATCGAAGCACTCGAAGCGCAAAAGGGAACACTCGAACATCAGGTCGCAGAACTTTACGAGTCGACCGAAGCAGCTGCTACTATGCAACATAAAATGAAGCAGGAGTATATTTCCCACCAGGAGAAGAAGGATACCTATCTCAAACGTCTCAACGAGCTACAGGATGCTCTAATCAGGCACAGTTCATCGAAAGAGAAGCTCGATGTTCAAATCGAACAGAAGATCGAATATTTATCAGAAACTTACAAAATGACGTATGATAGAGCAAGAGAGGAATATCAGGACTTCTCGAACATCGAACAGAAGCGGATGAAGATAACGCTCAACAGGAAGAGCATCGAAGAACTGGGTCCAGTGAACCTCGGAGCAATCGATGAATATGAGCGGGTCAATGAACGCTATCTGTTCCTAAAAGCTCAGGAGAGCGATCTATATGAAGCGAGACAGACACTACTTGAAGTCATTGAAGAAATGGACGAAGCAGTAGCTGTAAGATTTCAGTCTGCGTATGACCAAGTTAACCAGCATTTCGGAGAGGTGTTCAGAAGAATGTTCGGTGGTGGGCAAGCAGAACTCAGACTCACTGAACCTGGCAATTATCTTGAGTCTGGCGTCGAAATATATGCCCAACCTCCAGGCAAGAAACTGTCTACACTTTCCTTGCTTTCAGGAGGAGAACGGGCTCTGACTGCTATTAGTCTGTTGTTTGGGATACTGAAGGTGCGTGTTAGTCCGTTCATCATATTAGACGAAGTAGAAGCAGCACTTGATGAAGCTAACGTAGTACGCTATGCACGTTATTTGAAGGAACTCTCACAAAATACCCAGTTCATCGTAATTACCCACCGCAAGGGGACGATGGAGGAGAGTGATCGTCTGTTTGGCATAACCATGCAGGAACGCGGAGTCAGTCAGCTGATTAGCGTCGATCTGAAAAATTACGAAGAAACTACCAGAGAGGAAGAAACAGTTTGAGCTTTCTAAAAAGACTAAAAAATAAGTTCCAACCGAAAAGTGACCAGACCGAGGGTCAGGATCCGGAAACTCTTGAATCGCAGAGTGAAGCTTTAGATGATGGCTTAATCAGCATAGAGGAATTTGAGGAATGGGAACAAGAACAGATCGGCTACAAGTTCAAAGCTGGACTTGAGAAAAGCCGCGAAAAGTTTCAAAATGAAATCAATGAACTTATGGCACGCTACCGCACAGTAGATGAAGACTTCTTCGAAGCGCTTGAAGAAGTATTAATTTCAGCTGATGTAGGATTTAATACAGTCATGGAACTGACCGATGAACTGCGTCATGAAGCTAAAATAAAGAATATTACAGAAACGGCGGATCTTAGAGAGACGATTGTCGAAAAGATGGTGGAAATCTACGAACGTAATGATGATCTTCCAGAAACAATTAATATTCAAGAAAATGGTCTATCTGTCATTCTTGTTGTGGGTGTCAATGGGGTCGGTAAGACGACAAGTATTGGTAAACTTGCGTACAAGTATAAACAAGAAGGCAAAAATGTGATGCTTGCTGCCGGAGATACGTTCCGTGCAGGAGCAATCAGTCAGCTCAAAATTTGGGGAGAGCGAGTCGGGGTTGATGTCATATCTCAAGCCGAAGGTAGTGATCCTGCTGCTGTGATGTATGATGCTGTCAGTGCAGCCAAAAAGCGTGGTGCTGATGTACTGATTTGCGATACAGCCGGTCGCCTGCAGAATAAAGGCAATCTGATGAACGAACTGTCGAAAATTAAGAAAGTTATCCAGAAAGTTGTGCCTGAAGCTCCTCACGAATCGTTGCTCGTGCTCGATGCGACAACCGGTCAAAACGCACTTAGCCAGGCCAAAGCTTTTAAGGAAGTGACCGATGTTTCAGGTATCGTCCTGACCAAGCTTGATGGTACTGCGAAGGGTGGAATCGTTCTTGCGATTAAAAACGAGCTCGGCATTCCAGTCAAGTTTGTTGGACTGGGTGAGCAGCTTGATGATCTTCAGGAATTCAGTGCAGAAAATTACGTCTATGGATTATTTGCCGATATGGTCTCTGATGCTGAAGAGATTGTGGATGGTGAAGAGGAGGATAAGGAGTGATTGAAGGTCTTGAGCGTACGATGCGCATGAATTACCTCTATGACTTCTACCATACACTGCTTACAGATAAGCAACGCAAGTATATCGAGCTGTACTACCTTGAGGATTTTGCCTTTAGTGAAATTGCCGAAGAACTTGAAGTGACAAGGCAAGCGGTATATGATAATTTAAAGCGGTCGAAAGATCTGCTCGAACATTATGAAGGTAATCTCGGCATGTACAAGAATTTCGTAACGAGACAGTCTCTACTCAGACGCTTGAAGGAGAGGCTTGGACATAATCAAGATGAGGAAATCGCAACAATTTTAGATGAGCTTGAAATGCTCGATTAGGAGGAGAAAGTTATGGCATTCGAAGGTTTAGGAGAACGCCTCCAGGCGACGATGGATCGCATAAAGAGCAAGGGGAAAGTCACGGAGTCCGACGTAAAAGTGATGATGCGTGAAGTACGATTGGCGCTACTTGAAGCGGACGTCAATTTCAAAGTTGTCAAGGAGTTTGTTAACCAGGTCAAGGAACGTGCGCTCGGAGCGGACGTCATGCAATCACTTACACCAGGACAACAAGTCATCAAGATCGTCAGAGAAGAACTGACTGACTTGATGGGTGGAGAGAACCAAAAGATAACACTTGGTACAAAGCCGCCAACAGTCATCATGATGGTAGGTCTACAAGGTGCCGGTAAGACAACGACTGCAGGAAAGCTCGCATTGCATCTTAGAAAAAACTTTAACAAGAAACCAATGCTTGTTGCTGGAGACATATACCGACCAGCTGCCATCGACCAGCTCGAGACAGTCGGCAGGCAGATAGATATACCTGTATTTTCAATGGGCGACCAAGTAAAACCTCAGCAAATAGTAACTGAAGCCCTAGATCACGCCAAAGCAGAGCATTTGGATACAGTGATCATTGATACAGCGGGTCGACTGCATATTGATGAAAACTTAATGAGTGAATTAAAGGATATTAAGGGCATTGCTAATCCGCACGAAATCATGCTTGTTGTGGATGCAATGACTGGTCAAGATGCAGTTAACGTCGCTGAATCCTTTAATGATTTGCTGGACATCACAGGGGTGACCCTGACAAAGCTTGATGGAGACACACGTGGTGGAGCGGCGCTCTCCATCCGTTCTGTGACGAAGAAGCCAATTAAGTTTGTTGGTATGTCCGAGAAAATGGATGGTCTTGAAGCTTTCCACCCCGATCGCATGGCCCAGCGTATACTTGGTATGGGCGATGTGCTCTCCATCATCGAAAAGGCTCAGGCCAATGTAGATGAAACAGATCAGAAAGCACTGGAACAAAAGATTAAGGACCAGAGTTTTACGCTAGACGACTTCCTTGCTCAGATGGATCAAGTTAAAAACCTTGGACCGTTGGATGAATTGCTGAAAATGATGCCTGGCGCAAATAAGATCAAAGGTCTCGATCAGATGCAGATGAGTGGTAAGGAGATTGATCATGTCCAAGCCATTATCCGGTCGATGACCATGCAAGAACGTGAGAACCCGAGTATACTCAATGCCAGTCGAAAGAAGCGGATTGCTAGAGGCTCCGGAAGAAGCCTACAAGAAGTCAACAGGCTCCTTAAGCAGTTTGGGGATATGAAGAAGATGATGAAGCAGATGACGAGCCAGAAAGGTAAGAAGAAGAATCCATTCGGTAATATGGGCCTACCTTTCTAGAACTGATACCCTGTAAAGCAAAAGGTCTTTACAGGGTATCTTGTTTCTGTTATAGTAGTAAAAGTGAAATTGAGAAATTGAAAGGAGTTAATAAAAATGGCAGTTAAACTTAGATTGACACGTATGGGTTCCAAAAAGAAACCTTACTACCGTATTGTTGTTGCGGATTCCCGTAGCCCAAGAGACGGTCGTATCATCGAACAGATCGGTTCATACAACCCGACTATAAAAAGTGATGACAATGTAACACTTGATGAGGAAAAAGCACTTGCATGGTTGCAGAATGGTGCGAAACCAAGTGATACAGTACGTAACATCCTAAGCAGCAAAGGTGTTATGGAACGTTATCATAATGCTAAACTCGGGAAATAATCTCGTATGAAACAATTGCTTCAAACAATTCTTGAACCGATGCTCGAACATCCCGAAGCGCTAGAGATCGAAGTCGAGGAGACTGAGTACGATATCTCCCTAAAGATCAGCGTCCACGAGGAAGACGTGGGTCGTGTCATCGGCAGGCGGGGTCGCATGATAAAAGCGGTGCGAACCATCCTGTCGAATGCAAATCACGGCAGTTCAAAGAAAGTGTTTGTAGATGTCGATTAGGCACACCGGGCGGTGTGCCTTTTTTGTACCTTTACCATATTTGAGGAGGCAAATAATGAAAATCAGTATCGGTCGCCTAGTCAATTTTCACGGTATTCGTGGAGAAGTAAAAGTTTTGAGTGATTCAGACTTTGCAGAAGACCGTTTTTCCCCAGGCAACAGTGTAGAAGTGGGAGGTACTTCTTATACCATCGATAGCTATCGCAAGCACAAGAACTTTCATATGTTGAAATTTGAAGGTGTAGGTAATATTAATGAAGTGGAGCACCTGAAAGGTTCTGACGTACTTCAGGAGACAGAAGCAGTGGAGTTGCCTCTTGATGAAGGAGAATTCCACTACAAGGACATCATCGGCCTCGACGTATTGCTTGAAGGTACACTGGAATCAATCGGCAAGGTCTCGGATATATTCGAAACAGGTGCAAATGATGTCTGGGTGGTCGATGGCAGCAAACAGTACATGATTCCTTATATTGAAGATGTGGTGAAGGATATAGATCTTGAGTCTGGTCATATCATCATCCATCCGATGGAGGGGCTGCTAGATTGAATATTCATTATTTAACACTGTTCCCAGAAATGTACCAAGGTGTCCTTAATACCTCCATTCTTGGCCGCGCAAAAGAGAAAGGTATTGTCAACTACCACGCAGTCAATTTCAGAGATTACTCTGGAAATAAGCATAATAAGGTTGATGACTATCCCTACGGTGGTGGGGCGGGTATGGTCCTCAAACCGGAACCTGTATTTAATGCGATGGAGGCGATGGACCTAAAGTCACCACGTGTTATCTTGATGTGCCCCCAAGGTCGCCCGTTCAATCAGAAAATGGCCGAAGAGCTTAGCGAAGAAGAGGATATCGTCTTCATCTGTGGTCACTATGAGGGATACGATGAACGCATACGTACACTCGTGACAGATGAAGTGTCGATTGGAGACTATGTGCTGACCGGTGGGGAGCTTGCGAGCATGACGATGACGGATGCCATCGTCAGGTTAATCCCTGGTGTCTTGAGTCGTGAGGAGAGCCACCAGGAAGATTCTTTCAGCACTGGTATGCTCGAACACCCGCACTATACAAGACCACGTGAGTACCGTGGAATGGAAGTCCCGGAAGTGCTGTTGAATGGCAATCATGCACTCATTGAGCAATGGCGTCGTGAGGAGAGTCTGAAACGTACGAGGGAAAGAAGGCCGGATCTGCTTTCTGATCAGTAAAATGATTTAAAATTTTTCCCGTTGAAACCGCATGGTGATTATGGTAAAATTATACGAGTGTCAAAGCACACATATACACAATCATCCGCTGCTATGATCGGCAAGATAATTGGAAGAAGGAGAAGATAATATGTCACAGCAATTAATTAACGATCTGACAAAAGAACAGCTTAAATCAGATCTACCGGAATTCAAACCTGGAGATACAGTACGTGTGCACGTACGTATCGTCGAGGGTTCACGTGAGCGTGTCCAGGTTTTCGAAGGTGTAGTAATCAAGCGTCGTGGAGGCGGAATTTCCGAGACATTCACAGTCCGCAAGGTTTCCTACGGTGTTGGTGTTGAGCGTACATTCCCTGTACACACTCCAAAAATCGAGAGAATCGAAGTTACACGCCGTGGTCGTGTACGTCGTGCGAAACTTTACTACCTACGTAACCTGCGCGGTAAAGCTGCACGTATCAGAGAAATCCGATAGAACTATAAAAATGCCTGACAGTTTAGCTGTCAGGCATTTTTTATTTGCGGCGACTGATTCTACTTCTGGTTCCAAACAAATCGAGATAGAAGAAGCCAAGAAGCAAGGACAGAATACTCACCATCAATGTGAGTAAATAGTAGGGTGGGGTGTAGGAAATCGTAATCACACGATCATCGGGACCTAGCGTAAATCCGGTCATCAGATAATTTGCACGGAAAGCTTCGAGGTCTCCGGAAGCATCTCCTGAAACTTTCATGCCATCCCGATAGATGATAGGAACGCTAGCTATGCCTGCTCTCGGTTCGGCTAAAGTGATCTGGTAAGCATTGTCCTGCTCGAATAAAGTATACTCTGGCTCTGGCTCTGCGCTTTCTCGCTCAAGCAATTCATAATCCTCGATGTAGACACTCTTAATTTCCACTGCATACTTTCCACTTGAGAAGGTAATTGGAATTTCTTCTTTTAATGGCACTCGATAAAGGAGGTCGTCAGCATAAGTACGGTACTTGCTTGTAGCAAATAGCCGTTCATTAGGATAACCATCAACATTGATAGTAAATCGTTTGTTTGGTTCGATCATTCTGACGTACATTTCGATATAGACATCTGAATCTTCGTAGGTGTCCACCAGAGAGTCGAAGCTAAAGCTCAGCCCGCCACCATCCTCCGGAACTTCTAGAACATCATCGGAGTAAATCGCATTCTCGGCTTCGACTGAAACTTCATTAAGTACATCTTCCATTGGTTCAGCGGCTGCGGTCGGTTCAAGCGCGTTTGTCACAATGCCGTCTAGCATAGCATGTTCCCTGGCAAGCGGATGATTGAGGGTATCAGGGTCATAGACATCTGTTGCATACCTCAAGAAAGGCAGCTGAGATTCGTTTTCATAAATCGTGTAGGTACCATCATCTATGATTGGACTAAATTTTGCCGGGATGCCGTAAGTATTGTCATCTCGCATCATGTAATCCACGTTGAACAGGGAGAAGAGGTTGCTACGTGACTGGAATGTGGAGTATCGGCTGATGGTTTCGTAGCGGAGGTTCACTTTTAGATCATTGTAGTAAAAGTCGATGATGTTACCATCAATGATACTCGAATATATGCTTGTTCCGCTAAATCCCATATACATTGGTGTATTGTCTTGGTCCCTAACTTTATAATCAATTTTTTGCTCGGGCGCTTTCATATCCTTTAGAAGCTCTATGTTGTATTTCTGGAGATCGCTGGCGTAGTGATTGCTATTGATATAAAAGAGATGGTTGCGATCGGTGATTCCGCTATGGTAGATTTGCGTATTCGTATGAGACGCGCTCACAATAATTGTAAAAATGACGATTAGTACAGCATTTATACCCTCAAGCAGTGGCCGACTGCCTTTCATATAGATAACTAAAAATCCAACTAGATGGATAACGGGCACTAGATAGACCCAAATGACAATATCATCTTTAAAATATATTGAGCATGTCAAAATAATATACACTGGAATTAGACTGATTAAATACTGGCGGATGCTGATTTCCTTGAAATAGGTAAAATATTGTGCGATGAGTATCGCATGGAAAAAAACAAGCATGTAATGCCAACGCTTTTGTGGCTGCTGGAAGCCGTTAAATAGCAGATCGACATACGGAGATAAGGTAAACAGCATAAAAACAACGGTCAGTATGGCGAACATTTTATAGAAGTAACGTACATATAACCTTTTTGTAAACAGTGCTTGAATAGCGATGAAAAGAATAATGACAAGGTAGTTTTCGTAAAAGATATTGTCCTGCCAATTCAACTTTTCAAATATCGGCACGTCCACTTCGTATTCACGTCCGTCATTGTTTAAAAATCCGCGTACTGCATGAAAGAATGCGAAAGCGGATATCCCAGCACCGATTACAGCTGAAGGTACTGCAAGTTTAACCGTTTCGACGCGTGGCAAATCTCCATGTCTTTTGAACAGAAGCCGTACAAAGAGGTAGAGGATGGCAACGATCAGCTGATAATAGCCGAAGTAGAAGTTATTGATAAGTGTGGCAGCTGTCGCAAAGATGAACAGACCAGGTTTTCTTTTTTGAATGATCAGTTCCAATGCCCATAGCGTCAGCGGTAGCCATATGAAAACGTCGCTGAAGAAGGACCAGAAAACTGTAAACCGGAAATAGGTCGGAGACGCTGCGAAAATAAAGCCACCTATTATACCATATAACGGACGGGTGCCGATTATACCAAGGAAGCGATATGTAAAATAGATGATAAGAAATGCTTTGAAAATGGAAATAAAGAATGCATTATATGCCCAAAAATCAATGGTTGAAGTGTCGAATCCGATTAAAAGATCTCCGATTCTGACAAAGAGGATGTTGATGTAGTAAACAATGTTCGTTGAATAATAGTACGCAAGATCGGTGTAGAAGTCACCACCAAGTCCAAAATCAGTATCGTAAAACCATCTGCCTTCCTTGAATTTCTCATATAGATAGAGTTGCATGGGTAGCATCTGCTCAATGCCATCATTGGCACCAGTCATAAACACCTGATTTTTAGTGTCGGTAGGTGAAAGGAACCGCCACAATACATAGGCGTGGGAAATGACTGCGAGAAGAGCAATAATTATAATGTACTTTAGTGCATGCAGCCGAGATTTCGTTGTATCCATCCTATCAACCTTTCTTGTCTTTCAGCACCCACCGTGTAATGCTATAGGTAATTGGTACAGTAATGATCAGTACTGGGAGTGGCGCCAGTATTTCACTCCACCCCAGGCAATCGACGAGCAGATATAGGAGTAGGGTCTGCAAGCCCATATTGATGACTTGAGTCAATGGAAACTTTAAAAATTTGCGAAGTGTCGGCCTGACGTGATAGACGAAGTGGCAGTTCAGGAAATAGGAAATGATAAAAGCTGTGATGAAGCCGCCAAAGTGTGCCGCAATATAAAACAAGCCAGTGTACACAAGGAATGTGTAGACACCATAGTAGATACCTGTATTGACGATGCCGACTATAACGAATCGGATAAACTCACCGAGTGTACTGCTTCTCATGGTGTCCTCCCTGTTCTGCTTCATATGCGGATGATTCCCTGATAATGTACTTCGGTCGATTCTTTGTCTCTATATAAATACGTCCGACATACTCGCCAATAATCCCAAGGGAGAAAAGTTGGATACTTCCGAGCAGGAGCAGGCTTGCGATAATGGTAAAGTAGCCCGGTACCTCGACACCATGGATGGCAATATTTACGAACATGTAGAGGATATAGGCAACGGAAGCCAACAGCACGACTAGCCCAAGATAAAAGCATGCCCTGAGTGGGCGATGATTGAAAGCACTGATGCCGTCTATCGCATAATCTAAAAGCTTGAGCGGATTAAACGTCGAATTACCGGACTCGCGTTCAATATGATTGAATTCGATGACTGTCTTATTGAAACCGACCCATTCGAAAATTCCTTTTGAAAATCGATTATTCTCACTGAGCATCAGGATGGCATCAACTACTTTCCTTGAGATCAGCCTGAAATCTCCTTCACCATCTTCAAGGTGCACTGTACTTGTGAAATTCATCAGCTGATAAAAGAGTTTTGAAGGGAGGCGGCGTGAGAGTGGCTCTTTGGCCTTATTTCTTTTTGCTACAACTTGGTCATAGCCCGCTTCATATTGTTCTATCAGCTCGGAAATCAATGAAGGCGGGTGTTGCATGTCCCCGTCCATAATAATGACAGCGTCTCCTGCCGCCTTCTCAAGACCAGCAATGATGGCTGCTTCCTTGCCAAAATTCCTGGAAAATGAAAGATATCCAGTATCGGATCCGTCAATTTTTCTGAGCTCAGCCAATGTATCGTCTGTTGATCCGTCGTCGATAAAAAGAACCTCGTACGGGCGGTCGATTATTGTCATTACAGATACGATTTCTTGGTGGAGTCCAGGTATATTTTCAGCTTCATTAAGCACAGGAACAATAATCGAGATCATTTTCCCACCTCCTGTGATTTTATTAAACATTGGTATTATTATATAATATAGGAATAAAATAATGAAACAAAATAAAATGAGATATAAGTAGAGGTGCTTCACATGAGTATCAACTGGTTTCCAGGACACATGGCAAAAGCAAGAAGAGAAATAGAAGAGAATCTGAAGAAAGTGGACGTGGTCATCGAAATACTTGATGCCAGAATCCCACATTCCAGCCACAATCCGATGCTCGATGAAATCACCCAGCATAAGCCGAGAGTTGTCGTGCTGAACAAGGTCGATATGGCTGATAAGCAGGCAACCGATGCATGGATGGCAAAGTTTAAAAGTGAGGGCAAATATCCAGTGGCACTTGATGGCAGGAACAACCAAATCATTAAAAGGATTGAACCACTGGCAATTCGTGCAACAGCAGAAATTTTCGAGCGGATGCAAAAGAAGGGCATCGGGCGCCGTGCCATCCGTGCGATGATCACAGGCATACCGAATGTCGGCAAGTCCACCGTCATAAATAATGTAGCTAAAAGGAAGATTGCCAAAACCGGCAATACACCTGGAGTAACAAAACAACAACAATGGATCAAAGCAGGGGAGCAGATGGAACTACTCGATACACCAGGTATACTGTGGCCGAAGTTTGAAGATGAAATTACAGGCAAAAAACTGTCTTTGACAGGTGCGATTAAGGATACGGTAGTACCGCTCGACGAAGTGGCTATCTATGGGATCGAATTCCTCTTGACACACGATCCAGCGCGGTTCAATGCCTTCTACAACATTAATGTTTCTGAATCCGACGATGTCGTTGACGTTTTCGATGCAATCGGCCGCTCACGTGGTCTTAAGGCAGGCGGTAATGAGATTAATTATGAAGCGGTCACTAATCGAGTTATCTATGATATTCGTAATGGTAAGATTGGCAGCTATACTTTCGATGAGGCGGATGCATGAAAACAATAAAAGAGGTTGAAGTTGAGGTTTCATCCTACGATACAATTGAAGAAGTCAACACTTCCATCCATACCCACGATAATCGCAAAGGAGTTATCCGGTTGCTTGAGAAGCATCGCAGACGTATTACAAGTGAAAACAAGTTAAAAGCTAAGTACAGTACTATGAGTCAATACGAAAACAATTTAAGAGAGAGTGTCCACTACATCGCGGGGCTTGATGAAGCTGGTCGTGGTCCAATCGCCGGCGAAGTCGTGGCCGCTGCCGTGATCTTGCCTGAGGGATTCTATCTACCGGGGCTTGATGACTCAAAGAAACTTTCATTAAAAAAACGGATGGCTTTTCGTGAGGTCATCATGGCGCAGGCGGACTACGGTATCGGTATTGCAAGTGTGGAAGAGATTGATGAGCTAAATATCTACCAGGCTAGCCGACTCGCCATGAAACGGGCAGTCGAGAATCTTAAGGCGGCGCCCGGTCATCTGCTCGTTGACGCAATGACTCTGGATATGGGTATTCCAGAAACATCCATCATCAAAGGAGATGCCCATTCCGTGTCCATCGCTGCCGCGAGCGTCATCGCCAAAACCGAACGAGACATGATGATGGCACAGTATAATGTCTCATATCCGGGCTATGGATTTGACAGTCATAAAGGCTACGGTACAAAGGACCACTTGGAAGCACTCTATTCTCTTGGCGCAAGCAATATCCATAGACAGACATTCGAACCTGTAAAAAGTATTCTTTCGAATATATAATTTTGTGAATTCAGTTTACTTTGATGAATACCTTTTCTATAATTGGATGGTAAGGTTTAAAAAAGTCTTAGGAGGATGAACATGAATATCCATGAGTATCAAGGGAAAGAAATCTTTCGCTCCATGGGCGTAGCCGTGCCTAACGGTAGTGTAGCGTATACACCTGAGGAAGCTGTGGAAGCAGCAAAGAATCTGGATTCAAATGTATACGTTGTCAAAGCACAAATCCATGCCGGTGGCCGTGGTAAAGCGGGCGGCGTCAAAATCGCCAAATCACTTGATGAAGTGAGAGAATATGCAAAAGAACTTCTCGGTAAAGTCCTCGTTACACATCAGACAGGTCCTGAAGGTAAAGAAGTAAAGCGCCTTCTTGTCGAAGAGGGATGTGACATCCAAAATGAATTCTACATCGGTTTCGTCATAGATCGTGCAACGGATCGTGTTGTATTGATGGGTTCTGAAGAGGGTGGTACGGAAATCGAAGAAGTGGCAGCAGAAACGCCTGAAAAGATTTTCAAGGAAATCGTTGATCCTGTAGTCGGACTTATGCCATACCAGGCAAGAAGACTGGCCTTTAATATCAATATTCCAAAGGAGTCTGTAGGCAAAGCAGCTAAACTTATGCTTTCCTTATACAATGTGTTTATTGAAAAAGACTGTTCAATTGTAGAAATAAATCCACTTGTCACTACTGGAGAGGGCGGCGTACTTGCGTTAGACGCCAAAGTCAATTTCGATGCCAATGCACTCTTTAGAAACAAGGATATTGTTGAACTTCGTGACAAGGATGAAGAGGATCCGAAAGAGATCCAAGCGTCTAAATATGATCTTTCCTATGTTGCGCTAGACGGTAACATCGGTTGCATGGTCAATGGTGCTGGTCTTGCGATGGCGACCATGGATACAATCAACCACTTTGGCGGTAAGCCCGCAAACTTCCTTGATGTAGGGGGCGGTGCAACGACAGAGAAGGTAACAGAAGCTTTCAAAATCATCCTTGGTGATGAAGGGGTTGAAGGCATCTTCGTCAACATCTTCGGGGGTATCATGAAGTGTGATGTCATCGCTGAAGGTGTTGTCGGAGCCGTTGAAAATGTTGGTCTCGACATTCCACTCGTTGTGCGCCTAGAGGGAACGAACGTCGATCGCGGCAAGGAAATCCTTGAGCAGTCCGATTTCGACATCATCCCTGCAAGTACTATGGCAGAAGGTGCACAGAAGATCATCGAAGCAGTCAATCAAAATAAATAATAACGGAGGAATCTACTGTGGGTGTATTTATCGATAAGGATACGAAAGTCCTAGTTCAAGGTATTACTGGATCAACAGCACTGTTCCATACGCAGCAGATGCTTGAATATGGCACGAAAATTGTAGCTGGCGTCACACCAGGTAAAGGCGGACAGGAAGTCGAAGGCGTCCCAGTCTTCAATACGGTCGAAGAAGCAAAAGAGCAGACGGGTGCAAGCGTATCTGTTATCTACGTACCGGCACCATTTGCAGCAGATGCAATCGTCGAATGTGCCGAAGCGGAGCTTGACCTTGTTATTTGTATTACAGAGCACATTCCTGTACTCGATATGGTCAAAGTGAAGCGATATCTAGAAGGTAAAAAGACACGTCTCGTCGGACCTAACTGTCCAGGTGTTATTACTGCAGATGAGTGCAAGATCGGCATCATGCCAGGTTATATCCACAAGAAGGGCCATGTTGGTGTTGTCAGCCGTTCTGGTACATTGACTTATGAAGCAGTGCATCAGTTGACGGAAGCTGGGATCGGACAGACGACGGCTGTCGGTATCGGTGGTGACCCGGTTAACGGCACAGATTTCATCGACACTCTAAAGGCATTCAACGAAGATCCGGAAACAGAAGCTGTTGTCATGATTGGTGAAATCGGTGGTACAGCAGAAGAAGAAGCCGCTGAATGGGTCAGAGACAACATGAACAAGCCGGTTGTCGGTTTCATTGGTGGTGTTACAGCCCCTCCAGGTAAACGTATGGGTCATGCAGGTGCGATTATCTCAGGCGGCAAGGGTACAGCGGATGAGAAAATCAAAACGATGAATGCATGCGGCATTGAGACTGCAGATACGCCATCTGAAATTGGCGAAACGCTTATCAAACGTATTAAAAAAGAAGATGGACTCTATGAGAAGTGTCTAACTGTAAAGTAAATTCAATAAAAGTGGATGATCCCACTCGGAAGCACGGAATCCTTAACAGGAATCCGTGCTTTTTTTCATTTTCTTCCAAGTAATTTAACCGTATGGTAAACAGAAAAAACCCTAGTTTCTACTATAATTATTCATATGAATAAGGAGGGGTCGTATGGATAGTATCTGTCTTAGCTATGCGGGTGTGACAGCACTTGAACATAAAGTAATACGTGGAGAAGCTGTAGGAAGAATGACAGAGGGGTTGAAGCAGAAACTACACCAAGCAGAAAAGATGCAGAAGGGTGCACTCACTGAAGGTCTAATGGAGGAAGGAATTGGGTATATGACCATTGAAGATGCAGAGTATCCTCCCATTTTAAGGGAGATTCACGATCCACCGTATATACTGTACTATCGTGGTGACGAGACGCTCTTGAAGAGAAAAATGCTTGGAATTGTCGGCAGTAGAAAAGCCACCCATTATACGAAAAGAACACTTCAAGCAATTATGCCGCAGCTGGATAGCCAGATTGGGATACTCTCTGGGTTGGCATATGGTGCCGATGAACTTGCACACTTAAAAGCAATGGAGAATAACATGGCGACAATCGGGGTACTTGCATTCGGCCACCGAACCCATTATCCTTCAAGCACGAGGAAAACGAGATTAAAGATGGAACGCGAAGGTCTGGTCATAAGCGAATATCCGCCAGGTACTGGCATTGCAAAGTGGCGATTTGTTGCGCGGAACAGAATCATAGCCGGACTGTCGACTGGGGTTTTTGTTACGGAAGCGGAAGAAAGCAGCGGGAGTTTAATTACGCTCGATATGGCTCTTAGCGAGAATCGCCATGTCTACTGCCTGCCGGGAAATATTCATGCTCCCCAGTCAAAAGGACCCAACTTAAGAATACAAGAAGGTGCCAAAATGGTACTGTGCGGTGCAGATATAATGGAAGATTTCAGAGAGTAGTTTTCAGGGAACCATGAAAATTTAAAATATATTATAGTTGACAAACAATTTTGGTTCACTGTAATATTTGGATTTGAAAACACAACAAAAGGGGGCAATCGAGCTGTGGCAGATAATCTGGTCATTGTAGAATCACCTGCGAAAGCCAAGACGATAGAGAAATACCTCGGCAAACGCTACAAAGTTGTTGCGTCGATGGGTCACGTTCGCGACTTGCCTCGCAGTCAAACGGGGATAGATACTGATAACAATTATGAGCCTAAATATATTACAATTCGCGGAAAGGGGCCTCTACTCAAAGATTTGAAGAAAGAGGCCAATAAAGCGAAGAAGATATTCCTGGCAAGTGACCCGGACCGCGAAGGTGAAGCAATTGCATGGCACTTGAGTCATGCACTCGGGGAAGATAAGGAATACTACAGGGTAGTCTTCAACGAGATAACAAAGGATGCAGTAAAGGAAAGTTTTAAACATCCAGGGGAAATAAATCAAAAACTGGTAGATGCACAGCAGGCGCGTCGTATACTTGACCGTCTTGTCGGTTATAACATATCGCCGGTATTGTGGAAAAAGGTCAAAAAAGGGCTGTCGGCAGGTCGTGTACAATCCGTCGCACTCAAGTTGGTTATCGATCGTGAAAATGAAATCAGGGCATTCAAACCAGAAGAATATTGGAGGATCACCGGCCAGTTCAAGTACGGTAAAAATACATTTGAGGGCAAGTTCAATCGTCTGACAGATGAAAAAATCAAACTGAAGACCAAGGAAGATGTCGACTACGTGTTATCCAAACTTGATGGCGACACATTCAATGTTGATTCTGTTGAAAAGAAAGAGAAGAAACGTTTCCCTTCGAAGCCGTTCACGACGTCTTCCCTTCAGCAGGAAGCGGCGAGAAAACTCAATTTCAAAGCGAGAAAAACAATGATGGTCGCGCAGCAGCTCTATGAAGGAATAGACATTAAAAAAGTGGGTACAGTCGGACTGATCACCTACATGAGAACGGATTCCACGAGAATCTCTCCTGTTGCACAAAAAGAAGCAACTGATTATATAGAGAATGAATATGGGAATAAATTCGTTGGCGCCAAGCCGTCAGCAAAGAAGGCCGAAGGCAGCCAGGACGCCCATGAGGCTGTACGCCCGACTTCAGCGAACCGTACACCGGAGAACATGAAACAATATCTATCTCGCGATCAGTACCGGTTGTATAAACTTATCTGGGATCGTTTCATTGCCAGCCTGATGTCGCCAGCAATATTGGACACTGTACGTATGGAAATGTCCAACAATGGTGTCGTCTTCAGAAGTAATGGCCAAACAATCAAATTCAAAGGATTTATGCAGATCTACGTGGAAAGCAAGGACGATGAGGAAGAGGAGCTTGACAACCGTCTACCGGAAATAGCTGAAGGTGAGACGACGAAGTCCCAACAAATCGATCCCAAACAGCATTTCACACAGCCACCACCGCGCTTTACCGAAGCGCGACTTGTTAAAACACTTGAAGAAGTCGGAATTGGCCGACCATCGACTTATGCACCGACGCTTGATACCATTCAGAAGCGGAACTACGTTAAAGTCGATCAGAAACGTTTTATTCCAACAGAACTGGGTGAAATTGTCAACCAGTCAGTAACCCAGTACTTCCCAGATATTATCGACATCGATTTCACGCGGACCATGGAGAAAAGTCTAGATGATATCGCTGAAGGTGATGCATCTTGGGTAGCTGTCATTGATGAGTTCTATAAAGGGTTCGAACCACAAGTTTCCCGTGCAGACGAGGAAATGGAGAAAATAGAGATTAAAGATGAACCAGCAGGTGAAGACTGCGAGAAATGTGGGTCACCAATGGTCTTCAAGATGGGCCGCTACGGTAAGTTCATGGCATGCTCGAATTTCCCTGATTGCCGCAACACCAAAGCGATTGTTAAATCAATCGGCGTCAAATGCCCGAAATGTAACGAGGGAGATGTCGTTGAACGTAAATCCAAAAAGAACAGAATCTTCTTTGGTTGCGATCGCTACCCGGAATGCGACTTCATTTCATGGGATCGTCCAATCGGCAGAGACTGTCCGAAGTGTGAGCATTATCTGGTCGAAACTAAAAAAGGTAAGACTGCGAAAGTGAAATGCACGAACTGTGATTACGAAGAAAAGGCTGAGTGACAAAGGTATCCATATTTCTATATGGGCCTTTTTATTGCGCTCGCGCAAAATATTATAAATATTCATATTATTTTGTGCAAAATAGAATGAAATGGTTTAATATGTATTATTGGATACAAGAAATCCATACCTTCTGTAAGCGGCTGTATCTCAAAATTCAATTGTTTCTGCAAAGAAATATATTGCGAAGGCGGCGATTTGATGAATCAGCTTGAAAACTTCTTACAACAGCTCATGTATCAACGGAATCTTTCCGCTCATACTGTCAGTAACTATAGAAGGGACATTACAGAATTTATACTTTTCCTTCGGGAAGAGTCATTATCCATTGAAACGTTCAAGTACGTGGATGCGCGGAATTATTTGAACATGCTGTATCGTAAGCAGTTGAAGAAATCTACGGTGTCGAGAAAGATATCTGCGTTAAGAAGCTTCTATAACCATCTGATTGATAAGGGCGATATAACTTCCAATCCATTCACCAGTCTCCCGAACCCGAAGAAAGAAAAACCACTTCCGGGCTTTCTGTATGAAAATGAGGTGCGTGGGCTTTTTGACTCTTTGGACCGAAATGCTAAGATGCATGAACGAGATCGTGCCATTCTCGAACTATTCTATGCGACCGGTATGCGAGCATCGGAACTGCTTAGTCTGACCCTTTCACGTATCGACTTCGACTATGGACTACTGAAGGTGATCGGGAAAGGTAATAAGGAACGTGTACTGCCCTTTGGAAAGCATGCTGCTGACGCAATGAAATGCTACATTGATACGCATGGAGATAAGATCGAAATGGATGGACCATTATGGATCAACCATAGAGGAGGACCTTTGACAGATAGAGGGTTAAGATATGTAATCGATATGCTAGTAAAAAAAAGTGCTAGTGACCTTCACCTTCATCCCCATAAGATCAGGCATACCTTCGCAACACACATGCTAAATAATGGGGCCGATTTGAGAGCAGTGCAGGAACTGCTCGGTCACGAATCACTTTCGACTACTCAGAAATATACCCATGTATCGAAGGAACAGCTTAGAAAAACCTATCTAGAACATCATCCAGCTAATCAGAAGAGGTGAAACAATGGCAATAAAAGGAACTACGATATTTGCCATCCGTCATAACGGTAAGATGGCGATGGCAGGAGATGGTCAGGTTACACTTGGCAACCAGGTTGTCATGAAGCACACTGCACGTAAAGTAAGGCGTCTGTTCGACGACAAGGTTGTCGCAGGATTTGCAGGCAGTGTTGCGGATGCATTTACACTATTTGAGAAATTTGAAGCAAATCTTTATGCGTATAACGGTAACATGACGCGTGCAGCTGTAGAGCTTGCCAAAGAGTGGCGGGGCGATAAGATCTTAAGACAGCTTGAAGCGATGCTGATTGTCATGGATAAGGAGACCTTGCTGCTTGTTAGTGGCACAGGAGAGGTCATCGAACCGGACGATGGCATCCTTGCTATTGGTAGTGGTGGCAACTTTGCCCTTAGTGCGGGGCGTGCCATGAAACGACATGGAGACGCCCTCAGTGCTGAGACCATTGCAAGAGATAGTTTGTTGATCGCCAGTGAGATTTGCGTATTTACAAATGACCATATTACTGTAGAAACGATTGAATAAAAGGAGCGTTCGAATTGAGACAAAATCTTACTCCGCGCGAGATTACGGCCAAGCTTGATGAGGATATCATCGGTCAGCAGGAAGCAAAACGCAAAGTGGCGATTGCAATGCGCAACCGATATCGCCGCATGTTGCTTGATGCTTCACTAAAAGATGAGGTCATACCTAAAAATATACTGATGATTGGACCGACCGGTGTTGGTAAGACGGAGATTGCTAGAAGGATGGCTAAATTAACTGGCGCGCCGTTTTCGAAAGTAGAAGCGACAAAGTTCACCGAAGTGGGTTATGTCGGCCGCGATGTCGAGAGCATGGTGCGAGATTTGGTAGAGGCAAGTGTTCGTATGGTCAAAGAAGAAAAGATGAAACTCGTAGAGGACGATGCTCTGAAACTCGCAGAGGAACGACTTGTTGGCTTACTTGCTCCAGGGGAAAAACGCACCCAGTCGAGTTCCAATCCTTTTGAGATGTTTATGAACCAGCAGACTGACGATGATCACGAGGAAGTGACGCCCGAAGTAAGATCGAAACGCCTGAACTTAAGGGAAAAGCTTACAGCTGGTCTCCTTGAGGATGCGGATGTGACGATCGAGGTGGAACAGGAGCAGAATCCGATGGGCATGATGACGCCTGGCATGGATACTGGAGGTATGCAGGACATGTTGAAGCAATTCATGCCGAAGAATAAGCACAAGCGTACAATGCCGGTCAAGAAAGCACGGGAATACCTAAAGCGTGAAGAGGCGGAAAAAATTGTCGATACAGACAATGTTAATGATGAAGCTATTTCACTTGCAGAAACAATGGGCATCATCTTCATTGATGAGATGGACAAGATTGCCAAAGGTAGTCAGAATTCAGGAGATGTCTCAAGAGAAGGAGTCCAGCGTGATATTCTTCCAATTGTTGAAGGCAGTACAGTTCAGACAAAGTACGGCCCGATAGATACCGAGCATATCCTCTTCATCGGTGCTGGTGCCTTCCATGTTGCTAAACCGAGTGATCTGATTCCTGAACTGCAAGGGCGCTTCCCGATCCGTGTCGAACTCGACAAACTCAGAACGGAAGACTTTGTCAAGATACTGAAGGAACCTAAAAGTTCCATGATCAAGCAGTACGAAGCGCTCTTAGCAACAGAAGAGGTATCCATTTCATTCACCGACGAAGCAATAGATGAAGTAGCATCAATTGCGTTTGAAGTGAACAACGACACAGATGATATTGGTGCCAGACGCCTCCATACTATACTTGAAACTTTGCTTGAAGAACTTCTATTCGAAGCGAGTGGCATGCAAGGCGCACAAGTAGAGATTACAAAGCAGTACGTAGAATCAAAACTGAACAAAATTAAGTCCGATAAGAATTTGAGTGCTTTCATACTATAAACCTAAAGGAGAAATATCAATGAACCTATTACAGAAAACAAGAGAAATTAATAAGCTGATCCAAGGCAACCACGGTGTAAAAGTAGATTTTAAAGAAGTATCAGAAAAGGTAAGCCGAGTACTTGAGTGTAACGTATTCATTGTTTCACGCAGAGGGAAGTTGCTTGGTTATGGCATCAATCAAAAAATAGAAAACGATCGCATCGTAGACATGCTGGAGGAAAGAAGATTCCCCGATGAATATGTAGAGCGGATTATGAAGATCAACGAAACTCAAGAAAATATAGAATTTGAAGATGACCTTACTGTCTTCCCGACAGAAGACTCTTTCCAAGACTCTGAAACATGTATCGTACCAGTATTCGGTGGCGGTGAGCGTCTTGGCACACTAATTCTCGGTCGCATATCCGAAGTGTTTAAAGAAGAGGACTTGGTACTTGCAGAGTACGCAGGAACAGTAGTGGGTATGGAGATTCTCCGTGAGAAACAAGAAGAGATCGAACAAAAGGCACGGGATAAGGCGAGCATCGCAATGGCGATCCGTTCCCTGTCATACTCTGAGAGAGAAGCCATTGAACACATCTTTGATGAGCTCGATGCAGATGAAGGCCTCCTCGTTGCATCGAAAGTCGCAGACCGTGTAGGCATTACACGTTCTGTCATCGTCAATGCACTGCGCAAGCTCGAAAGTGCTGGTGTCATCGAATCCCGTTCCCTAGGTATGAAAGGTACCTTCATTAAGGTCAAAAAAGAAGACTTCCTGCCTGAGCTTAGAAAAGAGAGCTAGGTACCAATGTTTGGGTTTGATTTAAAGAATGATATGTGTTATAGTATTAAACGGCTGAAAACAGCCCACTACACACAGTAGAGTGAATTGGAGACTGGTGCCTTACGGTCGTTTCCAAAGCTGTACTGGAGGAAAAAACCAGAGGAGGAAATAAATCATGGCAGTAATTACTATGAAACAACTGCTTGAAGCAGGTGTACATTTCGGACACCAGACACGTCGTTGGAATCCTAAAATGAAGAGATACATCTTCACGGAAAGAAACGGCATCTACATCATCGATCTTCAAAAGACAGTCAAAAAAGTAGGGGAAGCTTACGATTTCGTAAAGAGCGTCTCTGAAGAAGGCGGAAAGATTCTGTTTGTTGGTACTAAGAAACAGGCTCAAGATGCCATCAAAGAAGAAGCTGAGCGTGCAGGTCAACTTTATGTGAACCAAAGATGGCTCGGTGGAATTCTCACAAACTACAAAACAATTTCAAAACGTATCAAACGTATTGATGAAATTGAAAAAATGGAAGCGGACGGCACTTTTGAAGTACTTCCTAAGAAAGAAGTTATGGAACTCCGTAAAGAATACGATCGTCTGATCAAATTCCTCGGCGGTATCCGTGACATGAAGGAAATGCCTAAAGCACTTTTCATTGTAGACCCTAGAAAAGAACGCAATGCAATCATGGAAGCTAAAAAACTTAACATCCCAATCGTCGCAATGGTTGATACCAACTGTGATCCGGATGAAATCGACTATGTTATCCCAGCAAACGATGATGCCATCCGTGCGGTCAGACTTATGACAAGCAAAATGGCTGACGCAGTGCTCGAAGGCCAGCGCGGCGTATCTGACGAAGAAGTCGCTGCAGAACAGAATATCGATATGAACGAAGGTTCAGAAGAAGCTGTAGAAGCAGGCGAAAGATAATAAAGTGTTAGACAATGGTGATAAGTAGCTTATTCTTATCACCATTTTTAAAAGATGGGAAGGTTTTCCCGGTCAACAATACGATTCCAGGAGGATGAAAAATGGCTATTTCTGCAAAATTAGTTAAAGAACTGCGTGAAAAGACTGGCGCTGGCATGATGGATTGTAAAAAAGCGCTTCAGGAAACTGATGGTGACCTTGATAAAGCGGCAGACTATCTCCGTGAAAAAGGGATTTCCAAGGCTGCTAAAAAAGCGGACCGTATCGCTGCTGAAGGTATCGTACATGTGGCATCCAAAGGCAATGACGGTGTAATCGTCGAAATCAACTCTGAAACTGACTTCGTTGCACGTAATGTCGAGTTCCAGCAGCTTGTGAAAGATGTTGCGGACCACATCCTTGAAACAAAACCAGCTGATATCGAAGCACTTAACGCTTCTGAAATGAATGGCAAGAAAGTCGAAGATGTCATGAACGAAGCAGTAGCTAAAATCGGTGAAAAACTTACACTCAGAAGATTCGCTCTTGCTGAGAAGACAGACAACGATGCTTTCGGTGAGTATCTTCACATGGGCGGGCGCATCGGCGTTCTGACACTTGTTGAAGGTTCCACTGATTTCCAGGCGGCAAAAGACGTTGCGATGCACGCTGCTGCTTTGAACCCTAAATATGTCTCCAAAGATGAAGTATCACAAGAAGAACTAGATCATGAAAGAGAAGTTCTAAAACAGCAGGCCCTAAACGAAGGCAAACCTGAAAAGATTGTCGACAAAATGGTGGAAGGTAGAATGCGTAAGTATCTCGAAGAGATCTGCATTGTAGATCAGCCATTTGTTAAAGATGCTGATCAGACTGTCGCACAGTTCCTGAAATCAAAAGGTGGAGAACTGAAGACATTCATCCGCTTTGAAGTTGGTGAAGGTCTTGAGAAAAGACAAGAAAACTTCGCGGATGAAGTAATGGGTCAAGTGAATAAATAAAAAAAAGACACTTCGGTGTCTTTTTTTCTAAACAGATAGAACATTAAACTATGTAAGGATGGAGACATATGCCTGAAACTTCCAAATTTAAACGTATTGTACTTAAACTGAGCGGAGAGGCCCTGGCTGGAAATGATGGTTTCGGCATCAACCCAGTCGTAATTAAAAACATTGCAGAGCAGGTTGCGGACGCAAAAAGTCTCGATGTTGAGATTGCCGTTATTGTTGGCGGTGGGAATATTTGGCGCGGTAAGATAGGCAGTGACCTTGGTATGGATCGTGGCACTGCGGACTATATGGGAATGCTTGCGACAGTGATGAATTCGCTCGCATTGCAAGACAGTCTTGAGCAGCTTGGCTGTGAGACGCGTGTATTGACATCGATTGAAATGAAGCAAGTTGCTGAGCCCTACATCAGAAGACGTGCGATCAGACACCTTGAAAAAGGACGCATCGTCATTTTTGCAGCAGGAATCGGTAATCCGTATTTCTCTACCGATACAACTGCAGCACTGCGCGCAGCCGAAGTTGAGGCGGATGTCATCTTAATGGGTAAAAACAATGTTGATGGCGTCTACTCTGCAGATCCGAAGTTGGATACGACCGCTTTCAAGTACGATACATTGACTTATATGGAAATGTTGCAGGAAAATCTACAGGTTATGGATGCAACTGCTTCATCCTTTTGCATGGACAATGATATACCGCTTGTGGTATTTTCGATTACAGAAGAGGGTAACATCAAACGTGCTGTTTCAGGCGAGACCATTGGTACGGAAATTAAAAAGTAATAGGAGAGAGATAGTATGAGTGAATCTGTCTTGAAAGACACCAAATCGAAAATGCAGAAATCCTTGGATAACCTAAGCAGGGAACTTGCTGCGATTCGCACGGGTCGTGCGAATTCAAACATGCTGGATCGCGTGACCGTCGACTACTATGGCGCGCAGACACCAGTTAACCAGCTTGCAGGTATTTCAGTACCTGAAGCTCGTATGATTACAGTAACGCCATATGATAAAGGGTCTGTAGATGATGTACTCAAAGCCATCCAGCAAGCTGACCTCGGGGTTAATCCGACAAGCGATGGTACAATGATCCGAATCACTGTCCCTCAGCTCACAGAAGAGCGCCGTAAGGAATTTGTAAAAGATGCACGTAAGGAAGGCGAGAGCGCGAAAGTTGCGGTCCGTAATGTCCGCCGCGATGCCAACGATGAACTCAAAAGTCTTCAGAAAGATGGAGAGCTGACTGAAGATGACCTTAAGGGATATACAGAAGATGTCCAGCAGCTTACAAATGACTACATCGAGAAAATCGATAAGATGTGCGATGAAAAAGAAAGCAGCATCATGGAAGTCTGATTTATTGTTCATAGGCAGGATATTCCTGCCTGTTTTTTTATGTCCTCTATTTTGTGGTAGAATAAAGTGATTGAGGACTATATATCATCAATGTATACTAATAATTATAATGCTTCAGGAGGATTGTTATGTTTGGTTGGAAGAAGCACAAGAAGACCGATTCCGATAAAGCGCTGCCCGAACATATCGCCATTATCATGGATGGAAATGGCAGGTACGCCAAAAAGAAAAATAAACCAAGAGTGCATGGTCACTATGAAGGCATGCAGAATGTAAAGAGCATTACAAGGCATGCTTCGGATCTCGGTATAAAGTATTTGACGCTGTATGCTTTTTCCACAGAGAACTGGTCCCGACCTAAAAGTGAAGTCAGCTATCTCATGAAACTGCCGGGGGATTTTCTCGGTACATTCCTGCCTGAGCTCATTGAGAAAAACGTCAGGATAACGACCATTGGAAATATGGACGGATTGCCCATACATACAAGGAAAGCTGTACAGGACGCAGTAGATAAGACCGCCGGAAATACGGGTTTGAACCTTATATTTGCACTTAACTACGGGGGACGTGACGAAATCATCCAAGCTTTCCAGGCGATGGCTGAAAAAGTATCAGACGGCGGGCTTTGTGCTGAGGATATTACGCCTGAGATGCTCAATGACTATTTGATGACGTCCAGTGTGCCCGATCCGGAGATGCTCATACGTACAAGTGGAGAATACAGATTAAGCAACTTCCTGTTATGGCAGTCATCATACAGCGAGCTGTTTTTCACAGATACGCTGTGGCCTGAATTTACAACAGACGAACTCGACCATATGATTTCCCAATACCGTAAACGTGAAAGAAGGTTTGGGGGACTTAACCAGGAGGAGGAATGATATGAAGACGCGGACAATTACTGCATTACTCGCTTTATTGATTTTTGTACCTATTGTTGTCTTGGGTTCATGGCCGCTGCTCGCTATCGTTTTTCTTCTGGCCTATACTGCATTGTATGAAATTCTCAAGATGAACAGGATTCATATTTTTTCAATACCCGGAATGCTGTCCATGGTGGCGCTCTTTATAATCATGATGCCACAAGAACCTTACATGCCATATATATCCGGCTTTCAGGTCGACCTGATTATTGTTATGGCGCTGCTCATGTTGAGCTTTACAGTGATTAGCAAAAACAGGTTCTCTTTTGTGGATATGGGGTTTTGCGTACTTGCCGTCGCCTATGTGGGCATTGGCTTCATGTATTTTTATGAAACGCGTGAAGCGGGCATCATCTACATACTCTACGGACTATTGATTGTCTGGGTCACGGATACCGGGGCCTATCTTTTCGGTCGTGCAATGGGCAGGAGGAAGCTCTGGCCTCAGATTAGTCCAAATAAGACTGTGGAGGGCTTTCTCGGTGGTATTTTTTGCAGTGTACTCCTGGCAGTTGTCTTCTATTTCACAGGATGGATTGACGGCATAAATGTATTTCTGCTATTGGTGCTTACGATGATACTGAGTGTCGCAGGACAGCTTGGTGATCTTGTAGAATCTGCATTGAAACGCCATTTCGATATCAAAGATTCAGGTCAACTGCTTCCTGGCCACGGTGGTGTGCTTGATCGTTTCGACAGTTTCATCTTTGTTCTGCCACTGATGAATATACTACCGCTGATAAATTAAACCGAAATATAGGTGAATCTAATGAAAACAATTTCCATTCTAGGGGCAACGGGTTCCGTTGGAACACAAGCCCTGACGGTGATAAATAATAATCCAGAATACTTCAAGCTTGGTAGCATCTCCATCGGCTCAAATATAGAGCGTCTGGAAGAGATACTTAAGACGTTTCAGCCGCGACTCGTCAGTGTGGGCAATGATGCCGATCGTTTGGCACTTCAGAGCAAATACTCACACATAGAATTCACTTCCGGAGAAGTGGGCCTACTCGAAGTAGCCACGGACGACTCGGACCTTCTTCTTACAGCCATAATGGGGAGTGTAGGACTTGAGCCTACAATCGCAGCGATTGAAGCAGGCAAGGATATAGCGCTTGCCAATAAGGAGACACTTGTTGCAGCAGGTGATATTGTTATGGCCAAAGCAAAAGAAAAGAATGTATCTATTATTCCAGTGGACTCCGAACATTCTGCAATATTTCAGTGTCTGCGTGGCGAGAAAAAGAGTGAGATGAAGCGCATCATTCTGACAGCCAGTGGCGGATCGTTCCGAGACCTCTCGCGAGAAGCACTCTCTAATGTGACTTTGGAAGATGCACTTAATCATCCGAACTGGTCGATGGGACGCAAAATTACCATTGATTCTGCAACAATGATGAATAAAGGGCTCGAAGTCATTGAGGCTAAGTGGTTGTTTGATGCAGAGGTTGATCAGATTTCTACCATCCTTCATCGGGAGAGCACCATCCATTCCATGGTTCAATTCGTCGATAACAGTATCATGGCCCAAATGGGTACGCCGGATATGAAGACGGTCATTCAGTTTGCTTTTAGTCATCCAGATCGTCTCCCAACCAATGATTCGCTGGATCTCGACGCACTCAGTCAGCTGAATTTCAGACCGATGGACCTCGAACGATTTAAAATGCTTAGTCTTGCTTACGACGCAATCCGTGCAGGTGGCACCATGCCGGCAGTCATGAATGCATCAAATGAATATGCAGTGGCCCGCTTCCTAAATGGAGAAATCTCATTTCTAGAAATAGAAGAGATTGTCGAATCCCGGATGTCTGAACACAAAGCGGTACAAGATCCGGATCTCGATACAATTCTATACTACGACCGGCTTTACAAGTCTGATATGAGGTGATGCAATGACCGGTATTTTAGCTTTTATTGTAGTTTTTGGTGTACTGGTGACAGTACATGAACTGGGGCACCTAATATTTGCCAAGCGGGCAGGTATCATGTGTCCTGAATTTGCCATTGGTATGGGTCCTAAGATTTTCTCATACAAGTATAACGATACACTCTATACTATCAGGCTGTTGCCTGTAGGTGGGTATGTAAGGATGGCCTCTGAGGAAATGGAGATTAATCCTCTTAATGCCGGCATGCGGGTACAGCTTAAAACAAACGACAGCGATCAGATTACACACGTTATACTTGATGACAAACATAACTTCACTCAAATTGAAGAAGTGGAAGTCATCGATTCAGACATAACAAAAGAAATGTTCATCCGCGCGAGTCGTCTGCATGACGGTGAAGAAATCTTATACTCACTTGCTGATGAAGCTTATTTCGTAGAAAACTCCCAACTTGAGCGTATTGCGCCGAGATCGGCACGTTTCGAATCGAAATCGGTCTGGAACCGTTTCATGACACTGGCTGCTGGTCCTCTGATGAACTTTGTACTCGCTTTTGTACTGTTCACACTGCTGTTCTATATCAATGGTAAGCCTTCCGAGGAGCCAGTTGTTGGTCTTGTCGGTGAAGATACACCAGCCGAGGAAGCCGGGCTCGAGGCAGGCGATCGTCTAGAAACGATAAATGGTGAACCCGTCAACAGTTGGGGCAATATGTCATCGATCATACAGCAAGAAGGCGGCCAACCTCTAGACATCACTGTGTCGAACGATGGACAGGAGCGTCAGGTAGAACTGACACCGATAGTGGATGTTACCGAACTTCCCGATGGTACAACCAATGAACGGCTAATCATCGGAATTGGTCAAGAAATGGAAAGGGGAGCCCTATCCCCGATACTATGGGGTGCTGAGCAGACATATGAAATGGGGACAATGATATTCCGTCTCGTGGTTCAGATGTTCGGCAGTATCGTCAATGGTACATTTTCTTTTGATATGCTAAATGGACCTGTAGGCATATATAAGGTGACTGAAGAAGTCGCCGCCCAAGGACTAATCACACTGATCAACTTTACGGCAGTATTAAGCGTCAATCTCGGCATTATGAATCTGTTGCCAGTTCCAGCACTTGATGGTGGCCGTATTCTGTTTGTTCTGTACGAGGGGATTTTCAGGAAGCCATTGAATAAAAAGGTAGAGCTGAACATCCAACTCGTTGGTGTATTATTTTTGCTTATAGTCATGGTTCTTGTAACATGGAATGATATAAAGACATTTTTCCTTTAGGAGTGAAATGAATGAGACAATCCAGAATGTTTATACCTACGATGAGAGAGACACCGCAGGATGCGGAAAGTCTGAGTCATCGCCTTATGCTGAAAGCCGGCATGATCAAGCAGATGGCCAGTGGTATATATACGTATTTGCCAATCACCAAACTTGTACTCAATAATATCGAGCAGATTGTAAGGGAAGAGATGAATGCCGTCGGCGGTGTCGAAATCCACATGCCGGTGCTGCACCCGAAGGAACTGTGGCAGGAATCGGGCCGATGGGATGCATACGGCAGAGAACTTATGAGAATCCAAGACCGTCACGATCGGGACTTTGCACTGGGACCAACGCATGAGGAGATGATTACAGCGCTTCTTCGCGATGAGCTGAAGAGCTATAAGAAGCTTCCTTTGACACTGTTCCAGATACAGACAAAGTTCCGCGATGAGCTGCGCCCACGTTTTGGATTGTTGCGTGGCCGTGAGTTCATCATGAAAGATGCATATTCCTTCCATAGTGATGAAGCATCGCTCGATGAAACGTACAATGACATGTACAACGCGTACTCGAAAATCTTCTCGCGCGTGGCGTTGAATTATCGGGCAGTTGAAGCAGATTCCGGTGCAATCGGTGGTAGCCATACACACGAATTCATGGCGCTGGCTGACATTGGTGAGGATACCATTGTTTATACTCAGGGCAGCAACTATGCAGCCAATATTGAAAAGGCAGCATGTCCAGCACCTGAATCTATAGAAATTAACAGTAGTGAAAAAGTCGGCAAGATCGAGACACCAAACGTTTCTACTTGTGCTGCTTTGGCGGAACATATGGGAATCTCTATTGAAGAAACAACGAAAACAATGATTATGCGTATCGGTAATGACTACGCTATGATACTTCTTCGTGGTGACCACGAACTAAACGATATCAAAGTGAAATCCTATTTTAAAACTGATGACGTTGATTTTGCGACAGACGAGGAGATCAGAAATCTACTAAATGCCGACCCAGGCAGTCTTGGTCCGGTCAATACGGATCTACCAGTCTACCTCGATTATCAGGTGCGGAACATGCAGGACTATCCAACAGGGGCCAATGAAAGTGGCTATCATTTCATCAATGTTAATCACGAGAGGGATTTCGAAGTGGAGGACTATGATGACTTCCGTTTCATTACAGAAGGAGAAATGGTCCAAGACGGTAGTGGTCCGGCCAAGTTCATGAAAGGGATTGAAGTAGGTCAAGTGTTCAAACTCGGCACAAAGTACTCCGATTCCATGAACTTGAATGTACTAGATGAAAATGGTCGGAGTGTGCCTGTGCTCATGGGATGCTACGGCATCGGTATATCACGGACGCTCTCCGCAATCGTTGAAAGTCACAGCGATGATCGCGGCATTATCTGGCCAAAATCTGTTACACCATTCGATATTCATGTTATTACAGCCAATCCGAAGGATGCGGAAGCTGTTAAAATAGCTGAGGAACTCTACGAATCACTTAGTAGTAGATATCGTGTGCTTTATGATGACAGAAAAGAGCGCGCTGGTGTAAAGTTTGCCGATTCTGATTTGATCGGATTGCCGTATAGAGTCGTTATCGGTAGAGGAGCTAAAGAAGGCAAAGTAGAAGTAAAAGCAAGAAACAGTGAAGATTCGATGGATCTTGCGATTGATGATGTGCTGCAGTACCTAGAAGTAAACTATTAGAAGAAGTCATGCGCGTAAATCTTAGATTTACGCGCTTTTATAGGAGTGTTGCAAGTGAAGGGCAAAGACCAGTTCAACATACTGCTTCAGCAGGCAGGCATAAAAGGGAACGACAATTATCTGTCGACAGGCACGTTGGAAAAGGTCGTGTCGGACGATACGCAAAGATTATGGGAATTCCACCTTCATTTCGAAAACATGATTCCTGCTTCTCTGCGTGCCATGATGGAGGACAGTATAAGTAAGGCTTTCTCAAATATTGCACAGACAAAACTCTTTATTACCGCAGATCATTATACGGATAAGGATATATTGGACTACCTCGAGTATGCACTCACAGATATCAACGTCAACGAAAATATTCGTTTCCAGCTACTTAACTGTGAAAAACAGTTCAAAAGTGGCATATTGATGTTTTCTGTGCAGAATGATATAGAAGTTGCCCATTTCAACAAGCATATTAACGGCAATCTGGCATCTGCCTACAGCATGTACGGCATGCCGATTTCGGCTATAGAGTTCAATGTGGATAAAGTACTTGATTCCGATCGACGTACAAAACTTGAAGAGCGTCTGAAGGAAGAGAAGACCGAGCTTGTGCAGGGCTTTATCGAGCAGCGTAAAGATATCGAAGCGGATATGAAGAAGCAACAGGAGGATGTCGTCAAGCAGATTGGAAAGTCGATGAACATGAGTGACATCAGACCGCTTAATACTGTTATTGAAGAAGAGTTCAATGTAAAAGTGGAAGGTGTCATCTTCGACAGTGAAGTAAGAGAACTTCGGACGGGGCGCAAGATTCTCCAGCTGAAACTGACAGACTATACCGATTCGATTGCTGCCAAAATGTTCTCAAGGCACGGAAAGAATGATGATGCGGTATTCGATGCACTATCGAAAAACGACTGGGTCATCATCGAAGGGAATGTCGAGTACGATGAATTCTCGCGTGATATGGTACTCATGATCCGCAACCTGAATGTTATCAACAAGCCAGAAAAAACGGACAAAAATCCCGACAAGCGCGTTGAACTCCATCTCCACTCCGAAATGAGCCAGATGGATGGACTGCGTAATATTGGTGAATACGTTAAGCGAGCGAAAGACTTTGGTCATACGGCAATCGCTGTGACCGATCATAATACCGTACAGGCATTTCCGGATGCTTACCATGCCGCACAGAAGCACGGGCTTAAAATGATATATGGCATGGAAGGCCTGCTTGTCGATGACGGTGCGCCGATTGCCTACAAATCCCAAGATATCGTGCTTGAGACCCATGATTATGTTGTCTTTGACGTGGAGACGACAGGGCTTTCATCAAAATACGATCAGATTATCGAACTGGCTGGCGTTAAAGTGAAAAACGGAGAGATTGTCGATCGTTTTGAGAGATTCAGCAATCCGAACGAGCTACTGACTGAAACAATCAAGGAAATTACCGGTATCACCGATGATATGCTTGTGGACGCACCGCCGATTTCGGAAGTCATCAGAGACTTCAAGACTTGGGTCGGGGATGCGATATTTGTTGCACATAACGCAAGTTTTGATATGGGCTTCATAGAAGCCGCCTATCGCAGAGAAGGACTCGAACCTTATACCAATGGAGTTATTGACACACTCGAGCTTTCTCGTGCGATCAATAAAGATTTTAAGAAACACGGTTTGAATATATTGGCTAAAAAGTACAGTGTCGAATTGACTCAGCATCACCGGGCAATCTACGATGCTGAAGCGACAGCATACATCTTCATTAAAATGCTTACGCAGATTAAGAAGCTTGGCATCGAAAACCATGGTCACATTAATGAGAAGCTGTCCGATGAAGATTCCTACAAGCGGGCAATGCCGACACATGTCACCATTCTGGTAAAAAACCAAGAAGGTTTGAAAAACTTGTTTAAAATCGTTTCTGCGTCATTGACCGATCATTTCTACAGGACGCCTCGCATCAGAAAACAAGTACTGGAGAAGTATCGTGCCGGTCTGCTCATTGGCAGCGCATGTGATTCTGGTGAAGTATTTACAACGATGATGCAGAAGTCATATGAGGAAGCGAAGAAAGTCGCTGGTTTTTATGATTATCTGGAGATACTTCCAAAAGCATTGTACAGCAGATTATTGGATCGTGAGATTATTCGCGATGAGTCGACGCTTGAAGAAATCATCGGCAATATCGTTGCACTCGGAGATGAGCTTGATAAGCCCGTGGTGGCAACCGGCAATGTACACTATTTGGATGAATCGGATAAACTATGTCGCGATATCCTCGTAAAAAGTAACCCAGGTAATCCACTCAGTCGCGGTGGTCTGCCAGATGCGCAATTCAGAACAACCGATGAAATGCTCGATGCATTCTCATTCCTTGATGAATCTGTCAGGCAGGAAGTTGTCATAGACGCCCCTAACCGCATCGCTGACAGTATCGACACGGTTGTCCCTGTAAAAGATGAACTGTACACTCCTAATATTGAAGGTGCTAACGATCAGATTCGTGAACTGAGTTACAGCAACGCGCGTGCACTCTACGGTGAAGAACTGCCGCAGGTCGTTATCGATCGGTTGGAAAAGGAACTTGAGAGTATCATCGGCAACGGTTTTGCCGTCATCTATCTAATCAGTCAGAAGCTGGTAACGAAATCTCTGGAAGATGGTTATTTGGTCGGATCACGGGGATCAGTGGGATCAAGTTTTGTCGCGACGATGACTGAAATTACCGAAGTAAACCCACTACCACCGCACTACGTGTGCCCGGAATGCCGGACGAGCGAATTCTTCATGGATGGTAGTGTCAGCTCTGGATACGATCTTCCTGATAAAAGTTGTGGGACATGTGGCAGTATTTTAATCAAAGAGGGGCAGGATATTCCGTTCGAGACGTTTCTCGGCTTCAAGGGCGATAAGGTGCCGGATATCGATCTCAACTTCAGTGGGGATTATCAGCCGGTGGCGCACAATTATACGAAGGAACTCTTCGGAGAAGACAAGGTCTTTCGTGCAGGCACCATCGGTACCGTTGCAGAAAAGACCGCATTCGGCTATGTTAAAGGATATTTGAACGATAACGGCCTCCAGCGTAGAGGCGCTGAAATCGACCGCCTTGTACTTGGGTGCAGTGGTGTCAAACGAACGACCGGGCAGCACCCCGGTGGAATCATCGTCGTGCCAGACTATATGGATATATACGACTTCACACCCATTCAATATCCGGCTGATGATGTGGAGTCCGAATGGAAGACGACGCATTTTGATTTCCATTCCATCCACGACAATCTGCTGAAACTCGATATACTCGGACATGACGATCCGACAATGATCCGTATGCTACAAGATCTCTCCGGCATTGATCCAAAGACTGTTCCTGTAGATGATGCGAGAACTATGTCGCTCTTTAGCTCACCAGAAACGCTTGGTGTGACGGAAGAAGATATCGTCTGCCGTACCGGAACGCTCGGTGTACCTGAGTTCGGCACGGGCTTTGTCAGGCAGATGCTTGAAGACACCCGGCCTTCGACGTTCAGTGAACTTGTTCAGATCTCTGGTTTGTCTCACGGTACAGACGTATGGCTCGGCAATGCGCAAGACATCATTAGAAGCGGCACATCGGACCTTAAAAATGTCATCGGCTGTCGGGATGATATTATGGTCTACTTGATGTATCAGGGTCTCGAACCCTCACTCGCCTTCAGTATCATGGAAAAGGTGAGGAAAGGTAAAGGACTAAGCGAGGAACACGAAGCGGCGATGTTGGAGCAAGGGGTACCTGGCTGGTACATCGATTCCTGTAAAAAGATAAAATACATGTTTCCGAAAGCCCACGCTGCTGCCTACGTCTTGATGGCTGTCCGTATCGCTTACTTTAAAGTGCATCATCCGCTCTTTTACTACGCGAGCTATTTCACTGTGCGTGCTTCCGATTTCGACCTTCTGACCATGGTCAAAGACAGTACAACGATCAAGCATAAGGTCAAAGAGATGAACCAACGCTTCCAGGAGCTAAGTAAAAAAGAGAAAGATACACTTATCGTACTCGAGCTCGCCAATGAGATGGCACAGCGCGGCTACAGAATCCGCCCTGTAGATGTTGAAAAGTCCGACAGTACAGAGTTTAGGATAGAAGGAGATGCCCTTTATCCACCGTTCCTTGCGGTTCCGGGGCTTGGTGCGAGTGTGGCAAGGCGTATTGTCGAAGCACGGGATGAAGAGCCTTTCATCTCGAAGGAAGATTTGAACAAACGGGCTGGTGTGTCCCAAAAAATCGTCGACTATCTGACGGAACTCGGCAGTCTTGATCATCTACCGGACAAGGCTCAACTCTCTATTTTCGACATGTAGCTTCAAGTTGCAGGCCCAAAGTCTCTGTGATATAATTACTATGATATTAAATACCCAGTCACAAGGAGAAGAACGGGCGCGCCCGTTCTTCTCTTAGTTTTGAAGGAGGGGAATGGACAGATGAATCGTACTGAACAGAATGTCATGACACACGCACAGCCACTCATCGAAGAAATGGGGTATAAGCTCATCGAAGTGGAGTACGTGAAAGAAGGTCCTGACTACTATTTGAGGCTTTATCTCGATAAAAAAGGCGGTATTACCCTAGAAGACTGCGCCCGGGCAAGCGAAGCACTAAGTGAAAAGCTCGATGAATGGGAGATTATTGAAGGCGGTTATTTCCTTGATGTTTCTTCTCCTGGAGCCGAGCGTCCAATCAATGATGACGATGATCTCGAGATGACACTTGATCAAGGGATATATGTCAAAACATATCAGCAAATCGAAGGCAATAAAGAATGGACAGGGATACTAAAACATTACGATGCTGATGCTGTGACTATCGAGTATAAGGATAAAACCCGCACAAAATCAGTCGTTGTCAGCCGCGACAAGATCGCGACAATACGAAAAGCGGTAATATTATGATTGGAGGCGCTTATAAGTGAATCAGGAATTATTGAATGCAATACAATATCTTGAAAAAGAAAAAAGCATTCCTAAAGAGGTGCTTGTGGAAACAATAGAAGCAGCACTTCTTACAGCATATAAAAAGAACTACTCCCAGCACCGCAATGTTACGGTGGATCTGAATATGGAGAATGGTACATACCGTGTCATTTCCAGAAAAGATGTTGTAGAGGAGGTCGAAGACTCTACAGCAGAAATCGACCTTGAGACGGCTCGCACCGTTAACCCGGCATACGAAATCGGCGATCCGTTTGATGAGGACGTGACACCACAGGACTTTAACCGTGTCGGTGCACAGGCTGCTAAGCAGGCTGTGATGCAGCGTCTTCGCGATGCTGAACGGGGAATTCTATACAATGAGTTTATCGATAAGGAAGATGAGGTCATGACTGGTCTGATCGACCGTGTTGATCATCGTTTCGTTCACATCCAGCTGGGCCGTACGGATGCAGTGCTAAGCGAATCGGAAAGAATGCCAAACGAAGTATATCGTCCGAATGATAGGATCAAGGTCTATGTCAATAAGGTCGAACAAACGACAAAAGGGCCTCAAATCTTTGTATCACGGACTCACCCGAATCTACTGAAACGCCTTTTCGAAAAGGAAGTACCTGAAATTTACGATGGTACGGTCGAAATTACAAGCGTAGCAAGAGAGGCTGGGGAACGTTCTAAGATTAGTGTGTATGCTAAAAACCCAGACGTGGATGCAGTCGGTTCATGTGTTGGAGCACGTGGTGCGAGAGTGGAAGCTATCGTCAATGAACTTTCAGGTGAGAAGATTGACATCGTTCTATGGAACGAAGATCCGAAGGTATTCGTAAAGAATGCGCTTAGCCCATCTCAGGTCGTTGATGTCGTTGTTGATGCAGACAACCAGTCTACAATGGTCATTGTTCCGGATAACCAGCTGTCATTGGCTATTGGTAAAAGGGGACAGAATGCTCGTCTGGCTGCAAAATTGACTGGATGGAAGATTGATATTAAAAGTGAATCTGACGCACGTGAAGAAGGCGTCCTAGAATAATATATGCGGGTGATATATCATGAAGAAGAAAGTACCACTCAGGAAATGTATCCTGACTAATGAAATGCATCCTAAAAAAGATCTCCTACGCATCGTTGTGACTAAGGAAGGCGATGTCTCCGTCGATCCGACAGGCAAGAAGAACGGCCGTGGTAGCTATGTTGTCAAAAATCTTGAAACTGTCGAGAAGGCACGTAGTGGCAAAAGACTCGAAGGTAGGCTCGGTTTTGACAGCGAAACGCTCTCTCCTGTCTATGATGAAATCATTCGCTTAATTTACCGCGAGGATATCCCTAAAAGATGACTGATAAAATACTAAACCTATTGGGGTTAGCTAAACGTGCGGGTATGTTGACAACGGGAGAAGACAAGACGATAGAAGCCATTCAGCATAACAAGGCGAAAGTCGTTTTCATCGCCAGCGATGCAGGAGACAGCACAGCGAAAAAAGTCAGAAACAAATGCACTTATTACAACGTACCATTGATTGATGACTATACCAACGAGAATCTCAGTATCGCAACAGGGGCACCAAATCGTGTGGTATTGTCAGTGACAGATCCAGGTTTCAGCCGAAAGATGCTGCAGCTTAAAGAGAAAGGAAAGTGATTCGATGAGTAAAATCAGAATCTATGAATATGCAAAAGAGTGCGGAGTCCCAAGCAAAGAGGTAATTGAATTCCTCCAGGCCAGAGATATTGAAGTCAAAAGCCATATGAAGTCCCTCGAAGATAACGAACTGGCACTTCTAAACAAGGAGTTCAAGAAAGCAAATGCTTCGAGTGACTCTGCTGCCAAAAGTAAGGCTGCAGACCAGAAAACTGACCGGAAAAAAAATACGAGCCAGAATAATGGTCAGAAACAGAGTAACAATTCCAATCAGGGTGGCGGTCAAAGACAGAATGCCCAAAATCCGAACCAAAGGAACAGAAATAATTGGAATCAAAAACCAGGTGCTGGTGGTAGGCCAAAAAACAGAAAGCAAAATAATGGGCCAAAAGACCAAACAAAGCAGAAACCGGTCCAAAAGCCCGTCGAAATTCCTAAGGAATTTAAGTACCAAGAAGGCATTACAGTAGGTGAACTTGCTGAAAAGATGGGACTTGAATCTTCTAAAATAATTAAGGACCTCTTTATGGTCGGTACAGTGGCGACTATAAATCAGGCACTTGATAATGATACAGTGGAATTGATTGCGAGCGATAACGGATTTACTGCAGAACTTGAGATTATTGTGGATGATACAGATCTCGAGAATTATTTTGAGCTCGGCGACGACTTGACTGAGGAAAGACCAAGCGTTGTTACAATCATGGGCCACGTCGACCATGGTAAAACAACATTGCTCGACTCCATCCGTCATACGAAAGTAACGGCAGGTGAAGCAGGTGGTATCACGCAGCATATCGGTGCATACCAGATTGAATCAGCTGGCAAGAAGATAACCTTCCTCGATACACCAGGTCACGCGGCATTTACGACAATGCGTGCACGCGGTGCGCAAGTGACAGATATCACTGTGCTTGTTGTAGCGGCTGATGACGGTGTGATGCCTCAAACAATTGAAGCGATTAATCATGCCAAAGCAGCAGAAGTACCAATCATTGTTGCAGTCAACAAGATGGATAAGCCGACAGCGAACCCTGACCGGGTCATGACAGAGCTTGGTGAACATGGTCTATTCCCTGAAGATTGGGGTGGCGACACAATCTTTGTTTCACTCTCTGCCCTTAGCGGTGAAGGTATCGATGACCTGCTTGAAATGATCACCCTTGTCGGAGAAGTAGCGGAACTGAAGACGAAGAGCGACAGATCCGCTGTAGGTACAGTTATTGAAGCTGAACTTGATAAATCCAGAGGTCCAGCAGCATCACTCCTCGTCCAGCACGGTACGTTGCAGGTGGGAGATTCCATAGTTGTCGGTAATACTTTCGGTAAAGTCAGAGCAATGGTGGATGACCTCGGCCGCCGCATCCAGAAGGCTGGTCCTTCCACACCAGTTGAAATCACTGGCTTGAACGATGTACCACAAGCGGGCGACCGTTTTGTTGTCTTCAAGGATGACAAGACTGCGCGCAGCATTGGTGAGACGAGAAGTGAACAACAGGTCATGAAAGATCGTGAGCAAACATCTGCAGTCAGCCTAGATAACTTGTTTGAACAGATGAAAGAAGGCGAAATGAAAGATCTTAACATCATCATTAAAGGTGATGTCCAAGGTTCAGTTGAAGCATTAAGTGCTTCACTGATGAAAATAGATGTTGAAGGTGTCAATGTAAGGATCATCCACACAGGAGTCGGTGCTATCAATGAATCCGACGTCACCCTTGCCTCTGCATCACAAGCAATCGTCATCGGCTTTAATGTCCGACCAGATGTCAATGCCAAGAAAGCTGCAGAGCGTGAAGGCATTGATATGAGACTTCACCGTATCATCTACAACGTCATAGAAGAGATTGAATCTGCGATGAAAGGTATGCTCGACCCTGAATTTGAAGAGAAGGTCATCGGTAATACCGAAGTGCGTCAGACATTCAAAGTATCAAAAGTAGGTACAATTGCTGGTTCTTACGTGACAGATGGCAAAATCACTAGAGATTCTGGTGTAAGAGTCATTAGAGAGGGTATAGTCATCTATGAAGGTGAACTGGATACTCTGAAACGCTTTAAGGACGATGCAAAAGAAGTGACTGCCGGCTACGAATGCGGAATTACGATCAAGAATTTCAACGACCTTAAAGAAGGAGACCAGATTGAATCTTATATCATGGTTGAAATTGAAAGGTGATGACTATGAGCAACAGACATGAAAGAGTTGCAGAAGAAATCAAGAAAGTGGTAAGTGAGACGCTCCGTACCAAAGTGTCAGATCCTGATATTGGAATGATTACTGTTACAGATGTAGAGCTTACAAAAGAAATGGAAATCGCGACAATCTATTTCACTTCCCTCAATGAAAACAGAGAAGAAGTGGAAGCGGCACTCGGACGTGCCAAAGGCTTGGTCCGCTCTGAAGTTGCAAGAGAAATCAGGATTAGAAAAGCACCAGAACTTCAGTTCAAATACGATACTTCCATTGAATATGGCCACAAGATTGAGAATCTGCTTAATGAAATCAAAGATAAATAAACCTGAGGGGGATTACCCCCCAGGTTTTTATTTTTATATGGAGGCATAAGGATATGCACGGTGTAATAGCCATCAATAAACCAAAGGGACTGACGAGTCACGACGTCGTCATGCGCATGCGCAGAATTCTACATATGAAAAAAGTGGGGCACACGGGTACCCTTGATCCAGAAGTCACTGGTGTACTGCCAATTGTCATCGGAGATGGTACAAAATTGACCGAATATATGCAGACCAAAAAGAAGCGGTATCAAGCAGAAGTAACACTCGGCTTCTCTACGGATACAGAAGACCAGACAGGCACTGTGGAGGAAAGAAGCACCGATTTGTCAGGGATTGAGGATGAGGCGATTGACCATGTGATTGAAACATTTGTCGGCACATACCCTCAACAAGTGCCAAAATATGCATCTGTGAAAGTGAACGGGAGAAAGTTATATGAATATGCACGTCAAGGAATTGAAGTCGAACGTCCTATTCGAGAAGTCCAGATTTACAGCATCGGCCGCACAAGCAGTATCGAAAGAACGGATAACTTGATTACTTTTGAAATCGATGTCGAATGTTCGAAAGGCACATATATTCGCACTCTGGCTGTAGACATTGGTAGGGCTCTCGGGGTAGCGGCGCATATGTCCCACCTTGTACGAACAGAATCATGTGGCATCACGCTAGACCGGACGGTAACACTCGAAACGTTGAAGGAATCTACACCCGAGGATTATGTCGTTCCAATAGCAGAAATCATCGAAGCGTTGCCGACCATAGACATTACCGACACAGATTTTCTTTTCAAAATCCGCAATGGGCAGAAAGTGGCCAAATCTGATATCATGGAAAAAGTAGACATGAAGAATGTCGGCATGGTGGCATTGAGGCATGAAGGTGTACCGATTGGAATTTACTACAATCATCCAGAACAAGAAGCCTTGATGAAACCATATCAAATGTTCAATTTATAAGAGGCGATGAAATGAAAATTTATAGACTGCACTATCCACACGAACAGCATGAACTCAATCTGAAACCTTCTGCCGTAGCGGTCGGCTTCTTCGATGGTCTCCACAGAGGCCATCAGAATGTCATAAGCAAGATGGAAGAGATTGCTAGAGAAAAAGGGTTGAAAAAAGCAGTGATGACTTTCGATCCCCATCCTTCCGTCGTGCTGAGCCCTAAAAAGCAGCGGACGACCTATTTGACACCGCTTGATATAAAACTTAGCATGTTAGAAGCACGCGGCATCGACTACTGCTTTGTTATTAATTTTTCGAGTGCGCTCGCTGGGCTTGGTCCTGACGAATTTGTAAAACAGTACATTGAGGCGCTTAATATTAAAGAAGTGACAGCCGGTTTCGATTTTACATATGGTAAATTCGGCAAAGGCAATATCGAAATGCTTTCCGAGTACAACTCATTCAATACGACAGGGGTTGGCAAGGTCGCCGAGGGTGATGAGAAGATTTCAACTACCCGTATTAGAGAAGATCTGGCTACACATGATTTAGCGCATGCCAACTTGATGCTCGGCAGACCGTATGAAGTGAAGGGCGTTGTTGTACAGGGAGAGAAGCGGGGACGAACAATTGGTTTTCCGACAGCTAATATCGAACCTGAGTATCGTTATTATCTGCCTGCAAAGGGCGTCTATGCAGTAAGCATGAGACTCGATAATGAGGAAACATTGTATAAAGGAGTATGCAATGTTGGTGTTAAACCGACTTTCCACGATAACCTTGAACGTGTTTCGATTGAAGTGCACCTTTTTGATTTCGATCAAAGCATCTATGGCGAGAACGTGACAGTACATTGGCATCACTTCATTCGTCCAGAGTGGAAGTTTGATGGAATAGATGAATTGAAGGCGCAAATCACAAAAGATAAGCAGAAAGCCATCGACCTACTTGAAAACCTATGAGAGTTCAAGTATAATGGTTCAAGTACCCTAGTCTTGGCAGAGAGAAACTCCGACATCTGCTCGGATAGTGGTGAACAATAATAATAAGGAGGCGTTTCTAATGGCAATTACACAAGAGCGCAAAAATGAACTAATTCAGGAATACCGTACACACGAATCTGATACTGGCTCTCCGGAAGTACAGATTGCTGTACTTACAGCTGAGATTACAGCATTGAATGATCACCTGCGTACACACAAGAAGGACCACCACTCAAGAAGAGGACTTCTTAAAATGGTTGGACGCAGAAAAAATCTGCTCACATACCTTCGTAACAATGACATTCAAAGATACCGTGAACTCATCCAGAGACTCGGTCTTCGTCGATAAGAAACGATCTGGCATATCCCATGGATATGCCTTTTTTTATGTATATTTTTTTACAAAAGTGATATGATTGAAACAAGTAGCCTTACTAAGGAGAGTAGACAAATTATGATAGAATCAACAAAAAAAGTGTACGAAACAGAATGGGGCAGACATAAGCTGACTGTCGAATATGGAGAAATGGCTAAACAGGCAAATGGTGCTGTTCTTGTCCGCTACGGCGAAACAGTAGTACTTAGTACTGCAACAGCATCGAAAGAACCAAAAGATTTGCCGTTCTTCCCACTGACAGTGGCATATGAGGAGAAGTTGTATGCAGCAGGTAAAATACCTGGTGGCTTCAACAAGCGTGAAGGTCGGCCGAGTGAGGAAGCAACCCTCACAAGTCGCCTGATCGACCGTCCGATCCGCCCACTGTTTCCAGATGGCTACAGAAACGATGTGCAAGTTATGTCCATTGTACTTTCCGTCGACCCTGATGCATCGCCACAGATGGCAGCCATGCTTGGTTCCTCCCTGGCGCTTGGTGTCAGTGACATTCCATTCGATGGCCCAATTGCAGGAGTAACCGTCGGATTGATTGATGGAGAATTTGTTATTAATCCATCAACTGAGCAGTTAGAACATTCCCAGATCGACCTCCAAGTTGCTGGTACAAAAGACGCTGTCAACATGGTAGAAGCTGGTGCGAAAGAAGTATCAGAGGAAACAATGCTTAAAGCCATTATGTTTGGCCATGACAGCATCAAGGAAATGGTTGCTTTCCAGGAGTCTATTCTAAATGAAATGGATATTGAAAAGCGACCTTTCGAACCAGTCGAGACGGATGCTTCGTTCAAACAGCAGATGGAAGAGAAGGCTCTGTCCATGGGGCTGTACGATGCAATCCAGGATCCCGACAAACAGGCACGTGAGACAGCGATCAGTGACGCGAAAAAACGTATACTTGATACATTCGACGAGTCTGAAGAAAATTACGAGAGTATCCGTGCTGAAGCCTCAAGTATTCTTGAAGGTCTTCTTAAAAATGAAGTGCGCCGACTGATTACAGAAGAGAAAGTCCGTCCAGATGGCCGTGAACCTTCTGAGATCAGATCGCTCAATTCCCAGGCGGGATTATTACCGAGAACCCATGGTTCTGGACTGTTTACACGTGGACAGACTCAAGCACTTTCCATCTGTACGCTTGGTGCACTTGGAGAACATCAGATAATCGATGGCCTTGGTGTTGAAGAAAACAAGCGCTTTATGCACCACTATAATTTCCCAAATTTCTCTGTTGGTGAAACGGGGCCGATTAGGGGACCAGGGCGTCGCGAGATTGGCCACGGCGCACTCGGAGAACGTGCTTTGCTACAGGTGATTCCTGACGAAGTAGCTTTCCCGTATACCATTCGTCTCGTATCTGAAGTACTAGAATCAAATGGATCGAGTTCCCAGGCTTCAATCTGTGGGTCCACGCTTGCACTGATGGACGCTGGTGTCCCAATTAAAGCACCAGTTGCTGGTATCGCGATGGGACTAGTCATGAAAGATGACAACTATACAATCCTCTCAGATATTCAAGGCATGGAAGATGCACTTGGCGATATGGACTTCAAAGTGGCGGGTACCGAAAATGGTATTACTGCTATTCAGATGGACATCAAAATTGAAGGGCTGAGCGAAGAAATTCTTCGTGAAGCGCTGGAGCAGGCAAGAAAGGGCCGGGCACAGATTTTAGAAAATATGCTGGCGACAATCAGCGAGCCACGTTCAGAAGTCAGCAAATATGCACCTAAAGTGGAAGTCATGCATATCAAACCGGATCAGATTCGTGGTGTCATTGGACCAGGTGGTAAAAAAATCAATGAGATTATCGATGAAACAGGTGTTAAACTGGACATCGAGCAGGATGGTACAGTCTTTATTGGCCATACCGATGCTTCAATGATTGCTCGTGCAAAACAGATTATCGAAGACCTGACACGTGTTGCTGAAGTAGGAGAAGTTTATACAGGTGAAGTAAGACGCATTGAGAAGTTCGGCGCATTCGTCCAGCTCTTCCCAGGCAAGGATGCACTTGTTCACATATCACAACTCGATACCTCAAGAGTTGGCAAAGTCGAAGATATAGTCAAGCTAGGTGACAAATTCCGTGTCAAGGTAACGGAAATTGATAACCAGGGTAGGGTAAATGCTTCCCGCAAGGTACTGCTTGAAGAGGAAAAAGGAGAGAAGCAGCAATGATTTTTGATAAAGTTGAACTTGATGAAGTGACTTATGATGTCACGGGTCAACTGAGAATCAAAGAAGACAACGAAGTGAAAATCACTTTCGAAGATCTAATGTTTGGAAATACACTCAAAGATCTGAATTCCAGAGAAGAAACAATCGATTATCTCGTGCTGAAGAGCAACGAGGAGATAAGATATGATTCGCAAAAAGTTAAAGTGTCTCATCTAACGATAGATGGGAAGTTCTACCACGCCACTTTCAAGTAGGCTTTAGGAGGAAATAATTTGAACGAAGGAAAAAATGAAGCAAAGGTTAAAATTATACCGCTCGGTGGCGTCGGCGAAATTGCAAAAAATATGTACGTTGTCGAAGTGGAAGATGAAATGTTTATCCTCGACGCAGGACTTATGTTCCCGGAGGATGAAATGCTCGGCGTCGATATTGTGATTCCGGATATCACATATGTCCAAGAAAATAAGCAGAAGTTAAAAGGAATTTTCCTTTCCCACGGGCATGAGGATGCGATTGGTGCAATTCCTTATATTATCGAGTCCCTCAACGTCCCGATCTACGGATCAAAGCTCACGTTGGCACTTGTCAAAGACCGTCTCAAAGCCAAAGGCGTTAACAAAAAAGTGAAATTCTATACGATCAATAGTCAGTCCCGTATGAAGTTTAAAAATGCAGAGATGGTATTTTTCGAAACGAGTCATAGCATTCCGGATTCCTATGGAGTGAGCCTCGAAACAAAATACGGTTCCATTGTCTACACTGGTGAGTTCAAGTTCGATCAGAGCTTGAAGAACGGTTACGGCTACAATATGGCGAAGATGTATGATATTGCTAAAAAAGATGTTTTGGCTCTAATCAGTGATTCTACTGAAGCAGAAAGAAGAGGCTACAATACGCCTGAGAATATGGTCGAAGAGCATATCTTGGATGGGTTTGCGAGAGCACGTGGAAGAATAATCGTCTCTTGTTACGCGTCAAACTTTGTACGCATACAACAGGTTCTGACAAATGCTGCAAAGACACGCAGAAAGGTTTCATTCCTTGGTCGCACTCTAGAGAATTCGTTTAAAGTAGCGCGCAACATGGGATACTTTGAAATTCCAGAAGGACTACTCGTTCCAAGTCATGAGATCGGCGATTATCCTGACAACGAAGTTGTCATTATAGCCACCGGTTCCCAAGGTGAACCAATTGAAGCGCTCGGCAGAATGTCCCGCGGCCAGCACGAAGTAACAAATATCAAAGAAGGCGACATCGTCTATATACTGACGACTCCTTCTTCAAATATGGAGGTCATTCTCTACAGTACTATGAATGAGCTCGTCAAAGCAGGCGCAGAGGTTGCAACACCTGGTAGTGTTCATGCGTCAGGTCATGGCTTGAGCGAGGAACTAAAAACCATGCTCAACGTAATGAAACCAAAGCATTTCATACCCGTTCAAGGAGAATTCAAAATGCAGATTGCCCACGCCAAGCTTGCTGCTGAGACAGGCGTAGAGCCTGAAAATATTTTCCTTCTTGAAAAGGGCGATGTTGCTACCTATGACGGAGAAAAGATGATCAGTGCAGACAAAGTGACCGCAGGAAACGTACTGATTGATGGCAGCGGTGTCGGCGATGTTGGTAACATCGTACTCAGAGACCGCAGACTACTCAGTGAAGACGGTATCTTTATTGCGGTAATTACCATAGATCCGAAGAAGCGTAGAATTATGGCTGGCCCTGAAATTCAGTCACGCGGTTTCGTCTATGTGAAGGAGAGCGAAGATCTTCTGAAAGAAGCTGAGGAACGCGTTCATAACATTGTGCTTGATTCGCTAGATGAAAAGAAGTTGGAATGGAGTACACTCAAACAGAGTATTAGAGACGATCTTGGCAAGTATCTGTATGACAATACGAAACGACGTCCTATGATCATCCCGATTATATCTGAAATATAAAACAAGAATGAGACTGCCAGTTCTGGCAGTCTCATTGTAAATAGGAGGGAAGCAGACGATGGCAAAGAAGACAGGGAAGACGAGAAGTAGGAAAAAGAAGAATACGAACAATAGAACGTATTATTCAATTTCCGCCTTCATACTCATCGCAGTTTTGTTCATCACGATTTTTCAACTCGGTGTCATCGGTACATATATCGATGCATTTTTTGCCTACCTCTTCGGTACAAGCAGGTATTTTACATATCTTATGCTTTTTCTGACAAGTATATATCTGGCAGCGGAGCAGAAATTGCCCATTACACGGAGGATGGGCGGATATTTGTTGATGCAGTTCGGGCTGCTGTTTTTATTCCACACACTGCTTTATATTGTAGACAGGCCTAGGATAGAAGCATTCTACACATTCCAGCAAATTGTAGAAACAATACAGACAGTGGGTATCATGGCATTCTTCGGCGGAGGTGTTATCGGACAGATACTATTCTCTTTTTCGTCTACAGGTATATCCATGATAGGCACACTGCTTCTTGGATTGATATTCCTTTATATCAGCTATCTATTGATAACATCAAAGAATATAGAACAAACCATATCAAAAGATATGGTAAAGGCATCAGAAGGCATGAAGCAACTCTCGAATACTCTGCTGCGCGGATTGAAGGGACTTGTTAATCAGCTGGTAGCATTCTCTTCTCAACTACGCGAGAAAGCATCCGATCAAAAGAAAGTAGACGGCAAAAAAAAGACAGCTACCAAGCAGAAAAAACAGCCGGCAAAAATCAATGCTACAAAAAAAGAGGAATTACCAGAGCAGCCGCAACCGCAGCCATCAGCCGATCTTGAAGCTGATGAATCCATTATTGAAACGATGTACGAATACGATCGTACGGAAGTGACTAGTATTCCGGAGCTAAATGAAGACAAAACAACTTCAAATTCGAGTGCGACAGCAGAAATCGAGAAGGAAAGTGATGAATCTACAGCAATCGAATATGAAAATGAAGACTTAACCGACGATTACGCAGCAGTAGATGAGGCCAGTGCAGCTGATTCTGAAACTTTTGACGAGGAAGAGATTAAGCAGCTGAAGCAATATGAACTGCCCTCCCTTACTATGCTAAATGATGCTGAAGTATCTGAAACAGTGAGCAACAAAGAAGTGTTAAAGCAAGGTAAGATTCTCGAAGAAACACTTAAGAATTTTGGAGTGAATGCTAAAGTTTCTAAAATACGTATCGGACCGGCAGTAACACAATTTGAAATTCAACCTGATATCGGGGTTAAGGTTAGTAAGATCATTAATCTGCAAAACGATATCGCACTCAGTTTAGCCGCCAAGGATATTCGTATAGAAGCACCAATCCCTGGAAAATCTGCAGTCGGCATCGAAGTGCCGAACTCCGTTATCAGTATGGTGACGTTACGTGAAGTACTCAAAAGGAGAACAAGCGATAACCCACTCGAAGTCGCCCTCGGTAAAGATATTTCAGGTAGTCCAATTTCGGCAGAATTGAATAAGATGCCGCACCTACTGGTTGCTGGTTCCACCGGTAGTGGTAAATCCGTCTGCATTAACGGTATTATCATCAGTATTTTAATGAATGCGAAACCGCATGAAGTCAAACTCATGATGATCGACCCTAAAATGGTCGAGTTGAATGTTTATAACGGCATTCCACACCTACTGAGTCCAGTTGTAACGAATCCGCAGAAGGCAAGTGATGCACTCAACCGAATCGTTAGTGAGATGGAGCGGAGGTATGACTTGTTCTCTCATTCTAATACACGTAATATTGAAGCATACAACCAGTATCTGGAACGTGAAAGTGAAACGCCTGAAAAAGTTCAAAAATTACCTTATATTGTCGTTATCATAGATGAGCTTGCTGATCTTATGATGGTCGCTTCAAAAGATGTTGAGGCTTCAATTACAAGAATTGCACAGATGGCCCGTGCTGCGGGCATTCACTTGATTATCGCTACACAAAGACCATCGGTCGATGTTATTACAGGGATAATCAAAGCCAATATTCCATCCAGGATTGCCTTCAGCGTAAGTTCTCAAACAGATTCCAGAACAATTATCGATTCCCAGGGCGCGGAGAAACTGCTCGGTCGAGGCGACATGCTCTTCCTACCTTCAGGGAAATCGAAACCGATTCGCGTACAAGGAGCATTCCTATCTGATAGCGAAGTCAGTGATGTTGTCCACTACATTACAAGTCAGATGAAGGCAAACTACGAAAAATCAATTATGAACAAACCGGTCCAAAAAGAACAAAAAGAGTCCGAGGACGCACTCTATCCGGATGCCAAATGGTTTGTCATCGAAGAACAGCGTGCAAGTGCCTCCCTTCTGCAGCGTCAGTTCAGAGTGGGATACAATCGTGCCGCCCGGCTGATCGATGACCTTGAAGCAAATGGGGTTATCGGACCAAGCAGTGGTAGCAAACCAAGAAGCGTACTTGTACAAAATGAAGAATAAGGAGTTTTACATGTATACAGTAGATCGTACCGAAGTGAACCATATTCCAGCAGCCATCATTAAAACAAACAAATTCAAGACCATAACCATTCAACTCCAGTTCAGAAGCAAGCTAGAGAGGGATCGTGTAACAAAAAGGAATATCCTCTCTAAGATGATGATTAAACGAACGCTCCAATTTTCAAAGGAGGCAGAGTTGCTTAAACATCTTGCCCATTACTATGGTGCACATTTGACTTCTAATGTCGGTCGTAAAGGTGAAGATCATATTGTCACTTTCGGCATGGAATTCGTTAACGACAGATTCATCAAAGAAAACCTGGATGTAGTGGGGGAAATGTGCCGTCTACTACGCGATGTTCTTGAAACCCCGGTGCACTATGATGAAACATATGAAGACTTTTTCAAAAAAGAGAAGCGTCTCTACAAGAACCGTCTTAAAAGTATGAAGGATAATAGAGCCCAGTCGAGCTTCCAATCGATGATTGATGTTATGTTCAAAGATGAGAATTATAAATATCTGTCGCATGGGGTTCTAGAGGACATTGATGCAATTACACTCCAGGACATAAAAGACGAGCATGAACAGATGATGGCAAGTGACGCCCTGGCGATAATGATTGTTGGTGCAGTGGACGACAGCATTAAGAAGAACCTCTCGTCGATTTGGTCACGTGAAGCTCCCGTTACATTCGAGCATAGAACATATCCTTATCGTGAAGTTGAGAATGTCAGTAGAGCAAAAGATGTACAACAAATTGAACAAGCTAAACTGAACATGGGGTTCCGGGTTGATATCAACAATCTACAGGAGCAGATGGCATTCAATGTCATGAACCAGATGTATGGTGGCTCTGCTTCTTCTCTTTTATTCAGAAATATTCGTGAGGAGCTGAGTTTAGCCTATCAGATTCATTCACAGGTGGACGTGAGAAATGGCTATATGTTCGTTATGGGTGGTGTTGATCCAACTAATGTGGAAACAGCAGAATCCGCAATACTTTCCGAGCTCGATGCACTGAGGGAAGGGGCTTTCGAAGCGGAGTTCGTCGAAGAAGTCAAAAGAATGATGAGAGTCAATAGACAAGAGATCATGGATAAACCAAAAGGTCTGATCACCATGGAATATAACCGATTGATCCAAGGCATGCAGGATCAGTCGTGGGAAGAACGTCTTGATGCAGTTGATAGTGAGATGATTAGAGAAATCAGCAAACGAGTGGTACTCGATACCGTATACGTACTGACAAGGAGTGACGAAGATGAAAAGAACTGACTACCCTGAAATAGATGAAAGTGTATACCAACATCAATGTGCCAACGGCCTCGATGTATTCATCGTCCAAAAACCAGGATACAGCAAGAAGTTCGTCACCTATACGACGAAGTATGGTTCAATGGACGACCACTTCAAAGTCGATGGAGAATCATACAAAGTGCCAGAGGGTATCGCGCACTTCCTTGAACATAAGATGTTCGAGAAGGAAGATGGTGATGTCTTCAATCTCTTTTCCAAGTATGGAGCCAATGCCAATGCTTTTACATCGTATGACCGCACCTCTTACCTTTTTAGTACAACAGAATCTTTTGATAAAAATCTGAAATTGCTTATGGATATGGTTGAAAAACCTTACTTCACAAAAGAAACAGTCGAGAGGGAGGTCGGCATTATCGGTGAAGAGATAAAGATGTATCAGGACAACCCTGGATACAAGCTTTATTTTGAAACATTGAACCAGATGTACCATAACCTTCCCGTGAAGGATGACATTGCGGGTACGGAAGCGTCAATCGCTGAGATCACAAGCGATCATCTTTTCTTGTGCCACGAGACATTCTACCATCCGTCCAATATGGTACTCATCCTCGTTGGCAAATTTGATGTAGATGACGTCATTACTTCTATCGACCTTCATCAATCAGAACGAGACATACCGGATGCACCGAAAATTGAAAGGATACTGCCTGAGGAGCCACGGGAGATTGTCAAACCTCGCAGTGTATTGGAGATGGATGTCGAGGAGACACGTGTCATGCTAGGGTTCAAGCACCAGCAAGACAGTGGAAATGACATGGCACGTCTAAAGCGTGACTTATCCATGATGTTTGCGCTCGATATGGTCTTTGGTGAACAGTCAGAGTACTATTATGAGCTGATGGAAAAAGACCTAATAGATGATTCTTTCAATTTCAGCCATATTGAAGAAGCGGCCTTTTCACATCTGCTGTTTGCATCAAACACAGAAGCACCAGAGGAGTTTACAGAGGAAATCACATCAATTATAGAGACTGTAAAGGATAGCGATTTCTTCACGGACGAGAAGTTGACCGTTCAGAAACGGGAAATTATTGGTGACTACTTGTCAAGCTTGAACTCGCCAGAGTATATCGCCAATCAGTATACAAAATACTATCTCGACGGCTATGATCTCTACAAACTTCCTGAAGTTATAGACAGCATTGAAATTGATGATGTGAAACAGCATTTCACTGATGTTCTGGATACCCGGTACATGGTGGAGTGTATCTTGAAACCGCATGACTAGGCACATCATCGTCGGCAGCACCGGAGATATTGGCAGCGCCATACACGCAACTCTCAGTGAAAGTGCCGAAATCTGGTCTTTTTCTAGATCCAGCGAACCCAAACACGACGGCCACCATTATTTTCTTGATTTATCGGTGCCGTTCGATACTTCAGTAGTGGAGGATATCTTTAAAGACATCGATGAGATAGAAAGTTTGATATGGTGTCCAGGAGAAACACTTTTTGGCATGTTGGAGGATACTTCGCTTAAAAAAGTGGATGCTCAATACAATATCTCCATCCGGTCGCTAATCACCTTCGTCAATGTCCTGTTACCGAAGCTCAAGAGAAGTCGAGATGGCCGAATCATCATCATCACGTCGGTGTGGGGTCGACATGGTGCCAGTTATGAAAGTGCTTACGCTGCGATGAAGGGTGCCCAGGAATCACTTATTAAATCTCTTGGCAAAGAGCTTGCAGATACCAGTGTTACAGTAAATGGCATTGCACCCGGAGTAGTCTATGGAAACATGACGAGTGATTTATCAGAGTCGGATCAAGCATTCCTACTTCAGGAACTGCCGCAATCACGTTTTGTCGCACAAGAAGAAATCGTACATGCCGTAGAGTACCTGCTGGCCCCAGCGGCCCGATCTGTTACAGGTGAAATTATGAATATCAATGGGGGATGGTATACATGAGTGATACTGAAAAAGGAAAGCCGATGTATCCAGAGAGAAATATTGAACAGTACATGGAATACGAAATTCTGAACAATCGGCCGGGACTACTCGGAGACATCTCCTCACTGCTCGGCAACCTTGGAATCAGCATAGATACGATCAACGGTGTAGAGAACAGAAGACGGGGCCTATTGGTCCGTACCGACGAACTCAACAAACTCAAACGCTTCGAATATATGAGTGCATATATCGATGATATCCATATACTTAAAATAAGAAAACCACAAGTGCGAGATCGGCTCGCGGTCAGGCATGGTCGATTCATTAAAAGAGATGAAGAAGATAAAAAGGTCTTCCGGTTTACCCGAGAGGAAATCGGTATCCTAGTCGATTTTCTAGCTGAAATCTTCAAAGAGAAGGGGCATAAGCTTATCGGGGTACGTGGCATGCCGCGCGTTGGCAAAACGGAATCCATCGTAGCAGGCAGTGTAACCGCAAAGAAAAAATGGTTGTTTTTGTCTTCGACACTGATCAAGCAGACGGAACGTACAAGTTTACTTAAAGGGGAGTACGATGAAAACAACGTGTTCATCATCGATGGAGCCGTAACAATGAAATCCAACGAGGAAGCGCATAAGCAGCTAATCAGGGAAATCATGAGTTATCCTGCCATCAAGGTGATCGAGCACCCCGATCTTTTTATTGAAGGCATGCAGTATGAGCTAGAAGATTTTGATTACATTATTGAGCTCAGAGAAGATGAAAACCAGGAGATTACTTATGAGAAGCATAAGAAACAACACTGGTTTGAAGATGAAGACATCAATTTCTTTGGTGGAATGTAGGGAGGACTCATGAAACTCGGTGCTTATTTAAAAAATAAAAGAGAACAGTCAGGGATCACTCTGAAAGAGATGCAGGAAAAGTCCGGCATCCGGAAAGAAATCATCAAGCGGATTGAGAGTGGTGATCTGAATACTTTGCCAGAACCCGCCCATGCATCTTTTTTGTTGCAACAGTACACGCGTGCGGTCGGTCTTGATCCGGAAGCAGTAATGGAAAGGTACGCGGATGAGATTCCCTATGAGAATGCAACTGAAAGAAAAAGGAATCAGTTGCAAGATGAAGACTATCAATATTTCAGGAAAGTATTAATCGGTTTTGTAGTATTGATTGGTATTCTGTTCGTCGGCTGGATGATTCTACTCCAGGTTGGTGCGCAGGCGGATCTCTTCGAGAAGAAGCCGATTTATGATATGGAAGAGGCAATTGTCTCTTCCCCTGAAGAAAGTGAAGAAACTTCTTTGGATATAGAAGAAGAGACAGAGGAGCCACCGACTGAAGAGACTACCGAAGCACCGGCAACAAGCTATTCTTTCAGTGGTTCCGAAGGGAGTACATTGTACTATGAGCTTCAAGTCGTGGAGCCTTTGATTATCTCATTGTCGGGCGAGAATGCCTCTTGGGTAACGCTTACAGACGATGTGGGCAATACGTATGCTTATGAAAATTTAACTGAAGGAGAATATGAAATCTCTTCTGAAGCTTCAATTGTCTACCTGACCCTGGGCAATTCAGCTGGTTTTGATATTAGCATTGATGACGAACCCCTTGAGAACCCGGAAGCTGGAAACGCGGTCACAGTCTATTATGAATTCAATCTGATAAAGGAGGAGTGACATGAATATACCAAATCAGCTGACGGTATTTAGAGTGATTTTAATACCGGCATTTCTAATATTTATACTTGTGGATTTCGGCTGGGGCACTTTGAATGTACTTGGCGGAAACGAAATATCTGTCAGTCATATGATTGGTGCTGCCATCTTCGTGGTGGCTGCCCTCACCGATTTTCTTGACGGCTATCTGGCCAGAAAGTGGAATCTGATTACCAATATGGGTAAGTTTCTAGATCCATTAGCCGACAAATTATTGGTGACAGCGGGACTAATTGTTCTCGTAGAATTGCAGACCATCTCCTCTTGGATTGCTGTCGTAATCATCGCACGTGAATTTGCTGTTACAGGTCTGAGGTTACTTCAGATCGAACAAGGGTATGTAAGTGCTGCAGGGCAGCTTGGTAAGATAAAAACCGTATTCCAGATGATTGCACTAGTGCTTCTTCTATTCGGGGACTTATTTACACAATATGTGCCATTTTCCCCAGGGCTAGTGACAATGTACATTGCAGTGTTCTTTACGATTCTATCTGGAATTGAGTACTTTTATAAGGGTCGAGCTGTTTTCATAGATGATGGAGCGAAATGATTTTTGCGTATTTTCAAGACCATTATGCCGTAATTGCAACTCTTTATTACAGGTGGATAATAACTGAATAAAAAGGTTGTGAAACAGATCCTAAAAGCGAACATATATTCGCTTTTTAGTGTCTGGTATGGTATAATATATTACGAAATGAATTAATGGAGGGTAATTATGGACGAGAGACAAAAAGCGATAGACACAGTGATAAAGAACATGGAAAAGTCATTTGGCAAGGGCGCTGTAATGAAACTTGGAGATGATGCTGGACGCAAAGTTTCTACAGTTTCCACTGGCTCCATCACACTTGATAAGGCACTTGGTGTTGGCGGTTATCCTAAAGGTAGAATTATTGAAATTTATGGTCCAGAATCTTCTGGTAAGACAACTGTTGCACTGCACGCTATAGCCCAAGCGCAGAAGAATGGTGGGATTGCAGCGTTCATCGATGCAGAGCATGCGCTCGATCCTGACTATGCGCAGAACCTTGGCGTAGATATAGAGAACCTTTATCTATCACAGCCAGATACAGGCGAACAGGCACTTGAAATTACAGAAGCATTTATCAGAAGTGGGGCTGTTGATATCGTCGTTGTCGATTCTGTCGCGGCGTTGACACCAAAAGCGGAAATCGAAGGTGAGATGGGTGATGCCCACGTTGGTCTTCAGGCACGGCTCATGTCACAGGCACTAAGAAAACTTTCCGGTGCCATTTCAAAAAGTAATACGACAGCAATATTCATCAACCAGATTCGTGAGAAAGTTGGCGTTATGTTCGGTAACCCCGAGACAACTTCCGGTGGCCGTGCGCTGAAGTTCTATAGCTCCGTTCGTCTCGAAGTCAGACGTGCCGAGCAGCTGAAACTTGGTACTGATATAGTCGGCAACCGCACGAAGATCAAAGTAGTTAAGAACAAAGTAGCGCCACCGTTCCGCGTTGCAGAAGTGGATATTATGTATGGCAAAGGTATCTCGAAAACGGGCGAATTGATTGACCTCGGCGTTGAGAACGATATTGTTGAAAAAAGTGGTGCATGGTACTCTTATGAAGGTGAAAGACTTGGGCAGGGTAAGGAGAATGCCAAAGAGCACCTTACCAATAATCCGGCATTGCTCGAAGAAATCGAAACCAAACTGCGTAATGCACTTGGTTTTGGCAAGGACAGTGATACCGAGGTTCCTGAGGAAGAGACAGCTGCTGACCAGCTTTTTGATGAGGAAGAACTATAAACGAATAAGTGTATGGCCACGCGGCACCAGAATGCAAATAAGACGTTCTGGTGCTTGCGTTTTTATATGAATATCTTTAGAATTGTATGTGTATAATATCTATTATGAAAGATATTATATAAAACAATAGCTAGAGCCTGTTAGGGAGGTGTTTATTGTGGACATGATAGACATTTTCTTAATCTTGCTTGGCATTATTCTAGGTGTTGTAATCGGATATTTTATCGTCAGAAACACTTTGACTAAACGGCAGCAAGAGGCGCGAAATTCTGCTGAGCACATTATCAATGAAGCGAAGAAGCAGGGTGAGAGCCTCAAGAAAGAAAAGCTGCTCGAGGCAAAAGAGGAAAATCAAACTCTCAGGGAGACATTTGAACGTGAATCCGGTGAGAAGAGAGATGAACTCAAGGCACAGGAATCCAGATTGCTGAATCGGGAACAAGTTCTTGATAGGAAAGGCGAAGTTCTGGATAAAAAGGATGAAGCACTGGAGCACAAAGAAGCCAAAATTGAAGAAAAACAGCAAATGGTTGATGCCGAGGATTATAAGATTAAAGAAATCATCAGTCGGCAAGAAGAAGAACTCACTCGCATCTCCGGACTTACGCGCGAAGAGGCGCGTAATGAGATTTTCGCAGAAGTGGAGCGGGAACTGTCACATGATATGGCTGTAATGGTCAAAGAGAAAGAGAATCAAATGAAGCTTGATGTGGACAAGAAAGCGAAGGAATTGCTTGCTGTGACTGCCCAGCGATATGCAGCAGAATATACAAGTGAATCGACAGTATCAGTCGTTACATTACCAAACGATGAAATGAAGGGTCGCATCATCGGCAGAGAAGGTCGTAACATTCGAACTTTGGAAACATTGACCGGGATCGACTTGATTATCGATGATACACCTGAAGCGGTCATACTTTCCGGTTTTGACCCAATTCGCCGGGCAATTGCTAAAAATGCACTCGAAGACCTCGTGCAGGATGGTAGAATTCATCCAGGACGTATTGAAGAAATGGTGGATAAAGCCAAGCGTAATATGGAGGCGAACATTCGTGATGCAGGGGAAGCAGCAGCTTTCGAACTTGATATTCACAATCTTCACCCGGAACTCATTAAGCATCTCGGTAAGATGAAGTATCGACTTAGCTACGGTCAAAACGTGCTTAAACACTCTGTCGAAGTCGGATATCTTGCTGGTATGCTTGCGAGCGAACTCGGTGAGGATGTACAGCTGGCAAGAAGAGCTGGGCTCCTTCACGATATTGGTAAAGCCATCGATCACGAAGTGGATGGCAGCCATGTTGAAATCGGCGTTGAGCTTGCAAAACGATACAAAGAACATGATACAGTCGTTAATGCTATTCATTCCCACCACGGGGATGTAGAACCGACAAGTATCATTTCGATTCTCGTTGCGGCAGCCGATGCATTGAGCGCTGCTAGACCGGGTGCAAGGAGAGAGACACTTGAGAATTACGTCAAGCGTCTTGAAAGACTTGAAGCTATCGCTGAAGGATACAGTGGCGTTGAAAAGACATTTGCCATCCAGGCGGGTCGTGAGATACGTGTCATGGTCAAACCGGATGAGTTAGATGATCTGAAAGCGCATCGCCTTGCGAGGGATATCAAAAAGCAAGTCGAAGAAGAACTCCAATACCCAGGACACATTAAAGTGACAGTAGTAAGAGAAATGCGAGCAGTAGAATATGCCAAATAGAAAACCAGCAGGATATCCTGCTGGTTTTCTTATTTTGGGCTTATATTTACATGTTGATGTCGATGTCTCTGATATTACTGAAGGCTTCGCTTGTTTCTTGAGTAGAGTTGGAAAATCTTTCGTATTTCTCAGCGAGCTTATAGGCGCTTAGATAGAGTTCGAGGCTGTCTTTTGCTTTGTCTTCGATGCTCTCACTCGTCGAAGGGTTTGCCATAAGGGCCATTTTTGCAAAGTCTTTGGGATCGATGGATAATGTCAAGTTAGTCACTCCTAAAGTTTTATAAAATACAACTTCCCTAAAACATGTATAATAAACATCAAATTGAATTTAAAGGATGAAACTGAATGCGCATTTTATTTATTGGAGATATAGTAGGAAAAGTCGGCCGGAGAATGCTATCTGAGCACCTTTTATCGTTAAAGAGAGAGCATGGGGCACAGGTAGCCATCGTCAATGGTGAGAATGCTGCCCATGGCAAAGGGATCACTGAGAAAATTTATAAGGAGATTCTGACAAGTGGTGCTGATTTCATTACACTTGGTAATCACGCATTTGCCAAACGCGACGTCTATGAATTCATGGATGAGGATATTCGGATGGTTCGTCCGGCAAACTTCCCTGACGGTGCGCCCGGAAAAGGGTATGGTATTGTCAACGTGAATGGTGTCAAGTTGCTCATTATGAATCTTCAAGGTCGTAGTTTCATGGACGCCATTGACTGTCCATTTAAAAAAGCGGACGCAATACTTGGAAGTGTGGAAGCCGATGAAATATTCGTTGATTTTCACAGCGAGACCACAAGTGAAAGCCTCGCAATGGGGCATTATCTAGACGGCAGGGTGGATGCTGTAGTCGGTACACATACCCATGTTCAGACGAATGATGAACAAGTGCTGCCAGGTGGTACGAAGTACATCACTGATGTTGGCATGACAGGCTTTAAGAACGGCATACTCGGTATCCGTAAAGAGGAAGTCATCGAACGCTTCATACATCAGTTGCCAGTTCGTCACAATGTGCCTGAAGAAGGGGCAGGCATCCTTTCCGGTGTCATCATCGATACAGCAGCCAATAAAATAAGTAAAATCCGAATAGAGGAATAGCGGTCATCCAATAGGCTGATTTTCGTTTCAGGCCTATCCATAAGATCGAAAATTGCTGTGGATTTTGGTATATTAGCATAAGGACAAGGAGGCAATGTGTATGAATGAACAATTGTCATGGAAAGTCGGTGGCCAGCAAGGTGAAGGCATCGAATCCACTGGAGAAATATTTTCAACCACACTCAATAGAATGGGTTACCACCTTTATAGCTATAGACATTTTTCGAGTCGTATTAAAGGTGGCCATACAAATAATAATGTTAGAATTTCTACTAAGGAAGTACGGTCGGTCAGCGACAACATCAATATACTTGTTGCATTCGACCAGCAAACCATTGATCTGAATAGTCATGAACTGGTTAAGAAAGGCATCATCATTGCCGACAGCAAATTCAACCCCGAAAAAGACGAAACTCAAGATATACAGCTTATATCCATTCCGTTCACGGAGACTGCTAAAGCGCTCGGTAGTCAACTGATGAAAAACATGGTGGCTATCGGGGCTAGCGCCAGATTGATGAACCTCGAACTTCAACCATTCAAGGATATGATTTATACAATGTTCATCAAAAAAGGACAGGATATCGTTGATGCTAATCACGAAGCGCTCAACCAGGGCTACCAGCTTATGGGTGACGAGATGGTCCATATTGAAGGAGACTTCGAAATGCTTCCATCAGACAGTGAAGCGCGTCTCTTTTTGATCGGCAACGATGCCATCAGTTTCGGTGCATTGAACGCTGGGGTACGGTTCATGGCGGCCTATCCAATTACACCAGCAAGTGAGATCATGGAATACATGATAACTAATCTGCCGAAAGTGGGCGGAACCGTCATACAGACAGAGGATGAAATCGCAGCAGTAACTATGGCGATTGGCTCCAACTATGCAGGAGCGAGAAGTTTTACTTCCTCTGCAGGACCGGGATTATCATTGATGATGGAATCAATAGGACTGTCAGGAATGACTGAAACTCCGCTTGTGATTGTCGATACGATGCGCGGAGGTCCTTCCACGGGGCTGCCGACAAAACAGGAACAATCGGATCTCATGCAGATGATATACGGCACGCATGGAGATATTCCGAAGATTGTGCTCGCACCGTCAGATGTCGAAGATGCATTCTACACTACGATAGAAGCATTCAACTTGGCAGAATACTATCAGGTCCCTGTTATCTTGTTGTCCGATTTGCAAATGTCACTCGGTAAGCAGTCCTCTGCTCCGTTCGATGTCTCCCGAGTGGAAATCAATCGCGGCAAAACGATTACAGAAGATATCGAAGATCAGGCGGATGAATATTTTGAACGTTACGGAAACGAGGACGATGGTATATCCCATCGCCCAATTCCAGGTACCAAAGGCGGCATCCACCATGTAACCGGTGTTGAGCACAGTCCTACTGGTACACCGAATGAGAGTCCAGAGAATCGTCAGGTACAAATGGACAAGCGGATGCGCAAACTGAAAGACTTCACGATGGAAGAACCATTCAAAGTACAAGGAAACGTAAATAGCGATCTGCTTATACTCAGTTTCCTGAGTGTCAATGGTGTTGCGAATGAAGCAGCAGAAAGAATAGATGCGGACGTGACGACTGTGAATCTAAAGCAGATTCATCCATTTCCAATCGATGCACTCAGACCTTATCTTGATGGCGCCAAAGAGATACTTGTCATCGAGCAAAACTATAGTGCACAGTTGCAGAGTGTGCTCAAGATGAACTATCCTGGACATGACAGAATCCGTTCTTATGTAAAATATGATGGAACGCCTTTCAAACCTGAAGAGATCGAAACGCATATCCACTCGATTCTAAAAACAAAGGAAGTTATTTAATGGCGACATTCAAAGACTTTAGAAATAATATCAAACCAAACTGGTGCCCGGGCTGTGGTGACTTTAGTGTTCAGGCAGCTATACAGAAAGCGTGTGCAGCTAATGGGCTTGAGCCAGATGAACTTGCTGTCATCACAGGTATCGGCTGTAGCGGTCGTTTGAGTGGCTACATCAAATCCTACGGTTTCCACTCTACACATGGACGCAGCCTTCCAGTGGCTCAAGGTGTCAAAATGGCCAATGACGACCTTACAGTCATCGCTTCAGGTGGAGATGGCGATGGTTTCGCAATCGGTATGGGACACACCGTCCACGCACTGAAAAGAAACATCGATATCACTTATATCGTCATGGACAATCAAGTCTACGGCCTGACGAAAGGACAGACTTCTCCGTCCTCAGGCAAAGGTTTTGTGACGAAGACGACACCGGAAGGGTCAAAAGAGAATCCGATCCAACCAATCAGAACAGCACTAGCAAGCGGGGCGACTTTTGTTGCTCAAAGTGTGAGCTCAGACATTAAACAGCTTACAGCCATCATCCAGCAGGCGATGGACCATAAGGGGTTCAGCTTCATTAATGTCTTCAGTCCATGTGTAACATACAATAAGGTGAACACTTACGATTGGTTCAAGGAGAATCTGGTAGCTGTCGAGGACATTGAAGGATTTGATTATCAGGATCCAAAGAATGCAATGCAGCACGTCATGGAATATGATGGTCGACTGAAGGGTATCATCTATCATGATCAGGAAGCAAAATCCTACCAAGAGAACATTGAAGGATATCTAGACCAGCCACTTGTTAAAAAAGAAATGAAACTTGAAAATGGAACATTCGATGAACTCATGGCGGAATTCCGCTAAATCAAAAACCTGAAGCTTCGGGCTTCAGGTTTTTATTTTTTCTATTAAAATAGTTTGAATTATGTCATAATTGATATATTACTTCGGTAACCGAAAGAAAAGGGTGGAACAATTGATTACAGTCTTCAAATACGCGCTCAAATACAAATGGTTCATTGCAGTCGCTCTCTTCTTCATGTTCATCGAACTTGCTGTTGAGTTGCTTCAGCCTTATCTGATTTCAAAAGTCATTGATGATGGTATCGTGGCACAGGATATAGATACCGTTTGGTTTTATCTTCTGGTTATGTTCGCCATTAGTATGGCAGCGTTTCTAAGTGGAATCAGTAACTCATATTTCTCGAGTCAGGTCGCCACGCGTTTCAGTTACGATTTGCGAACGGCATTGTTTCGGAAAGTCCAGTATTTCACGCTCGCAACACTATCGAAATTCCCAACTTCCAGTCTCATCACGCGCATGACCCAGGATGTCTTACAAGTCGAAATGTTACTCTATATGTCATTAAGAATTATTCTGAGGGCACCGTTACTTGTTATTGGGTCACTTATCATGTCGTTTGTCGTCAATCCGACACTTGGTTTCTATCTGTCCTTCTTAACACCAGTCCTATTGATATTTCTTTTCTTTACAGCCCGTAAGGGTGGACAGATTTTCCTAAGAGTCCAGAAGCGACTGGATAAAATCAACCGTTTTATCCAACAGAACCTTGAAGCGGTCAGACTAATTAAGGCAAATGACCGTGGCGAGTTCGAAATCGGCAAGTTCAGCAAAGTCGCGGGTCGTCTGCGTGATGATACAGTGTATGCACTGAGGCTGATGGAATCCATCATGCCTGTACTGCTTCTGATTATAAACGGCAGTCTACTCGTCGTATTATGGATGGCTTCTGATTTGCTTCAGAGTAACAGCGTTGAAGTTGGTGAGATTGTCGCCGTCGTCAACTATGCACTCCGCATGCAGAGTGGTTTCTCAATGTTTGCTTTCATCATCATCGCATTCAGTCGTGCCAAAGCTTCCAGTGAACGTATGGAGGAAGTGCTCGAGGCGCCTGTGGCAGTGAACGATAATAAAGAAATCAGCAAGGTGGATCAGGCAGGCACAGTGAAATTTGATAACGTCTCCTTTAAATATCCAGGTTCAACACGGTATGTTCTCCGCGACATCAACTTCGAAGTTAAAGAGAATGAGACACTTGTCATTATGGGTGGTACAGGATCTGGCAAGAGTACACTTCTTAGTCTTATACCAAAAATGTATGATGTAAAAGAAGGGGATGTCTATATCAATGGCATCAATGCAAAAGACTGGAACGAAGATGATCTCCGTGAGACCATCGGTTATGTACCACAGTCTGCTGTATTGTTCTCAGGCAGTATTTTCGAGAACCTCTTATGGGGAGATCTTGAAGCGGGAGAAGCGGAAGTATTCACATCAACACAAAAGGCACAAATCCACAATTCAATCAATACATTCGATCACCGCTATGAAACCCGTGTCGGCCAAAGGGGCGTGACGTTATCGGGCGGGCAAAAGCAACGACTATCCATTGCTCGCGCACTCGTCCGAAGACCGGGTATACTGATCTTAGACGATAGTACTTCGGCTCTAGATATCCGCACGGAATCGGCGCTATGGGATGCTATCAAGGAAGAGAATACGACTCAAATCATCGTCACGCAAAAGATAGTCACTGCAAAAATGGCTGATCGCATCCTTATACTTGATGGTGGCGAGATTAGTGCACTTGGATCGCATGAGACACTTATGGAAGAATCGGATCTATACCGATCCATTGTGCAATCGCAGACGGAAGGGGGACAGCTGGATGATTGATTTTATCAAAAGACCATTCGGCAATGAACCGGTCCTTCAAAAAGAGGAAATCGGACGCAAGAAAAAGAAAGAAGACCAGCGTGCCAATGATATATGGGGAACACTTAAAAGAATGTGGCGCTTCATCAACGAAGAGCGGGTTTTGCTTTATGCCATAATAATCCTTGTAGCATTGACCAGCTTGCTCAGTATCGTCGGGCCGTATCTTGTCGGCCAAATCGTTGATAATTATTTTGTGCAGCGCCAACTAGACGGACTTGCTTCGATTCTGATCCTGTTACTTGTGGTCTATATCTTGCTTTCAACAACGCAGTACCTGGCAGCGTTCATGATGGTCGGACTGTCACAGCGTACAGTATACAAACTCCGTTCCAGATTGTTCTCTCATATGCAGAAATTGCCTGTAAGGTTTTACGATAAACGTCAGCATGGTGAATTGATGAGCCGGATGACAAACGATATCGAAACCATTTCGCAGACGTTGAATACCTCTTTTATACAGTTTACAACGAGTGTCGTCACACTTGTCGGTACAATCAGTGTCATGATTTACTTGAGCCCACTTCTGACACTACTTACAGTATTGATTATTCCAGTACTGATTCTAGCTGTGGGCTTCATCACCCGAAGAACTGGCCCCCTCTACAAGAAACGCCAGCGGGCAACCGGTGAAATGAACGGTTATATCGAGGAGATGGTCTCAGGCCAGGAAATCGTCAAAGTGTTCTCCCAAGAAGAGACAGCGATCAAGAACTTCGATGAAAAAGCTGGAAGACTTAGAGACATCACGTTCTGGGCTTTCCTATACGCCGGGTTCATTCCAAAAGTGATGAATATGCTTAACAACATCAGTTTTACCGTCGTTGCAGGTGTCGGTGGATTACTTGCACTCTCTGGCAACGATGTAGTCACTATCGGAACAATTGTTGTTTTTGCTGAATATGCAAGGCAGTTCACACGACCACTTGCCGATCTCTCCAACCAGTTCAATCAGGTTCTATCTGCCATTGCAGGTGCGGAGCGAGTATTTGGCATCATGGATTCCGAAACAGAAGAGGATAACGGAGGAATTGAAGACAAGGTTTTAGAAGGTGAAATCGAATTCGATGATGTCTCCTTCTCCTACGATCCCGAGCAGCAGACACCAACGATCAGAAATCTTAGCTTCAAGATAGAAGCGGGAGAATCCATCGCGTTAATTGGTTCCACCGGGGCAGGCAAGACGACAGTGATGCAGTTGCTTGCAAGGTTCTATGAAACGGATTCGGGGCAGGTCAGAATAGACAAAGAAGATATCCTTGACTATGCCCGTTCGACCATCCGTTCACAGACGGCGTTTGTGTTGCAGGATCCGTATCTCTTCGAGTCTACTATCAGGGAGAATATACGTTATGGTAAGCTTGATGCCACTGATGAAGAGGTCATTGAAGCGGCGAAGCTTGCCAATGCACATGAGTTCATCATCGAACTTGAAAATGGCTACGATACTGTGCTTGAAGCGGATGAAGGATTCATTTCACAGGGGCAGAAGCAGTTGATCTCAATTGCCCGGGCCCTGATCACAGATCCTGCCATCCTGCTACTTGATGAAGCGACAAGCAGCATCGACACTGTGACTGAGCTCAAGATTCAAGAAGCACTAGAGCGTCTTATGAAAGACCGTACAAGTATCATTATCGCCCACAGGCTCAACACCATCAAAGCGGTCGATAGGATCTTTGTTATGGAACTGGGTGAACTGGTTGAGCATGGCTCTGAGCAGGAACTCCTCGAACAAAAGGGACGCTACTTCCAAATGGTGTCTGATAATAAATAACTTCACAAAAGTCTTGAAATGTATTAAGATAAGTTCAACCGAATAAGAAACGACCACTAGGGGTGTCCGTTTGGACTGAGAATGACCCTCATTACCTGATCTAGATCATACTAGCGTAGGGAAGTGGCATATTTTCCTACAAATATGCACACCACTCCGCTAGTGGTGTGTTTTTTATTTGGGAAATATCATTTGGGGGTTTTTGTATGATAAAAAGGAACAGTCTGACGCTCACCGATGTACTGGTTACAGTTGTCGTTGCGCTTGTGTTCTCGTTCATCTACTCGATATGGGGTGGGGTCTATACAGCGTTGGAGCCACTCGGCTTGCATTTAAATCAGCTTCTTTATGGCATGTGGTTTATTGCAGCGGTAGTCGCTTATCTGATTATTAGGAAGCCAGGCGTTGCACTGATTGCCGAGTTTGCGGCAGCATCAGGTGAGACAATCGTCCTGTTGCAGTTCGATATAATGCTGATTGTCTATGGACTGATCCAAGGACTGGCATGTGAGATTGTATTTGCGATTGTGAAATATAAGAGTACGTCGCTCATGGTTGCAGTCACTGCAGGTATAGCAGCGGCGCTGTCTACACTGCCGCTCGATTGGTACTACGGCTACCTTGGTCAGCTAGCGACATGGAATCTTATGCTCATGTTCGGCTTTAGAGTGTTGAGTGGTGCACTCATAGCCGGTGGTTTGGCATATCTACTTTATAAAGGGCTGAGAGGAACCGGTGTGCTGAAACTTGTCGGTCGCAAAATGCCGGCGGATGAAGGGTTATAACAATGGCCATAACAGTCGAAAAGCTCAGACTGAAATTTCCAGAGGCTGAGAGTCGACTCTTTACCGATCTAGACTTGGAAATAGCGGAGGGTGAGAAGGTACTCATTGTCGGCCCAAGCGGTTCCGGCAAGAGTACACTCCTCAATGTGCTTGGCGGTCTCATTCCAAACGTCATCCAGGTGCCGATAAAAGCGGATAAGCTAGAGCTCGCGGAGTCCGGTGCCTATGTGTTTCAGGATCCGGATGCCCAGTTTACGATGCCGACAGTTTCTGAGGAACTTGCCTTTGTCATGGAGAACAGACAGGTCAAAGTAGAAGAGATGGACCAACAGATTAAAGAGGCGCTTGATACAGTCGGTCTCGATGTGGCACCAGATACACCTATTCAGACACTATCCGGCGGTATGAAACAGAAACTGGCCATAGCCGGTTCATTGTTACAGCGTGCAGACACACTATTTTTTGATGAACCGACAAGCATGCTCGATGACGGTTCCGCTGCCCATCTGTGGGAGACAATCCATAAAATGTGGGGGGATCGCACCGTAGTCATTATCGAACATCGTGTGGAAGATATATGGGACAAGGTGGATCGGGTTATTCTTATGGATGATGCCGGACAGATAAACAGCACGGCATCGCCAGACGTGATGCTCAGAAACCATCGTGATGCGCTCGATGCGTTTGGTGTATGGCACCCGGAGTCCTGGCATAATGCGCCGATGCTTCCCGATATAAAAGCGCAGTCTGAAACGTTGCTTGAAGCACGTAACCTTAAGATTAGGCGTGGAAAAAAACAACTACTTGATATCGCCGGTCTTGAAATCAGGAAGGGTGAATGGATTACACTTGAAGGGGATAATGGAACAGGCAAAACAAGCCTGCTCCTTGCTTTGATGAAACTGATTTCGTCTGAGGGAGATATTTATTTTAAAGGTAGAAGAGTGAAGCGGACGAAGCAATACAAAGGCGCTGTCTATCCAGTATTTCAAAATCCTGAAATGCAGTTTATAACAAATACGGTGGTTGACGAAGTATTTATTAATCTGGAACTCCATTATGATAAGAAAGAAGCCAAGCAGAGGACAGAAGCCTTGCTCGAAAGACTTGGTCTGGAGAATATACAGCATCTGCATCCGCTTGAAATCTCGACAGGTCAGAAGCGTCGGCTGAGTGTTGCGACAGCTTCAGGCGGTATTCCTGAAATCATCATTCTGGATGAACCCACTTTTGGGTTGGATCAGCGTCATGCGTTCCGATTGATTGAAATGCTGCACGACATGGTCCAGTCGGGGACAACCATTATCATGATTACGCATGATGAAGAGATTAAGGTGCGTTATCCGTCAAGACGGCTACATATAGCAGGTGGGATACTTACAGAAAGAGGTGCAGGGCGATGCTAGAAGCGATACGTTACTACAGCACCCCTGTAGATGAAGTCAATCCGATCACTAAGATGCTGATTGCCGCTTGCTTGTTCCTGACGGTTCTACTCATCCACGATCCGAACCATCTGTTCCACCTGTCCCTCCTGATGCTGGTGCTGCTGTTTGTACTGAGTGGAGTGAAAATTAGATATCTCTTACTACTTGTTTCAACTGTATTTTTCTTCGGTGCGATTTCAAGTCTGTATATGATCTTCTATGGTGATGGTACGACTACGTTGGTTCGATTCGGCATCATCCACATCACAGAAGAAAGCACCATCCGTGGCATCCACATCATGATGCGTGGCATAGTATTATCGCTATTCGGTGCACTTGTCGTCTTCACTACGAAACTGACGGATGTCTTCTACAGCTTGATGCAGCAAGGGGGCTTAAAACCGAAGTTTGCCTACGCATTCATGGCCGCAATCCGCATGGTACCGATCATCGGTAATGAATACATGTCACTAAGACGCGCCCGCAAAGTAAGAAAGCCATTGATCCATAGGAAATACGTCAGTGGCTATAAGGGATTCTCTACCACGATCATCACACTTTTGAGCCAGAGTATACGGCGAGCCTATCGCCTCGGTATTGCGATGGAATCAAAAGGATTCGATGATGGGCCAAGGACCTATTATCATCGAACTACGTTCTCAATCCGGGATATCCTTTTTGTCGTCATCATCATTCTTGTGGTTATCAGTGCCTTTCAGCTTGGACAGTGGTATAGCCCATTTCCGACACGGGATGCCAGGTGAAAAACAGCCAAATAGTTTTGAAATATGCAGGAAAAACAGATATACTGATATAAGATTTGATTCGCCTGGTTTTTTGCGGATGATGACAGAATAATGCCGGGCCTCCGGTGTCAGAATAGGAAAAGGTGGAAGGTCTATGTATACGAAAGACGAGATAGTAAAAGAAGCAAAAGCGCTCGGCGGTATGATTGCTGAGACAGAGCAGGTTGATTTCTTTAAAAAAGCTGAAGCAAAGATACATGAGAACAAAGACGTCCGTGAAAAGATGGCCAGTCTAAAAAGTCTTCAGAAACAGGCTGTCAATTTCCAGAACTACGGTAAGGAACGGGCATATCAGATGACTGAGGAAAAGATCAAGAAGGTTGAAGCGGAGCTTGATGAAATGCCGATTGTCAACCAGTTCAAAGAATCTCAGAGCCAGGTCAACGAGTTGTTGCAGATGGTTTCACATGCGATCAGTCAGACCGTGACAAACGAAATTATCACTTCTACAGGCGGGGACATTTTGGAAGGTGAAACCGGAGCGGCAATGAGAAATATGCCGAACCGTAAAGAAGACTAGAAGGTAGCATAAGGGCTGTACATCTTTTTTGATGTACAGCCCTTTATTTAAAAGGAGGATGGTTGAATGACTAGAAATTTAACCATAACAAGTATGCTTGTCGCACTGAATGTTGTACTCAGTACTTTTGTTGTGATCCCCCTCGGTCCAGTCCGAGCAGCTCCCATACAACATCTCATCAATGTCTTAAGCGTCGTACTCACAGGTCCTTTCGCAATCGTTCAGGCATTCCTTTCGTCAACTATCCGTATTATGATGGGGACTGGATCGCCATTTGCCTACCCGGGCAGCATGATCGGTGCACTTGTTGCATTCCTGCTTTACCGGAAATTTAAAAAGCTGGGTCTGTCTGTTGCTGGTGAAATGATCGGGACCGGTGTCCTTGGTTCGCTCGCTACTCTGCCTTTGATTATGATACTTGGTTTGGAGCTGAATTTTTTCTATGTATTGGCGCCTGCGTTTATGGCGAGTACAGTGATTGGTGCTCTGGTATCATGGGTGATTCTTAGGCAACTTGACAAAAAAGGCGTTCTAAAGACGTTCAACATTTAATCGGCCGCGTGATATAATGCAGTTATATTTTAGTAATGGAAGTGTTTAGATGACGACAGTAACACCAATGATGCAACAGTATCTGAATATAAAGGCGGAGCATCCCGATGTATTGCTTCTCTACCGGATGGGTGACTTTTACGAGTTATTCTATGACGATGCGATTACTGCGAGCAAATTGCTCGAAATCACATTGACATCAAGAGACAAAAAGAAGGATCCGATCCCGATGTGCGGCGTACCCTATCATTCTGCTAAGGGCTATATCGAACGACTGATCGATCAAGGATATAAGGTGGCCATCTGTGAACAGCTCGAAGATCCGAAGCAAACGAAAGGAATGGTCAAAAGAGGCGTCGTGCGGGTCATTACTCCAGGCACTTTAATTGATGATTTCGGTATGGATGATGGACGCAGCAACTATATCCTCTCACTGGATGAACAAGGGGGGTTCTTCAATGCCGCCTATTCCGATATTTCTACAGGTGAAATATCGGCTTTCTGCACGGATGACATGATGGTGCTGAAAAGTGAAATCGATCGTATCGACCCGAAAGAAATTGTCATTGAGGAGAATATTCAAGACATCTTATCGGAATTATATGCCGATCCACCAGTAAATACTGTGTTTACGAATGATACGCATCATCCACTCGACTATGACCCGGCAGTCACTCAAGGGGAAAAGCAGGCACTTGATCTTCTTATCAGCTACATCCAAGCTCACAACATGAGGGAACTGAAGCATTTTAGAACAGTCGCGAAACATCGCATCAAGGAGACTATGCAGCTCAATTACGCTGCACTTTCCAACTTGGAGTTGCTGGAGAGCCTTCAGACCAGGAAAGCGAAAGGGTCGCTATTTTGGTACATGAATCGAACTGAGACGCCGATGGGCAAGCGTAAACTAAGAAAATGGATTGAACGTCCGCTCCTCAGCAAGGAAGCTATCATTGAACGGCAGGATGTTGTCGCTTTATTCCTCGAGAATTTCATTGAAAGAGAGGATATCAAGACCTTGCTCAATAACGTCTACGACATTGAGCGGCTTGTCGGCCGTCTTAGCTTCGGCAATATCGATGCCAAAGATCTGGTTCAGATGCGGGATTCACTTGCAGGGCTGCCAGCAATTGAAACGATCCTTTTGGAGATCGGACTGCGAGAGACACCTTTATTCAAAGATTTCGACACGCTCCGTGACGTTCATCAACTACTTGAATCAAGCCTTGACGATACACCCCCGAAGACAATACGCGAAGGGGGCATCTTCAAAGAAGGGTACAACAGCCGGCTTGATGAATACCGCTACCTGTCAAACAACGGCAGAATATGGTTGAATGACTATATCGAAGGAGAACGGGAACGGACTGGCATCCGCAATATGAAGATCGGGTTCAATAAGGTGTTCGGCTACTATATTGAAATCTCAAAAGGCAACGCTGTAAATTTCGATGCCGACCACTTCGAGTACCAGCGCAAGCAGACGCTGACCAACGCAGAGCGCTTCATCACCCCAGAACTTAAGGAAATGGAGTCGAAGCTACTCGGTGCCCAGGATGAAAGCATCATCCTAGAATATGACCTCTTTGTCGAACTGCGCGAGCAAATGGAAGAGTTCATTCCAAGACTGCAGACAACGGCTGATATCATCAGCTCGCTCGACTGTCTCATTTCATTTGCGACTGTAGCCAATGAGTACCGTCTGGTACGTCCTGAGTTCAGCGAGGATACGTTATCCATCAAGGCAGGACGCCACCCGGTAGTCGAAAAAGTGATCGGGGAGAATACCTACGTACCGAACGCACTCGACATGGATGAGAAAACGTTCATCTATTTAATAACAGGTCCAAACATGTCTGGTAAGAGTACGTATATGCGTCAGACAGCAATAATCAGCATTATGGCGCAGATGGGCATGTATGTTCCGGCAGAGTCAGCGATATTGCCGATCTTTGACCAAATTTTCACCCGTATTGGCGCGAGTGACGACTTGGCAAGTGGTAAATCGACATTCATGATTGAAATGATGGAAGCAAACGAAGCACTGCAGCATGCGACAAAAAACAGCCTTCTGATCTTTGATGAGATTGGTCGGGGGACGTCTACTTATGATGGACTGTCCCTCGCACAGTCGATGCTTGAGTACATCCATGATCATATCGGTGCCAAGACGCTGTTTTCGACCCACTACCACGAGATGACACGGCTTGGAAATGAACTAGAACATTTAAAGAATGTCCATGTTAAGGCAACCGAGTACGATGGAAAATTAATTTTTCTTCATAAGGTGAAGCCGGGCCCGGTGGAACGGAGCTACGGTATACATGTAGCGCGTCTTGCGGAATTGCCAGAAGAGGTAACAATACGGGCGCATGAGCTGCTCCAAGGATTCGAACAAAATAGACAGGTTCCGAGCAGTACACAATTGTCATTGCCGCTTGATGAGGCTGAGAGTGAAGAATCGCACCCGGTTATCGACATGCTCAAAGCTGTCGACATCAACCAGATGACACCACTTGATGCGATGATGAAACTACAGGAACTTAAAAACGAGCTTGAAGGCGAGTGATGATATGGGTTCAATAAAAGTATTGGATAGTGCAATACAGAATAAGATAGCTGCCGGGGAAGTTGTTGAACGGCCAAGCTCTGTAGTCAAGGAACTAGTGGAAAATTCCATCGATGCCAATGCTTCGCAAGTTGAAGTGTTCATTGAAGAATCGGGAATGAAGCAAATACGGATTGTGGACAACGGAGATGGCATCCATCATACGGACGGTCCACTGCTATTTCAAAGACACGCGACAAGTAAAATCGGTACGGACTATGATCTGTTTCAAATTCGTTCCCTCGGATTTCGTGGAGAGGCACTCGCAAGTATCGGTGCTGTAGCGAAGGTAACCGTGGAAACCAATCATATGGAAGGCAATCCAGTATTCATTCGGTTTGAAGGCGGTAAACTGATGGAACAGACGCCCGGTAAAGAACGTAAGGGAACGGATATTACGATTACAGAACTCTTCTACAATACACCAGCGAGACTCAAGTACATGCGTTCGATGCGTACGGAGAGCGGAAAAATCATTGATGTCATTCAGCGCATGGCGCTGGCTTATCCCAATATCAGCTTCCGTCTCATACTGGATCATAGCGAAAAGGTTATGACCAAAGGCAACGGTAATCTCAAGGAAGTCATCAGTGATATTTATGGGCTGAATATCGCAAGACATGCTGTGGCATTTGAGGCGGAGGATGCCGATTTTCGTATACAAGGTTTCCTTATCCGCCCAGAGATCAACCGCAGTAACCGGAACTATCTCAATATTTCCATCAATCGCCGGTTCATCCGGAGTTTCAAACTTTCTCAATCGATCATCAACGGCTATCATACATTGTTGCCAAAAGATAAGTATCCGATCGCGGTAATTGATATTACGATGGATCCAAAGCTTGTTGATGTTAACGTACATCCGGCTAAAACCGAAGTCCGCTTTTCAAAAGAGCGGGAGCTGAACCAATTGCTCGAGAAAACTGTGCGTTCGCATATGAAAGGTGAAATGCTCATACCGGATGTCGCCAAAAAATCCTCAGTACCAAAACAGCAGGTCACACAGGGTACTCTAGATTTTTCTCGTGAGACACGAGATGATAATGTACCAGAGAAACCTGAGACAGATTGGCAACAGCCTGCAACGCCTGATTTCAGAAAACCGTCAGCGGAGTACAAGGTTGTACCAAAGAAAACGGTGCTGAATGAAACAAAGGTGAAATCAAAACAGACTGTACAACGCACGGTGCCTGACCAAACGCGAGTGAAAAATACAGAGACCACAGACACTACTTCCACAACGACTGGGTCATCCATTGAGAAAGAGAAACTGCCGTATCTTGAAATTGTGGGTCAGCTTCACGGCACCTACATCATCCTACAGAACGACACAGGCATGTATATGATGGATCAGCATGCAGCTCAAGAACGCATCAAGTATGAATACTATGCGGAGAACATCACCATAGGAAAGACGGACGGTGTGCCGTTGTTAATCCCGTATACTTTCGAATTCCCGATGAATGATATAATAGAAATAGATGATCGGCTAAAACGCCTTCAATCACTTGGTTTTAATATCGAAAAAAGTGGCATCAGACAATACGCTGTCACCGCCTATCCGAACTGGATTGATGACAAGCATCCGGAAAGGGATATTGGTGAACTGATTGAATTCGTTTCTTCAAGACCTGACTTCTCCGTAAACCAATATAAAGAGGAGATGGCCATCATGATGAGTTGTAAACAATCGATTAAAGCCAATCACTATCTCGACAGAGTGCAAATTGAAGCGCTGCTCGAATCACTCAGGGCCTGTCACTCGCCATACACGTGTCCGCATGGGCGTCCGGTCATCATTCATATGAGCACCTACGAAATCGAGCGCATGTTCAACCGCATAATGAAGTAGGAGGGGTAAAGATGAAGATTAGTGAAGAGATGGTATACAATCAAGGCCGACATATTAAAACCAGAATCTTTTCTCCGGATCACCCCGTATGTGCAATCCAACTCCTCCATGGTATGGCGGAGCACATGGAGCGCTACAGTGAAATGATGACATGGTTTGCCATGAACGACTGTATGGTCATCATGCATGATCATCGCGGGCATGGGATGGATGCTCAAGATCTGGGTCATTTTGAGAGTTTCAACCTACTGATTGAAGATGCTCTGGCAGTTTCAACAGTCATTCCAAAGGATTTGCCGAAGTTCATTTTAGGACATTCGATGGGATCCATCGTTGCCCGTCGTCTGCTTGAGCGTAGAGTATATGATGGTGGTATCATCGTCGGCACAGGTAGCAAGGACACTTTTTCTGACCGGTTATCCACCAAGATGCTACGGTCACTTGCAGATGTAGCACCAAGAACAAAGTCTAAAGTGATTAACCGCCTTGCATTTGCTGGATATGACAAATCGTTTCCGGGCACACAAAAGAACCGATGGCTGTCTGAAGATGCAGTGAAAGTGGCACGCTACAACAGTGACGCTCTTTGCGGCTGCTTGATGAGCAACCGTGCTTTGTCAGAAGTTGTACGAAATATACAAGATAGCCAGAAAAAGCGTAACTTGAAAGAACTGGATGCCAATGTACCCATTTTATTTATCGGTGGTAAGGAAGATCCCTTCTCAAGTAAGGGCAGAGATATACGTAATCTGGCGCGTACTTATCGTCATTATGCTGGCAGTGTCACTGTACAGCTTTATGATAAGAGCCGACACGAAGTGCTTTTTGAAAAAAATCGTGAACAAGTTTACAACAGGCTTATGGAGTGGGTGATGAGACATGTCTGAAAAGAAGAAGTTGCTTATATTGGTCGGACCCACCGCAATCGGCAAGTCTGCACTCGGTGTTGAAATTGCGAGACGGTTCAACTTAGAGATTATAAGCGGGGACTCGATGCAAGTGTATCAGGGAATGGATATCGGTACAGGAAAAATCACAGAAGCTGAGATGAATGGTGTCCAGCACTATATGATCGATGTCATGCCGCCGGATTCAGCTTTCTCGGTACATGATTTCCAAAAGCACGTAGATGAAATCATCGACGAATTCCACGAAGCCGGGGATGTGCCATTTATCGTTGGTGGAACCGGTCACTATATCCGTGCCCTTATCTACGGCTACGAATTCAACGATGAGGACGATGCTGAGAAACGTGCATTGACGGAACGTCTTGACGCACTCGGATCGACCATCCTACACAACCGGCTGAAGAACGTTGATCCGAAACTTGCCGGCGAGATACATCAAAATAACCGCAGACGTGTCATCCGTGCTTTGGTTAAACACGAGCTGAGCAACAGGATCAGCAGCAGAGAAGGCCCCGGCTACACAGATGAGATGAAATATGATACATTTATTATAGGGTTGACACGGGATAGGAAATTGATTCATGAGAGCATCAACAACCGTGTCGAAAAGATGTTCGAGATGGGGCTTGAAGAAGAAGTGCGTGCCCTCGTGCAACACAGACCTCTATCAAAAACAGCAGGCGCAGCCATCGGCTATAAGGAGTTCATACCATACTTCGAAGGTCACGTCTCCCTGAATGATGTTAAAGAAACCATTAAGCAACACACCCGGCAATATGCCAAACGGCAACTGACCTTCTTTAGGAATCAGCTTCCCGTGAGTTGGTACGATCTTGATTCAGTGAATACGGATAGTATATTTGAAGATATATATCAATTCCTACACACGAAGGAGAGAAAGAAAAATGACTAATGGTGATCTGCAGGAGAAGTTTCTCAGTGAATTCAAGGAGTCAAAAGCCGAAGTGACCGTATTTCTTGTAAATGGATTTCAGATGCGGGGGACTGTCATAGATTTTGACCGGTTCGTTATACAGCTGCATTCAGGAGGCAAGGATCAACTGATCTATAAGCATGCCATCAGCACTTTCACTAAATAGGAAAAAGCATCCCATTAGGTGGGATGCTTTTTTAGCCTCTCAGTACTTGAGCGATATCATACTCTATTGAAAGTGGCGATTTTTGAGGTGGATAGCGTTTAATTATCTTGCCTTCTCTTGAAATCAGGAACTTTGTAAAGTTCCATTTTACCGCACTAGTAAGCAAACCATTCTTACTTTCGGTCAGATGTCTGAATAGCGTATGGGTGTCGGTACCTTTAACATTCACCTTCTCCATCACGGGAAAGGTTACGCCATACTCTTTGTTGTAGTGGAACTCTGCTTCGGAAGCATCGAGTGGTTCCATGTTCATGAAGTCATCGGAAGGAAATACGAGTACTACAAATCCCTCATCCTTATATTTTTGATAGAGGAACTCAAGTTCGGATAATTGATTGCAAAGTGTACATTCACTTGCGGTATTTATTATAAGTATGCCTTTGCCTTTAAAATCTTTCATATCAATCGTCTTGCCAGTGGCATCTTGAACTTTCAAGTCGTACAGGTGTGTCTTCATGATTTTAGGCTCCTTTCTACAAAGTTAAATGGAATATATGCTACTTTAGACATAATCCAGGTCAGCTAAACACGAAAACAATAATCGATTAACAAAACGGGTAAGGAATGTTAAAGCAGCCGAGGAGGTACACAATGACAAAAAAATATAAAGGCGTCATTATTTCAGTAAATACACCAAAAAGGAAAGATGTCCAGTCTGAGCTAGAGGAACTTAAAAGCCTAGCGGAATCGGTGGATATAGAAATTATTGGTGTCCATGTACAAAATCGATCATCGGTGGATCCGAGATCTTATGCCGGTACTGGCTTCCTGTCGGAAGTTCGTGAGTCATATGATGAGGATGAGGAGATCGATTATACGATCGTCAACGACGAAATCACTGCTAGTCAGAACCGTTCGATAGAGGCTATTATGGACACCAAGGTCATCGACCGCACGCAAGTTATTTTAGATATTTTCAGCCTAAGAGCCATGTCTAAAGCAGGACAGCTGCAGGTCGAACTGGCACAGTTACAGTATCTTGTGCCGAGATTGAAAGGTCAGGGTATCAATCTATCACGCCTTGGTGCAGGTATCGGTACGAGAGGCCCTGGTGAGACAAAGCTTGAAACAGACAGGCGACATATCAATCAGCGAATCAAAGAAATCAGGAAACAACTTCAAGTTGTAGAGTCGCACCGCGAGCGGTACCGTGAGAAACGTAATAGAAACCAAGTGGTCAAAGTGTCGCTTATCGGTTATACCAATGCGGGTAAATCATCTCTCTTCAATGCCATGGCGAAAAGTGATACCTATGAGCAGAATGCGCTCTTTGCTACATTGGACCCGAAAACCCGCCAGATTACACTCCCTTCTGGTTTTGAATGTATCTTATCTGATACCGTCGGGTTCATTCAAAACTTGCCGACGACTCTCGTTGAGAGTTTTAAATCCACACTGGAGGAAGCCGCGGATAGTGATTTTCTGATCCATGTCATCGATAACAGCTCGGAGAATCTGGAGACGCATTATGATACAGTCAGAAATCTAATGAAACAGCTCGATATGGAACATATCCCGTCCATCGTGTTCTTCAATAAGACGGATCTTGATAATACAGTACACTATACGCCGAGCGAGCCGAATGCCCATGTGAACACTTCAATGCCCCCTATTGAAATTCTACGCACACTTGAAGACTTCATGAAGACCCATATGGAGAAGTACGAAGCTATATTGCCGCTCTCAGAACCTCAGAAGATATACGACTTGAAGCGATATACAATTGTAGATGAACAAGTCTTAGACGAGAGATCAGAGGCATATACCCTGAGCGGCTATGAGCCACCCGGGGCTTGGAGTCATAGAATTATAGAAGGAAACGAGGACTAACTGCTTGGAACATAAAAAGATAGAAACGATGGTGGAAGCATCCATCGACGCAATTGAGCCGATTATGAGAAAAAATAAGAAGATTGCACAAAGAAATTTTAACAAGGTGATGAAAGCTTTTCATGATAATGGGGTAGCGGAGAGTGATTTCACTGGTACTACAGGCTACGGCTACGATGATACTGGTCGTGACAAACTTGAAGAAATATATCGCTCTGTATTTAGAAGCGAAGATGCGATTGTCAGAAGCCAAATCATATCAGGTACTCACGCTATTAGTCTCGTATTGCTCGCCTTGCTTGAAAAAGGTGACGAGCTCATCTATATCAGTGGTGCACCGTACGATACACTTGATAAAGTTATTGGTCGCTCAACTGACGATATCGGCAGCTTAACAGAAAAGGGTGTTAACTACAGGGTCATCGATTTGGTTGATGATCAATTTGATGTTTCCCAAATCATGGCAACCATTACATCGAATACTAAGATGATTGCAATCCAGCGTTCACGCGGCTACAGTATGCGGAAATCGTTAACAATCGATGAGATACAGATGATGATTGAAAAAATAAAGGCCAAACATCCTGATATTATTATCTTTGTCGACAACTGCTACGGCGAGTTTGTTGAGACCAGGGAACCTATCGAAGTAGGTGCGGATGTCATTGCGGGGAGCCTCATTAAGAATCCGGGCGGGGGCTTAGCTCGTATGGGCGGGTATATCGCCGGAAGAAGGGACCTTGTTACACGCATTAGTTATCGTCTGACTGTACCCGGAATTGGTAAGGAGATGGGGGCCAGTTTGAATGCCTTGCAGGATATGTACCAGGGCTTCTTCATGGCACCACATGTCGTTATGGAAAGCTTAAATGGCGCCGTTCTGACAAGTCATTTGCTGTCGAAGGTAGGGCTAAAGACGGACCCTGTACCTGATGCAAAGCGTACTGATCTGATTCAAAGTGTATCATTTAACACGGAGGAAGAGATGGTCACGTTCACCCAAATGATCCAAAAAGCATCACCGGTCAACTCGCAGTTCCTACCTGTCCCTAGCGATATTCCAGGCTACGAGAATCCTGTTATCATGGCCGCAGGTACATTCATACAGGGGGCATCGCTCGAGCTCAGTGCAGACGGCCCCATCCGCCGTCCTTATACCGTATTTGTTCAGGGTGGTCTTGTTTTTGAACATGTTGTCTATGCGCTCACTACGGCACTTGGTGAAATGGTCGAAAAGAAAATGATCACATTATAGACTCTAGGGAATCTAGAGTCTTTTTAAAATAGTTCAACGAACTTGATTTTGATGTATAAAAAATAGAACTGCCGTTTATTCGGTAGTTCTATTTTTAAGTAAATGCCTCTTCAATGAATACGCCTACTTGCTTAATTAAATTCAAGGTTCCAAGTTATCCAAAGTAGAGATTAAACCATAAAACGATAAGCATTATGCTTACTACTCCCCAAACCGTCGTGCTTACTATCCACCAGATTAGAAGTTGAGCCTCTCTTTGGCTTTTTTCATCTTCACCAGCTATCGTAATAGAAGCAAGCTTACTTTCCATTCCTTTTTTCATACATATTAAAAGCGAACACCCTGTCATTATGAAACCTATAGTTATCCATGTTAATAGCTCCATATTTTGTATCCTCCCTTAGTGAACCAATTTACTTTATATTTTGTCGCTTGTTATAACTTTTCGATTAAACAAACTAGATACATTGAACACTCCCATTGTAGCTTTAGAGTAACTTTTAATTTTCTTTACCGAGTTCATAATATTTGATGTAAAAATCAAATGATAGATTCTCCTTATAACATACGTAAATATGGGTGAGCAGTAAAGGAGGAAAGAAATCTTGGACATAAAAACCAAAAGAATTATTAAAAAGATAAAGAAGCATGATGAATCTGGCATCGAGCTTTTGGTCCGTACACACGGGGGGCTTCTTAAATATATTATCAACAAACATCTATATCAATTGGAGTCTCATGAAGAAGAGTGTTTTAACGATGTGCTCCTGTCTATCTGGAATAATATTGATTATTATGATTCTAATCGTTCGTCATTCAAAAACTGGATCGGAGTTATTGCACGTTTTCAAGCAATAGACATACTACGGAAATATAGGAAAGAACTTCACGATGAATCATACCAGTTAGACACAGGGCATGCGACAGACAGCTTCTGGAAGATGGAGTTTGAAGATCTTATTAGAAGCCTTAAGCCGATTGACCAGAAATTGCTTACATATATTTATATAGACGGCTACAGTGTAAAGGAATCTGCTGAACTGTTGGGAATAACTCCAGACAGTGCATATAATCATGTTTCCAGAGCCAGAAAAAGACTCAGGGAGGGGTACAATAATGAATAAGATCATGTTCGAAAAGTTTAATGATGCACAAGCCGCAGAATATGATTATGTACCATTGTCTGTTGAGGAAGAAGATCGGATACTAAAAAGGTTTAAAGCGTCCATTCCTGAACAACGTAAAAATAATAAAACGCCTTTAAGAGCATTGATAGGGGTAGTACTAGCTGCCATATTATTTACAGGTATATTTTTAAGTCCTGTTAGCAATAGCATTCAGGCCAATGTTTTTAATGCTTTTGAAAACATCCATCAGTCTTTAAAAACTTTTTTGGGTACAGGGGTGGAAGATTACAAGAACGAAATTAACCAAGTTGAAGTATATGAGGGTCTGTCGATAAAGTTGACTGATGTTGCAGCTGACTCACATTCAATTTCCTTCAACTTTCTTCTCGATTTTAAAGCGCATGATGAGCAATTAAACTATCTGATGTTCCCTCGGATCTTAGAGCTGTCCGTAAACGGTGAGACGCTTGATATTTATTCAATTGCAGCGGGAGAAGCCCAAGGGCAAGTGTATCAAAATATTGTCACCTTTTATCATGATACCAATTTGGAAAATGAAACAGACATAGATGTGGATATAACAATATCCGATCCGCAAATACCAGGAGCTATGGAAAGGGGCCTTGAAGAACGTATACATCATAACTACACATTCGATTTGACGCTCGACCCAGGAAGTATTTATGAGGACACCAAAACAATACCCCTGGAGGGGGCACCAGGGAATCATAACTCGCCAATTCGTGCTGAGTCTCTGAGTATCCATCCGTTCAATGCCGCATTGAAAACAGAAGAAATCGTAAATGATGACTATAATGGGATAATAGCCGAGCTGACTGATCAATTGGGTCAAACTTATGTATTAAGCCAGAATTCCGATGGGATATTTAGATACTATAAATCGCTTTCAGAAGGAACGATAGAAGAATTGAATGAAGCAAAACATGTAGATCTCGTATTTCGTCGAATGTCTTCCAATAACCCACTTTCTTATCAACATAATATTGAAATAGAAATTCCAGATAATAGGTGATGCCAAAATGCATAACGGGTATAATAGGAATAAGAGATTCTGCAAGATTAAACGAATGTGCAAACGATGGTGATCGCTGAAAATGGAGGGTAAGATTATGGTCTACGTGACACTGATGCTGCCGATCATTTTTCTGACTGCTGTGCTACTGTTTACGAGACGATCGATGCTTTTCAACAACAACGGTAGAAGCATGAAGAACTCCGATGCTGATATTTTTCTAAAGTGGATGATTGGAATGGAAATCGTAGTCGTCGGAGTATTGATAATATTAAGCAGTATGTAACATTGAAAAAGCACCATGCGATATTTTGTCGCATGGTGCTTTTATTGACTTACTGTGTAATCTGTTCATTTTCAAGCGTAGGTTGTTTGATGTTTTCACTTCTTAGGTTAAATATCAGATTAAGAATGATTGCAGTTAAACTGCCAAGTACAATACCGCTTTCCGCAACGACACCAAATGTCGGTGGAACGATGGCAAAGAGATCGGGTACTGCTGTGACACCGAGTCCCATTCCGATTGATATCGCAACAATCATCAGGTTGTTCTGATTTTCAAAGTCAACTCTTGAGAGCATTTTGATGCCATATGAGATGACCATACCAAACATCGCAAGCATTGCACCACCAAGGACAGGTGTCGGGATGCCCATTGTGATAGCACCGATTTTTGGCACAAGTCCAAGTAGTATCAACATGACACCAGCGATGTAGATAATACGTTTGTTGCGTACGCCGGAAAGCTGTACGAGCCCAACATTTTGAGAGTAGGTTGTATAAGGAAAGGCATTAAATAGACCTCCGAGAATGATGGCCATACCTTCTGCACGATAGCCGCGCTTAAGGTCTTTTTCTTCGATGTCCTTTTCACAAATATCACCGAGTGCGAAGTAGACACCTGTCGCTTCGACCAGACCGACGATTGCCACAAGCATCATCGTCAAGATCGGTACCAGATGGAATTCTGGCATACCGAAAAAGAAGAAGTGTGGTAGGTGGAACCATGATGCATCCCGGACTTCAGACATGTCTACCATACCGAAGAATGAACTGATGACAGTGACAATGACGATACCGCTTAAAATAGCAATGGACTTAAGGAAGCCTTTACCGAATCTGAAAAGAATCAATATGACTGCAAGTGTGCTAAATCCAAGGGCAAGGTTGATGCCAGAACCGTAATCCGCACTCCCTTGGCCACCGGATATATCATGCATAGCGACTGGAACGAGTGTAATTCCTATGATGGTGACGACAGTCCCGGTCACCACTGGCGGGAAGAAGCGGATCATCTTGCTGAAGTATTTTCCAATGAGTAAAACGAATAGTCCAGTGACTAGTATTGCGCCATAGATTGAAGTAATGCCGTAAGTATTGCCAATTGCAATCATCGGTCCGACGGCAGTGAAGGTACAACCAAGCACAACAGGAAGGCCGATGCCTGAAAACTGGTTCTTCCAGACCTGAAGGATAGTTGCGATTCCACACATGAAGATATCAATCGCAATCAAGTACGTTAGTTGGGCAGATGTAAGACCGATGGCCCCACCGACAATCAGTGGGACGACGACTGCACCTGCATACATAGCGAGTACGTGTTGGAAACCGAGTGACATTTGTTTTGTTTTTGACATCTGCATTATGCGTTCACCTCTGATAGGAATTTGATTTCTCCATTGGATAAGGAGGCAATACGCGCGAGCGACTCAACATGATAGCCTCTATCTTTAAGTTTCTGCGGACCACTTTGGAATGATTTTTCAATGACGATACCAATTCCGGCAACTTCAGCACCAGCTAATTCAACGACTTCGGCCAGTGCGTTAGCAGCTTCCCCGTTAGCAAGGAAGTCGTCTATAATGAGTACAACATCTGAGTCATTGATGAATTTGTCGGCAACAGCGATAGTATTTGTTTCCTGTTTAGTATATGAATAGACCTCTGCAGTAAGGAGATTCTCGTCCAAGGTCAGTGATTTTCTTTTCCTTGCGAATACAACCGGAACACCGAGCGCAAGTCCTGCCATTACGGAAGGCGCGATACCTGAAGATTCCAGTGTCAGTATCCTCGTAATATTCTTTCCTTCAAACCGTTCTTTGAATGCTTGACCGATCTCAGCCATAAGAGCAGGGTCAATTTGATGATTTAAAAATTGATCCACTTTCAGTACCGTGTTTGAAAGTGCAACACCTTCGCTCAGTATTTTTTCCTTAAGCAACTGCATGAACAACACCCCAAAAAGTATTTTTAAAAACAAAAAAACTCAAAGCACACATCATGAGATGAGTATACTTCGAGTGTAATCACGCAAGTTACTCACCCATAGTCAGAACATTTACGGTGTTCCGGTAGAAACTTGCAGGCCATATCCCCGCGATTATATGAGTGCTTTGTATTTAAGATGTAGATAATCATAACACAATAAACGAACTTTTCAACACTATTTTTAAGTGATGTTCATGTTTTAGTTTAAAAATACAATGTTTTTGTGATTTAGTTCGGTTTTTAAGTAGTTTGATAAGCAAATTGAGCATCGTGCAATGACTTATATATACCATCCTTTTTCGCCATGAGTGATTCGTGACTGCCGTTTTCAGCGATGCCTTCTTTAGTGACGACCATGATGCGATCTGCATTCTTGATAGTAGCGAGACGGTGGGCGATGACCAGTGTTGTCCGGCCTTCAGCGAGACGATTCAAAGCAGTCTGAATCTGCACTTCTGTTGCAGTGTCGAGTGCACTTGTCGCTTCATCGAGTATGAGAATCGGTGGGTTTTTCAAGAACATACGTGCAATGGCGATACGTTGTTTCTGTCCACCTGACAGTTTAACACCACGTTCCCCAACAACGGTATCCAACCCGTCCCGGTAGCTATCCACGAGTTCTTTCAATTGAGCTTTCTCAAGCGCCGCATATATTTCTTCATCTTCAGCTTCAGGTTTACCGTAAGCAACGTTGTCTCTCAATGTACCGGAAAACAAAAAGACATCTTGCTGGACAGTTCCGATATTTTCTCTCAATGAAGCAAGCGTATAGTCTCGTATATCCTTACCATCCACTTGGATGGACCCTCGTGTTACATCGTAGAATCTTGGTAGAAGAGAACACAATGTCGTTTTACCTGCACCGCTTGGTCCAACAAAAGCAACTGTTTCCCCTGGATTGATGGCTAGAGAGATACTGTTTAGCACTGTTTTGTCATCATAGGCAAAAGTAACATCATTGTAGTCGATTTGGCCTCTTGCAGATTCGAGGGGTACCGCATTTTCGTGATCCTTTACGTCCGGCACCTCGCGCATGATTTCTGTAAAGTGATTGAAGCCGGCAATTCCGTTCGGATAAAGCTCAATCACAGCGTTGATCTTCTCAAGTGGTTTGAAAAGGATATTCGAGATGAGAATGAATGCCGCGAATTCTCCGAATGTCAATTCACCATTCATTGTGTAGTACGCACCTGCGATTAGTATGAATACCGTGACGAGACGCATTAGCATATATGTACTGGATGTATTGAATGCCATAATCTTATAAGCTTTCAGCTTTGTCTGCCTAAACGCGTCGTTGATCATTTTGAAGTTATCGTACTCGCGTTGCTCATTTGCAAACGCCTGAACCAATCTAATGCCGCCAATTTTGTCCTCAATCAAGTGGTTGAAGTCTGATACACGTCCAAAAAGTTCTCTAAATGCGACAGTCATCTTTTTGTTGAAGTAGATGGCGATTACAAGTATAAGCGGAACAATGATAAATGAAATGATTGCCAATTGTGGATGTATAGCGAACATGATCGCAAACGCGCCAAGTAGAGTCATTATGGCAATGAAAAGGTCTTCCGGACCATGGTGCGCCATTTCGCCAACGTTCATTAAATCGTTGGTCAATCGTGTTAAAAGTTTGCCTGTTTTCGTATTATCAAAGAAACGATAGGATAGCCGCTGGATGTGACCATAGAGGTCATTACGTATATCTCGTTCTATGTTCGTCCCGAGCATGTGACCGTAGTAGGTGACTATAAACTGCAAGAAGGTATTGAGCATATAGACCAAAATGAGACCGGCAGCGGCTATGATGATCCATTGCCAATTACCGGAGGGGAGTAATCTATCAATGAAGAGATTGACAATGAGCGGAAAACCGAGTTCAAGTAACCCGACTACAACCGCACAGAAAAAGTCAGTGAAGAATAAGAGTTTATATGGTGCATAGTAAGAAAAAAAGCGTTTCAATTGCTGTACCTCCAATTTTCCAAATGGTATATGTATAAATTCCCTCCTGATTATATCATGTCTACTTTAGTATTGGAGTCAGCCTAAAGTCCTTACATTGAAAATGTTTCTCAATTAGATTGGATTTTGATACTTCTTATGTATGATAACCAACACGGTAATTTCGAAAAACGGAGATTTAATTCTGTGGTAACTATGTTGTTTCAGTTTCATTACACATCATGTTGGAATACACGCCTAGGCAGGTACGTATATCTGCAGAAGCTGAATGTTTTTGTTATAATTTATATAATATTTGTATTAATAAATCCGGTCGGAATCAAAATTCAGGAGGAGATTAATTTGGCCCAGAGTGCAAAGAAAATCCCGAAGTATAAAATGATTGAAAATTATATTATGCAAAACATCAAAAGTGGTCATTATTCAAAAGGAGAACCGATAGAAACCGAGCAAGAACTATCAAGTAAATATTCAGTCAGCCGAGTTACAGTGCGTCAAGCGACAAACAATCTTGTGGCAAGAGGTTACTTGTCACGTAGTCAGGGGAGCGGCACATATGTGGCTGAGAAGAAAGTTGTCAGTCGTGCAACGACAGTCAAAAGCTTTACAGAAGAGATGAAAGCGATGGGAAAGAAAGCATCATCTAAAGTATTGGACTTCAAAGTTGTTGCTGCAAATAGGGAAGTCAGTCAAAAATTGAATTTGGAAATAGATAGCCCAGTTTATCATATCGTCAGGTTGAGAGAAGCTGATGGAGAGCCGATGATGATTGAAACAAGTTATATGAGCGTAATGGCATATCCGGATCTGACCTATGAGCGTCTCTCCAGGTCTAAATACAGCTATATTGAGGAAGAAAGAAAGTTGATTATTGACCACTCTCACCATATCGTCGTCCCAATCATGCCGACAGAAGAAATGATCGGGTACTTCGGGTGCGATCAAGCTTCTCCGCTACTTAAGGTTTTCAACACGACCTTTCTTACCGATGGGAGTATTCTGGATTACACTGAGCTTGTGATCAATACAGAGAAATATCAGTATCAATCCATTAGACAAAAATAAAAGAATCCTAAAATGCGGGCCGACATCGGTCCGCATTTTATTATAAATGATAATACAAATTATAATTTGTATTGACAAATTAATGTGCTCTGATATGATGATTTATATGAAAACGCTCACAGCATTTTTCATTACTAAATGATCAATATGTCCATAAGGGATGAAAGGGGATTAATATGAAAGACAAGTTTATGGGTTTTGCACAACAGCTTGGTAAAGCGATTCTTCTACCAGTTGCGATACTGCCGGTAGCCGGATTGCTACTTGGTGTATCAGCAGCACTGTCCGGCACTGCTGTCATCGAGACATATCCGGTTCTCGACAATACAATCTTGCAAGCCATTCTGACCATTATGAATGCAGCTGGTTCCGGCGTATTTGATGCGTTGCCGCTGATTTTTGCTGTAGGTATCACGATTGGACTGGCAAAAAGAGAAAAAGGCCCGGCTGCTTTAGCTGCTGTAGTCGGATACTTCGTGATGATCATTACCGTTAGTTCACTTCTTGAAATTACTGGCCAGCTTGCGCCTGAAGGTGTAGATCCGAGAACACTTGGCCAAGGAGCTCAATTTGGTGTACCGACACTTCAGATGGGTGTCTTCGGCGGTATACTGACAGGTATTGTCACCGGATTAGTACATAACAAATTCTATAACATTAAACTACCGGAATTCCTTGCTTTCTTCGGTGGTTCGAGATTCGTTCCGATTATCAATACTTTCATCTTCCTCATCGTTGGCGCGCTCATGTTCCTCATCTGGCCAGCTATTGGAAATGGCATCGCAAACTTCGGAGAATTTGCAACTGGGCTTGGTACACTTGGTGCTTTCCTTTATGGTCTTCTGCTGCGAATGCTCTACTTGTTCGGTCTGCATCACGTCTTCTATCTTCCTTTTTGGACGACGGCCGCCGGGGGAACAATGGAAGTCAATGGACAAATGGTGGAAGGATTCCAGACAATATTCTTAGCACAGTTGTCTGACCCTGAGACAACAAAGTTCTACAGTAATCTGGCTCTCTTCAACAGTGGGCGCTATCTGCACTTTATGTTTGGTATGATTGGTATTGTTTTGGCAATGTATTCGACCATACCTAAAGGTCCGAGACGTAAGGCGACTTCAGGTTTTCTGATCTCCATAGGGCTTACGGCCTTCATTACTGGTGTCACAGAACCGATATCCTTTGCGCTACTATTTGCATCCCCAATTCTGTTCGTCGCAGAAGCTCTGCTATTTGCCCTATGTTTTGTTGTGGCGAGTCTATTCAATATTACAATCGGTTCGACATTCGCAGCAGGGGTTACCGAATTCCTTCTTTTTGGTGTCTTCCAAGGGAACGAAAAAACGAACTACATCTGGGTACTGGTGCTCGCTATTCCGGTCATACTCGTATATTATTTCGTCTTCAGGACGTTGATTTTGAAACTCAATGCTAAAACACCTGGACGTGATGAAGAGGATGTCGAAGAAGCAGAAAACAATCATAAAGCTTCCTATGATTCCGGAAAGGCGGAAACAATTCTTGCAGGACTTGGCGGTCTTGATAACATCACGGATATTGATAACTGCGCAACGCGGTTGCGTGTCACTGTCAAAAAACCGGACATGATTAATTCCGATACGCTTAAAAGTACTGGTGCCATGAACACGGTCGTCCGTGGGAAATCAATTCAAGTCATCTATGGACCGAAAGTCAACATGGTAAGAAGCGATATCGACGAATACCTCGATAACTCAAACCAACAGATAAAGTAAGGTGCTTCAAAGCATCGCTGAAAGGAGATCCAAATTGAAGAAAAATATCATCTATATCCATACGCACGATAGCGGGAAGGTGTTGAGTCCTTATGGCTATGACGTACCAACCCCGTCACTGCAGTCGTTTGCTGAAGAGTCGACACTCTTCAGGCAGGCTTACTGCGTCGGACCGACATGCTCACCAAGCCGTGCAGGGTTGTTGACAGGCATGTATCCGCACAGCAATGGCATGTACGGGCTATCACAGCGGGGATTCCAACTGCATGACTACAATCAGCACCTTGTGAATTTCTTGAAATCAGAGGATTATTATACCGTGCTATGCGGAATCCAGCACGAAGCAGGTAAATATACTGATCATGCGGAAGCGGCACAAATTATCGGTTATGATCAAAATATCTCAGTTGATAACACGGACATGACAGAGCAGGAACTGGTAGAGTGGGATTATGAAAACGCACATAGTGTCAGCGATTGGTTGAAGAGTGTGGATGACGATAAGCCGTTCTTTTTGTCCTATGGACTTTTCGCAACACACAGGAAGTTCCCGGAGGAAGGATTCGAGGGTCAGCAGTTTGATTCGAAATACGTAATGCCGCCAGCGCCTCTCCCAGAAACCCAAACAATCAGAGAGGACTATACCGGGTATTTGCGCTCTGCCTCATGGTTCGACCGTTCTTTTGAAGTCGTCATAGATACTTTGAAAGCCGAAGGCCTCTATGAAAACTCCATCATCATCTTTACAACCGATCATGGACTTGCCTTCCCATTTGGCAAATGTACATTGTTCGATTCCGGTATCGGTGTTTCACTCATCATGCGCGTACCGGGCAGTGAGATGAATGGTGAGGTGGTGGAGGGTATGGTTTCCCAGGTCGATATATTCCCAACACTCTGCGAACTAATCGGTGCAGATGAGCCTTCCTACCTTCAGGGCGTCTCTTTTGCTGATATGTTCGAGACAAAGGATCTCGAAATACGAAAAGAAGTGTTTTCAGAAATCAACTACCATACTTCCTATGAGCCGGCGAGGAGTATACGAACGAAGCGATATAAATATATTAGATTTTTTGACGAAGACTACTTGAAAGTTAACCGAACAAACATCGATAATTCCACAAGCAAGGTCTTCTTTCATGAAAATGGACTGGATCAGGTTGTGAAACCAAAGGAAGGGCTTTATGATTTGCTCTACGATACAGGTGAGAGAAACAATCTTGCGGATGATCCTGAATATCTGGAAGTGCTTGAGGATATGAGGCGTCGCCTCGATGCTTATCAGAAAAAAACAGATGATCCGATTCTGAGTGGTCATTTCGATGTTAGACCGGGGTGGAAAATCAATAGGAAGGAAACGTACAATCCGAGTTCGAAGAATCCTGAGGACTATGAGGTCAGTGAAAAGAAATGATATAAAGTAATGACAGAAGATCATGGAAACTAATGTGCAATGGATGTGTAAATTCCTTAACCTTATCAATAACAAAAGCAGTGCTCGCTACAAATGGCGAGCACTGCTTTTATCATATAGGTAGATCGAAACTGTTACTGCCTCTCGTACTGGTAGGCCTCGAGTAGAGTGACGACAATATCCAACACAGGAGTTTCGAGATTTCCCTTTTGCCCATGCAAATACTTCTGGATAAATTCGTACTCAGTTCTAGTACCTGAGGTGGCATCATAAAACATGCTTGTTCCCATATCACGATCATAACTCGCATAGATGGATAGCGCCGTGTCGATGAATGCTGGCTCTATGATTTGCTCATCGTGGTTAATGATGGCCAATCCTTCCTCAAGTAGCGATCGGGTCAAATGTATGATTGTATCAAGGTCGAAAATTTTTGCGGTATTTTTGGCCAATGCGGTAACTGAATTGATTCCGAGATTAATCAAAAGTTTTTCATACCGATGGCGAAGGAAGTCATTAGATCTTTCTATTATCAGTTCTGCATCGACACTTCTCTCTAAATCTTCGATAAGTGTAGCCAAGTAAATATAAGATTTGTCTTCCACAAGTAGGCGAGCGTCTTGAAAATGATGAATCATGTGATCATGCTTTTGTCCGCTGATGTAGACGACTGCAGGTATGGGATTATGGAAGAAATGATCGAATCCCATTCCATTCTCGCAAAGGATGATTTCCGTGTTTTTATGGCACATCTTAGAAATGTGTGGACTCAAAGCTTCAAGGGCAGTCGCCTTGGTGGCGACGAAAATGATGTCGAATGATGATCCCTCATATTCATGAAGGTCTAGAATCTGGTAAGGGTAGTAGGTTTTCTGATCATTTTCCAGTATGGTGAACCCTTCTTTTATAGACTTGCCGAAAAGTGTGGTATTATGATTGAGCTTTTTAAGTTCTCGTGCAATGACGCTACCGACAGCGCCGATGCCGATGACTGCAATTTTCATAGATAAGCCTCCTTGAGGTGTATGTAGCGTGTGTAGATAATATGATAGACTAATTATAATATATAACTTCCGAATGGAAAGGAGCAGCATCATGAAAGTGACAAGTGATTGGAAAAAGATGAAAAAAGAAGGTGAGAAGATCACCATGGTCACAGCATATGACTACCCAAGTGCAAAACAGAGCGAAGCGGCAGGTATGGACACGCTGTTGGTCGGTGACTCACTTGGCATGACGGTGCTCGGATATAACAGTACTGTTCAAGTGACAATGGATGATATGGTTCATCATGCCAAGGCAGTCCGCCGGGGCGCCCCTGACACGTACATTGTCGTGGATATGCCTTTTGGGACGTACCACGCCAATGTAGACGATGGTGTGGGTAATGCCATCACTCTCTATCAGAAGACAGATGCCAATGCCATCAAATTGGAAGGTTCTGAATGCATAGACATTATCCGTCGTGCGGTGGGTGCTGGTGTGCCTGTAGTCGGTCATCTTGGACTGACACCACAGTCGGTTGGGGTTACAGGATTCAGGATGCAGGCGTCAGATGAAGCCGCTGCATTGCAGTTGATAGAAGATGCCAAAGCAGTCGAGGCCGCTGGGGCTTCGATGATTGTGCTAGAAGCCATTCCTTCGGACCTTGCGCGTAAGGTCACTTCGGTTCTTGAGATCCCGACAATTGGGATCGGTGCGGGCGTCGATGTAGATGGTCAGGTGCTTGTCTATCACGATGTACTGCAGTACGGCAGTGAGCGCCTGCCGAAATTTGTCAGACCTTTTGCAGATTTCAACACAACCGGCGTAGAGGGATTAAAATCTTACGCTGAAGCGGTCAAAGCAGGAACGTTCCCGGATGCGTCGACAACATATAAGAGAAAGGTTTTTGAAGAATAATGAAAACAGCAAGTACGATAAAAGAAGTACGCAGTATACTCGGTGCAGCAGAAGGACAAACTATCGCCTTGGTACCGACTATGGGATATTTGCACGAGGGTCATATGGCACTGGTCGAGGCTGCTCGGCATAAGGGTGACATTGTAGTCGTGAGCATATTTGTCAATCCGCTGCAGTTCGGCCCGGACGAAGATTTAGACAACTATCCTAGAGATATCGAACGCGACCTTGAAATCTGTCGTAGACATAACGTGGATGTCGTCTTCCATCCATCAGAAACGGAGATGTATCCGAAAAGGCCGGAACTTCTTCTAAGTCTTGAGACCATGGCCTCTATTCTTGATGGTGTCAGAAGGCCCGGCCATTTTGAAGGTGTGGTGACGGTGGTTAATAAGCTGTTTAATATTATTCGTCCTGATTACGCTGTATTTGGAGAGAAGGATCGCCAGCAACTGATGATTATTAAACGGATGACCGAGGACTTCAATCATGACATAAAAATCATTGGTGTACCGACTGAGCGTGAATCTGATGGTCTGGCAAAGAGTAGCCGGAACGTCAACTTATCCGAGGCAGAGCGCAAAGAGGCTGCCGCGATTAATCAGGCACTGCTTTTGGGGAGAGATCTGATTCAGGAAGGTACAACTGATGCTAAAGCTGTTAAATCCCACATTGAAGCGCATATCATGGATCATACTTCAGGGACGATTGACGACTTGCAGATTTTTACGCACCCCGATCTTAATCCTGTTCAAATCATAGCGGGAGATGCTATAATATTCATTGCTGTTAAGTTTGAAAGAACACGGTTAATAGATAATGTGATGGTGATGAAAAATGATCAGAACAATGATGAACGGTAAAATACACCGTGCAGTCGTGACTGAAGCCAACTTGAATTACGTTGGCAGCATTACGATTGATCCGGTACTTCTTGAAGCAGCGAACATTCTGCCAAATGAGAAGGTTCAAATCGTCAATAACAACAACGGGGAACGGCTTGAAACCTACGTCATCGAAGGTGAGAGAGGTTCGAACGAAATATGTTTGAATGGTGCCGCCGCTAGAAAAGTGCAGGTTGGAGATGTCATTATCATTATCAGCTATGTGCAGGTCGAGGAAGCAGAGCTTGCCGGCTTTGAACCAAATGTAGTAATTGTGGACGCGCAGAACAATATTGTAGATCCCCAGTACTTTGAAAAAAGACAAACCGAATATACACATCATGGAAGTAATTAGACATCTGTTTAATTGCTTTTTTTGAACTTTTCTAATGGAGGTGCATTCATGCTCGGCAAACTTTTCTTTATTATTTTCATATATATCGCTTCTACGTTTCTTGCGCCGGTAGTACAGTCCTATGATTTTGAGGATGGGTTCAACCGCAGCTATCTCAGTGGCTGGCTTGAGGAAAACATCTACCCGACGTATGATATGAGCGAAATACAAGAAGTTAATAGTGAACAAACACAAGAAGTGGCAATTAATCTCGGCACCCAATACGAAGTGGAAGATCAGGAAGTGCTGGAGAGCGAATATGCAGGGCAATTTGTGGTTGAGAACGATTACGGTATGTTCCGAATGGTGCTTATCAATGACGGTAAGGTCACAGGTGCCTATACGAACAGCGATGATGTTTCGATTGATACAATCAATATGGAAGGCATGGATCGTGAAAGTGTCAGAGAGATTTACGGAGAGCCGGTGGAGTCGATAAAAAAAGGCTGGAAACGCCTCAGGGTCACAAATGAGGAATACGAAGTCTATGACCTTAAGGACCGTTACGTTTACTTTTTCTATGATTTACACGACTCAGAGAAGGTGAATGGGGTTCTGATGCTTTCAAAAGATGAAATACGTGAAACCGAAACACTTTATAACCATCCTCCTACTGAAGATAATTCCAGAATGAACCACTTGCTGATTAATGCAACGAGATACGAATATGGATTTAACCCTCTGGAAGTAGACCAGCAGGCTGCGGATGCAGCACTTGGGCATAGTGAAGATATGGCTGAGCGGGATTATTTTAATCATGACTCCCCTGATGGAGAGACACTGAAAGATCGTATAGAAGCAGCGGATGTATCTTATAGAATGGCCGGGGAGAATATCGCGATGGGGCACACGTCTACGATCTTTTCTCACCATAGTCTAATGAACTCCTTAGACCATCGTGTCAATACGCTAAAACCTGAATTTACACATCTTGGTGTTGGCACAGCTTATAATGATGACGATATTCCTTACTATACTGAAAACTATGTATATAGGTGATGTGACACCAATGGGGTAAAAGTACTCCATTAAATGCGTTTCGAAATGCGCCCAAGGGGAATCTATCAGTAGACACTGCAGGTGTAATGGAAATGGTTATTACCTTCCTACTACCCATCCTGATAGATCGAGAGAACGAGGGGATGCAATTGAACACTAAAACGCAAGAAAACAATACAAAAGATTCCACAGATATTTTAGAACAAGTCAAAATAATACTTGGTAGATAGAAATCAGCAGTAAAAAACAATTACAGGATGGCATTGGAAGGACATAATAAAAAGGGCGCACAAGCGCCCTTTTAATATGTCCATTTTTATTGCTAGAATGAGCGGAACAGTCCAACGACTTTACCGAGTACCGTGACACTCTCGACAATGATCGGTTCCATGGATGCATTCTCAGGTTGAAGCCTATAATATCCATTTTCTTTATAGAAACGTTTGACTGTAGCTTCATCTTCTTCAGTCATGGCGACAATGATATCGCCGTTATGGGCGATATTTTGTTTGCGCACAATAACGCGATCACCATCATGGATGCCGGCTTCAATCATACTGTCGCCGGATACATTAAGCAGGAAGATTTCGCTATTGTGGTTGGCTGTGAAGTGTTCCGGTAAAGGAAAGTATTCATCAATATTCTCCACAGCTGTGATTGGAAGTCCTGCTGTGACTTTGCCGAGTACAGGGACTTGAATGACTGCGCTGTACTGGTCGTTTTCTTCTGTAATAATTTCAATTGCTCTTGGCTTAGTTGGATCTCTCTTGATGTAGCCCTTTTCTTGTAGTTTCGCGAGATGTCCGTGAACTGTTGAACTTGACTGAAGACCCACTGCGTTTCCAATCTCTCTCACACTTGGCGGATAGCCTTTTTCTTGAACGGTAGTTTTTATAAATTGATATATTTGCTTTTGTCTATCTGTTAGCGCCTTCATATATATACCTCCGACTCATTATATATACGATTTTAACATATCCATCCCCAGGTTACAAACGTTTGTTCGTAATTCTATTGACCCGGAACACGCGTTCTGTTATTATGTTTATACAAACATATGTTCTGGAGGGAATTTTATGACAATGAAGGAATTAAAGCTATTGAGTGCGATTTTTGCATTTGCGCTAGTTGCCGGTCTTATATTCATGTTCGACTCCCATAAAATAGAGAACACACATTCCAATGTAGTGTATATAGATGAGTTTGAAGTAATCACTGAAGAATCGCCTATGGTGGCTGAAGAGGAAACGGATGTTCTGGAAGAACACTATAAGGAACGGACCCCAATCGACCAGATGATGGAATTGATCGGACTAATAGAATAAACCGCCAAGTATGAGAATGGTCTCATACTTTTTTTTATGGTAAATTATAAGGGAGTGGACAGGAGGTTTCAGCATGTTGGAAAAAGAAAAATTACAGCGTATCAACACTTTAGCTGCCAAAAAGAAAACAGGTAGCATTGAAAAGAACGAACTGGAAGAATTGAAGGGCCTAAGGGGAGAATATTTGAAAAACTTCAGGTCATCTTTCAGGGCGCAGGTCGAGAACACGAAAGTGATCGATCCTGAAGGAAACGATGTAACACCTGAAAAACTCAAGCGAATTCAAGAAGATAAAAAACAGTGACTAAAGGAGCATATGAAATGACATTCGATAAAACGGATCAGCTAGCAGTCAATACAATCAGAACACTTTCAATCGATGCGATCGAAAAGGCGAATTCCGGACACCCGGGTCTACCGATGGGTGCAGCACCGATGGCCTATACCCTATGGAGTCGTCACCTGAATTTCAATCCTAACTCAATGGCATGGTTCAACAGGGACCGTTTCGTACTTAGTGCTGGACATGGCTCAATGCTCATATACAGTCTGCTGCATCTGAGCGGTGCGCTTGAAATGGATGAAATCAAGAATTTCAGGCAGTATGAGTCTAAAACACCAGGACACCCTGAGTTTAAACACACAGAAGGTGTAGAAATCACGACCGGACCACTTGGACAGGGATTCGCAATGAGCGTGGGTATGGCAATGGCCGAGAAACACCTGGCTGCCAGATTCAATCGTGAAAACTATGATGTTGTAGACCACTACACTTATGTTGTAGCAAGTGACGGTGATCTGATGGAAGGTATCTCTCATGAAGCGGCTTCATTAGCTGGGCACCTCGCTCTCGACAAATTGATTGTGCTTTACGACTCCAATGACATTTCTCTTGATGGGGATCTTGATAAGAGTTTCTCTGAAGATATTAAAAAGCGTTTTGAAGGATATAACTGGAATTATATTAAAGTAGATGATGGTAACGATGTGGAACAAATCGATCAAGCCATCACAGAAGCAAAATCAGCCAATCAGCCGACGATGATCGAAGTGAAAACAATCATCGGGTATGGTGCGCCTAACAAACAAGGTAAAAGTGCTTCCCACGGCGCGCCACTTGGTGCAGATGAACGCAAAGCAGCGTTCGAATACTATGGTTTTGATCCTGAAGAAACTTTCAAGGTTGATGCTTCCGTCTACGATCGTTTCAGCGAAACGATGAAACAGAGAAGCAATGAGAAGGAAGAAGCTTGGAATAAGATGATGGAAGCATACCAGGAGGAGCATGGTGAGCTCTATAAAGAACTAGATGATGCGATCAATCACCGTCTGCAGGAAGATTATGATAAGGACATGCCTTTCTATGAAGCAGGTGACTCAAAAGCGACACGTGCCACTTCAAGTGAAATGATTCAGGCTCTCTCTAGGAGTGTGCCGACATTGTTTGGCGGTGCGGCCGATCTTGCAAGCAGTAACAAGACAAATGTAGTAGACCAAGAGGACTTCGACCACAATAACTACGGTGGACGCAATGTATGGTTCGGTGTGAGAGAATTTGGTATGGCGGCAGCGCTCAATGGTATGGCGGCACACGGCGGTATCTATCCATATGGCGGTACATTCTTTGTATTCAGTGACTATATGAAGCCGGCAATTCGTCTTAGTGCCCTGATGAAACTGCCAGTGACCTATGTGTTGACACATGATTCTATCGCAGTAGGTGAAGATGGTCCAACACACGAGCCAATCGAACAGCTAGCGGGATTGAGAGCCATTCCGAATCTGAATACAATTCGTCCAGCAGAAGGTAACGAAACTCGTGCAGCATGGAAAGTGGCTATGGAAGCAGAAGATGCACCGACAGCACTCGTGCTCACACGTCAAAATGTCGAAGCACTCGACCTTCCTTACGAGACCATAGAGACAGGTGTCAAAAAGGGCGGCTATCTTGTGTACGACAAAGGTGATGATGCCATTCTTTTCGCATCCGGTAGTGAAGTGCCGTTGGCAGTTAAAGCAGCGGAGCAACTCGAGGCGCAAAATGTGAATGTCAAAGTCGCTTCCATTCCTAACATGCAGCAGTTCTTAAAACAAGATGCAGAGTATATCGAAAGCGTATTGAACACCCATATTGAAAATCGTACAGCGATAGAAATGGCAGCAAGTCTCGGCTGGCATCGCTTCATCGGCATGAACGGTAAAATCCACGCAATCGACACTTACGGTGCCAGTGCACCAGGAGATGTTGTGATTGAGAAGTACGGATTCACCGTCGAGCGTGTATTGGGTACGGTCCTCGATAAATAATCTGTTGAAAACCACCTGCTTTTAATGTAAACTTTATTATGGTCTACGAAGAAAGAGGTGAGCAGTTTGGCTACTTGGATTTGGATAGTAATTGTTACAGTTGCGCTCATCGGTGGCGTTGCCCTTGGATTCTTTTTAGCAAGAAAGTACATGATGGACTATCTTGAAAAGAACCCGCCGATTAATGAGGAAATGCTCAGAATGATGATGATGCAAATGGGACAGAAGCCTTCCCAGAAGAAGATAAACCAGATGATGTCAATGATGAACAAGTCAGCGACAGATACAAAATCGGCTAAAGATCGTATGAAAGCTTCAAAAAAATAAAATTTGACCCGTCTGCATCTGCAGGCGGGTTATTTTTATATGAAGTAATAGATATTATTGTTACTTCATTATGCTAAAAATTCTCATTATTTCGAATAATTATTGAAGCAAGACTGTGGTTCATATATACTTAAATCAGAATAACAAAGGGGGAACTTGAATGACCAGAAGATTTTCAATGATGTTTTTTGTATTAATATTCACCATGCTACTGGCCGCATGTACAAATGATTCAGACGTTGACGATGCAGTGGAGGAGAGTTCGAGTGGCGGAGAAGCTTCCGATAATGCAGAGGGAGAAGAGCAGGGGGCAAGCGGCGATTTGACCATCGCAATGATGGATGACGCTGTCACACTGGACCCTCATGGCAGTAACGATTCAGCATCTGCACAAGTCAGAAGAAATATTTATGAGACGCTGGTACACCAGGGGGTAGATATGGTGCTTGAGCCGGGTCTCGCCGAAGACTGGGAAGCGACAGAAGATGACGTGTGGACGTTCACTTTACGGGAAGGGACAACTTTCCATAACGGTTCCGACTTTACAGCCAACGATGTGAAGGCAACTCTAGATCGTGTTAGAGATACTGCTGTTGCTTCTCAAGTGGCATTTCTCTTCGAAATGATTTCTGAAGTCGAAGTGGTCGGAGATTACGAAGTAAATCTGCGCACCGAATATCCGTTTGCGCCACTCCCAAGTCATTTGGCACATAATACTGCAGGTATTATCAGCAAAGAACTGATTGATGCAGATTACCAAGCGGCATTAGATGCAGGTGGCGTGGATATGACGGCAGATGAGTACTATGAACTGCGTGAAGAAGGCGGTTCTGAATACGAGGAAGTTGCTGAGAGTATCGCTGGGGAAACAGGTAGTGTCATCGGTTCAGAAGCGGACGGTACTAACCACCTAGTATTCGAATCACGGTCACCGGGAGACGAGACAGTACTTCAGAAGTTTGAAGACTTCCAAGGGGGCGACCGCAATTTTGAAACAGTAACGTTCCGTGTCGTTCCTGAGAACGGACCACGCATAGCCGACCTCGAAAGAGGCAATGTTCAGATTGCAGGCGATATCGATTCTACGAGTGCTACAAGAATAGAAGAAGGGGCAGATACTGAACTCGTTGAACAAGAATCTGTCAGAATGTCCTACCTTGGTTTCAATACTGAAAAAGAACCATTTGATGATATCAGAGTCAGGCAGGCCATTTCATATGCTATCGACCGGGATGAGATCATTTCCGGTGTGTATGATGATATGGGAATCAAAGCAGAAGGACCACTGGCGCCTGATGTATGGGGATTTGACGAAAACCTTGAGGGTGTCGAATACGACATGGACCGTGCCAAAGAAATTCTGGCAGAAACGGATGTAGCAGATGGTTTCCAGACCACAATATGGGTCGATGAAGACCCACAGATCAACGATACCGCCGTATATATCCAAGAAAAATTGTCTGAGCTAAACATTGATGTTCAAATTGAGCAGTACGAATGGGGCACATACCTCGATCGCACCTCGCAAGGAGATCATGAGATGTTCATCCTTGGCTGGACAACTGTGACTGCGGACGCGGACTATGGTCTCTATGCGCTCTTCCATTCTGATAGTCACGGTTCAACAGGGAACCGTTCCTTCTACACCAACGAAGAAGTCGACAGACTACTCGATGAAGGACGTACAGAACCAGATGAAGATACTAGATTCGAAGCATACAGCCAAGCACAGGAAATTCTGATTGAAGAAGCACCGGCAGCTTATCTGTTCCATACGAACTTCGCTATCGGTGTCAACTCTAGTGAAGTAAGTGGTGTTGACCTTGATCCAGTCGGCAATATCAGAATTGAGAATGTATCATTCAACTAGTTTAGCAGTAAACAAAGTAAAACCCTTGAGAGAAAATCTCAAGGGTTTTTTAGTCTTATACCTTTTCAACTATATAAGTGCGTTTTTCTTGATAATTGCCACCTTCAAAGCATCCTTTGAACTGATGAACCACTTTATATTCGCGCTTCAAATCGGTAAACAGTTCCTCCTCATTTGAAGAGAGTACCGCAGCATCCGATGTATTGAGAAAGTCTTTAAGCGCTTGTGCTGTATAATGGCTGCCTTGTTCGAGTGAACTCAAGTTGGAATCTGACATGAAAAAGCCTCCTGACTCTAATGTAGTTATTAATTTATTCCCATATTTGAATGTCATAAACACTATTTATTTTTTTCATCCAATACCTTGCTATATTCAGTACCGGGTGTTAATCTATAATTGCTACTGAATATAACACACTAGTTGAGAGGGGAGGAAAAAATGAATACACAACTAAAGAAAGGATCACTTGAGATGTGTGTGTTACGGTTCATTCATAAAGAAGATCAATATGGCTATCAGCTTGCACAGAACGTTTCCGCGTACTTCAGCATCGCAGAAGGTACCTTGTATCCTTTATTGAGAAGACTTGTGAAAATAGGCTATTTAAACACTTACTTTCAAGAATCGAACGAAGGTCCTGCACGCAAATACTACACGTTGACAGAAAGTGGCATAGAACGCATGCATGCACTTGTCGAAGAATGGCAGATATACTCTGCTGCGGTGAATAATATTTTGGCAGACACTAAATAGATGGAGGGATATGGATGGATAAATTTGATTTCATGAGAATACTTGAAAAGCAGCTCGGATCCATGGGGTTCGAGACTAGGAAAGAGATTATGGATGAATACGATCGGCACATTGAAGAAGCGCTAGAAGAGGGTCATGACGAACATGAAATAATTGCTAGACTCGGAGACCCAAAGGAGATTGGCCGTGAAATCATTGAGATGGAAACAGAAGAATCCTCACCGCCTGGACGCTCCCTTACAGATTCGAAGCAATTTAGTGAAATTCGTCCCGAAGAAATAAATTCATTCGATATTAAAGGCAACGATCTCAATATCTATATTGAAAAGGGGAATCACTTCGATATGAATTACCATGGGCAAGATAAACAGGGAGATTTTGATTTCTACCAGCAAGGTAATACATTTGTAATCAAACATTCCAGATCGCAAAGGCGAACATTCAAATCGTTTATTATCAATAGGAAAGTGACGAGCGACTCGGTTCATATTATTTGGCCCTACAGTATCGAAACCCTTCACATTGATACCGATCAAGGCAAGCTATCAGTCAGTGGCATGGATATTGAACATTTGAAGCTCGAATCCGATATGGGGCGTATCAGTGGCAAACATCTCAACTGCAGACAAGCAGACTTTAAATCGCAGATGGGGAGCATACAAATCGAAGACAGCGCCATGAGCCGTATAAGCGCCAATACACAGATGGGCGCCATTACTCTCAAGCGATGCATGGCTGACGAATATGTACTCGATACCCAGATGGGCCGTATCTCAGTTGTGGATATGAACCCAGAAAGTGATGTCAATGCTTCAAGTCAGATGGGTGCAGTGAAAGTACAATATAAAGCACATCCTGTAGAAACACTTGTTTTGGCAAAAGCGAACTTCGGTACTGTAGTAAATGCCTTCGAAGAAAATCGAGTAATGAGTGTCAAGCATACGGCTAAGTTTTCAAGTGAGATGGGTAGCGTTAAAGTGACATGAGTGCATTTTTTAGATCTGTCGTCATGGCAGATCTTTTTTATTTAAATTATTTCATAATTCGAAACATATGGTAGAATTTAAAAGGACTGAGACAACAAGGAGGATCGCAATGAAAGTTTTTAAGAAAATGGGATGGTTTTTCAAGCAGGAATGGCGCAGCTATACGATTGGCGTGATCATGCTAGTGCTTGTGGCATTGATGGAACTTATTCCGCCGCAGGTCATCGGCTGGGTCATCGATCGCATCACCCAAGAAACACTGACCGGCAATCTGCTTATGCAGTATATTCTGCTACTTATCGCTGTCGCTATATTCACATACATATTCAGGTACTTCTGGCGCATCATGATTTTTGGTGCCAGCTATCGACTCGGCAGGATACTACGTTCAAGGCTGTACAAGAAATATGCCGAAATGAGTCCAGCATTCTACCAGAAGCGCCGAACCGGGGATTTGATGGCGCACGCAACGAATGATATCCAAGCAGTACAAGCGACTGCGGGGGCAGGTATCCTAACTATTGCGGATTCTCTAATCACAGGTGGGGCAGTGCTAATTACAATGGCAGTTACAATCAGCCCCAAACTGACACTGCTCGCCATGATTCCACTGCCGTTCATGGTCATACTAACAAGCTACTACGGTAAACTTCTGAATCGGGGGTTCAAAAAAGCACAAGCTGCATTCAGTATGCTGAACGACAAGACGCAAGAGAGCATCTCTGGTATTAAAGTAACGAAAACTTTCGGCTACGAGCAAAGCGACCAGGCGGACTTTCGCAAGATGAGCGATGATGTGGTCGAGAAGAACCTCAAAGTATCGAAAGTGGATGCACTGTTTGATCCAACGATCATGACAATCATTGGCGCAAGTTATTTCATATCCATCTTCTTTGGTGCAAGGATGGTACTGGATAATACGATTTCCATCGGTGAACTTGTCACTTTCACTACCTATCTTGGCATGATGGTATGGCCTCTGCTTGCGCTTGGCTGGTTCTTCAACCTTGTGCAACGGGGCAGTGCGTCCTATGACCGGATCCAGGAGATTATGGATACCAAAAATCAAGTTGGTATCGACTATAAGGTAGAAGGACAGCCAGAAGGCAACATTACATTTAATCTTGGAGCCTTCAACTTCCCTGACGATGAATCGGACGGCTTGAGAGATGTCCGCTTTACCATTAAAAAGGGCACGACTGTTGGTATTGTCGGCAGGACAGGTTCAGGCAAAAGTGCCCTGATCAGACTGCTTTTGCGCGAATTCGATACAGTAAATCCTGAGGACATCATGTATGGTAAACATCCACTGCGTGATTATGAAATCGGTAATTTGAGAAATCGATTCGGTTATGTGCCGCAGGATCATTTCCTATTCTCGACATCCATCCAGAACAACATTGCTTTTAGTAATCCTGAAATAGAAAAAGAAGCAATATATCATGCAGCGAGACTAAGCCATGTCCATGCAGATATTGAAGGGTTCACTGACGGCTACGAAACGGTAGTCGGAGAAAGAGGCGTCTCCGTTTCCGGTGGACAAAAGCAGCGTATCTCGATTGCTCGTGCACTGATTATGGATCCCGAAGTATTAATTCTCGACGATTCATTGTCTGCGGTCGATGCTGAAACAGAGGAGCAGATTCTTGCAAATCTGCAAAACAGCCGAGCAGGCAAAACAAATATCATTACAGCCCACCGGATGAGTGCGGTCAGTCATGCGGACCTTATCATTGTCATGGATAACGGCACCGTCATCGAGCATGGCACTCATCGTGAATTGATGGCAAAAGGTGGCTGGTATCATGATACCTACAATACTCAAGCCTTACGTGAAGCACTCGAGAGTACCCTCGATGACCTTGTCATGAAGGAGGATAAATAAATGGAAAACAACCAATTCAATCTCTCTTTCAATGATCAGAAGAATGTACTTCTGAGACTGATGAAATACACCCTGCCCTTTAAAGGTATATTAGCAATCGGGTTTATCATGTTAATTATTTCAACCATCGCCGGAGTCGCAACCCCATACCTCGTCATGATATTTATCGACGACTACTTGACGCCTGGGGTGTTTCCAGAGAATGAAATCATCTGGCTAGTCGTTGCCTTCCTGTCAGTCCAGCTGATTGGTGCCATCACAACCTATATGCAGATCTATCTGTTTCAGTATCTTGCATTCAAGGTGATCCAACAGCTCAGAATCGATGCTTTCGATAAGATTGGCAGGCTTGGCATGCGATACTTTGATAAAGTGCCAGGCGGCAGTGTTGTATCACGTATCACGAACGACACAGAAGCCATCGTTGAAATGTTCATCGGCGTGCTTGCGACTTTCCTGATGGCGTTTTTTATGATCATATCGAGTTTCATTATGATGTTTGTGCTGAATGTGCGCTTGGCATTCCTAGCACTCATATTCATGCCGGTCATTGTAGTGGTACTTGCCGTATACCGTAGATACTCGGCAAACTTCTTCTCCCATGCCAGGCAGCTGCTTAGTGACCTCAATGCCAAACTTGCAGAATCGATTGAGGGTATGAAAATCATCCAGGTCTTCAACCAGGAGAACCGCCTGAGCCAAGAGTTCAATGAAATCAATGAAATGCATTATAAATATAATATGAAGAACGTCAGGCTGGACGGTCTGTTGCTCAGGCCAGCCATTAGCATGATTTCTGTACTGGCCATAGCGCTTATTCTTGGATATTTTGGGTTGCTCAGTTTTGAATCGACGGTCACTGCCGGTGTAATATTCGCGTTCATTCAGTATATGGAGCGTTTTTTCGAACCGCTCAGTCAAGTCAGTCAGAACTTGAACATCTTTCAGCAGGCATTGGTTTCAGCGAGTCGGGTCTTCGCCTTGATGGATGACGATCGCATGGAACCTACGCAGTCTGAAGATGAGACGTCAAAAGTGGTGGATGGGCAGATCGAGTTCCGGGATGTCACTTTCAGCTACGATGATAAAACAGATGTTCTAAAAAATATCTCCTTTACGGCGAAACCCGGGGAGACCGTGGCACTTGTCGGCCATACGGGCTCAGGAAAAAGTTCGATTATCAACCTGTTCATGCGATTCTACGAATTTTCAAAAGGAGATATTTTGGTGGATGGACATTCTATCAAACAAATTCCAAAGCAAGAACTAAAAGAGAAGGTCGGTCTCGTGCTGCAAGACCCGTTCATCTTCTACGGAACGATCGAGTCCAATATCAGGCTCTACCATCCTACAATGACCTTCGAACAAGTTAAAGCAGCAGCGGAATTTGTATTCGCCGATAAATTTATTTCAAAACTGCCAGATACGTACGAACATAAAGTGCTTGAAAAGGGAAGTGCTTTCTCAAGTGGTGAGCGCCAGCTTTTGGCATTTGCCAGGACCATGGCTATTGACCCGAAGGTGCTGATTCTTGATGAAGCCACGGCCAATATCGATTCCGAGACGGAAGAGCAAATCCAGCGTTCCCTTGAGAGGATGCGCAGGGGCAGAACGACACTTGCCATCGCGCACCGACTATCGACCATCCAAGACGCCGACCAGATACTCGTCCTTAATAAGGGTGAGATCGTGGAGCAGGGTACGCATGATTCGCTGATCCGCTACGGCGGTATTTATCACAAAATGTATCAGCTCCAGAACGGTCAGCAGTAAATGTCATAGAAAGTTCTAAAATAAAGGTTCAAAGAGTGCATCTACCTCCATCATGTCTGTTAAAATGACATCTGAATGGAGGTATTCTTATGGGCAGCGAAGTTACTTTTCTTCTCGCTTTTGGAGCTGGCGTACTGAGTTTTGTCTCACCCTGCGTCCTCCCGGTCTTCCCAGCGTTCATCTCCTATATAACGGGAATGAGCTACAATGAAGTTGAAAGTCAAAAATTCAATTTCCGTGCAATTCTTCATACACTATTCTTTCTCATCGGTTTCAGTCTTATCTACATTGCGCTCGGTTTCGGCACGGCATTCTTTGGCGGACTGCTCATTGAACACTCGAATCTGATTCGTCAACTTGGAGCAATTCTGATTGTTATATTCGGCCTGATTGTCACAGGTGTGCTCAACTTTGATTTTCTGATGAAGGATAGAAAAGTCCAATTTAAAAATAGACCTTCCGGATTCTTTGGCTCGATTTTGATCGGTATGGCATTCGGTGCCGGATGGACTCCGTGCAATGGTCCGATCATCGGGGCTATATTTGCGATGAGTGCAACCGAGCCGAATAATGCGCTGATGCTGATGGTCGTGTACTGCCTCGGGTTTGGTGTACCATTCTTCACGTTGAGCTTCTTCGTATCCAGAACAAGATGGATGCTCAAGTATTCAAATGCCATTATGAAGACAGGTGGCGTTGTCATGATACTGATGGGAATATTGCTCTATTTTGATGGTCTAACGCAAATTATTATATGGATGCAGCCATTCTTTGGCGATTTCCAGGGGTTCTAGCAATGAGTATTGAAACTATACTGTTTACTTTGGCTTCGATCATGGCAGTTGTCATGGGCTTTGTGGCAATCTTCGTCAGACAGAAGGCGGCTAAACGGCCCCTGACGTTGCCAAAGATCGTTATACCCCCAGTCATGATGTCAACTGGTGCACTGATGTATGTATTCCCATACTTCAGACTGACCCCTTTTGAAATTGCGGAGGCCGTTGTTATCGGCCTGATATTTTCAAGCGTACTTATTTATACCACCCGCTACGAAGAAAAAGGTGGGAAGCTCTATGTCAGACAATCCAGAATGTTTCCAGTCATTCTAGTCGGGCTTCTCGTTCTCAGAATCATCTTAAAAGCCATACTATCGATGAGCATTTCACCGGGAGAGATTGGCGGTATGTTCTTCCTTTTGGCATTCGTTATGATTGTTGTGTGGAGAATATCTATGTTCCTCCACTTGCAGACATTTAATAAGCAGCAGATCAAGTCATTTTGATCTGCTGCTTATTTTTTCTGTCTGTTCAAATATGGAGAATTTCTGCTTCTCATCATCTGCATACTGGAAGAGATCCTCATACGGCTTATAGTCGATATCAAGCGCATTCAGTTTCTTCTTCATGAATTTATGGTCTCTTTTTGGTGTTGCGATGATGTAGCCTTTCATGATGTGGTCGAGTGTAATATCATTTGCTCCTTCGTCAAGCGCAATTTTAGATATGCGGCCGGCAATCCGTTCCTTAGCGACATCCCTAAACAGTTCCGGCACCGGTGTGACTAGCTCGTTCAGCAGGTTTCTTGCATCCTTATTCCATAAGGGTAGTGCGCGGTCGATATAGTGCCCCTGCCAATCGAGTTCACTGTAGCCATCTTCTTTTGGCATGCGTTTTAGGAACTTTCTGAACATGAAATAACCGCCGATGAACATAAGACCCACCATGACGAAAGTCCATAGAGCAATAAGCCACATGATTATATCGTTCATTCCCTCACCTCCCAGTCATTATAGAAAATTTATATTCGATTGTCCATTGAATCATTTGTGACGATATATAGAGTGAAGGAGGTGAAAGCTATGCTGAAGAGTACAAACGCAAAGTTCTATTTCTTCGAAGCGGATGAGAGTGGCAAAGAGAAACTCCGTTTCAGATCTGTAAGAAACTTGGACACGACTTCTACAGATGAAGCCATCAACACACTGGCAAGCATCTATCAGAATCTGACAAATGATGTGTACCCGATTGTTGAGAAAGAGCAGACTTACGTTATCAACTAATAGTGAAAAGGAGGAAGGACAATGACTAAAAAACTCGTAATCGTATTCGACACGGATTTGAACCGTCGCTTTACGTTGACACTCAATAATCCGAAGACAGATTTGACCGAAGCGGCACTTATGGCTGAGGCGGAGCGGCTCATAGAGCTGGGTGTCTTAGCACCGATGCAGGGTAGACCGGTATCCGTGTATTCGGCGAAAATCGTAGAGCAGAACGTTACAGAGATCATCTAGCATGGAATGGGTGACCCTAGTCAGCGATGTTGGGTTTCCGGCTGTGATCACGTTCTTTTTGCTCTATCGAATGGAGCAAAAACTGGACGATCTCATCATCTCCATCAGAGAGCTGCACTGAAAGAACCATCCCCAAATTTACTTGGGGATGGTTTTTCTTGTATAATTGGATTCAATGAGGTGGTTTAAATGAAAATTTTACATACAGGAGACTGGCATATCGGAAAGCGTCTAAACGGTGTGGATATGATAGAGGACCAGCGATATATATTGGATCAATTACTTGAGCAAATCGACACATCGTCGGCTGATTTGGTCGTTTTGGCAGGGGATGTCTTCGATAGAAGCAATCCTTCGCAATCAGCATTGAAGCTCGTTAATGAGTACCTTTACAGAATCAATATTGAAAAAGGTGTTCCAGTGCTTGCCATCAGTGGCAACCATGACAGTCGCTCGCGACTTGACTACGGCAGCTATTGGTTTGAAAAAAGCAACTACCATATGCGGACTTCGCTTAAAGACATAACGACCCCTGTCATAATTGACAATCATCATTTCTACATGGTGCCGCATATGGATGTGCTTGAAGCAAAGGTGTTTTATGATGATGAATCAATCAAAAATCACCACGATGTATATCAAAGAATTACAAAAGAGATAGACAAGGTCATGGATAGGGATGCTTATAATGTCTTGATTGGGCATATGTTTATTTCAAACGGTACGGCATCTGACTCCGAGCGTCCGTTATCAATCGGATTGTCAGAGGAAGTGGGAGCAGATCTGTTCGAAGCCTTCGATCTAGTCTTGCTCGGACATCTGCACCATCCGTTTGCGATTTCACACGAGCGTATATTTTACAGCGGTTCACTTATGAAGTATTCCTTTTCAGAAGTGACGCAACCCAAAGGCTTCCGTATAGTAGAGACTGATGTAGCTACGAAATGTACATTCATTCCACTCCAGCAGCAACGGGATCTAGTGCATTACCAAGGGACATTCGAGGAAGTAATTAATGAGACAGTGGTCTTCGAGGACAAAGAAGCCTACTTTAAATTCGAGCTATCCGGCATGTCTCATATCAATGATCCCATGGCCAAGCTCAAGATGATTTACCCGAATGTCATGGAACTGCGACCGCTTGTTGAAAAACGAGACTATGTCCCGACACAAGTTAATGCGCATCAATCGAATGATCGCGAAATATTCGAATCTTTCATTGAAAGCATACGGGGTGAGCCACTGACGGAGTACCAGGGACAGATATTCAATACTTATTTCAAAGGTGATGCAGATGAAGCCGATTCAGATTAATATGAAGTATTTTGGACCCTTCGAGAATCAAACGATAGATTTCGAAGATGTATCTGACAGCATGTTCCTAATCAGTGGTCGGACGGGGTCTGGCAAGACGATGATTTTTGATGCGATCACCTATGCGCTTTATGGCACCCTCTCGACAAGCGATCGGTCAGAAGGCTCGGTCAGAAGTCAATTTGCGACAGACGATGATATCAGCAGTATTCGTCTGTCTTTCGAAATACGCGGTAGAAAATATACAATCGAACGGACATTGTCTTATCAAAAGGCTGGGCGGAAGACCCCTGTACCACCGAAAGCAGTCCTCTACGATAAAGACGGCGAAGTGCTTGAAGGCAGCATCAACGGGGTAAAGTCGATGATCCTTGAGATACTTCAGCTGAACGCTGACCAGTTTAGGCAAATTCTGATTCTGCCTCAAGGTGAATTCAAGCGATTATTGACGTCTTCGAGTGAACAAAAGCAGGAAATACTGAGAACTTTGTTTCGAACAGAGCGTTTTGTTAAGTTCGAACAGAAGCTTAATGAACTGAAAAAGGAGAAGCTAAAGGGCAGTGAGACGGTTGAGACCAAGATTTCTGAACGCTTCAATATGATCACTGGTGAGGAATATCCGGAAGTGGCTGAATTGCTTGAAATAGAATTTCCAACTTTCGCTAGAAGAATGGAGACTATCGATAAGGTTCAGGAAATCATCAGCGAAAAGCAACAAGCAGTGGACGATGTACTTGATGCAAATAAAAATCGGGTAGAGGTACTAAAGAACCAGATTAAACTTAAAGAAGATAATAATGCACGAGTGGAAGAAGTGGAACAGATCAAAGCAGAACTCGCTTCCATCGCTGATAACGCTAAAGATATTCAGAAGCTCGAAACAGAAATTGAGTCTTATCGTGCTATAAAGGAAATGGAGTATGCACTGCGAACTGAGTCTAGTGCTCAGCAGCAGAAGATTCGTATCGAAGCGGAGTTGTCGAACTTTAAGAGTCAAGTTTCCACTGTCAGTGCGTCACTTGATGAAATCGAACAAAGGCAAACCGAACTTCAGGAGAAGCAGGAGTTTTATCAGCGGGCCGAAACGTGGTTGAATGCAACGGAACGCTTTATGCACAATAGCGATGTCGCCAATATTGATGAAACGATGGCTAACCTTAATAAGCGTAAGGCGGATATATCGGAAGAAAACAATACGCTAACAAAAAGAGTTGAATCAATCACCCAGTCACTTGCTACCGAAGGATGGGAGCGTACACAGGCAGACCGCTTAAGGCATGAGCGATATACTATCGATAATGAGATCACCTCACTTGAACAGTCCATCGATGCGGAACGTGAGCTGAGTCAACACGATGCAGAGAAATTAGAGCTAACCAATGCATTACAAGCACTTGATCAGGAATATTCACGTATCGAATCGGAACGTAAGGAGAAAAAAGAGGTGCTCAAGAATCGCTATTCCGTAGAGGATAGTGCACATATCGAACATTTAATCACGCATCTAGAAGTGGGCAAGGCGTGTCCGGTCTGTCAACAGACCGTGCAAGTGCTTCCTGAGTCCCATCAATATCTTTCAGAGGAGGAAGAGGCCGTATTCGAAGCCTTCGAATCGGAGCTCCAAGCCATCGATGCAGATAGAAAAAGTAAGGCGCGTCGCCTAGATGTCTTGGAAGCACTACTTGCCGGAAAGATACGTAAGAATCTAGATGCACTCGAAGCATCACTTAAAACATCGAGCGACCAGCAAAAGGTAATCAAGCAACATATCGAAGAAGAACAGCAGCGTTTTGAAACGCAGCAGGGTCTTCTTAAAGAGCAGAACGATTTGAATACTAAGCTGAATGATAACAAATTGGAAGAAAACAATGTAGATCACGCGCTCAAGCAAGCCGAGACGCTGCTGTCCGAGTTTAAGTCGCACACAAGCTATGATGAATATGGAACGTTCGCTGCCATGCATGATAAGTGCCAAAAGTCTCTTGAAGACTATAAAACACAAGTAAAAGATCAAGAGAACGTCCATCTTGATAAGCGTGAACAGAAATCCAGACTGGAAGAGAAGATATCTTATTCCAACAAACAATTGGATGAAATAGCAAGCCAGCTTGAGAGTCTCTCACCTAAGGTCGATGCTTTCGTTGAGAAGAGCGGAAAAGATCGAGAACAAATGTTAACCCTGCTTGAAGACGCCGATGTAGAGGCCAAAGAAGAGAAAGTAAAGGCCCATCATAACCGGAAGACATTGCTCGAAACACGCTATAACACGCTAGTAGAGACGCTCCAAAGTGAAACGATGCAGGATACCGCATCGGAGCAAGCAGAGATGGAAGAGCTTAATTCAAAGAATGAAATGTTGACAAATCAGAATGCCAAGCTCGCGACTCAATTCGAACACAATCAGAAGACAGCTGACTCGATTGGCAAATTGATTACCGAGTACGAAGCATCACTTGGCGAAATTCAGTCGTTGATTGCACTGGTCGATGCCGTATCCGGCAGAAATGAACAGAAAGTTTCGCTTGAGCGTTACGTACTCACCTACTATCTGGACCGCATCCTCGATATCGCCAATATCAGGCTGCTCGAAATGACGAACCACCGTTATGAACTGAGACGCAGCGTTAATAAAAGTAACCGTAAGACCGGGCTTGATATTGAAGTGTTCGACTTCTACAACAATCGATCGCGTCATATCACTTCACTATCTGGTGGAGAATCCTTTCAAGCTGCGCTGACGCTGGCACTTGCCATGAACGAAGCACTGCAGCAAGAATCTGGCGGCATCAGTCTGGATACGATGTTGATTGATGAAGGCTTCGGTACACTCGATCCAGAGACCCTCGATATGGCGGTAAATACTCTGATTGAGCTTCAGACAAGTGGGAAGATGGTCGGCATCATCTCGCACGTCGAAGAATTAAAAGAGCGAATGGAGAACATACTTGAAGTCAGGGGAGTCAACGAACGGAGTACAGCACGGTTCAAATAATACAATGGGCAACCATGAGGAAGTAGTGAAACGATGCAAATTAAAATGGCCTATAAACCGAGCCAGAAATCAGTACTGATTGCCACATTGATGATAGGATCATTTCTTGTTCTGCTCAATCAGATGTTGCTTGTCACAGTTGTCCCGCCCATTATGGCTGCTTTTGATATTCCCTTTAGTACAGCCCAATGGCTGACGACTGGTTTTTTTCTTGTCAACGGCATAATGATTCCGGTATCGGCGTTTCTGATTCATAAATTCACATCAAGACGACTATATTTGTTTGGCATGATGATATTTATCGTCGGTACCATACTGGCGGCCGTAGCTCCTATCTATCCTTTATTGCTCTCAGGAAGAATATTGCAGGGCGTAGCAGCAGGCATTATGATGCCACTCACTCAAGTCATCCTATTGACACAATTTCCACTGGAGCAAAGAGGTCGGGCGATGGGGTACTACGGTCTTGTGATCGGAGTGGCCCCCGCAATCGGCCCGCCACTTGCAGGATATATTGTCGGTTTTTGGTCGTGGCGTACGCTATTTCTCATTGTTCTGCCTCTTGTCATTGCGAACTTCATCCTAGCTTACTTCTCAATGCGCAATGTCACTCATCAGACGGATCCCAAGGTTGATATCGTTTCGATCGTTTTATCTACGCTCGGTTTCGGTGGACTTTTATACGGATTCTCTGTAGCGGGTACAAGAGGCTGGGTGGACCCACTTGTCCTTACCTCAATTATTGTCGGCATGTTATTGGTGCTTATATTCGCTAGGCGTCAGCTCGGACTAAGCCAGCCAATTCTTGAGATGAGTGTGTTTAAAAACCGTTACTTCCTTATCAGTTCCCTAATTGGGGTTATTGTCTTTACTTCCATGGTCAGTGCCAATAATATCCTGCCGGTCCTAATGCAGGATATGCTCGGGTATACGCCATTTGAATCAGGACTCGCACTTTTGCCCGGAGCACTTATAATGGGTGCAACCATGCCGATTGCTGGAGTATTATTTGACAAGTTTGGCATCAGGCGTCTTACATTCCTTGGTATGGCACTGATTCTTATCACATCAATTTTAATGTCATTTTTAGATCAAGAAACGACTTTCACCTATCTCGCGATTGTTTACACGTTTAGATTACTAGGTACGGGGCTGACACTGATGCCACTTACGACGTTTGCGATGAACGCACTCCACGATGATCTCATCCCGGACGGGACCGCAATGAACAACACCATGCGTCAGATTGGGGGTTCGATATTTACAGCTGTCATGGTTACCATTATGACTGGCGTAGCATTGAACCTATCTTCTGGGACACCTTCAGTTTCCGAAGAAATTACTGGTGTGAACATGTCTTTTGTTTTCTCTGCAGTGATGGCTGGTGTTGGACTTATTCTGACACTTTTCATGAAAGAGCAGGGTAAGTTAGGAGAAGGGTAAGGAAGTACGCCATACTCTTTTCACAAAATAAGCGTTTTTCCGTATTGTTCTCTGAAAATTATTTGTTATAGTTGAAGTCAGAGAACAAGCGGAGGGTTTTAAATGAGAAAGTCGATTGGTATTATACTTATATTAATACTCGCATTATCAGCATGTAATTCCTCCGGAGTCGAAGTCATGTCCCGCTACGGGAACACGATTGATGATTTCGAAGTGACTAACCAGGATACAGAAACTTTCAAGAGGGCAGATATGGAAGGCAAAGTTTGGCTGCTCGATTTCATTTTCACAAATTGTGCAACAGTATGCCCTCCGATGACTGCCAATATGACTCAAGTTGTCAATGAACTTGAATCAAAAGGCATTGAGGACTACGGAGTTCTAAGTTTCTCAGTCGATCCAGAAACAGACTCTCCGGAAGTAATGAGAGACTATCTGTCGTATTACGATGTGCCAGAAGGCACTGAGTGGCAGATGCTCACAGGATACGACTACGATTTTATTCGAGGATTCGCAGAGAATAATTTTAAAACCATCGTAGCGCCACCGCCAAAAGGCAGCAATCAAGTGACCCATGGCACCAGTTTCTATCTAATCGATCAGAATGGTAAGATTATTAAGGACTATTATGGTATTGATAGGGGAGATACGGATTTTGCCCTTGATGAGATCGTTTCAGACGTAGAGACACTTTTAGAGCAATCATCACAGTAGAATATAGTAAATACCTATATAAACGAACGTAAAAAGTACCAAAGCCGTATTATGGCTCTGGTACTTTTTAGTTTGTCTAACATGTATCATATGTTTCCTAAAATAATCCAAGCAGCTACAAAAATAAGAATTATACCTGCCGATGATAGTTTGCTCTTAACACTTCTTTAATTCTTTTTAGGTCTGCGACTTCTATAGGTCTCGTGACCATCAAAAATTAAGCTGCCAATACCTACAATAAGAAAAGCGTTTGCTATTAAAGAAAATCATAAATCTGTCATGATTCTTCTTCTCTAATATACTCAGTTTAATTTATTATTTTTAGAAAAATAAAGTCACCCTTGCGGCTACACATTAAGAGTAAGAAGAAATCCAGAAAGAGCAGGGACCAATACGACGTATCCAATAAGTAGTGCCGGTATAAACATCGCTATATACTTTCTTCTTCCACCTTCACCAATTTTCAGCGCAAAAATGCTTAGAATAAAGCTCAAAAGTATAGAAAGCATTGAAAGAGTGAATAAAGTTGTCACTAAGTGATACAGAAAGCCCTGTGGATTTCCGAGATAAACTAAAAAGCATAGTACCGCTATGATTAGTCCAGGTATGCCTAACAGAACTGACCAACCGCTGAAGCTTTTATTTAATACGATTCTATAACCTCTCCTTGTTTCAGTTTTTTGATGATATCTTACGCATTATAACATTCTTGAAATTCATTTACAGTTACGACGATATACATCCAATTTTTAGGGAAGAGAGGAAGTAAGTTCTTAATTCGAGATTAAAACATCTTAGCAAGGAGTGTTTTCATGCGATTATTTCTATTTTCAGTAATGACTATCTTCGTATTAACAAGCTGCCAATCTAATGAAGCGCCAGAAAATTCATCGGATCACACATCAACTGACGTAGGAGAGGAAGCAGTTCAATCTTCAGGTGACAGTTCAGATATTGATATACCAGAAAACGACAGTGATGATGTATCGTCAGCATCTTCAATAGAAAACACTGACGACAGTACATCCAGTGAGAATGACGCTTCTGAGGTGTCATCTGACGAATCTTCGAGTGAGGATACGAATGATCGTAATCCGACCGCGTTTGACATTCAATCCGAAGACGTTCAAGAAACCTTGTTTGATCCAGCAGGTGTTGAAACAGAAAATCCGACATTTTCACAGGACGCAATTACTCTAGGGATGTCGCAAAGTGAAGTTGAAGCACAGTACGGTGAACCCGATTTTGTGTACCCAGGCCACGGAGGTCCAGTAATCAATTACGGTAACTTAGGACTTAATTATGAAGATTCCAGTGCTTTTCTATCAAACGACAATCGAGAGAGAGACGCTCCGGACCCGGATGAAAATACCGTGATCAATGTCATGTTTTATGCCAATCTTCCTTATGACGAAGTAGTTGATGCGCTTGGATCTCCAGATGTGGATGTATACGAAACAGAGGGCGGTCCAGTGGAAGGGTTGCAGCAGATGAAATATATTATCGAAGAAAGAGAAGAGACAACAATTGAGGGTACATTCTGGTTATATGATAATGAAGAAGGTGAAAAAATCGTTGCAGTAATGACTATGGACGAAGTACCAGACGATGCAGAATCTGTATCAAACAGAGGAATTGAAGGGGACGAAGAGGACAGTGAAGAAGACGAAACTTCTAGCTCCTCCCAAGAGACGGAAGATGTGAGTGAGAGTGAAAAAGAGCGAATAACTGCGTTTATCAACAGCTACGCTGAAGAGCTGACAAACTACTATAACGACGAAGACGAAGTTATAAACACTTTTACAGTGGAAGGATCACCAAATTATGAAAAAATATCAGCCAACAAAGCTACTGGCAACTATCGTAATCATGAAACGTACGATGTCGATGTGACTGATATCGACATTGATGCCCCAGATTACACTGTAACTGTGAGTCGCGACTACGAACACATCTCTTCCAATGGAAGAAGGACCACGGTAGTTGAATATACAATTATTAACACGCCTCGAGGGTTTAGAATCTTCGATTATGAAGAAATTGATAATAGGTCCGCAGAATAGATTTTACTCTGCAACATGCCACAATAGATAATTTAACGAGAAGAATAAACAGAGCGCTAGTTATTACTAGCGCTCTGTTTATGTCTAATTATACAAATTATTGAACCAAGTAAGATGCTAAGAACATTAGATATGGGCTGGTGATAAGCAAAAGGCTTAAAATAATTAAATGTCTCTTTCCTAAGTGCCAAACCATTATTAAACTTGTTATGCCACAAGTTAAAGTGATAGTTGGTGTGTACATATTTCCATATTCTATATTGAAAGTAAATATAAAAAAAAGATCACCTAAAATTAAGAAGGTTTAATAGAATGATTCTAAAACCTTTCTTTTCACATAAATGTCTCCCTTCAGTCGATCAGAAACTTATCCCAAAAGTATCTTACCGAATAGTGAACTAAGAACCATTGCGACTATGACGCCTAACAAGAAGATTAAAACCAATTTTAGAACTCTTGACATTTCGCTACATCCCCTCTGTTGTATTTAATAAAATACTATCAATATCCTACATTTAATGCAAAAAATTGTAAGTGATACAATCATTTGATAAGCCGAACAAAACCAACGAATTCAATGATTCACTAAGCTAATACTCGCAACATCGATCTATCACAACCATATATCTAACCAGCTTAGTCTCTTTAGCGAATACTTCTACTGAATAACAAAGTAAAGAGATAGTAAACGCAGATGACCAATTCTTTTTCCAAATCATTGGTTTCAAACACTTGTATGTAATCTATCTTTCTTACTCCGTCCCGTACTCTCCTAAAATGGGCGAGCTCTTCTTCACGCTCATTTTTCAATACTGTGCTTGAGCCTAAAATGGGATTTTTCATTATGTATGTCTTGTCGTTGTAGCATAGCTGCAAAACTGCCTGCGTTACAGTTGCGTGACCTTCTATCCTCCCGATCCACTCATCGTTATAAAGAACGTCATACTGTTTTCGCCAAAAAGTTTCTCGAAGTGGACGTTGCTGTATATTAAATCTGCACAGTGCACTTTCTATTTGGACATTATTATAGAAATTGCGGTCGATCTCAGAAAGGATCTTTTGGAATCGAGAGCGGTAATACAATTTTAGATGGGCGTATGGAATTTCGTTTTCTTTGTAAACTTGAATTGTGCCTGCACTATTTAAGACAAAAGGTGTTATATAGTGTAGTTGCAAATATATTTCCTCCTACCTATGCAATGCAATTGTGACATTGAAATGATTTGAATAATAGAAGCTTCAGTTCTTTTTCTTTTCAATTTTGTTGGTGACTATTTCACTTAAAGTCGACACGATTAATATTCCAAAACCTACCCACACCGTACTTGAAATATTTTGACTAAAAAAATAAAAGATCAGCATTATCACTAAAGTAGTCACTAGTATATAAATGGTCCTTTTCACTGTCTCGGTCCTCCTTCGTCTATTGATAGAACACTCTACCCCTGACTATCTAAAGTGATACCATAAATCCGTACTTGAATGATAGGGGTGACTTAAATTGAAATAGATATTTTTAAACTCGTCTAATCATTTTGGTTATTGTGTTCTAGGGGTCCCATGGCATAGAATTAATCGGGAGGTGATCATATCAATCAATTAAAAAAAGACTCCGTATTACATAATCCTACCGGCAAAAAACGGTTGGGGCTTGCGTTCCTTTTGGGTTTGCTTGCTATTATGGGCCCATTGAATATTGATATGTACCTACCGAGTTTTCCTGGCATTGCTGAGGATCTCGGCACGAGCACATCCCTGGTTCAGGTCAGTCTGACAGCATGTCTGCTTGGTTTGGCTTTTGGTCAGATCGTTATAGGCCCGATCAGCGATTCAACTGGTAGAAAACGACCGCTCATCATCTACACTTCGCTATTCGTTGTCTCCTCTATTTTCTGTGCACTGTCACCGAACATCTATGTGCTGATCGCAGCAAGGTTCCTCCAGGGGTTCACGGCTGCCGCTGGGGTTGTGTTATCGCGTGCAGTGGTGCGCGATGTATTTAGCGGCAGGGAACTGACAAAGTTCTTCTCACTATTGATGGTCATCAATTCAACTGCTCCGATGGCTGCCCCGATAGCAGGCGGCGCCATACTGTTGTTGCCTTTTGCGAGCTGGCACACTATATTTTTGTTCCTCGGGATTCTTGGTATCATCATTGTCGTCATCATCGGTACGAGCTTAAAAGAAACACTGCCGCCTGAGAAGCGCATTCCGCGCTCGACAAAAGCATCCGTCCGCACGATGGGAGGTCTGTTCACTGACCGTTCCTTTATCGGCTACGCCGTAATTGTCGGTTTTGTACATGGGGGAAGCTTTGCCTACGTGTCTGGTACCCCATTCGTTTATCAGGAAATCTACGGTGTTTCCCCGCAGACGTTCAGTGTACTATTTGGTATAAACGGTATTGCTATCATCATTGGGAGTTTCCTAATTGGTCGTCTGGGCGGAGTCATCCATGAAAGACAACTGCTTAAAACTGCGGTTATGACCGCAGTTGGCGCGACATTACTCTTACTAATCATGACGGTAATCGAAGGACCTCTGGCAATCATCGTCATCCTGATATTTATTTATATGACGACAATGGGCATGACGCTAACAAGCACTTTCACCCTCGGCATGGCAAGACAAGGTCAGCAAGCGGGCAGTGCAAGCGCCGTTTTAGGAATGCTTCCGCTACTGCTTGGTGCTTTATTTTCACCACTCGCCGGTATCAATGAAGCTTCTGCGGTACCGATGGGAGCAATTCTCTTTATTACCTCATCTATCGGTTTAATTGCATTTTTTAAACTGACAGATTAGCAAAATGTAATAAAAATGGCCTCTACATCATTGCTTCAGCTATTCATATATGCAATTTCTATGACACTACGAGTGCTACCATTGAATCTTTAAGTTCAACCTTTATGATGAATATAGAGGTAGGTTCTTATAAGAAATTAGTGGCAGACACTCTGGTGTTTTTTTCCTTTGAGCGCACCTCTGCCAGCCTGCACCCGTACAAAAGCTTTTTAATCGTATCGACACAGCGAGTTTGTTGTATATCTTGCTTTAAGATGTGTGTCTATTAAATGGAAAAGCCGCTTTCTGTTCATTAAAATACAAAAGCCTGTTAAAATGAATTGAAAACTCATGTAAAAGAGGGCTGAAAATGAGCAATAGATATAAGAAGGCACAGATCGCAACGGTCATCGGTATCGTTGTCAATCTGTTACTTGCGGTGTTGAAAACATTCGGCGGAATCTTGGGCAATAGTCGGGCGTTAATTGCCGATGCGGTCCATTCAGCGTCAGATGTTATTAGTTCTATCGCTGTACTCGTCGGCATACGCGCGGCCCAGAAGCCGCCAGATAGTGAGCACCCATATGGTCACGGTAAATCTGAGAATGTTGCGACACTCATTGTGGCCATACTGCTTGTGATTGTTGGTTTTGAGATTATATATAATGCCATCCTGTCGGTGGTCAATGGCACTGTCGAGAGCAACACGTCAATGATTGCGCTTTATATCATCATATTTTCGATTGTAGTCAAAGAAGCCTTGTTCCAGTATAAATTCAGACTGGGCACTAGAATAAAGAGTCCAGCGCTAGTTGCCGATGCTTGGCATCACCGATCCGATGCGATTTCATCCATTGTTGCGCTCTTTGGTATCGGCTTATCCATCATTGGTGCATCTTTTGGCATCCCATACCTTGGCTACCTAGATCCGGCGGCCAGTGCCATTATCGCACTGATCATCATGTACATGGGATATAAGCTTGCCAAGGAAGCGGTCAGCATGAGTCTTGAAGTGGTGCTGAACGACAGCGAGACCGAAACAATGCATGAAACGGTCCTCGCTGTGGATAAAGTACGACAAATCGATCGTCTGATTGCACGCTCGCATGGCTCTTATGTCATCGTCGATATCAAGATTAGCGTTGATGCCGACATTTCGGTTGAAGAAGGCCACCATATTGCACGCGTTGTCAAACAGATGCTGCTTAGAAACCACGAAGAAGTCAAAGATGTGAATGTTCATGTCAACCCATACTGATAATAGGAGAGATTTATCATGACAACTAGAAAAGTAATCTTAGATTGTGACCCTGGACACGACGACGCCATATCCATCATCATCGCTGCTTCCAAGTTGAGTCATCTCGAAATACTTGGAATTACCACAGTGGCTGGCAATGTTGAAGTTGAAAAGAACACCGTCAATGCATTGAAAGTCAAAGACCTTATTGGACTTGATGTTCCTGTAATCCAAGGTGCTAAGAGACCACTCATCAATAAAATGGAAATTGCGACTGAAATACATGGGGAATCCGGTATGGACGGACCTACGCTACCACATCCGAAAAGTACAGCTGACAGTGGCCATGCAGTCGACTTCATCATTGAACAGCTGTCTACAGTAAAAGGCAAAGTAACGCTCGTGCCGACTGGGCCGTTGACAAACATCGCATTAGCTTTGATGAAAGCACCTGAAATCAAGCACAAGATTGATGAGATCGTTCTTATGGGCGGGGGTACTTTCGGCAACTGGACACCAACTGCCGAGTTCAATATATTTGTCGATGCAGAAGCGGCGAAGGTAGTATTTGAGAGTGGTGTGCATGTTACGATGTTCGGTTTGGATGCGACACACCAAGTTATTGCCACAAAAGAAGTGCAGCAACGATTGGCTAAAGTAGACAATAAAGTGGCGAAGTTTGTTTCCGAACTGCTCGTATTCTTTGGTGAGATGTATGAAGACTATTTCGGTTTCGAAGGTGGACCCATTCATGACGCATGTACGACGATGTATTTGCTGAAACCAGAACTGTTCGATTTCAAACATGTCAATGTGGCAGTAGAGACAAAAGGTGAGCTTACCTACGGGGTAACATCGGTCGATCTGCTCAAAGTAACGGGAAAGATTCCGAATACGCATTTTGCATATAAAGTCGATCAAGAAGAATTCTGGAATCTTTTCGAGTCCGTGCTTCAATCATACGATGAGGTGGAGTAGTGTGGACAAATCAAAAATTACAGTAATCGGCAGCATCAATATGGATCTTGTCACTGTTGCCGCAGAGATGCCGGAGCAAGGTGAAACCGTCAGAGGGGAGAGCTTTGAAACATTGCCCGGCGGTAAAGGTGCTAACCAAGCAGTGGCCGCAGCCCGCCTCGGTGGCGATGTTAGATTGATCGGCAAAGTGGGCGACGATCCATTCGGTGCAACGCTTAAAGCAGGTCTCGTGAGCCAAGGGGTGTATACACAAGCCATTACCGTAGCGCCTGGTGTTTCTTCCGGGCTGGCTAACATCATCGTCTCCGATAGCGATAACCGGATTATCATTATCGGCGGGGCAAATGAAGAACTGGACACACTTTATGTGGATAAATTTCGAAGATTGATCGGTGAAAGTAAGTATGTGCTTCTACAGTTCGAGGTACCGAAAGCGACGATTGAGCACGTGCTTACTGTATGCGAGACACTCGGCGTCCCAGTCATTATAAATCCTGCACCAGCGATGCAGCTAGAGGATAAATATTGGGAGAAGGCGGCTTATATTACACCGAACGATCACGAAGCAAAAGCACTTTTCGCCTATGACGGTTATGATTTGCCAAAGTTTCATGAAAAGCTGATCATCACAAACGGTTCAGGGGGCGCAACTTTTTTTAAAAAAGGGGAGCGGATAAACGTCCCTGCCCATAGAGCAGAGGTGAAAGATACTACGGGTGCTGGCGATACATTCAATGGTGCGCTTGCCGTTGCTTTGTCAGAAGAGCAGTCTTTAGAAGAAGCGGTGGCTTTTGCCAATCGCGCAGCATCACTCTCCATCCAGAAGCTCGGTGCACAGAGTGGCATGCCAAATAGAGAGGCAATGAATCAATAATGGTAGCAATGCCTAATTAATTTATAGGAGGAGATAACTTGGCTTTAATACCCCTAGGTGTTGGAACAATAGCTGGATTTATTTTGCTTTTTGTTTCGTTGCTAATTCGTCAATGGCATGGATATTCGGTTTTAGCAAAACTCCCAAGTTATCTGGGCATCTTCGCAAGCTCATCATTGGCTATTATTACATAAGGGGTTTTGAGGGCGCCGCTTATATAATGTGTGCTATTCCAGTATTTATACTAGCGGTTGTTGCATTTTTTAAAACAAGCGAATTACCAAAATGATTTGATTCTTATTTTAGATACTATTTGCGGTTGGAGATCAACTTATTAAGCAGGTAGTTAGTCTATAATTTCTGTTTACGAAAAAACCCATGAATATGGGTTTTTTAATTGTTATCTATATATGTATCCAAGCCTTTTACTATTAGAAAAATTGCCATAACAGCGATGATAGTACGTCCAACGTACTCACTGCTACCGTCTACAGCATAATGATTCGCATTGACTAAAATATCTGGACTGATAAGAAAAATAATTCCAACGAGCAATAGAGCAATACCATATGTGTTTTTCAGCAATAAAGTCATCCTCCATTTTCTTATTAAGTTTATTATCACCCATAAAAGAGATAAGTAAAGAAAAATGTTAAAACCTGAAAACATCGATATTTTATGGATTATCTGCCATAGAAAGATATTTTAATCTTAAGTATATAAAGTTAACATGTCTGGTCTATAAAAGATTCTGTAGTTACTGTAAGAGTCGAAACTAAACAGCTGTAACTACTTAGAGACCGATGTAGTATTTACATTCAGATGTTTCATAGAAAGTTTAATAAATCAGTAGTTTATTAATTTCAGATATTTAAAATTTGTATATGGAAGAAGAGATAAAATCATGAATCAAGAACAAAAAGCCACCAAGTACTGGATCATCATCCTATTCGGCATGCTCACTGCGATCGGACCGTTATCTTTGGACATGTATCTACCAGCACTGCCCATTGTGACAGCAGATTTGGACACGACAGCTTCACTCGCTCAATTGAGTTTGACGGCTTGTCTGATTGGACTCGCAATAGGGCAGCTTGTATTCGGGCCGCTTAGTGATATAAAAGGCAGAAAAGGTCCTTTGTTGTATACGCTAGCCATCTACGCAATCGTCTCGGTATTATGTGCCTTTACAGAAAACATTTGGATTTTCATTGCTTTACGTTTCATTCAAGGCTTCACCGGTGCCGCAGGCATCGTTATTGCGAGAGCGGCAGCACGCGATATGTTTTCAGGAAAAGAACTCACTAAAGCGTTCGCGCTATTGGCCCTCGTCAATGGAGCTGCGCCAATATTAGCACCGATATCCGGCGGGTTTGTCTTAAATTTCGGCAGTTGGCCGGTAGTCTTCCTAATTATAGGCGCAATCGGGCTGCTTCTTTTAGTACTGGTCGCATTACTTTTCAAAGAAACATTGCACTTTGAAAATCGTTCAGAAGGGGACGTATTCGCAGTAGTGAAATCATTCGATGTGCTGTTTAAGGACAAGAGTTTCATGAGCATCGCTTTCGTTCAGGCATTGATTCTGTCGAGCATGTTTGCCTATATAGCCGGTTCCCCCTTCGTACTTCAAAATATATATGAAGTGACGCCTCAGCAGTTCTCGCTCATCTTTGCCTTAAATGGAGTAGGGATTATTATCGCCGCACAAGTAGCAGGAAAACTATCGAGTTACATGGACGAATCCAGAATTCTTCTGATTGGTGTTCTGGTTTCAGTTTTGGGTAGCATCGGACTGATCATTACAATCATACTCAATCTGCCTCTCGCTATGATTATACTGGCGCTCTTCCTTGTCGTCTCCAGTGTCGGTCTCGTTTCCACTACAGCATTTTCTATGGGAATGCAAAATCAGAAAAAATCTGCAGGTAGTGCATCGGCACTGCTTGGACTACTACCCTTTATAGGTGGCGCGCTGGTCTCTCCTTTAGTTGGCTTGGCTGGTGAGCAAGTGGCTTGGCCGATGGGATTGGTCATCATCACATGCAGCATTGGCGCATTGCTGATTTTCACTTTCGGTATCGGAACGAAACACAAACAACAGGTATAGTTTCTATCCAAATGATAGTTCACTTATAGGAGGATGGAAATGTTTCAAGCAATCATACATGGATTCATTTTGGCGCTGGGCCTGATTCTACCGCTTGGTGCTCAGAATGTTTTTATATTCAATCAAGGTGCAAATCATCAAAGTTTCAAGCATACGCTACCTGTCGTCATCACTGCCGGTTTTTGCGATACCCTTTTGATTACTATAGCGGTCCTTGGGGTATCGATCATCCTACTTTCTTTCCCGATGCTGCAGGTTGTACTGTTTACGATTGGCTTGGCATTCTTGCTTTATATGTCATGGTCACTCTGGCGGGAGAGGCCAGATAACATTGAATCCCATCGCACAATGGGTCCGTTGAAACAGATCAGCTTTGCCTTTTCTGTATCCATTTTGAACCCCCATGCCATCATGGATATCATCGGTGTCATTGGGACGAGTGCCACAGCCTATGATGGAATCGATAAATTGGCCTTCACACTGACAACGATAGCTGTGTCTTGGATATGGTTTATCGGACTGGCGATTACAGGGAAACTAGTCGGAAAAATTGATACCAGTGGTAGACTTATCATCTTACTTAACAAAATATCAAGCATTATCATTCTGGTGGTTGCAGTAATCATTCTAAAAAATATCTTTGATTTGCTTCATTAGAGTTAAATGTAAATTAAAAAAGCCATGTACATGATATGATTAGATATCATGTACATGGCCTTTTTATTGAACACAAGTTATAGATTCTTGTCACCTTCGTACAGCTGATCGAATTCTTCCTTCAGTCCAGTGAATTTGCTTTCTAGGAATTCAATCCGTCTGAATGTAATGAAGTTCAGACACCCGATCAGCAGAAGCTGAAAAATAATTAGTCCCATCAAGGTTTTCTTCTCTATAATCCCCATCTCATTCTCCTTCCTCAACGAGTTTCCTCGACTTAGTTCTTGATAGAGCAAGTTTACTATAAAAAATATAAATCGTATATTTCTTTGACGTTCATTTGTCCTCTTTAGGATGGCAAGGGGAGAAGTGAGGCCCATACCGCAAGGCACAAGGCAATGTAGACAGGAGAAAGCGGATTATATTATAGATCAGGAAATGGTTTTCCATACCATACAGGCTGTAAAGGCAACAAAACAATAATTAGCCGAACACTGCATAATAAGCTGACATAACGAGTTTGCTTTTTTAATCTTGATAATTAAAAACTCCTGCAAGCCAGATCAGGGGTCTGAGCCACAGGAGTATGCGTCCATTTAATCACTATTGATAAATTTTTATTTTTTTCCGTTGAACTCGGCAGGATCCGAACCGATACGTTGATCTTTGTTCAAGGCGTTGATTCGCTTCACCTGTGCATCAGTTAAGGCAAAGTCGAAAACGTCGATATTTTCTTCGATTCTTTCAGGTGTCACAGATTTCGGGATAGTGACCAGACCGTTTTCTATATTCCACCTGATAACGACCTGTGCCGGTGTCTTGTTGACTTCTTTGGCAATTTCCTTAATGGTTTCATCTTCCAGGATTTGTGCGTTCATCAGAGGTGACCAGGATTCCATGATGATTTTGCGGGACTCCAGATACAATTTCAATTCGCTTTGAACAAGGTAGGGGTGGAATTCAACCTGATTGATAACCGGTTTGACATCTGTCTTCTGGGAAAGTCTCTCTAGGTGCGAAATGTTGAAGTTACTGACACCAATATTCTTTACCTTATCATCATTAAATAGATGTTCCATTTCATGCCACGTTTCAATCATCAGTTCTTCATCTGTACCTGGCCAATGGATAAGATAAAGATCCAAGTAGTCAAGGTCCAGTTTCTCGAGTGACGTGTTGTAAGCTTTTTCAACATTGCCGTGACCAAAGTCATCCAACCATAGCTTGGAAGTGATAAAGAGGTCGGAACGCTCTATATCTGCATGTTTCATACCTTCCTTGATGCCTTCACCGACACTTTCTTCGTTTTTGTATATCATCGCTGTATCAATACTGCGGTAACCGTTGATAATAGCATGGGCGACCGCATCTTTACATCCTTCTCCGTCTTCTACTCTAAATACGCCAAGTCCGATTTGTGGCATGGTGTTTCCATTATGAAATTCAACTGTATTCATATATTTAATCTCCTTGTTCCTGAGGTTTGGCCTTTTTGGCATGATTCGCTGCTTTTACAGGCTCAGGTGTTCTCTTATTTTCCTCTGCTTGCTGCTTTGTTTCTTCATCACCACAGATGATGTGGTCGAGTCCATTCATCAACGCATCGTAGCCTTGCTTCGCAACTTCTGTTTTTTCATTCTTAATGCTGTCGTCACCAAAATACGTGGAATCCATCCCCGCATTGTGGTGAAAGTCAGTATTCGTCGCACCAGGAAGCATAGCTGTTACATTGACGCCGGTATCTTTAAGTTCCTCTCTGAGTGCTTCTGCAAACATAAAACCAAATGCTTTTGACGGACCATAGACTGTTTCATATGGTGTAGGCAATGTGGCTGACAGAGACGAAACTATAAGAATGTTCCCCTCACCATTTGGGACCATATGATTCACTACTCTCTTGGCAGTGTGAACAGTACCTGAGATATTGATATCGATAAGTTTCAATTCTTCTTCGAGATCATTATCCATAAATGCACCACCAAGGCTGACACCGACATTCAATACAGCAGCATGTAGCTTACGGTTTTTACCCTCTACAAACTTCCAGAATGCTTCGACCCCTTCATAAGTAGATGCGTCAGCCTGAAACGGATAGGCTTCGACACCCAGCTCCTCGATTTCTTTAGCAGACTCATAGATTTTTTCACTAGAACCAGACATCGCTACATCGTAATTGTCTTTTGCGAATAGTTTTGCCAGTTCAAAGCCGATACCAGAAGTGGATCCAGTGATCATTACAAATTTATTTTGAGGCATGATAAAACTCCTTCATAGACGAATAATATCTAAATTCAAAATGCATATTTAATATTACCCACTAGAAGGGAGTTCTAAATAATTAATTGTATATCTTGAGCAGTGAAGATAAATTCTTCAACTGGAAATGGAAGAACAATCGGAACAATTTGTCCGCCTACTTTGTTTATCACGAGAGTCCAGAGGGGATTGATTGAAGATTCCTAGGGTTTGCCTAGAATGATTGACTGGCCAAGGAGTTGGTTAAAACCGTTCATAATGAATTAATTGGATTCATCGCTGTAAGAAGAGATTACATACTAAGTGAACTATTGAACTATTGAACCATCGTCTACCTTTGGAAACTCCTTTAAGTTCATGGATGAGCACGAATGTTTAGCTTATTAGTCCTGCAATAATTGTTAACTGTATAAGATATTGATATTGTTATCTTGAGTATGGTTAATGTTTTACTTCGCTTTACTTGTAAATAGAAGTTTTAATATAGAGTTTAGATTTTTATATTTTTAAGTTGGGAGTTTTCGATATTAAATTGTTAAACTTGCTTTTATACAGTCTGTTATTAAGCATTATATTTACGTTAAGTGCTCAACTACTACTGAATAGCTACAGAATACCAAGAGTATTAGATATGGACGGAAGCACTTATAATGAGTTTCTTTATATTACGATTTTAATATCACCAATTTTGTGTATTCTGCTCACAGTTTACTTTAGTAGAGTACTAGATTGGCAAATATACTTCTCAGTAATTTTATGGCTCCCTTTTTATTTCGCCCACACCTTCTTAATTAGAACTTTTTTTCCGATGGTGCAACACCAAGATGTCTCGCCACCAGTAACAGGACTTCTACTAGTTTTTGGGTCCATTACTATCCAATGTATATTCTTTTAGTAATTATTAGCATAAAGTTTATATATAGATATTTTCATAAAAAGCATTCATTACTACGTTAGTGATTTAAACATACTCTATAAAGTTCTGAGTAATCGTCTTGTAGGCAGGCAATTGTACCAAAGTAATCCACCGCCATTCTATTTTACCTCAGAAGCTTGTAGTAGACGTGCCCGTCCTTATACTCACCGAAGGCATCCTGTGAATAAGCAGGCACTTCACCCACGAGTTGGTAACCTTCTGATAAGTACAAAGCATTTGCGGGACCTTCTTTTTCAGTGTCCAGCATAAGCAACCATCTCTGTTCTTCTATAGCCGCTTGTTCCGCGTGTCTTAATAGTGATCTGGCAACACCTTTTCTCTGTGCTTTAGGATGTGTCATCAGCTTGGCTATCTCCGCACGATGCTGTCCATTCTCTTTATCGCTTAAATGAAGTTGGACAGTTCCTACAATTTCACCATCCAATACCGCAACGAATAAACGATTATAATCGGATAGTACACCGGCCCAGTAGTTCATTGCCGTCTCATAATGCATCGGATGATAGTAGTTCATCGGTGCCCCGGTGGCAACAACAGCTTGGAAAAGCCTTGATAGTGCCGCCTGATCATTATGTATTTCTTGTAATTCTCTAATCTTCATAGTTTTAGCTCCTTTCGTCTCTTTCCATTATAAAGTAAAACAACAATTAAATAACACAGGTTTAGCTTTATGATGATGTGGTAGGTATAAGATAAGTTAAAAATATGTAGGAGGCATTCAAATGAGTGAACTTGATAAGCAGACGTTGATGTCTGACGGTGTAGAACCACAGACTCAGGAAAAGCAACCAGGAGTAGAAAGCGAAATGACACCGGAGCCCGTCTATGAGCTCGAAAGTCATGTTGGGTCCGGCAAGCTGAAAGATAAAGTCGCATTGATTACAGGCGGAGATAGTGGTATTGGTAGAGCGGTCGCAATTGGTTATGCGAAAGAGGGCGCCCATGTTGCAATCGCCTATCTTGATGAACATGAAGACGCTGAGAAGACTAAAGAGCGCATCGAGCAAGAAGGTGTTACATGCACACTACATGCCGGTGACATTGCTGATGAATCATTCTGTTTCAATGTTGTAGAAGAAGTCGTCGAAAAGCACGGCAAGCTTAATATCCTAGTCAACAATGCCGCCCGTCAAGAAGTAAGAGAGAGCGTCGTCGACATCAGTGCAGAACAGTTGAAACGTACATTTGACGTCAACTTCTTCGCGATGGTGCATTTCACAAAAGCAGCGATTCCGCATATGCAGTCAGGCGACACTCTGATTTATACGTCTTCCATCAATGCGTATGTCGGTAATCCATCACTGATAGATTACACATCTACTAAAGGTGCCATAGTCGCATTTGTGCGTTCAGTAGCATTGGAACTTGCAAGCAAAGGCATCCGTGTAAATGGCGTAGCACCAGGTCCAATCTGGACGCCACTGATTCCAGCGACGCTGCCTGAAGATATGCAGGAGTCCTTCGGTGTATCCTCGCCACTCGGACGTCCGGGTCAGCCAGCAGATCACGTTGAACCATACGTCTTGTTGGCGTCTGAAGGATCTGCCTATATGACTGGGCAGTTCATCCACATTAACGGTGGCATGTACACATCCTCATAATCAGTATAAGTAATATAAGTACACCTGCATAAAAGTGGAGCAATCACTTTTATGCAGGTTTTATCATTTTTTTGGAGGAGATCCATATGGAGCAATCAGAGTATAAATCTATAAATTTTAGAGACGAAGCAGAACTTAAGGCACAGATATTCAAGATTCTCAATTTCTATTATCCCGCTTGCATAGACCACGATAAGGGAGGATACATCAACGGATTCCTAAATGACGGTTCAATTAACGATACGTCGACGAAACATCTGGTGGCGACAAATCGCTATATTTATATTTTCAGTGTTGGGGCCATGCTCGGCGGACCTGAGTGGTGCCTTGAATCAGCAAGACACGGCATACGTTTTCTAAAGGAACACCATCAGGATCACATAAATAACGGCTACTTCTTTGAACTCAATGGAGCCGAAGTAGAGAATGATTCAAAGATGGCTTACGGGCATGCATTTACGCTGCTTGCTTCAGCCATTGCGTATGAAGCGGGCATCGAAGAAGCAAAAGAAGTTTTGGATGATGTATATGAAGTACTGGAGACACATTTCTGGGATCCGGACCATGCGCTCTACAAAGATGAGTGGGATGCAGAATGGACATCACTGTCCGCATACCGTGGACAAAATCCGAATATGCATTTGTGCGAAGCAATGTTGACAGCGTATGAAGCCACTGGCGAAGAGAAATACCTGGATCGGGCGCATACTCTAGCGAAGTCTGTAACGCAGAAGTTGGCGGGACGTTCCGGTGGTATGGTTTGGGAGAACTACACACCAGACTGGCAGCCGGACTACGAGTTCAACAAAGGCAATACAAAGGCTGAATTCCGTCCGTATGGCTTTGTACCTGGACATCAGCTCGAGTGGAGCAAACTTCTGATGTGGCTCGATCGCCATCGATCGGAAGAGTGGATGCTCGAGACATCTGAAGATCTCTTCCGTAAGGGATGGGAGCTGGGGCACGATTCCGAATATGGCGGCATTTTGTTTGCGCTCTCTCCACAAAAGGAAGTCATCAATAACGATAAGAACTACTGGGTGGTGGCAGAAGCCATATCCGCAGCTTCTCTCCTGGCTGCAAAGACAGATAACGGTTTTTACTGGGATACCTACGATCAGCTTTGCCAGTATGCTGCAGAACACCTGATGGATCATAAGAATGGTGGTTGGTATGAGCTGCTGAACAGAGAGAATAAACCTTATAGTGATGTGAAAACCTCGCCGCCTAAAACAGACTACCATCCAGTGGCTGCTTATTATCAGACGATATTGGCATTCAGCTAAAACTCAGAATATATCTTTAATCAAACAAAATGCCCTCTAAAGTAGACACTTAAAAAGTGGAAACTTTGAGGGCGTTTTTTAGACATATGGGTTAGATGTCATTCCAATGTTTTCGTTTAATTGAAATTCCGTATCTACTGTACGGAATGAAGTTTTGGAGATTTTTAGGTGCGGATTTCTAGCTAATCTTATTTCATTCAATGATCCGGTTATTTCATCTTCTCTTTAAAAGCAGATGGTTCACAACTATCTTCCGTCAGTAGAATTATAAAATGTCGGGTTATCAGGGAGTTCAACAGGTGTTTCTTTTGCTGTCCCTAATTCTTCCTCTTCAGGCACATCGGCAGCGCCTGCTGTTCCAATTTCTCTATCTTCATCCCATATACCTCGAGGGTCCATTAAAGTAATATACTGCCATGCGGTGGAGGCTACGGCAGGCCATACATGTAGTTTATAAGGGAGAGGGGCATAACCTTGATTGGTATAGGCCAAGCCGCCTTCCGGGTCCGCATTCTGCATGGCGAACATTGAATTTACTAGATGACTCGTATCCTTCCCTTGTCGCATGAATAGGTTGATGACGCCCCAGGTGCCTTCTGTCCAGACGACATCCGGAGCACCGGGATACCCTGCACCATAAGGCTTATAGCCGAAAAGTGGAGCAGAAGTCTGATAAGACATATTATATGAATTCGCATCTCCACTGAGTCGCATGGATGCATTGTTGACTTCAAACCGATCGAGATAAGCTGTAGCTGTTTCGGATAGATCAAATCGTCCTATCGCTTCAAGGAATATTGCGCCCCACGAATTGGTGTCCAGTGCAGCGGATGGATCACCGATTCCCTGATTAAATCGCTCTTCATCGTGGTTCCAATGATGAATCAATAAAGCATTTTGTATTTCATTTGCCGTGTTCATATAGTTTTCATTTCCAGTAAGATAACCAAGATTTCTGAAAAAGAAGTAGGCATCGATGTTGTGCTCGGTGGAATACCACCCAACGTCTGGGCCGCCCCTGATGCTTCCTGTTGTGGGATCCTGCTGCTTCAGCAAGTAATCGGCAATACGAGTCGCCAGTCCCCTGTAAGAAGCATCTCCGAAAGTCTCTTCGTATTTAACAACAGCGTCTCCGACCCATGCGATTGAACCACTTCTTTTTGTCGTATCCGACGGGCCGGAGTAGATATCATAGGAAAAGGCGAGAGAGCCATCTGGATTCTGCAACTGTGTGAGTGAAGAGAGTATGCCAGATGCTCTGCCATAGTCTCCTGACATGGAAAAGGCCATGACCGCCAAAGCATCATCGTAGATCCAGCTTCTGCTGTCTATGCCCGCTGTATTGTCGGGGTCATCCAACGGCACGTGATAGGAGCGGATCAATTGGTATTTAGGCAGTGCCGTTGTTCCGAATACTTTTTCATCTGCAACCCGAACAACTCTCGCAATCTTTTCACCTGCATTGACACCATAGAAAACACCATTTTCCCAGTTATTCGATAGCGTTTCGGTTGAGAAGTTCCCGTTCATCTCAATTGGAACTTTTGCCTGAATGTATGGCATATCCGATACTGAGTAGATCCATACTTCATATTCATTGATGATTTGTTCCTTAGGATTTGAATTTGCGTATGCGATGATATTGTCTTCAGAGTCAACAAGCACAATAGTAGGCTTACCATTGATTCTCAACTTTCCTGTGTTCCAAGTGCCATCGCTCTTCAGTCCGACTCTGGCGATCTCATAATCTATATCCGTCTTATCGTAGACGATGACCGAATAGTTTTCTGGTAACTCGACATTCGCCCAAACACCACTTATTTTCCCTTTATAGCCAGTACTGTAGTTCTGATTAGTCCGTATGAGCGGGACATCCTCTGACATATAATTAGGCAAAGAAGATAGATCAACAGTGCCTGTAACGTGTCCCGTGTAATCGTAACTATAATTTTGCGCAAGTGACAACTGTACCGGATAAGAGGGGGGATCGGTTTGTTTCTGAAGCCAATTGAGGGATTTATAAACATTGCCTTCATTGGCAGAAGCTACAGGTACTGTATAAACAGGCAACAAAGACATAAGCAAGGTGACAATTGGAATTGCAATGATAAATCGCTTATTAATTTTTACTTTCAAGTCGTGTACTCCTCATTTAAGTTTTGACCTCTTAAATTATATACATTTTACATGAAAAAGCATTAAGTTAGTAGATTTATTTTATTGATTCTCCCAAAATATTTAATTATCGGCATTAAAGCTATCACTCTATTAGTATATAGTCTTTGAAATAATCGCTTCTGCCGTAAGGTATTACACTTCTAATAGTTCGAGCGTTACTATAACTACTGCACTCATTATTGGAGTAGATACGTTTATAGTACAAAACATTAAGAATAGTAGGTTACAAAAACGAGAAAGAGAGGAGCGGAATGCTCCTCTCTTTCTCGCTTTCATAACGCAATTGTATGTTCTAATTTATTTAGGTAAGCCTTTGACTTTTTTGGTTTCTTATTAAATCCGTACAATGTGTCAAACAGTAGTACAAAAACCCCCGCTAATTTTACTAACAATATACATAGATAATTATACGTGTTTTTATACTTAAAAACTATATAAAAGTTACTAAAAAATTGCTGCCTGAAATAGTTCAATAAACGGTTGTTTATTGAACTGTTTAAAATATATAGTTCGTAAGTCAATAGAGTGTACGTATATATGTAACTGTTGCGAGTACTTTAGAAAGTTCATAGGAGAAAAAAATCAAAATTATATATTAATATATGCGCACAATGGCCGATATCATTGAATGATACAATTTAGTAAGGTGTTAAGTAACATCATTCTATATGAATTGGAGGCAGAAAATGCATGTTTAAGAAGCAGTCCTTTCAAAATTTCTTTTTATCTAATCTATTTACCCAACTAGCGTCTACACTTTTGGAAGTAGTTGTGATGGTCAAAGTGTATCAGATGACAAACTCAGTGTTTGCCACGTCTATGATTGTTGGTTTAATGGCGATCAGTTCTTTCTTTAGTGGCATGATAGTCACAAAATTTATACATAAGTTTCAATTGAAAAGTATTTTAATCATAAGTTCATTTCTAAGAATATTCGTAATTATAGGTATATATATATTTCTGTCTTTAAATCTCGAAAACGCGTTATATATCGTGTTGCTACTTCTAGTATTTCAGTCATTTTTAGGGGCATGGTCTACACCTGCCAGACAATCGTTAATACCTGCTTTATTCGAGAGATATCAGCTACGTGAAGTGAACACATTTGTTTCTACAACTAATGAAATCGTCCGACTGGTAGGCTGGTCAATTGGAGGTATTCTATCTTATTATCTAAATTTTACTATTCTTGTTGTAATGATTAGTGTCTTATTGTTATTGTCTATTCTTTTCATTTCATTGATTCAGTACAACCAATATATTGAAAGCAGAAAAAAGAAGATTAAAGGATTTCGTAATTTATTTGAAAATAAAGTCGTCTTTTATATCACTTTGGTAGATATGATGGAAAGTGTAGCAAATACGATTTGGACATCTGCTCTACTATTGTCATTTTCTATATACGTTTTAAATTCTGGAGAGATTATATGGGGATACATTAATGCTACCTATTTCTTAGGCTCCATCATTGGGAGTGTTTTTTTGATCACCATATTTAAGAACAAAGATTTTGAACTGTTTAGATTAATCATCATATGCGGATTTGCCATGGGAATGCTCACTTTGACAATGACACTTTCATCAAGTATTCCAGTTGTTTTAATTGCTACTTTCCTGATGGGTCCTATTTATCAAATCAGAAGTATCTATCAAACAACGGCTCTACAAATTTACACATCTGATGAAAATAGAACTAATATTTTTTCAGCAAGATCAGCCATATTAACACCCTGGCATGGAGTTGCCGTCATGGGAATGGGTTTAATGGCTGATTGGGTGGGGATCACCAGCGTCTATTTATTGAGCTCCATATTATATACAATCTCATCGTGTCTAGTTATGTTTTTGTATAAATCAAAATATTAAGTATATATTGAAATTTCAGTTAATTAATACTATAATTGGGTTATATTAGTAAAAGAGAGGTGACATACTTATGCATAAAGTTAAACAAGCAAGACTAAATGTAGTTTACGTCGAAGGCATGGCAACAAAATGGGGCGGAGATGATGATCCGATTCAACCATAAACAATTGACTATGTAGAAGAGTATTAATTATAAAAGCAATATTAAAATGACCTTCATTTTAATATTGCTTTTATTGTGAAAAGGGGGAATTATTATGATAGAAAATAGTTTTGTTGATAGTGATTTTAGGCAACAATATTTAAAAGACATAGAATACATAAATTATGTCGGTTCTTTGGCTTCTTCAATGAAATGGGATAAGAAAAATATAAATATTAATCACTCATTTATAGAGTCGCATATATCTAAATTTAAAGAGCTTAACATAAAAGAAAGTATAGAGTATATGTTTGACTCTTTTTGTTTTCACCCCATTCCTTTTTTTAGAAAATATGCTATAGACCTAGTTAATCATTTTTCGGGATTATCTGTCGCTAATGATGCAATCTTAATATTAATACACGATACAGATGATATTGTATTTAACAGAGCGATTAAAACTGCCGGTGAGAGACGTATCGAGAACTCATTACATCATCTAATGCCTTTAATTGGCCCATTAAGTAATTATCTAGAGACAGGGATTAAGACACCAGTAGGTGTTCCTCACGCTTTAGTTGCGGAGGCAATGATAAAAATATACGGAACAGAGAACATTAGTAGCATAAAAGAAAAAGGAAAAAAACTTTTTAATGATGGTGCTATCAATCCTCAAAGTAACATTACTAAGAAAGAGACGCCAGAAAATATAAATGGTATGATTAAAATTTCTAAAGGTCACTTTATTTCAGGGATAAATGAAGAGAATTTGAAAAACCATAGACTAAGTTATAGAACCTCAATACCAACAGAAGAGCCTTTCTTAGATACATATTTCATTGATGAATTCCCAGTAACTAACAGAGAGTACGATAAATTTGTGGAGGATATAGGAGATAATGATGAGTATTTCAAACATCCAGATCAAAAAGATGGAAAAACACATGTCAGAAATACCATCAACGATGAAAGATTTGAAGATGATCATCCAGTAACTGGAATTGATTGGTACGATGCATACGCATATGCCAAATGGTGTGGAAAAGAATTACCTACAGAGCTTCAGTGGGAAAAAGCAGCTAGAGGACCAGAAGGAAACATATTTCCTTGGGGAAACGAATTTAATTCAGAATTCGTTAACTGTTATGGTGAAAAAGAAATTGACTTAAATGAATGGCGACAAGAACTTTGCAAAACATGTAACTTCTATCCTTCAACGACAACATATCCGATAAATTATATAAAAGAAAATGAAAGCTATTACGGTGTAAAAGATATGGTCGGTAACAATTGGGAGTATACAAGTACAAATTTTTATTCCAAACAACCGATGATGCCGAATTTTAAAGATCTCGATCCCACGCAATTCATTGAAGATGAAGAAGGTTATCCAGTATTAAAAGGGGGCGCATGGAGCTCAATCCCTGATTTGGTTAGCTGTTGGTATCGTGGAAAAGATCTATTAACTGACAGACATTTTGAAATAGGTTTTCGTTGTGTGAAAAATCTATACTAAAAAAAAACGATTCCTTCAGCTCTTTCATCCCTACTTAATTATTGACATGAATAGGTTGGGAAGTAATAGATATAAGCATCAAGGGTACAACTGAAGTTATGCGCACAGTAAACAAACAATACTAGAAAAGAGATGCTCAAATAAGATAGTCTGCCATAAGGTATGACTATCTTTATTTTATATCTTATAAATGCTAAAAATATAGATAAATCTACTATTAATTTATATCCAATAGATAAATTTTTTTATATTGAGTAGACTCTAAATAGACAATACTAAAACATTGATTTCATTGGTTTCGCTTTAAGGGATGACTTGCATAAATTTTAAATTCTATTTTGCATATGATTTAAGAAAAACCAGCAACCTTATTCTAGAAGTTACTGGTTTCAAAATTTAATAATTTATTTATTAGCAACTACCGATCAGTGAGAATATGTAAACTAATTTTTAAATATTTCCTATAACTCTATTTTTGCATAGTCTTTTTAAATTATAGATATTACGATTTTACCGGAAAACTTCCATTGTAGCGTAGCGATTCTCTTAAAACTGCTCGCTATCAGATTCGAAACTAGATGTCTGGAAAGAAAACTCTTGTAGGTTACCTTACGTCACCACTTATGCTGGTATGAGTAAGTTAAAAACCTGGAGGGATACATTTGATAAAAGGCAATTTCAATCAAAACGAAATGTGGAAGTGGCGAGATTTAATTTATATGCTGCTTCTTATATTGGTCCTGGTTCCGATTTTCATTGAAACTGTACTATTTAATTATCTATTGAACGTTTTTCAAAATGAGTTATATGCCGGCACATTGAATGGCTTAATCATGGCTATCATTTTTACAACGGCGCTCTATTTTATCGTTTTAAAACCTAAGGACCAGTCCTGGAAAACTGTCGGACTAAAAACATTTCCATTAAAGCAATGGAAACTCATTGTTGTATGGACGTTTACTCTAATTGTTGTAAGCATCGCATTGGTAACTGTCATGTCTTTTGTAGGGATTGGAACAGCAAACAGTAAAACAGAAAGTCTTCAATCACAAATGACTTTTTTGAACTTTACAATAGGTTTTATTTCGGCCGCTATTATTTCTCCAATCTATGAAGAGATTTTTTATCGTGGCTTTCTTTACCGATTTTTCAATAGCCGCTATGGTATTTTGAGCGGCATGATGATCAGTTCTACCATTTTTACGATCGTACATATTCCTACGTTTAATACTTTACCAGTAAACTTCGTGTCAGGTCTCGTTTTCTCATGGGTCTACCAAAAAACAGGATCGATAATTCCAAGTATACTAATTCATGGAATATTTAACGGCATTGCAGTCATTCTAGTTGCGATAGCATAATCACCATCTCGTCATACTGACGAACTGAGCACATTAGTAAGGGGAGATTTCTTTTTGAGCACCTATTTCTAAAAATTCGATAATAGCTGGGGAGATTGGGTAAAGACCTAGTTCCTCGGAAGCCTTAGGAGATCTACGGACTTTCCAAAAAGTCTCGATCAATTCTGGATCGTCGCCAAACGTTTCTTCTGATAAGATATCAACATCTTCAATAATAAGTTGCCCTTCCGAGGAGGTGGGAGAAACTTCCTTCTCGAGACAAAGCTCAATCCTCTTGATAATATTAATCCACTTCTTAGTTGCCTTATCGCTATTTTCAAGTTTAGGCAATCGACTTTTCAGATAGGATTGCTGTTCCACAGAGAAGTATCGGTTCCAATCTTTTTCCTTCTCTGCATTCGCTACCAAGGATATTAAATCTTCCCAGTGAAGGGTTCGTTTTAAGTCCAGTAGATTCAACAGCGATTGAGTATGCTTCAAAGAAATTGTCAGATGTTCGACTTCTTCTGTCAACAAAGACTGATGGGCATACAGAATATCTGACATTGACTGCTCTGCTAAGATACTCCGACTGTCCTCAAGAGATAGGTTCAATGATTTGAGTAGAATAATCTTTTGCAACCTCAGGATATCCTCTTTGGAATAATATCGTTTGCCGCCGGTCGTTTTCTTTGAAGGGCACACTAACCCAATTTGATCGTAATAACGAATTGTACGCACCGAGACATTCAGGATTTTGGATAACTGGCCTGTTGACAAGTAACTTGCAATTTCTTCATTTTCCACTTCTAATTTACACCCCAAATTTATAATTTTAATAAGCTACGATATATAAATCTAACTTATCAGGTCACTTGACTAATTGGTACATATATTTGTTTAGATTCATCGTTCTGAACTACACCGTTTTCAATCATATGCAATTAAATTAGCCTCTAGAAAAAGCGACTTCAACAAGGCTCGTGGTGATCTCTTCTATTTTGTTTTTGGGGTAAAAAACATTGCTGAGGACAACGACTGTAATTTCAGCATCCATGTATCTTAAAAAGTTCGCGCTAAACCCATGGATTGCCCCACCATGGTGCAAAACTCGCTGACCTTTATCTTTTTTGATCATCCATCCCAGCCCGTGCTCTCCTAAAGCAGGCTGCTGCATTTTTTTAATGCTATCCTGACTTAATAACTGGTTTCTATTGAAAGCCTGACTAAACAGATAAAGATCTTCTGTTGTCGAGTATAAGGAAGCAGCCCCGTATGGATTAGACATGTGGATAGACGGGGCATTGATCAACTCAGTTCCTTTAATACTATAACCGGATGCCCGATGTTTAATGATCCTCTCCTGCTTATCAAAACCAGAGTTTTGCATATTAATGGGGTTGAAGATGTTCTCTTGTAAATATTGTTCGTAAACTTGCCCTGTAATGCGTTCAAGAATGTAACTCAGCAAAATATAGCCGGAATTGGAATATTTATATCCTTGACCAGGTGAAAAATCAAACGGCACATGCTTAAAACGGTCAATTGTTTTTAAGATTGGTGAGTATTTTATTACCCATTCTAGAAAATCGGGTAATTCTGTAAGATTGGCTACTCCAGAAGTATGACTCAGTAAGTGGGAGACTTTAATCTGATTGCCGCTTGGATAATCTGAAATATACCGATCTATCGTGGAATTCAAATCGAGCTGTTGGTTTTCCACCAGTTGCATGATGGCTGTAGCTGTAAAAAGCTTTGTAATTGATCCAATACGATATTTCGTTTTGGAGGAATTAGGTGTATCTAGCTCATAGTTCGACATGCCAAAGCTTTCCTCAAAAATAATGTCGTCTTTCTGAGCGAGGAGTATTGAACCGGAAAAGTCATAGTTTCTCATTAAAAAGTTTAATTCACTTATAATTCTTTTATCAGGATTCTTCATTAATAAGACCCCTCTCTAACATGATGTAGTTCAATTACTAAACTCCATTATCGGATAAATTTATTTTACACTAAAAAGTATAAGTTTTTTGGAATCATTCCTCTTCTGAATTACTCTTTATTAAAACAGTTATAAAAGTACAATTACTCAAGCACAAATAAGAGCAGAAGCTCCGTAAGCTTCTGCTCTTCCGATAATCCATTGATATGTAAACTGGTTTTTAAATTTTTTTAGGTCTGATGACTTCCAATAAATAAGATAGAATATTAAAGATCGATTAGTATTCTATCTTTCTTCAACAATATAATTAACAATATGTGGAGTTAGGCATATCCACATGTGAAATAATTTTGATAATGCCCGAGAAATTACTGATCCAATCAATACTTTTATTACTCTATTGGTTTTATTAATTCAATTTCATCTCGGATGGGGATCCCATCATTGCCAACCAGAGGTATTTCTGGTTTAAATTTTCGTGCGTTTTCGACTGCATTTCTTATGACTTTGGACAATTGAAAATTTCTCTTTTGATAAAATTTCAAGGCCAATAGGTTATCATTTGTAGTTACAAGTTTAATTAGATTACATTGTTTCGTTAACGCAAGTTTTTCTACTTCGTTAACAAGAAGACTTCCTATGCCTTTTCCTTCCTCGTTACTATCTAATGAAATTATTTCGCACTCATTATCTTCAATTACATAAGTAATCAAGCCAATAATACTGTTTTCATTATTTAAAACGGCAAAACCATCTAAGGTGCTGCAGTCATAAATACCGCTAGATAAGACCATTTCTGCGCTTCCCCAATGCTTCGTAAAAAAATCTTTAATTTTGTCTTTTTCTAAACTTCCAATGGCGTAGATTTCCATCATAATATGTTTTCCCTCACTTAACGATTATCGTATAGCATCTACACAAATATAGCATGTACTCCCTTACCTTAAAACTAACACTTGCTACTCTTTAAAGTTTAGTCATTCTTGATTTTCCAAACCGTTCGTAAAAGTACACTTTTATGGACGACTTAAAACCACTGATATCAAACAAATAAAACGTTCGTAAATATTTTAAAATACTTTACGAACGTTCAAATATTTATATGTGCTTTTACGGACGGTTTTTATTCATAGCTAGAAAAATAATCTTCTCATCAACTAATATGCAGAAGTTTTTTCTTTCCTAGGTTTATATTCGAAGTACTGCAATACATTCTTATTCATGCTAGGGGATAAAATGATGGAAAGAAGAAGTTGCATCGCTCCAACAATTATGAAATATACTTTATTCAGTCTGCGCTTAAAAGAACGCAATATAAATTACTATGTAGCACCTCAGAGGGTTAGGAGATAAGTAGTTCGTTTTACCTACGCTAACGGCACGAAATGTAAGCGCTGAAGAACTGAATAGTTGGATCAAGCATTTTAAACAACCATTGCAATGATTGGTGCGGTAATTAGAAGTAATATTAAAAAGTTGGAAATGATTTGTAATTAAATCGAAATTATCATCCCTCACATTTTCACTTTGTTCTTGTTGTAAATAAACACTATTCCAACATCCATATACATTATATCAAGCAAGGTGGATGACTTAAACATTGGTGGAAATCTACAAGTAAAGAATTCAAGGATTACATACGCGAGTGAAGTATACGAAAAAAGGCTCTGAATTTGCCAAGTACAATGCTAAAGACTACGAAAGCGACTAACTCACAGTACAGTGCGCCGTCGTATCTTATAATCTTGAGTTATGCTGCGTATTGAAAAAATGTTTAATAAATAGGTACGGGGCTATTATAAATACCCCAATTTGCATGAAAGTGCTTGGTACTGCTTTCAATTTTTTTACCATTGTATTTTTCTTGAATGCAATAAAAGGGAATAGTACTACGCAAATAGCGAAATAAATTGTGAGTATTAAGTACGGAAGTTTAAATATATTTTCTGATGTAAAATCATTTACGATATAGACGTAAAAACCGAAAATGGCTAAACCAATTATAATGGCTAAAAATCTGAAAAAGGTTTCACTAAAGTTCATTAATCAATACTCCTTTTTTATATCAAAACAGTTGATCAGACCATTGTCTCATCTATCGACGCAAAAAGAAAACACATAGCGAGGAAATCATTGAACTAATGGACGTAGTTGGACAGTTTTTAAATTACGCAGGCGATAAAAAATATCTAGATTATTTTGACAAATATCAATTGCTAATAGTTTAAAGTATTTTATACTAAATACATAAAGTTTTTTGTAGAGGTAATATTTTGTAATTAGGAGGAAATATAATGCATTTAGGTGTAATACTTAATCGTGTATTTAGAACCAAAGGAAATCCACTATTTGATTATGTAGAAAGTCATTCAGATGTAATAGATAAACTATATTTTATTTTACCTATAGAAGATCTGTCTGATGCGTCAGAAGTAAAGCAGAACTATTATTATGACGTAGTAAAAAGTTTTGTACATGTTTTAGAAAAGCATAATATACATCCTTACATCATCCCATACCAAAAGTTAGGTGAATTAGGTGATGAACTAGAGTTATCGCATATATTAGTTGCTAAAGATATTATGAGTTACCACAAGGAATCATACGATTTTAGGCATGTTAAATTGGCATTTCAAAAACATGAGATTGAAGTGATTGGGCAACGCGTGAACCACTATTTCCATCCTTCAACGACATTCAATAAACAAAAACAACCTTACCAAGTCTTTACTAGCTTCTACAAAGAAAACCGGGGGAAATTAAGTCACACCCCACGAAACAACTATCAATTTAAACAGTTAAGTCAATATGCTGAAAAAGGATCAAATCAAAGTGAACTCCAACTGAATACTAATAACGATATGGAGAAATCAGCGCGTAAGTCTTGGACTAGTTTTTTAAGTGATGACATATCAAATTATGACAAGTTGATTGAAGATGTATCACTAGATTTTGTCAGTGGTTTAAGTACATATTTAGCATATGGCTTGCTAGATATCCGTGAAGTAATAAATGATTTACTCGAGGGATATGAAAGTAATGAAAAAAATTATGAAGCTTATATCAGAGAGGTTATGTTCCGGGAGTTTTACTATATATTAATGACCCAATACCCGGAGACCGCAACTAAGTCATTTTCAAAAAAATACCGCAGCATGCAGTGGTCTTATAACAAATCACATTTTAAGGCGTGGCAAGAAGGGGAAACAGGATATCCTATTATCGATGCAGCCATGAAAAAATTAAAACATACTGGATACATGCACAACAGATTAAGATTGGTTGTTTCGCAATTTTTAACCAAGAATCTATTTATAGATTGGTCTTGGGGTGAAGATTACTTTAGAAAGTATCTAATAGATTACGATAATGCGTCCAATGTACACGGTTGGCAGTGGTCTGCATCTACAGGGACGGATGCAGTCCCATATTTTAGGATGTTTAATCCTATGCGTCAAAGTGAGCGATTTGATGCGCAAGGTCATTTTATTAGAAGTCAGCTATCAGTAATGAAGGATGTTTCTAACAAATATATTCACGACCCAACAAAAAATAAAGATAAACTTAAAGAAAATTTTAACATTGAAATTGGTAAAGATTATCCTGAAAAAATTGTAGATCACAAAGAAAGTAGAGATCACGTTATGAGTAAATTTAAACAATTTTAATTAGAACCAATGGTAATTTTTTTGTACTAGCGCTCGAACACGTAACGGTAAGCCGGAATTATGAACAAAAGTAATATGGCTAGAACCAGAAAAATATTGCTGTATAGTATGGATGAATTTTGTTGAACGAGAGGATTGAGTGCAAAATTCTGTGTTCCAGTGTTCAGTACTCTTCCTATAATTGCAGTGGCCGATGCATTTGCAATAAATATAATCATAGATACGAGACCCATTCCAATCCCTGACTGATCTTTTGATAAAGTTTGGGAAATGCTATTCATTATAGCAATCTGCATAAAAGACTGTCCCATCACGCCGAAAATGAGAAAGATGGCTATATACACAGGAGACAAACCAACTAAGGAAGATAGAGATAGGAGTCCGACTAGGAGGAAAAGAGAAGCTACATTAATAAGAAATGAATTTCCTTTCCTGTCAGCCAGTCCTCCTCCTTTGGCGCCTAGTGAGGCTGTAACTACTGCTGAAGGCAGCATGACTACACCAATCAAAGCAGGGGTCATTTGATTAACCGAGGCGAGTAGTTGCGGTATTATAAACGGAAATCCTGAACTGATGGTTGTTGCTGCGAATATTATAATAAGCCCTAATGAATAAGATTTATTTTTAAAAATTTCTGGGTGTATAAACGGTGCCGGTGTCTTATGAATGCGGTAAACAAATATTCCTAACAAACAGACACCAACCACAAATAACAACAATTTACCTTGTGTCAACGTAAGTAAAAAACAAGCGACTGTAGAAGCTAGAACAACACCACCTATAAAATCAATTCGTTTCGATTCTAGCTCTTTGTCGTTCAAAAATTTTTTGTATAGGGGTAAAGTAAAAAGCAACAAGGGGGGGATAACAAACAGTATTCTCCAATTAATTAAAGTTGTCATAAACCCCGCTATGATAGGACCCAGGGCTGTTCCTAACGCCAATCCTACAGCCACGATTCCTAAGGCACGGCCACGTTTCTCAGCTGAGAAGTATCGTACAGGTAGTATCATACCTAAAGCCGGAATAACACCAGCTCCTGTTGCTTGAATCACTCTTGCAATTATAATCATTTCGTAGTTGACTGATACAAGACCCAGAACCGAACCAAGTGTAAGTATTACTATGCCAAAAGTAAGTAATTTTATTATTGTATATTTGTCTGCTAGTTTCCCGTATATTACTGATGCAATAGCGTAAACGATTAAGTAGCTACTAGTAATCCAGCTGACCTGAGAAGGAAAGAGGGCGAACTCTTCGCTAATTGATGGTAGTGCTACATTGAACATCGTCGCATTCATAACGGAAATAATAAGTGTAAAAACCAATACATACATTAACCGTTCCTTTTTATCGTTCATATTATCTTTTGTGTTGACCATTCATTTCTCCTCCAATAACTAATAATGACTGTCAGTACTTACTGTCATTATAGATAAAAAATTAGGGCGTTAACGCCCTAGTAAAAGTATTTATGCTCTCGCTTATAAAAGTTTCTAAAGTTACTCCACCGAAGATCGTATTAGATGATAAATGGTTGAGAAAAGCACCATAATTCATCGCCATAAAGGTAAAAGCAAGATTTTCTGAGTCAGAACTTATGATTTTGTCTTTCTGGAACATCTCTTGAAAATAATTTGTTAGTTGTCCAAACAGAACCTCAGGTGGTTTTTGTAATTTTTCTCGTATTAAGGGGAGATTGTCTCCCTCTTTTATACTAATCATGATCATTTTACGATTACGGTCCATAATCTCATGATAAGTACGACTAATTAGCTGCAGATCTGATTTTAGTTCCCAGACAATCTTTTCTTCAAATATCAAAGATATATCATCTGTATAGTGGAATCGCTCGAAAGCCTTCTCAAGTAGGTTTTGTTTGCTACCAAAGTGCCTAAACAGTGTTTTTTCACTAACTCCGGCATTAGAAGCAATCTCCGCGGTAGTTACACTCTTGTAACCCCTATCAGAGAACAAATCAATCGCAATAACCATCAATTTGTCCGATGTATTTAATTTTTGGTCAACCAAACAATCACCTCAATTCTATTGATTGTCAGTGATCACTGACAATTACGTAGCTTTATTATCTCATGTTCTTGTAATATGTCAATAAAACTATTACATTATATATGAGAGTTGTGAATATCTTCAAAAGTTGTTTAATTAAAATTTTAGTCGAATGCAATAATACAGAAGCAAGCACATAAGAGAATGTTGTTGAAAAAAACGAGAAAACTCAGCCAATTGGTACAATGATAGTTCGAGAGAAGGATAGATTTTCTCAGAAGAGGCGCCAAAATCTATCAGTTCAATGATACAGAGAAGATCCATAATATACAATCAACCATGCAGAAGGCGATGAAGAAGTGTTTGGAAATACATCTAGCCACATTGAAGACATTGACATGAAAAGAATCCGGACTTCGATGATTCATTATTTGAAGGACCAGATAATATTACGGTTGTAGATGGTAAGTTGGAAGACACTATCGCGAACTAATTGGTTTGAGAGCTGGAAAACTCATCGTAGTGACGACATTATAGGGCTTTTACTGTTATAAAAACTTTTGCCTTCAGCAGCTGGTTTTAGCCCCCAGCAACTAAAACTAAACTTAATCTATAAAGTACGTTAAGAACACGCGGGAAACATTTCTATAAGCAGTAGCAATATATAACTGACATAGGGAACTCCCCATTTTTTAATAGTTCTACACTCAGATTTTCTTTTATTGATTGATAACATGAAGAAAGGAGCAATTCTATAGATACCTTTGTTTACGAAGGCGATATCGCACCTGTGGTTGTCGGAGCTGTGGCTTTAATAGTCGTATATTTCGCATTTGAATTATTTTTTTGGATAAGAAAACGGAAAATCACGTTCTATTCGGATATTCTAGCACCCGTCACGGTATTTATTCTTTCTATAATACTCGCTTATCTAGTTCGATCTATACAAGAATGGTCGTACTTATTACCCTTAGTTTTTTTAGTTGGTAGTATTCCTGTCACACTCTTCTTAACGCTCACTAAATTAGGAATATTCTTCATTAAAAAAGAAAGATAAAGACATTATGCAAATTTGCATCATGTCTTTATTTTAGAAACTACTATATTGAGAGTTCTTACATTGTAGTTCTCAAGCGATAAGCATCACGCCGTTACTTATTTTTCATACGTTCTTTCATCAATTGGTGACGTTCCTGCCCTTTGATGATTCTTTTGTTTTCCAAGTATCGCCCATAATAAGCCTCTGAGATAACACCATCATCAATTGCCTTCTTAACAGCACACCCTGGCTCGTGGGAATGCGTACAGTCCCGAAATTTACAATCTTGAGCGAATTCCTGTATCTCTGAAAAAAGTATGTTCTCATCCACTTGGTGAGCTGCACTGATCGTTTTGAACCCGGGTGTATCAATAATATAAGCATCCAGTTCATCGTTATAAAGCATTCTTGTACTTGTGGTAGTATGCTTGCCCTTGCCATCCACACGCACATCTTGAGTATTTTGGTCTTCTTTGGCAAAGAGGGTATTAAAGAGTGTTGATTTTCCGACTCCAGAAGCACCGAGAAGTATAGATACGGTCTTATTTTCAACAAGTGCCTTGAATTTATCTATGCTATTTTCATCAAATTGTGACAGGAGCAATATGTCCATATTTGGGTAGTATTTTAGTATTTCGTTACGGATCTCGTCTGCTTTATCTTCGAAGTCTGATTTGGTGATGATCACACTCAGTTCAATATCTTCTTTTTTGAAGGTTAGAATATATCTCTCCAGTTTCCCAATAGTGAACCTTTGATCTGCTGCGATTAAGATAAATACCGAATCTACGTTTGTAGCTAATATCTGCTCGTCTTTTCTTTCGTGGAATGCTTTTAGTGCTGTACTCGATTCTTTAGACACGAGCGTATTACGTTCTAAAACTTTCGTAATATCTAACGTATCATCCATCGTAGCGACCTGAACAAAATCACCAACAAACACTTCATTGCTTGCGATCTGATTGACTGCCGTAATTTTACTGTAAATACTGTCTTTAAAGTATACGTCGTAATAATATCCGTTCTTTTCTATCACTCTTGCGACCTCATTTGCTTCTAAAGCATGATTTACACAATACTCTTTAATGCCATAATCCATCCATTCACCGTTCCCTTTTATTTTGAGTATAAAGGTAAAAATTATACCTTATGGCAATTATACACAAATATATAGGGCGCAATCACTATCAATTTTAAGTAATTTTCTAAAATGTCAGTTAGTCTTAGCGAGCTAAGGCTCTTTTCTATGTAAGATATAAGTGCTTTAAAGCGAATGATTTATACAAGAACTATTTGTTTCGATCAAGTACAATATCAAAGCGCATATTGAATTGAATGCTTGCCCTGAGAAGTACTTTAACTTATTTTTAGATAACACGTTAGTAGAATGCTCCATCCATAAACGATCATTGCTTATTCTGAAGGTAGAAATGAATGGTACGTAGGGTAGAAGTGCTTGTAAATATGCACTGTCACCAATTTCATAGTGCCAATGTTTTAGTGATGTTTTATAATTGCATAAAAGTTGATCATCTAATAAGGGTGGAAGTAATGGACAATAAGTTTTCAATTGGCGAGATGGCCAAACTACATAATACAACAATCAAGACGCTTCACCATTACCATAAAATTGACCTTTTAGTTCCGATCTACACAGATCAGAACAACGGTTATCGCTACTATTCGACTGAGCAATTTGAACAGTTGAATACTATTACTTATTTAAAAGAACTAGGCTTTTCATTAAGAGAGATCAAACAGCACTTGGAACATAGAGATATAGATGGTTTTCTACTGCTACTTGAAGAACAAAAACTTTTTGCTGAGCAAAAAATAAAGGAATTGGAACGCACTGCACGGAGGGTTGACGATCGAATAACAAATATCCGATATGCAAGGAAGATAGAAGCGCTGATGACGCCACTTACTAAAACGTTGGAAACAAGGCAGATAATCAAACTTGCTGGAAAAATTAGTTCAGAACCAGATTTGGAGATAAACTTAAGACATTTAGAAAACCAGGCAAATTTAAGTGCTTCTCTGTTCATTGGAGGGGTCGGTCTTACAGTAAGCATGCACGATATACTGAATGACAAATTCAATGAATATAATTCAATATTTATTCTAGATGAAGATAGAGATGCCGATACCTCTTTATCTGACGTTTTACCAGGAGGTAAATATGCTTGTGTCTATTACAACGGAAGCCACAGCCATTCATATCATCCCTATAAACAGTTATTAGAGTACATTCATGAGAACAATTATAAAATCACCGGGGATGCTGTAGAGAGGACCATCATTAATCAATATATATCTTCGCAGGAAGAAGATTATTTAACAGAGTTCCAGATTCCAATAGAGAGTTGACCTTCCTCTTACGGGAGGGTCTATATTTTAGTAGGAAACTGAATTAAAGGAGTAATGACAATGTTTGGAACACTGTTTAATGTTGGGATGATACTAGTAGGATGCTTGATCGGGAGTATGTTAAAGAAAGGGTTGAAGGATGAATATCATCAGATTCTCATGCAGGCGATGGGGCTTGTGGCGCTCGGTTTAGGAATAGATGCGCTCGTTCAACATCTGCCCGACAGCAAATATCCCGTCCTTTTTATCGTAAGTTTGGCAATAGGTGGTGTAATCGGTCAAAAAATGCAGCTGGAGTCAAAGTTCAATAAATTGGTCAATAAATACTCGAAGGGCAATTTAGCTGAAGGACTAGCGACTGCAATACTATTGTTTTGTATTGGGACACTATCAATTTTAGGCCCTATCGAAGCTGCTTTAAACGGTGACTATACGTACCTTCTGGCTAACGGAATGCTGGATGGTATTACATCGATTGTTCTAGCATCGACGTTTGGAATCGGCATTGCTATTTCAGGAATTGTTTTATTCCTTTGGCAAGGGTCCATCTATGCGATAGCAACTTTTATCGGTAGCGCCCTTAATCCAGATCTTTTAAATGAAATTACAATTATTGGTGGAATGTTGATCATGGCATCAGGTTTTGGCATTTTAGGTATCAAAAAATTCAACACGTTAAATCTGCTCCCGTCTTTGCTGGTGCCGGTAATTGTATTTGGATTTATCCATCTGTTTAGTTTATAGAAATGACTTTATTTGATTGGATTAAGAAAGTATTAACTAGATTGCATATTCAACTGGTTGAAGCCTATTAAAATATAAAGGGATAGATGATGCAACTAGATTGGCATCTTCTATCCCTTTGTATTATGATGACTGCTTATAAGTGATGATATATAAACTAGGTTTCGATTATTTTCTAAAATGTCGATTCTATGTACTCTTTTTGAATTATAGACATTATTATTTCATCAGAAAAACTTCCATTATAGTATAGGGATTCTCTTAAAACGCCTTCTTTCTTGAATCCTAACTTCTCGTAAGCTCTAATTCCTCGGTTATTGTGACTAAACACTTCCAACTGCAAGCGATTCAACTTAAGTTCTTCAAAAACAAATTTTAAGACAAGTTGAGTGGCTTCTGTACCCAAACCTTTTCCGGTGAGCTCAATAGCACTCATTGAAATTCTAAAGCCAGCTTTGCGACTATTCTCATCAATTTCTAAAATTGATAATTCTCCAATCATTTGACTATTTTCATTTAGACAGATAGCAAAATCATAACGTGATGTATCTTCTTTTGAGTGTCTGATATGTTGTTGGATTTGCTCTAAAGTAAATGATCCTTTTGTACCGGTCATGTATCGAATCTCTTGATTTTCAGTAGTAGTTAAAATTTTTCGGGCATCCGATTCTTCTAATGAACGCAGATAGATTCTGTCAGTTTTTAATTCCATAGCTATTCCCCTCAGTAGATAATATTATACAATGTTTATATTATCATAGAAAAAAACTATTCATAAAATATACTTTTGCAAACAAAGCTGCTAAAAATCAAACTTCTTTACCGTTTGATAAAGTATACTTTTTAAGCTAGAAATAGAGAGAAGACATGACGACACATAAAACCAAAAGGAATGTTTAGTTGATCGTGAAAAGATAAAGAAATTTCTAGAAGATGTGCAATATGATGAATAGTGCAACAAGCATTAAAAGGAAATTAATTTTACTATTCAAAAACGATATGTCTTTATTGAAGACTTAGCGCTTTATGAAGCTTTTTTCGTGGTATAGGTGATTGCGGAATTTCGATTTGAAATAGCACCGTTGAGAGTTAAAGAGCTGTCCATAAACATCTTTTATGATTTTGAAAAAGGAATGCAGCACGACAGGTACATCTGCATTAAAGACCGGCAGAAACTGTAAGACATGCGATTTGTTGTGCAGCCAAAGGCGACATGATTCTATTTACGGACAAGGGGTATGAAGACACCATGTTTATCGGCAGCTGTTATTATCCTCATGGTGATAAAGGAGTTGTCCTCGAACAATTAAACCTTTAAAAAGAGCTGATGGAAGAACTGAATAGAGAAAATAAGTCTTTGTATTTTGGTTGAACAATACTTTTGGAACTTTTCAATGGGCGGGCACTGGTTGCAAATTGGGCATGGTGATATTTGTAGCGTTCAGTAAAGAGGAGATTTCGGGACCATCTTCTAATAATTACCAAGACCCGGCTCACACTAGCCTATGACTTAGTGAATGATTGTAGTCACGTTTAACTGGAGCACTGTTCAACGGTATAAAGACCTCTCCAATCATCGTTAAGATTGGGGAGGTCTTATGAATTTATAGCGTGTCTAAGATTAGTTAAGCACAATCAGTGCCTTCCTGCTTTCGTTCTTCTTTTTTCAATTATAAGAAGTCCTATTAACAATGCCACTGTAGCTAAAACATAAGCAACGATATTAATATAGTCCCATATGAATAGGACCAGCACAACAAACATCAACAACGCAATCAATATATTGTATCTACTAAAAATCATATGGCCATCGCTCCTTTTAGTTTTAAGTTCAATCGACATGCATTATGCAACGGTGCTGTTTTAGCTCGGTGTTATATCGAAAACTTCATATGCTGTTTTGTCTTCTTATAATAACCCAATCGATCTTCGAGCGTACCGGTATGCAGTTCCAATTTATGACCATCCGGGTCAGCGAAGTAGATAGACTTCCTGTCTTCTTCATCTCGCTCTCTTCCTTTAAGTATGTTAACTGCTTTTGATTCGAGCCACTGAAACCATTCGTCAAAATCCGATTCGCTAATGCTGAATGCCATGTGGGTGTACGAATACTGGATTTCGTTTCTAGGTATGTCTTTCTCTTCATTTAATGCAATCCAAAGGCCACCGATCTCCAGATACGCGGTTGTACGCCCTTCAGTTAGTAATTGTCCTTTCATTACATCCCGGTAGAATGCGATGGAGTCGCTGAGATTCGAGACAGAATAGCAGACGTGATTGATGGAATGAATCATTAGATGACTCCTTTAATAGTAAAATGTGGGTACTTATACAGTACTCTTCCTGCATACATATACCATTTCACTGCTTGACTCTGATAACTCCTCTTTCTTCCAAGAACTGTATACCTCTACTATTTCATATCCATTTTGCTTAAGAAGCCTTTGCATCTCAAGTGGATAAACATAACGGAGTGATATTCGGTCCGTTTCTAGATAAGTATCGGTACCATTATCCCGTATTTCACGCGTCGTAGAGCAGTGCAATACTTGGGTTAATGCATTGTATGTTTCAGTAGTATGCTCTGTAACAACTCTTCCAAGATTGTCTATGTAAATTTCTTTAGTTGTGTAGATTTCGGCAAGGTCCTTTAAATTTGGGAATCTGGTGTTAAATATGAAAACACCACCATAATTTAGATGGTTCCATATAGCCTTTAACAAGGCATCCTGAGATTCGTTAGTTAAAAAATGTTGGAAAGAATTGCCGGTCATAAATAACATATTGGATTTAATTTCAAGTGCAAGTTTTGTGCAATCTTGTCTAATCCATTCAATGGGCAGATGCTTCGCTTCTGATTTACTTTTTGCCAGTTCCAACATCTCCTCATGAATATCAACACCGATAAGCCGGTGTCCGTGCTCGGCCAATGGAAGGGTGACTCTGCCAGTGCCGCATGCCAAGTCGACGATAATGCCCCCTTGAACCTTGGCCCACTCAGAAAGAAGGGGAACGTCGATTAGGTAATGTTGGTAAGTATCATCATATGCTTTTGGGTCTACGTATTTTTCCAGGTTATCCATAAAGATATCAGTGTTCAATTTTCACATCTCCTATCCTTCCAAACTTTTACAATAGTATGCTAGTATAAATATACTTGAATTTTTAAATAATTGATAGCTTCTTACTTAAACTCCTATCGCCGGTTTTATCAAATAATGAGAGAGGGGGTGCACCATTAATATATTCGCTTTAATTAGTTTGGTTGGACTATTCTCAATTGTACTCATTCCACTTATATTAAAGAAGGTTAAAACAGACGAAGAAAAGCGGAGCGCGAGGAAAATTCTCTATATTTTACTTGCGGTCATCATCGCTATCATCATATTCAGGATGAGTCTGATCACAGCGTTCATTATCGGTTTTATGGCCATTATTTTTGTTGAAAGAAATAACTATACAAAGAAGCAACTGATTATTTCTACAACTGTTGTGGTGCTTTTGCTCGTTACAACATACTTCATATTGGGAACAAATTCAGCTTTCTTTCAAGACCGTTAAACATTGAGAGCATAAAGTATTTCACAGTGCGTATCCACAGTGAATGTTGCGTATAGAAATTGTAAGGATGGGCACAGTATGTTTAAAAAGGAAGTTGAACTATTTGAATTTCCCACAAGCCTCGGCTTAAGAAAAAAACGTCATGAAATAAGTCCAGGCGTAAAAGACTTGCCCGACTGGTTAAGAACCTTGGGATTTTACCAAGGTATGAACATATATGATACTTTTCACTTGGCTGCCCCTAAGTATCTGATGGACTTTAACGAGACAACAGGCTTATTAAATGCGGATCATGCTATTCAATACGCAAAGGAACAAGCGTTTATTTTACATAAGCAGTTACATAACGATTATTTCAAGTTGATTATTGGGGGAGATTGTAGCGTGCTGATAGGCACGAGTCTTGCTTTGAAGCAAAAAGGCACATATGCACTGTTCTTCCTAGATGGACATACGGATTATATTCCTTCGGAGTGTTCTCAAACAGGGGGCATTGCAGGAATGGATCTGGCTGTGGTTTCAGAGTACGGGGAGGAGAATTTAACGAACATATCAGGGTTAAAACCATACTTTGAAGAAGATTATATCTATTGTGTTGGTAATCGTGAGCTTACACCTTCCTACGTTGCGCCAATACTAAATACCAACATAAACTATTATGATTTAAATGAGACACGCTCTACTGGTACAACCAGTATTACTCAATCATTTCTTCAGATGGCCGAAGATAATGCTCTCGATGGCTTTTTTATACACTTGGATGTAGATGTATTAAGTGATGAAATCATGCCTGCCGTAGATAGTAGGGCCGAGGGCGGACTTACTTACCGAGAACTTGCCAGGTTGATTCGTCCACTCATATATCATCCGCGTTGCACGGGTTTAGAGATTACTACCTTAGATCCTTCTTTAGATACGACGGGTGAGATTACTAGAAGGTTCATCAAATTTTTTTATGATTTATAAAGCTGCTCTGCGATTTAAGGGATAAACGTGTTCTGAAAGAGGGGATTACGTAATGTTTAATACGAAACGATTAATTATTCGACCGCATTAAGAAAAAGATTTGCATGATGTTTACGAAATCTATAGTGAAAAGGACGTGTGCAAGTATTTGTTGCACTCAGAGTGGACTCCTAAAAACAGACAAGAAGAGTTTAACAAAAAGCTGAAAAATCATTCCCTCACGCAAAGCGATACTCTGAGTCTCGCAGTAGTCTGCGAAGGAAAAGTAATTGGTGATTTATCAGCTTGGTATATCAATATGAAAAATACGATGGAAATTGGCTATAGCTTCTCAGCTATATCTGGTGGAAAAGGATACGCAACCGAAGCAGTTGGTAGTCTAGTCAAATATCTGTTCGATGAATACGATGTCCACCGTATTCAAGCCACACTGGATGCAAGAAATGGGGCTTCCCAAAAATTATGTGAGCGTATAGGAATGCGGAAGGAAGCGCACTTTATACAGGACTACTGGAACAAAAATGAGTGGACGGACAGTATGGTTTACGGAATATTAAATTCCGAGCATAGGCAAAAGTAGGGGTGTATCCCGAGTGTTCCTACGTAAATTAGATATCTTTCTTGTCTAAAACACTTAGCTTCATTCATGTATTGGCAATGTTTCTTCTAGAACTGTTTCACTGTTTGAAGAATTGATACATTTCTTCGTAGGTCTCATCCGGTGCTTCTTCCGCTAAAAAGTGGCCACACTCTATGCCACGGCCTTTGACGTCATCCGCCCAATCACCCCAGATCGACAGTACATCATACCACTCTGGCAATTCACCTTGTGCACTCCAAAGCGCAAGTACAGGGCAGCTGATCTTTTTGACCCCGCGATCCGCTTCATCCAGTTCATAATCGACGGTGGCACCTGCACGGTAATCTTCACACATAGCGTGGATGGTAGCCGGCTGTCTGATGCAACGAAAATATTCTGCAAATGCTTCAGGATGGAATATGGATCTATCACCGCGAAAATAGAAGTTGTCTGGGTTCTCACCAATCATACGCTCTGGCAGATCGTATGGCTGTGCCATAAAGAACCACCCCCAAAACTTTGTAGCGAAGTCCTTACCAGTGCGTCTGAATGCTTCTCCAGTGGGAATGATATCGAGCACCCCAAGCTTTGTCACGACATCAGGGAAGTCCAGTGCCAATCTATACGCACAACGCGCACCTCTGTCATGTCCAGCGACTGCGAACTGTTCGTATCCGAGTGTCTTCATCACCGCAATCTGGTCCCTAGCCATAGCACGTTTCGAGTAGGGAGTGTGATCCTTTGTCGTTTCGGGTTTTGAACTATCCCCATAGCCTCTCAAGTCTGGCACGACCACTGTGAATTCCTTAGCCAGAAGCGGGGCGATACGATGCCACATTACATGGGTTTGAGGGTGGCCATGCAATAGAAGCAGTGGCGGACCTTCGCCACCATATCGGAGTCTGATTTCCACTTCCCCAGTGTCTACTGTTTTCGTTTTAAAATTCTCAAGCAGCATATTCTCTCTCCTTAACTTTCACATTTAGGATGTATATACCCTGACCGGGAACAGTAAGAAACATTTAGCAACTACAGGTGAAATCCTCCTTTTAGAAGTATTCTATTGCGAGTTGATTACGAAGTGAGGTGAAAAGTATGGAAAAAGTTTCTCAAAGTGTATTGAATCAAATCAAAATAGGGGTAGATACACTAATAGAGATAATGAATACATTAGAAGAGTCTGATCTCCAAATGAGGCCAACAGCGGGTAAATTTTCGATTGGTGAGCTGCTTGAACACATTGCCTTAATCTGTGAAGCGGATTGGCGGATTTTAAACGGTGCCACACAACAAGATATGCAAACGTTCTACGATCGTTTTTCTCTGACAAGTCTAATCACAATCAAGAAAGTGCTACAAAGCAACTATGAGACTTTAGAGAGGCATTATTTAGGGTTGTCTAACGCACAACTTTTTGAGGAAACTTCTGCATATTGGGGCGTGACTTATACGCGATATGAATGGCTACTGGAAATCCTCGCCCACATTACGCACCACAGAGGGCAACTGCATGCCATGCTAGTGCACTGTTACAAGAAAGATCTCAATATGATGCTCTTTGAATAGTAAACAGGCAGATATGGAAATTAACGTATTATAAAGTGCAGCTTTTGATTCGACTTGCGGAATAAGTGTTCAATCTAATGCATGCTTCGCATTTAATATCTAATGGGAGAGTGACGAATGAAAAACATACTGATTACAGGTGCTTCAGGACGCATTGGTACAAACGTGGCGGAATATCTTAAGAGTAAGCATCATCTGACTTTAGCCGATATACAAGACGAATCGGCTACTGACTCAAAAAGTGATGGAGTAGACACTGTACGCTTAGATATAACCGACATTGAAGCTTGTCGTGAAGCGATGAAAGACATGGATATCGTTATACACCTTGCAGGTGATCCCTCACCGGAGGCAGATTTTGAATCGGTAATGCACATCAATATTGAGGGCACCTATAATGTGTTCAGAGCTGCCCAAGAGGCAGGTATAGAGCGGGTGGTTTTTGCGAGTAGTGTGCATGCAGTAAAAGGGTATCCAGAAGATGCGCAACCGAATCCAGATATGCCGGTGCGACCATTGAACCTGTACGGAGCAAGCAAGGTTTCTGGGGAAGCATTTGCCTCGTACTTCGCCTATCAGGAGAACTTGCCGATCATTGCTCTTAGGATTGGTGGGTATGATGCAGTGGCTCTGACGGACGGCAATCTAAGCGCAAGCAATATGAGCATCTATCTGAGTCCAAGGGATATGAATCATCTGATGGAACAGTGTATCTTGACGCCGATGATCAATCCTTTATAAACCCATTGATGATGCATTTGAGAAATGCGGGTATACATTTGATGGTTGAATAAACTGTAATGAATATAGAAACGCCTACAGAGATTAGAATTCAGAACTGGTTTCTGTAGGCGCTTTATTTAATCTTCATGGTCCAGGCGTAGATTCATTTACATTTGATTATCTGTAGATATTAGGTTTCTGCGAATAAAGTTAGCAGTTACAGGCTCCATGTCCATTTCTCGTGCCCAGATGGAGAGCTGACCCATATGATGGATTTCGTGAGCAATTACGTGATGAAGTATTTCAATGCGTGTAAATTCTTCTTCATCCCATGGGACAGATACAATCCTATCTTCAGTTTCCTTCAAATCGACGTCTAGATGATCCGCAACTTCTTTTCTTAATCTATCCGACAGTTCTTTTACTTTTTCGAGGCTATTGTAGTCTTCGAAGTTGTACATGATATCTTCCTTACCTCGGATACTGCGAATCCAGCTCTGCTCCACATCGATAATATGGAATAAGGTATATAATATGCTACCCGGACCTCCAGTTCGATTTTCCTTCAATATCTCATCAGAAAGATGACTGCACCGATCCATCCACTCATCTCTGACCTGCCAGTTATACTTGAAAAAATGAATCATTAAATCCCTCCCGTCCATCTCCATTATACTCAAATTTACTCACTAGAGAATCAATAAGCAATGAGACGAGTTGCAACTCAGCCGATAGGCATAAGGGTATCCAAGTCGCCTCAATTGATAATGTACGTTCATCCTGCTATAATTGTTTAACGTTGGACAACAAATGTCCGGTTTATATGAAGGAGAGTGATGGGAATGAAGATGAAGACAGGGGTCGAACAGTCAGTTTATGCTGCATTGCTTTTGAATTTGCTGCCGGAGGGTGCGGTGCTCCATAGCGATGAGATCAGCAAACAAATCGGGGCTTCACCGACATATTTCCAGAAACTCCTGAGAAAGATGGCCGGTGCAGAGCTGATCACTTCGGTTTCAGGAACGAAAGGCGGCTTCAAGCTGAAGCGAGACCCTGAATCGATTCGCGTCTATGATATATACGTCGCCATCGAGGGACAGCAGTCCATCTATACGCCGAGCGGCATTTTAGGAGATATGCTGGCGCTGGAAGGGGACGAACGCTGCTGCTTCCTTGGAAACCTGATGACGGAGGCGGAGACATCATGGCAGTCCGTGTTAAAACGCGAGACCATCGCGTCTCTGACCGAGAAAATACAGTCGGATGAATACAAAGAACAGTTGAACGTACTTGAGAGTTGGCTGGATGAGAAAATGGTTATCTAGCAGTACGTATTTCAATAGTACACAGTGGAATCAAATATATGAAAGAAGTGAAGTACAATGATAGTCGGATTGGATCGAATCAATGAATTGGCAAATAAACAGAAATGGCAAGGACTGACGGAGGCGGAAAGAGCTGAACAGATGCAGCTGCGTGAAGATTACATGCGCCAATTCCGTGGACAAGTGCTGGACACTTTCGCGAACTTGACAGTCATAGATCCAGAGGGTAACGATGTCACACCAGAAAAACTAAAAAGAGAACAGCAGATCAACAACCTATTCAACCAATAATTTAAATATAAAGGATGTTTCAAATGAGACTCAGTGTACTGGACCAAGCACCTGTAACTAAAGGCAATACAGGCGTCGATGCGCTTAAAAATTCAGAGGAGCTGGCGGTATTGGCTGATGAACTGGGCTACCACCGTATGTGGATGGCCGAACATCACGGCATCAATTCCGTTGTCAGTTCAGCACCGGAAATTACGGCAGCACGGCTGGCTTCAAAAACTGAAAATCTGCGAATCGGAACGGGTGGTGTGATGATGATGCATTATTCTCCGCTCAAGATGGCAGAAGTGTTCAAGACGTTGAGTGCGTTCTCACCTGGCAGAATCGACTTTGGTGTGGGGCGTGCTCCGGGTGGAGATGGTAATGCGATTTATGCATTATCTGAAGGAATGAGACCCGGCATGGACAATATGTATGAGAAATTCCAGATTGCGATACAGTTGATCGGTGATGAGCAACCGGAAGGTCGTCTCTATGGAACGACACCGGCGGTACCAGAAGGTGTCACACTGCCTGAAGCATGGATGCTTGGATCGAGCGGCAACAGTGCAATAGAAACAGCCAAGATGGGGGCTGGCTATTCATTCGCGCAGTTTTTCAATGGCCAGCTCAGCAAAGGTATCCTTGATGCATACAGGGATAACTTCAAACCATCCACACTGATGGAAAAGCCTGAGATTAAGGTCTGCTACATGGTGACAGTGGCGGAAACGAAAGAAGAAGCAGAATATCAGGCACTCCCGCAAGACATTTCAGGACTCTGGCTGTCCCAAGGCAAGATCGGCCAATCGCTCACACCGGAAGAAGCAAAAGACTATCCGCTTACAGAGATGGATAAGATCAAAATTCAGCAAAGAAGGCCGATGCATATCGTCGGTACTGCCAAGGAAGTTGCGGATACGCTCAGGGCAGAGCAGGAGAAATACGGCTTCGATGAGGCGATGATCGTCAGCATTCCACATGCACAGGAAACACGACTTAATGTATACAGGCTGCTTGCGAAAGAATTACTGCAGTAAAGATAGGGATCGGGATAATAAATTATCCCGATCTTTTTATTTATATAGAAAAACAGCCCGACCACGATGTAGAATATGAGAGAGAGTCAAAAGACAAAAGAGGTTGATTCACATGCAGCAGATACAGCTCGAGAGATATGCAGATGATTTTCTTAAAAAAGCATTTCATATGCCACTCGGCATACGTATTCGGGTTTCGAAACGGATGAAATCAAAACTTGGGGCATTCCATATAAAATATGTTAGAGGTCATAAAGAGCCACAAGACATGGAAATCGTCATGTCCAATGAATTCATCGAGAATAATTCAGAAGATATCGTCTTGGATGTTTTATACCACGAATGTGTCCATTATGCTCTGTTTGTCACTGGTCAGCCGTATAGGGATTCCGATCCTGTATTCATTAGGACACTAGAACGCCTAGGTATCTCCAAAACGCGCACACATATGTATAAAGGTCAAAGTCACATCTATGAATGCAGGAAATGCAAATATCAATTCAGTAAAAATGTGAAAGGGTACGAGAAGCGGTACATCTGTCGCAGATGCCGTGGCAAGTTTAAGTATCTCGGTGTGACTACGCGCTTTTCAACTAATACAAGATGATTCCGCTTAGTACCGGCTTATAAACTCAACCCCTGCTGACAACACGCTATAAACTTCTAAAGGAAAAGAACTTCATTCGAAGTTCTTTTTTATATTTAAAATCACCTTACATAGCCACTTTCGATGCAAGCATGGTGTCGGGGGAGACTATTTCGTTGAATCTAAGCGGCAGTCACATTATTTCTCGTTCGTTTTTTTGATTTCATCCAAATAGCTGTATACCGTCACTCTGGATATGCCAAGCTTTTCAGCTACCTTATCGACTGATCCTTTGATCAAGAAAATTCCCTTCTCATCCATGAATGCGATGAGCTTGATTTTCTCTTTTCTCTTCATGCCTTCTGGTCTGGCGTTGGCAATAATCCGGTCAATAAGATCATCAGCGATCTCGACGATGTTTTCGGTAGGTTCGGTGTTGTCTTCTGTACGTTCTTCACTTACTTCCTGCGTTCCCCCTACAAAATCATCCAAGAACGCTTTGAAATGAATCATGTTCTCCAAATCGTAGTTGACGCACAGTGCACCGATCACTTTATTATTCGAATCCCTGACTAGGGCAGTGGAGGACTTTATTTCCTTTCCTTCATGGGTCTTGATTTTGTAGCCAGCCAAGTAATCATTTTCAAACTCACTGGACAGCAGTACTTGTTTTATCAAGTGGTCGAATGGTTGGCCGACTTGTCTGCCTGTCACATGATTATTAACAGCATAAACAACGGAGTTTTGGGGCACCGTCAAATCATGAATGACCACCTCACAGTTCTTTCCGAAAGTCTTGGCAATCAGATCGGCGATGGGTATATATCTCTTTAACTCTTTGTTATCCATTTAAATGAAAGTTCCTCTCTAAAATTCTCTTATATATTTAAGGGGTTGAAGTGTTAATGTATAATAAATTATTAATTAGTTGACTATTGTATAATTTATTATATAATTTTGATGTAAACTGTATTTTCTGATTATTAGTATTTTATATAATCATTTATATGTCTTTAAAAGTGTACCCTTAATGACTTCACATTACCATGACCAATAATTGATTGCCATTCGCTTGAATCATCGGTCTTAAGCATCAAGCTATAGACGAGATTATATGTTTCTATTACTTCCATATAAAGTTTAAAGGGGTGTTTATGATGAATTACTATGAACTGGATACACCGGCATTGTTGATTGATCGAGAAATAATGATGAATAATCTACACTTCATGCAGAATTACGCCAATGAACATAAAGTGCATTTACGTCCCCATACTAAAACGCATAAAATGCCGCAGCTTGCCAAAATACAGGAAGACCTTGGTGCCACCGGTGTTACGGTCGCTAAGGTCGGCGAAGCTGAAGTCATGGCTGAGGATGGCTTGAAGGACATCTTTATCGCTAATGAGATTGTCGGCAAATTTAAACTTCAAAGAATCAGGAAACTCGCTGAAACCATCGACATCTCATTTGGTATAGACAACACATATCAAGTGGATGAAATTGAAGCGGTGTTTGAAGGTGCAGAGAAAAAAGCACAGGTACTTATTGAGATTGAAGTTGGAGAACAGCGCTCAGGCGTTATTGAAGAAGAAGATTTCAAGGCTTTACTAGACCACGTAAAGACATGCAGCAATGTTGAACTCAAAGGGATATTCTCACATGATGGTCATTCCTATAAGGCGGAAGACATCGAAGCGTGCAAAAAGCTCTATCTTGAAAGTGTGGACCGTACATTGCATTTTGGAAAAATAGCGAAAGAAATGGGAATGACACCTGAGGTCATCAGTATAGGTTCAACACCGCCATTTATGCTTAACTTTGATATTCCCGAAGGTGTTACTGAGATCAGACCGGGCACCTACATTCTGATGGATGCGTCGCAAGCAAACGTCATTGGCACATATGACCGATGTGCAGCATCAGTGCTCACGACAATTATCAGTAAACCAACCCATGAACGGGTAATTACGGATGTTGGTGCAAAAGGAATCACAGCCCAGACGAGAAGCAAAGGCCATACGACAACAAAAGGGCTTGGGCGTATAAAGGAATTCGAAGATGTTTATATCGATGGCGTCTTCGATGAGCATGCAATTATATATAATACCGAATTCCACGATCAAGTGAATATCGGAGATAAGGTCCAAATCATTCCAAACCATATTTGCCCGGTGTGTAACTTGTATGAGAAGGCGTATCTACTTTCTGGGGGAGAAGTTGTCGAAGAAATCCCGGTGGCTGGCCGGGCGAAACTGCAGTAAATGTTCCACCCTTTAAGACCATCAGTTTAACTAACAAATGACTCGTGGATTTTTTTATTATTTCGTTTGTCAAAATAAGCTAGACAGTTTTTTCTCACCCATGTAACTCAAAAAGACTTCCAATGGTGTTCGATCGTTTAACGATTTTCTTGGAATATGGTTCTCCTGGCGGCAACGGATGAAATAAAAGTTTAGTCGACCGTGTTGAAATCCATGCCTTTAGGCAGTCCATCCTTTCTGAGTAGTACGTTGGGATGGTGTTCCCGTGTCGGCAAAGTAGATGGACAGATCGTTCTGATTGCTCATTATTCCCAGCCGTCGTTCTCGTCGAGTGTGGTGTCATCGAGATTGATACCTGTAGCTTCCTCGACACTATACGTTTTGACATCTACGTCTTTAAGCCGTTCTTTGACGATTTGTGCGTCGATGGCGTCTTCCAGCACCTCGATCTCTTTATCCATACGCCCTCACCCTTCTCGGTTTTATTTGATTATAACACGGCTGAGGGGATTTAATGGATTTCTGTCCGCCGGGTGCCATGTTTACCGCTTTCTTTTCACTAAAAATGTATTACAATGTGTTACAAGATAGGAACACTCAAACAGAAAGGGATTGATGCTGATGGGTACAATCACGGTATGTATGAACAAGGATGAGCAGGAAGCGTTTGAGACGTATGCGAAACTCCGGGGCATACCTCTGTCCACCGTTATGAAGCAGACGCTTGAAGAAAAATAGAGGACGAATTTGACCTCGAGGTGCTTAAATCCTACGAAGCCGACGTCAAAAATGATGATGTGACTCTTTACGATCATGATGACGTGAAGCAGATGCTTGGTTTATAGCATGGCGTATCAGGTCGTATATGAAAAGCTTGCTGTAAAAAGCCTGAAGAGTATTGATAAGGGACAACAGCTCATGATTGTCGCTTGGATTGAAAAGAATCTAAAGGGTACAACGCACCCGAAACAACACGGGAAGGCATTGAAAGGCGAATTGAAGGAGTACTGGCGCTATCGGGTCGGGAATTACCGCATCCTTGCTGATATCGATTCGGACGAGATCAAAATTATTGTGGTCGGTATTGGCCACTGTAAAGACATTTATAAATCATAGCGTGTGAATAAAGCAATCAGACCGACAACTCCCACACGGGGTGTCGGTCTTTTTTTCGTCAGCAGATTCATTTTTTTCTGAAATGCCAGATAAACCTTCTATTTATACAATATGAATAGCACTTAAAGCATGATCAGTTGCTAACACCACACCTTCTAAAAGAAAGTTCATAATTTTATAAAACCATTTAATTGAGAAGTATTATCAATTATAGTATATTAGTACCGGATCGATAAAAGCAATGACTGAAGGAGAGAATAGAATGCAAATCTATTGGACAAAGATCAACAAAATAATACAAGAATCACTTGAAGTTAGAACGTATATGATGGAGCGTCCCGAAGACTTCGTATGGGAAGAGGGATCTCACACGCACTTTGCACTGGAAGGATTCAATGCAGACGAGAAACCAAACCGCGATCTGATTCGCCATATGTCGATTTCAACAATGCCGGATGAAAATCTGATTGGTATCACTACACGCATTAAAGCAGAGTGCTCGATATTCAAAACCGCACTTAGGGACCTTGAGGTTGGCAACGAAGTGGCGATCTTTAAAACGCGTTCCAACGTGCCGCTTAAAAGAGAAGATAAAAATGTTTATCTGCTTTCTTCAGGCGTCGGCATCGCAACGTATCGCCCGATTGTACTCAGTTATTTCGAAAATGCAGAAGGAGTCAACCAAATGCATTCCTTGAACATCGACTCTTCCAAAGCTTTCTTGTTTACTGATGTTTTCAAAAACTTAGCTGATAAAAACTTTACGGCTCAGTTTGTCGATACCCGCAACGACTATTATGCGCAAGTAAAGGAACTTGCTTCAGATGAAAATGGGCTCTTTTATGTGATCGGCAGCGACGAATTCCTAGCACATAATATTAAAGTGCTTTTTGAGGAAGGCGTCCAGCCTGAACAAATAATGCTTGATAAGTACGAAGAGTCACGTGCTGAACTCTTATCGTCAGGACTGTCCGTTTAAATACTGACTGCTATAAAGCACATAACCGCGTAAGATATTAGTGCATTCTACTGTCAGATACTAAAGAAATGATGCTGCTATAACATACTCGTTTCTTTGATACTTTTGTTTATATCAATTTACTATTGACCCTCCTCTTAGAGGAGGGTTTATTATATGTAAAGATTCATAAAGATACCAATATAAACATATGATTAAAGGAGAACAATAATGTCAACATTTACAGATTTACTTGAAAAACGTCGTTCAATTTATGTCCTTGGAGCAGAGAGTGAGTATTCAACGCAGGAAATATCCGATCGCATTGGTGAAGTTGTCAAACAAGTGCCTTCGGCTTTTAATAGCCAGACAACAAGAGTGGTTGTCTTATTCGATGAAGCCAATCATGCGTTTTGGGACCATATCTACACTGTTCAAAAGGATATCTTGGAGGGCGAGATATGGGACATGATGTCAGGTGTCATGACAGGCGCTAAAAATGGAGTAGGTACCGTTCTATTTTTTGAAGAACTCGATGCAGTCAAAAAAATGCCGACCAACGTAGTGCGTCAAGAAGCTTACAAGCAAAACAATAACGCAAACGCCCAGTACGCTGTATGGCTGGCTTTGGCAGAAATGGACCTCGGCGCAACGTTGCAGCATTTCAATGTTGGTTATGAGCAAGGTTTCGATAAAGGGACGAAAGCATTGTTCGACCTGCCAGAGTCTTACGAAATGCTCGCACAGATGCCGTTTGGTTCAGTTGAACAAGAAGCGGGTAAAAAAGAACATATTGAGGCAAATGTCCAAACAAGAGTAATTTCTACATTGTCTTAATACTTTTACTCAAAATCGACAAGAAAGAACAATCAAACTGGAGGAATTGTGATGAAATTGATCGAATTGAACAATGAATTGGAAATTCCGGTAGTGGGTACAGGAACAAATACGTACGGCAAAAAAGGTAATGAATTCAAAGGAGAATTAAGAGGAGATACCGATGAAGTTGACTGGGCCGTTGGGAATGGATACCGCCATTTCGATGCTGCTCAAATCTATGCCAACGAAGAAGTCGTCGGCAAAGGACTCAATCAATCAGGAGTCAAACGTGAAGATTATTTCATTACTACTAAGCTGAATACAAATGAAGGATATGTCAGCCGTGATTGGATCGATGCTGAAATTAACAAAAGTCTTGAAAAACTGCAAACGGACTATATCGATTTGTTCTTGATTCATTTCCCTTGGGATAATAGTGATGAAATCGTAGAAGTCTGGCATGTTTTAGAGGAGTATTATAATCGTGGGGTATTTAAATCCATAGGTGTTTCCAACTTCGAAGAAAAGCATTTGGATCTAATCCTTCAGAATGGCACAGTTAAACCAGTCGTTAACCAGATTGAATCTCACGTCGGCAAATGGAACGATGCATTGATTGATTACAATAAATCAAATGATATCGCCACTGTCGCTTGGTCACCGCTTGCTGGTATAGAAGATGATGCGAAGGAAGTTCTAGAGGAAATAGGCGAGCGTTATGGCAAGACCTACGCACAAATCGTCTTGCGCTATCAAATTGAACGAGATGTCATCGTCATTCCAAAGTCCCATAATAAAGAGCGCCAGGCGCAAAGCTTGAATATCTTTGATTTTGAACTCACAGCAGACGATCGTGATCGGATTGCCTCGCTGTAATTATAAAGAGTCTGAAAGTATCCTATCCTAAAAACTGAACCACTAAGTAAGGTATGTCTCCTGGTATAAGGAGACATACCTTTTATTTTATTAGAAAGTATGCCTCTGTTTGTGAATATAAGCATAGAATGTAATTTCAGTGGTGTTCTAATCGCATCTAATAACACATTTTCTCGTTTAGTTCATCTATAATAGATTTAGAGCTTTTTACACTACGTGAAGCGGCATATAGCTAAGGAGAAACTAACATGAATAAAGTAACTGATTTTCCTGTTCTTGAAACGGATCGATTGATACTGAGACAGGTGGTGCCTGAAGATGCCAGCAATCTTTTGAAGTATTTATCCACTGAAGAGGTGACGAGACATATGGGACTGGAGCCATTTAAAACCATTGACGATGCTTTGGAAGAGATTTCATGGTATCACTCAATACTTGAAAAGAGTACCGGAATTAGATGGGGCATTACCTTGAAGGACCAAGGGGAGGTTATCGGAAGCTGTGGTTTTTTGAATATTGCTGCCAAACATCACCGGGGAGAAATTGGATTTGAATTGAGTAAGGACTACTGGGGCCAAGGCATAGCAGGTGAAGCGCTTAAAGCAGTGGTTGGATATGGGTTCCGACAAATAGACTTGCAACGTATCGAAGCATTAATAGAACCGCTTAATATACCGTCTAAAAGCTTACAGAAAGACACAGGTTTGTCAGGGAAGGGTTACTTAGTAGCTATGAATTCACCTGTGGCAAATTTGATGATCTGTATATGTATTCCTTGTTGAAACAGGACTTCAACTTCAGTTAAGTATTGAAAATCATCTACTGAATAGGACTAAGTAAGATTTTTAAGCTTTTTTTAAAATGAGAGAAGAAGGGTGCATTATGAATATCACCGAATTTATGAATCAAAAGTTCCCCGGCCTGGAATTGGAGCCACCTTTGTTTTATAACTGGGATGTCGCTATACGTTTCGAGCTAGGTGTAGACTACAGAAAGACAGATGGAGAGAACAGTGTTTACATAAATAATGTATACATAAGAGCAATCACTCTTTTTAAAACCTTACATTTACCAGAAGATGAGATTTTTATGGTAGTCAATGTAAATGACTTCGGAAATCGTAAAGTATTCTCTCACAGACTGAAAGTCTTCTCTAAATACATAAAAGAAAAACATGTTCTCTACAAGTTGCAACAAGTGACGATTCCTTATGGCTTTCCAGAAGATGTTGAAGAAGAAAAGTATAAAACACACCGATTTAGCCTTAAGTGCAAGACCTCTGATATCAAATACATCTCATTGTTAAAAGCAATCTGTAATCATGACATGGGATTTAAACCGAGTATTTCTTACGATGTGTTCTTTATCAATACTACGAAAGAGACCATTTTCCGTGTTTACGATGATAGGGGTTCTGATCTCCTAGCAAGCTCACCGGATAAAATTAGCCATATCTATGAGCAATATAACGGGTGGATATTGGACTACGACAGAGAACTGATAGATGAGGTATTCAAATAGAATCGAATTTAGTTAAAAGTAAACTTAATTCGCGAGACATAGGTAGATTATAATCCTGGAATTACTAAAGGAGTTAAAAATGAAACCACGAAACACTGTACTAGGTTTAGTTATAAAAGATAATGCACTTCTCCTAGAAGAAAGATGTGGGAAACACTCCCGGGGCGAAGGCATATATTACCGTCCCATTGGTGGAACAATCGAGTGGTCGGAGAGGTCGTCGGAAACGCTTAAAAGAGAATTCATAGAGGAAATCGGAACAGAAATAGATATTATCAATTATGTTGCGTGTTTAGAGAACATCTTTGAAGTAGATAGTATGATCGGACATGAGATCACACAAGTTTATAGAGCAGTATTTAAAGATAAGAGCTTATATGAAATAGAGACTTTTAACGTAATCGAAGGGGGTCAAAGTACGGTTGCCAGATGGATATCTATCAAAGAAATTCTAGAAGGTAAGAAGTTATTATTTCCAGATAAATTGATTGATCTGATATAGATGAGCATTTGATTGACTTATAAAAAATATATCTCATTAATATTAGCGAAGCGAGGACTTGACTGTCTAATCGACTTCGTTATTTTTATTTAATCAACTAAAAACAATGAATACGTAATATTAATTTTATGAAACCCCTTGCAAATTGTAAGCGGTTCCCCTATTATCTTATTTAGATACAACATAAATCTATGTTAAATCTATGTGAGGAGCATATAAATGGATAATAGATTACTACTGACATTTTATGGTGATGACTTTACTGGCTCGACAGATGCCATGGAAGCATTGCATCAATATGGACTAAGAACACTTCTTTTTATGACACCACCTGACAAAGCACTTCTTGATCAGTTTGAAGGCGTACAGTGTATTGGGGTAGCAGGTACTTCAAGGGCAAAGGACACTGAAGGAATGAAAGCAGAATTAACGCCTGTATATGAAGCATTTCAGAAAATGAACCCTTATTTTGTGCATTACAAAGTATGCTCGACTTTCGACTCTTCACCGGCAACAGGGAGTATCGGTTACGCAGCGGATCTAGCTAGAAATTATTTTGGAACGGGTGTCTATCCACTACTGGTGGCAGCACCAGCACTTGGTAGGTATACGGCATTCGGGAATCATTTCGCGAAGTTCCATGGACAAACGTATCGATTGGATCAGCATCCTGTTATGTCGCGCCATCCGGTGACACCGATGGATGAAGCGGATTTGAGTATTCATCTCTCAAAGCAGACCGACCAAGAGGTGGATAAATACTCTATCGCGGATATGAACGAAACAAAGCATTTCGACATAAAAGAAAAGAATGCGATTACGCTGTTTGATGCTGTGGAGCAAAAGCATATGGAAGCGTTTGGCAATATGATCTGGGAGAGCAGGCACGATGAGGCAACTTTTCTGATCGGTTCTTCCGGTGTCGAGTATGCACTTGGTGAAACATGGAAAGACAATGCCGATGTTAACCAAAATAGTCTCGGACTAAAGGCAGATGATATCAACAAAATGCTGGTTGTTTCCGGCAGTGTATCGGACGTTACTAAGCGACAGCTCGAGGAAGCAGAGAGTAATGGTTTCCATACAGAGCGTGTCCCTTATGAATTGCTTGCGAGTGAGGAGATACCGACAGACTACTTAAACGGCATCATCGAACTGATTGGCAATGAGAAAAAAGTTGTACTCTACACAGCGAGAGGTGCAGACGATCCAGTCGTTGAAGAGACAAGAACGTACTTTACAGAAAATAATGTAACCGGTTCCCACGGGAACCATATCGGACAGCAGCTCGGCAAGTGGACGAAGTACATCATGGACCATACGGATATCCGTCGACTGGTCGTCTCCGGCGGCGATACTTCCGGATTTGTGACATCACAGCTCGGCATATACGGTATGGAAGTCATTGAATCCATCGCACCGGGTGCACCGTTATGCTTGGCATATTCCGATCAAGAGCGCTATAACAATCTGGAAATCGCACTGAAAAGCGGACAGCTTGGCGGCGAAGCATTCTACGGAAAAGTTTTTGAAGCAGGGAAAGACACGACAGTCTAGAAGGAGTCAGATAGATGCTACTAAAAGATATTGCCTACGATAGAATCAAACAGAAAATACTGAACGAAGAGTACACGCCGGGTAAATTCTTATCCGAGCGGACGCTCATCGAAGACCTCGATATGAGTAAGACACCGATCAAGAACGCATTGATTCGCCTTGAAACGGAAGGGTTCCTAACAGTGTCTTCAAAGCAAGGCATCTTCATCAATGAATTGTCTGTCGACAAGATTAACGATATGTATAACCTGAGGATTGCGCTCGAAACGTTTAACTGTAAATCACTGCACGGTAGAATTAATAGCTACCAGCTGGACGAACTAAAGCAGATACTGGATACCACAAAAGAAGTGACGGATAACCTTGATATCAACAGTTTTGCTACCTATGATCATGAGTTCCATTTGGCCATCAGCAATATGGCCGGCAACATGGAAATTACTGAGATTTTAATCAACAGACAGGATCATCTGCGTAGAATTACTTTGAAACACCTCAGGAAGGATCCCGAGAGAGTAAAAATATTCTATCAAGATCACTTACAGATATACGAAGCACTGAAAGCGCATCAGATGGAAAGCGTCGAACTGATGGCGAAGCATCTGGAAAACTCGAAATCAATATTGTTCAAATAACAAGGAGGAAAAGACATGAAAGCAGTTTATGTAGACGCACCAGAAAGCATCAAAGTCAAAGAAGTCGAAGTACCGACATTGAAAGATAATGAAGTATTAATCAAAGTGAAAGCTGCAGGTATCTGCGGATCTGACATCCATACGTATAAAGGACTCCACCCATTTCGGAAACCGCCTGTCATCATCGGCCATGAAATTGCGGGAGAGGTCGTTGAAGTCGGCAGCAGTGTAACAGACTTTTCTGCAGGTGATAGAGTCACTGTCGAACCACAGATTGGTACCGGAGAGAGTGAAGGTGTGATGACCGGTAATATCAACTATTCCGACGAAAGGCTTGCACCCGGCATCGGCGAATGGCTCGGAGCGATGGCCGAGTACTTCGTTTCTCCTGAGTCGCAAGTGATAAAACTGCCGGATTCCGTAGATTACGACAGAGGGGTCCTCGTTGAGCCATTGGCTGTCGGTGTCCACGCTGCTTATAAAGCGGACATTAAACCCACAGACAGAGTGGCAATCATCGGTTCAGGTCCAATCGGTCTCTTGACGCTTGCTGCTGTAAAGCACAGAGGTGTGGAAACGACATTGGTTACGGATGTGCTTGACTATTCTCTCGATGTCGCTGAAGAGATGGGCGCAACAATGACTGTCAACAGCGCGCGCGATGGTAACTGGATTGAGAATGCAAAGAGTGCACTTGGGGGCTCGTTTGACAAAGTGTTCGTTACGGCCGGTGTCCGCGGCATCATCGATCAGTCTCTATCCCTCCTGCGTAAGGGTGGTAAAGTTATCACAGTTGCGATGTTCAATGGGTCACAGGAAGTGAATATAGAGAACTTGCAGCAAAACGAAAAAGAGATAATCGGCTGCATGACTTACAACAGACCGGATACAGATGAGGCAGTCCAAATTATTGAAGAAGATAAGATTCCAGTCAATAAAGTGATCTCACATAGACTATCACTGGATGAAGCAGACTATGGTTTTAAAATTGTCGATAAGAAAGAAGATGAGTCCGTTAAAGTATTGGTTAAATTTGATTCCTAAAATGGAGGGGCATAAGTGAATATATTTAAATATAAAATTTTATTGTTCTTGGGGCTTGCCGCCTTGCTGCTGGCTGGTTGTGGCAGCACCAAGGCGGAGGATGTTACTGTTCTTAGAATGGGGCACATTCAAGGTGAATCCCATACTTGGCACAAAGGATCAGAAGAATTCGCAAGACTGGTCGACGAGAAGACGGATGGTTCGGTTAAAGTGGATGTCTATCCGAGTTCTACCCTGGGCTCGGACAGGGATTTACTTGAGGGTATGCAGATCGGCTCGGTCGATTTTGCGCTCGTCGCCGGTGTCATGTCGAACTTCTACGAACCATATGCAATTTTAGAGTTGCCATACTTGTTTGAAGATCAGGATCATTTGGAAACGTTTTTGTACGGCGAAGAGGGGCAGCGACTACAGGATGAAACGTTAGAAGCGACCGGCATTCGTGGCCTTGAATTCTGGCTGCGTGGACCTAGGGAACTGACTAGCAATGTCAGAGTGGAAACTCCCGCAGATTTAAGAGGTCTGAAGATCCGAGTACCGAATATAGAAGCCTCGGTTAAAGGCTGGCAAGCAATGGGTGCCAACCCGACACCAATGAATTTTGGAGAGGTCTACTCATCTCTGCAAACGGGCGTTATTGATGCACAAGAAAACCCATTATCGTTTTCAACCAATGCAAGAATACATGAAGTCCAAGACTACCTGGTTATGACGGATCATGTCTTTGGGTATGTTCAGCTTCTGACAAGTGAAAAAATGTTTGAAAAACTGACACCAGAAGAGCAACAAGCGGTACAAGAGGCGGCAACTGAAGCGACAGAATACCAGAATGAACTTGTGCTCGAGGAAGACGAAGTCGCAACACAGGAATTCTTGGATGAAGGTGTTGAAATCATCGAGGTAGATACAGAACCCTTTATGGAGCTCGTACAGCCTGTGCATGATGAACTTGCCGACAAATACGGAAGAGAACTCTACGACTCGATCATCGATTTGAAATAATAAGGAGTTATTAGATGAAAGCATATATTAGTTTTATGGACACTTTGAATTCAGCTCTGAGATACATCGTTTCTACCTTGTTTATCGTCATGGTCTCACTAGTTTTTCTCCAAGTACTGACACGATTCGTTATCAACTATCCAATCAGCTGGACAGAAGAGATTTCAAGATATCTCATGATCTATATCGTGTTTCTCGGTTCTGCACTGTTAGTGAGAAAAAGTGCGCACATTGCTGTCGATTTTCTATTGGAAGTAGTGAATCCGAAAGCCAAAGGTATTCTGGACATAATCGTTCTCGCTGTAAGTACCGTATTCTTTGGACTGTTGCTGATTTTCGGTGCACAGCTGACTTATATCGTTATCGGACAGGCAACACCAAACTTGCAGTTTTCAATGGCTTGGGCCTATGCAGCTGTACCACTGGGTGGATTATTGATGTTTTTGAATGCGCTTGCAGTACTATTTGAAAAAATGCTTTACAGAGGAAATGAAGGGGAGGAAAAACTTACATGATCGCAATACTCATCGTCTCGCTATTGATTCTATTCCTTCTGGGCGTTCCTGTAGCAATCTCGCTCGGTCTTTCGTCTGCCTTAGCACTCTTCATCGCTGGCGACATGCCACTGGCGACAGTTGCACAAAGAAGTTTCGTCGCACTGGATTCATTCCCGCTGATGGCGATTCCACTATTTATTCTAGCGGGCGTCATCATGGAGTATGGGGGGATCTCACAGAAGCTGATAAACCTTGCTAATGCATTGACCGGGCATGTGACCGGCGGTCTGGCAATCGTCACAGTCGTGACGACATTGTTTTTCGCAGCAATATCAGGTTCCAGTGTCGCAGCAACTGCGGCTCTCGGATCCATACTGATCCCAGCCATGATCAGACGCGGTTACCATAAAGAATTCGCTGGGGGGGTCCAGGCAGTTTCTGGTACACTCGGCATTATTTTGCCACCAAGTATTCCATTGATACTTTATGGTGTCGCAGCAGGTGCTTCTATTGGCGATCTCTTTGTTGCGTCCATGCTGCCAGGCATCATCATCGGACTCGGACTTGTTGTCACTGTTTATCTGATTGCTAAAAGAAGAGACTACACAAAAGAACGTAAAGCAACTGGCAAAGAAGTAATGAATGCTTTTTGGGAAGCGATTCCAGCTGTAATCATGCCTTTCATCATTCTAGGAGGCATATACAGTGGAATCTTCACCGCAACAGAAGCAGCAGCTGTGGCAGTCGTTTATGCATTCATCATCAGTATATTCGTATATAAAGGTATCGGCTTCAGTAATATCCGGACTGTACTTACTACAGCGACTGAAACAACTGCTTCCATCATGTTTATTCTGGCTACGGCAGGATTGTTCAGCTGGATTCTGACGATTGAAAATGTACCGCAACAAGTTGCACAAAGCATTACATCAGTAACGGATAGTACAGTCATATTCCTGTTGCTCGTCGTTGTCCTACTTCTATTTATTGGTATGTTTATGGAGACCAATGCCTCCATCATCATCCTCGCACCGATTCTCGTACCGATTGCTTCTGAAATTGGCGTTGACCCTGTACACTTTGGTGTAGTCATGATTGTTGCGCTGGCACTTGGAATGGTGACACCGCCACTCGGCTTGAACTTGTTCATCGTTGGCAGAATCGGTAAGATAAGAATTGATCAGTTGACGCGTGCACTCATTCCATTCTATATCGCGGTCATCATCGCGATTGCACTCATAACGTTCATTCCTCAGATTGCTTTAGGACCTGTACAACTATTTGATACAAAGTAGGGAGATGGATTTATGGATAAAGAAACATTACTTCATGATTTAAAGAGAACCGGAGAATTCATGGGAAACAATAAACTTGTGTGGGGAACAGCCGGAAACATCAGCGCAAGACTCAATGACAACCAGTTCTATGTGTCCGCAAGCGGGACCTACTTGAGCGAAATTACAGAGGAAGAGTTTTCGCTCTGTGACGAAAATGGGCTCGTGGAAGGCAAGAAGCCATCCAAGGAACACATCATGCACCAAGGCATCTATGAAAACCGTCCGGAGATTAACGCGATACTGCACTCCTCACCATTCTACAGTACCTTAGTCGCAAACTCCGATATAGAATTGCCTTCGAACTACTTCGTCGAAGCTATGTATTATTTGGAGAGAATCGTCAGAGTTCCTTACTACCATCCAGGCAGTAAAGAACTCGCAGAAGCAGTGAAGGAAAAGTCTAAAGAAGGTAATATACTGCTGCTTGAGAACCACGGGATAATTGTTTACGATACTAACCTGAAGGAAGCAAGGATGGCACTTGAAACACTGGAGTACACTTCGAAGATGCACATTACAGCCTTGCAGAATGGTATCAACATGCAAGGGCTATCCCACGGGAATGTAGAAGATTTCTTGAAAAATTCTGGCTATAAGCCAGTGAGAAAATGGCCAGAGTAACAATTAAATAGAAACTTATAAGATGGTAGCTGAAAAATTTAGCTACCATGCTTTGCTTTTAGGATTTTGTATGGAATTAAACTTTTCTTTTCTGTTTGAAATTGGGGCGTGTAAATACAGAAACGTGAATACGGTTTGCTTTTATGCACAGTGTTACTATATCCACCTCAAATTCAACATATTTTCTTTTTTCTGCTTTTTTACAGTACGGAAACTTGTGGGTAATATTACGATAGTAGAGGAGGGACGAAATGATTTGGATATTGCTTTTAGGAGGTATATTAGCATCATTTACGTACGTTATGGTATCTGCCAACAATATTGACTTCTTATACAGGAGAAGCTATTGCGACTCTTGTCACTATACTCTGAAGTGGGTGGAACTCATACCACTTTTTAGTTTTATCTTTCTAAGAGGTAAATGCTCACAATGTGGTGCGAGCATTGATAGGGGGGCTTTCATTTGTGAGGTATTGTTAATCTTTCTGTATAGTTTACCTATATTATATGATTTTTCTTTAAAGGACTTCACATTATATTATCTCGTAATAACGCTTCTCATACCTATTTCAATAAATGATGTAAAAACATATAAAATACCCAATCATATGAACCTTATTTTTCTCTTCACAGGGCTCTATTTAACCGAATTATCATACGTAGATCTTATGGAAGATACCATAATAATCCTTATACTACATCTCTTCTATATTCTCTTCTCTGATTACATAGGATATGGTGACATAAAACTCTTTACTGTAATTACATTGATTACCCCAGTGAATTTCTTCATATATACAATTTTACTTACTTATATAATTGGTGGTGTATTCATTTTTGTCATTCATCTCTACAGAAGTAATATACCGAGCAAAATACCTTTAGTACCATTCATAACCAACGCACTAATCCTCTCGTTTCTTTTGTATGAGGAAATGAACCAAATATACTTCGGAGGTTTTGTATGACTCTTTTAATCAAAGAAATGCACAACGCAGATCGACCAAGAGAAAGATTGATGAACTACGGAGCGGATAAACTTACGAACCAGGAGCTACTTGGCATTATTATCAATACAGGCAATAGAGAAGAGTCTAGTGTTACTGTAGCTAATAGGATAATACAAAATATGAAATCGATAAGAGAGTTAAGAAACTTAACTTATCAAGAGTTAGTCAGTGTAAAAGGTATCGGTGAAGCCAAGGCGATAACAATTCTTGCTGTTATAGAATTGGCAATTAGAATGCACACCCACTCGTTAGAGGAAGATGTGTTCATCAAAAGCCCGGAAGATGTAAGTTATTTTCTCATGGAAAAGATGAGGTACTATCAGCAAGAGCACTTTGTTGTTCTGTACTTATCGACTAAAAATATGGTTATTCATCAAGAGACGATGTTTAAAGGTTCTTTGAACACGAGTATAGTACATCCACGCGAAGTCTATAAGGAAGCAGTAAAAAGGAGTGCAGCGGCAATCATTTGTGTACATAATCATCCTAGTGGAGACCCATCGCCGTCTAGGGAAGATGTAGAAGTGACAAAACGGCTTCACGAATGCGGAGAAATGATAGGAGTGGATTTTCTCGATCACGTTATCATAGGAGCCGGTAAATATGTAAGTCTAAAAGAAATGAATTATATAAAATAAGGAGGACTTCAATGGGACTCGATATGTATTTGTATTTGCAAGAGAAAGAAACCCAAGAAACTATAGAGTATAGTTACTATCGAAAGTTCAATGCACTACAAGGATATTTTGTGAGAAATTATGAAATTGAAAATTGTGGAAAGATTAAGCTTTCAAATGAAGCTATTAATAAACTCTATCTTACATTAAATGAAGTTCGTCATTTTCCAGAAAAGGCAAATCTTTTGATGCCTACCTTTCCAGGCCCTTTCTTCGGTTCTTATGAGTACGATCGAATCTATCATAGTTATATTAATCAGGCGGCTTGTGACTTTTACCATGCGAAATTTTTAGACTTTGTTAAATATGATCTTTTTTATACTTCAGATTGGTAAATAATCCTTTTAAACATTACAAAAAGATTACATCCATGTAATAATTGTAAAATATGTTGAAAACCGAAATAATGTACGTTATGATTTATTTATCTTATAAATTACATAACAAGGAGGACAATTTCATGCTTACAGTAACTAACAACTTTGAAAAACAACTGCATAGTTTTGCCTCCTTCGATAGATTCTAACCGCTCCTGGTTCTAATCTAGATATCATATATATTATTTCTTATCTGTTAGGGGAGGCGAAAGCCTCCCTATTTTTATGCCTGATATCAGTGTGCACATTAATAGTGCACACTTTTTTTATTGTAATTTATAAGAATATTTAGAAAGTAGAGGTATAATGATATGCCAAATTCAAAATTCAAAAGACAGCCTGACGCAAAGACAACAACGACTATTTCAACAAAGACTACCAGGGAATGCTCTCGATTGTAATTCTGGATTGAGTCCCTGGTGAGAACAGGGTGGTGTTATCATGTTTGAGTTTCTATGGAAACTAAAATGGTATTTTAAAGAAAACAAATGGAAGTATACAACAATTATTGGCGTACTATTGATAGCGAATGTACTTGAAGTCTTACCGGCACAGCTAATCGGTCGGACGATCGACTTCATCGGTGACGGAGAAATGACAGAGCGGCTCATGTGGCAGCTGGTCATCATTTTCCTTATCGTCACAATAATGACCTATACGGCGACTTATATATGGTCTTATCTACTCTTTGACGGCGCAAAGAAGATTGAAGGCATCATCCGGATGAAGCTGATGCGCAAATTCCTTCTGCTCTCACCAAGCTTCTATGAAAGGAATAAAACAGGAGATCTGATGGCCAAGGCAACGAATGATTTGCGAAGTGTCAATATGGCCTCAGGTTTCGGGCTACTGACACTAATTGATGCGACATCCTTCATGCTGACGATTATTCTCGTCATGGGCTTTACAATTTCCTGGCAACTGACGCTATTCGCGCTCCTGCCACTGCCAATTCTGGCTATTGTCGAGCAACGTCTTGGCAAAAAAATTAACGCCGCGCACAAAGAAAGTCAGGCAGCATTTGGTCTGATGAATGACTCGGTCTTAGAAATCGTTGAAGGCGTCAGACTGACACGCAGCTATGTTCAGGAGAAAGCGGAGAACAATCGCTTCCGAGGCATGACTGACGATTATCTACAGAAGTTCATGAAAGTAGAAAGGCTGGATGCGTTGTTCAGACCGTTAACCATCATAGTTACAACTTTTAGTTTTATGGTCGCTTTTGGCTATGGTGCAGTATTAGCCAACCGAGGTCTGATATCAGTTGGTGACATTGTCACTTTCAACATCTATTTGAACATGCTAATCTGGCCAATGTTTGCGCTCGGCATGCTGTTTAATGTAATGCAGCGCGGCAATGCATCATTGACTCGAATTGATACTGTACTCGACACCGAAGATGATGTCTTGCATCAGGGTGATATGATGATGACAAACGCAGGAATGGACTTCGATCAGCTGTCATTCCAATATCCACTGAGCACACGGATGAACTTGAAAGATATCACTTTCGAACTTAAAAGTGGAGAAACACTCGGTATCGTCGGCAGGACTGGCAGCGGCAAATCAACGCTTGTCAAACAGCTTTTGAAACTTTATCCGGAAGGACAAGGCGGTCTAGTCATTGACGGCATGAGCATAGCTCAACTGGATAAAACAGCATTGAGGGAGAAGATTGGCTATGTTTCCCAAGAGAACATCCTTTTTTCTAGAACTGTCAGAGAAAATATTCTTTTTGGTAACCCACATGCGACTGTTTCTGAACTCGAAGAAGCAATTAGTCTCAGTGCGCTCGATACCGATCTAAAACGTATGCCTCATGGACTGGATACGATGGTCGGGGAAAAGGGCATCGCTCTAAGTGGCGGTCAAAAACAACGCATTTCCATAGCAAGAAGTCTAATCCGTGATCCCGATATTTTAATTATGGATGACGCACTCAGTGCTGTTGATGCGAAAACAGAAAAACGAATCATCGACGGCATCAAAAGCAACCGTACCAGCAAAACAACCATCATCGTGACTCACAGATTGTCTGCTGTACAGCACGCAGATAAAATTGCGGTGTTGGATGACGGTGAAGTTGTTGAAATGGGCACACATGAAGCACTATCAGCAACCGGTGGCTGGTATAGCCAGCAGAACGACTATTACCGTACTGGGGGTGAAACAACATGAAAGAAATTAAAAGATTAATGGTATATGCCATGGCATTCAAGGGCAGATTCGCACTAGGTATTACATTAATGATACTGATGGTCGGATTTGAATTGCTTGGACCGGTAATCGCAATGATTATCTTAGATCGGCATATCCAAGACGCAGCAGGACAGATTGAAATGTTGCCAATCTATCAGCTACTTGGAGTATTCCTTGGTATCAAACTGCTGCATGCTGTGTTCAGCTACTTCCAAGAAGTGGTTCTGCAAAACTCAGGGGCGCTAGTAGTACAGAAAATGAGGAATGATGTGTTCCAGCATGTCCAGCGGTTGCCAATCCGCTACTTCGATGACCTACCAGCTGGCAAGGTGGTAGCACGAATCACCAACGATACAGAATCAATATTAAATATGTTCTCTGTTGTGTTGCCATTGTTTTTAGTTAGTAGCCTGACTGTTGGCGCGATTACTGTTATTACGCTATTCATTAATATCTGGACTGGTCTGGTCATGCTGCTGTTTGTACCTATTATTATTGTGTGGATGATACTCTACCGTAAATATTCGAACGACTTCAACCATACTAGAAGAGAACGTAATAGTGATATTAATGCGATGATTAACGAATCTATCAGCGGCATGCCAATTATTCAGATCTTCAACCGTGAATCGCAGATAACGCGGGAATTTGAGGAACTGAATAACGATTATCTTAAAAGTACTGGTAGTCTTATTAAGCTGGATAGCGCTTCCGGGCAGAACTTGATGGGAACGCTTAGATCACTTCTTTTTGCAGTAATGGTCTACATTTTTGCGTCTAGTTTCCTTGATGCACAAACGGCGCTTACTGTCGGTACAATGTATATCCTTGTAGACTATATAACACGGTTCTTCAATCCCTTATTCAATATTATTGGACAGCTTGATATATATGAGCAGGCACGCGTTGCTGCGGTAAAGGTATTTGAGCTACTAGACGCAGAAGTTGAAACGGAAGAAGAGGAGCATCTCGGCAATTTCAGCGGACACATTTCATTTAATGAAGTAAGCTTTTCTTATGATGATAAACATACAGTACTCAAAGATATTAGTATCGACGTGTCGCCGGGAGAAACCGTGGCACTCGTGGGCCATACAGGATCCGGTAAGAGTTCAATCATCAACCTGCTGATGCGCTTTTACGATCCGGTTCGCGGAAAGATACTCTTCGATGGTAAAGACACGAGAGAATTTAGCAAGCAGTCTCTACGGCATCATATGTCAATTGTACTGCAGGATCCCTTCATTTACAGCGGATCTCTACTTTTCAATCTGAGACTGAACAACGAAGAAATTTCTGAGGCAGAAGCAAGAGCGGCCCTCGCTAGTGTTGGCGGTGAAGAGATGCTGTCACGGATGGAAGAGGGAATGCATACTGAGTTGACAGAACGTGGATCCACACTATCACTTGGTGAACGCCAACTCATTTCATTCGCACGTGCCATGGTATTCAATCCGAAAGTATTGGTACTGGATGAAGCGACGAGCAACATCGATTCCGAAACGGAACAGATGATCCAGCATGCCATGAAAGTCGTTAGTGCAAACCGCACGACATTTATCATCGCTCATAGACTTTCGACCATCCAGCATGCAGATCAGATCCTGCTGCTTGATAGCGGTCTTATAGTTGAAAGCGGAAATCACGAAGAACTACTTGCCAAAGGCAAGGAGTATGCCAAGATGTATACGATGCAACTTGGACAGCCAGTCAGCATAAATATCTAATAATTAATATTGTGAATGTTGACAATTCTCATTTGCTCATGTAGAGTTATGAACATTCAATTGAATACTTTTATCCAGAGAAGTGGAGGGATTAGGCCCTTTGAAACTTCAGCAACAGGCCCGGAGGGTACTGTGCTAAATCCTACAAGCGACCGCTTGGCAGATAACCGTGAAACCATTTGCCATTTCGGCAGATGGTTTTTTTATTTTACATAGAGGGGTGATTGCATGGCCATTGTATTGGAAGATGTATCAAAGACTTATGAGGTTAAAGGCAGAAAAGTAGAAGCGCTTAAACGGCTTTCGCTGACTGTGGGAGACGGGGAAATATTCGGCATTATCGGATTCAGCGGTGCTGGTAAGAGTACTCTGCTCAGACTAATTAATCTATTGGAAGCTCCGAGCTCTGGTAGTGTTAATGTAAATGGCACGGCACTTGGTAACTTGTCCAGTGAGAAGCTACGAGCGAAAAGACAGAAGATCGGCATGATCTTCCAACAGTTCAATCTCATTGAATCAAAAACGGTATATCAGAATATTGAATTCGTTCTGAAGGCAAGCAAGTATGATAAGAAAAAAGTGAAATCACGCATCGAGGAATTGCTTGCGCTTGTCGGATTGAGTGACAAGGCGGGCAGCTATCCCGGGAATTTAAGTGGGGGCCAAAAGCAACGGGTCGGGATCGCTAGGGCCCTAGCAAACCATCCTGAAGTACTTTTATGCGACGAGGCAACAAGTGCACTCGATCCCGAGACAACGAAGACGATATTGAAGTTATTGAAGAAAATCAACCGGGACCTTGGTATCACTATTGTACTCATCACGCACGAAATGGGAGTCATCAAGGAGATTGCGGACCGCGTTGGGGTGATGACAGCCGGTGAAATAGTTGAAGAAAGTGACGTCTACAGTATATTCAGCCATCCTGAGCATGCTGTAACAAAAGGATTCGTGCAGGATATCTACGACTTTGCTATTCCACCTCATATCGAAATGAATGATCGCTCGGATGTCATTACTATCAAATTTTTAAACGAAAACGCTGAGGCTAATTATGTCAACCAGCTCTATCGTCACTTCGAATGTGACATCAGTATATTGAATGGTCGTATTGAATACATTCAGGATATGCCGCTCGGATTCTTGATGCTTCATGTTCAAGGAGATCCACAGGAAATTTCAAGACTCAAAGCATTTATCGATGAATCAACAGGAATAGAAAGGACTGAAATCCATGCAGAGACTCGCTGAAATTGCACCGCTCTTATATCGTGCACTGCTTGAAACTACACTTATGGTGTCGATTTCCATATTCTTTGCGGTATTAATTGGGTTGCCGCTTGGCATTCTACTTTACATAACGGCAAACCCACTGCTGTTCCGGATCAAGCCGCTTAATCAGGTGCTTGGCGCCATTACTAACGTCATTCGTTCGTTTCCTTTCATTATCCTCATTGTTGCCATCATGCCGGTAGCCACCTGGCTGACTAATAGTTCGCATGGACCAGTTTTTGCGAGTGTCGCACTCTCTATCGCAGCAGTTCCGCTTTTTGCAAGATTGGTGGAAACAAGTTTCAACGGGGTGGGCAAAGGTGTAATAGAAGCAAGTATTGCAGGCGGTGCTTCACTGATACTCATCATTACAGATGTACTCATTCCTGAAGCAAAACGTGGCATCACCCAAGGGATTACTTTGACAATTATTTCTATCATCGCTTTCAGTGCGACCGCCGGTGTAGTAGGGGGCGGCGGTATCGGTGACCTGGCCATTCGTTATGGATATTATCGCTACGATACAGTGACGATGATTGCCACTGTTGTTGCGCTAGTGATCATAGTGCAGCTTGTACAGTTGATTGGGGACTTTTTAACAAGAAGACAGGAGGGGAACTGATATGCGTGGCATAATTATATTTCTAGTTTCGACACTCGCTGTAATCATTGGCACTAGTGCGCTCCTATACGAAGGGGAGGGCGAGGTCATTACGATAGGCGCATCGACCGGGCCATACAGTGACATGGTCAACTTTGCTTTAAAACCTGCGCTCGAAGACCAGGGCTATACAGTAGAAATCGTCGAGTACACAGATTACATCCAGCCGAACAATGCACTCAATAACGGTGACCTGGATGCGAACCTGTACCAGAACAAATCCTTCATGACCGATTTCAATGAAGAGAACGGCACAGACTTCATTAACCTTATTCAGGTGCCGACTGCGCCTATGGGGTTATACTCCAGTCAGTTCGACTCGATTGAAGAAATCGCAAACGGCAGCGAAGTAGCATTGCCGCTTGATCCGGTCAATTCATCACGCGGCTTCCATACGCTGGTCGATGCAGGACTCATTGAAATTGCAGAAGACGCTAACATGCTTGCCGTTGAAGAATCTGATATAATCCAAAATAACAAAAACCTTGAGTTCATCTATCAAGATTCAGGACAGTTGCCGCGGAGTGTAGATCAGATTGGTTTGTCTCTGGTGCCTGGCAACTTTGCACTAGCAAGCGGTATGGACCTGGCAGATGCACTTCAGCTTGAGAATATGAATGAAAACTTCAGAAATCAAATCGTCATCAATGCGTCGGATGCGGACAGCAGCCTCGCCGATGATCTGGTAGAAGCAGTGGAATCTGAGCATTTTGCACAGACAATAGATAGTCAGTTCCAGGGATTTGATAAACCGGAGGGACAATAATGGCCAATAGACTCATTGAGAGTATACCTGAAAGCTACTTTAAAACAGCAATGTCAAGCGACTTGACCTCTGGCCCCTTGCCATTGATTAACTTGGCAGTAGGTATACCGGACGGGCGGACACCGGAAGTGATTCTCGAAACAGTTGCAGCATCGGTATATAAGACAGAGAATCAGCGCTACGTGGGTTTCCGCGGGAAGCCGACCTTAAAGGATGAAATCAAAATCTTCTATAAGAAGCACTACGATGTGGACCTCGAAGACCACAATATTGCATTGCTGTATGGTACAAAAAGTGGACTGGTACAGTTTCCGATGACCTTTATCGAACCAGGTGAGGGGGTATTCTTACCAAATCCAGGATACCCGGACTACGCGCCTGGTGTGACACTGGCGCGTGGGGAAACCTACGAACTACCGTTGCTGCCTGAAAATGGCTACCTCCCAGATTACGATATTCTACCAGAGCACGAACTGCAGAATGCGCGATTGATCTATCTAAACTACCCTTCTAATCCGCTTGGCGCGGTAGCAGATAAAGAATTTTTTGATCGCACTGTGGCACGGTTCAAAGGGACACGTACTAAAATTGTTCACGATTTCGCCTATGCTACTTTCGCTTTCGACAACAGACACCCGAGCATACTCGAAAGCGACAAATCGCTTGAGTGTGCTATTGAAATCTATTCGTTGTCGAAAGGATTCAATATGTCAGGCTTTCGCACCGGTTTCGCAGTTGGCAACAAAGAGATGATTGAGGCAATCAATACTTACCAGGACCATACACAGACAGGTATGTGGGGTGTGACGCAGGATGCCTCTGCGGAAGCGCTCAGGAACGAAGCGGACATACTGCCAAGACAGCAGGAGAAATTCAGACGCCGCAGCATTATGGTAACCGAGGCGTTCACCGAAATGGGTATTCCCATCAATCCGATCAAAGGCGGCATATTCGGCTGGATCAAGGTGCCTGAGGGGTATGATGGTGAAACGTTTAGAGATTTTCTCATTCAGGAACTGTCGATGCTTGTCACACCGGGGCTGCCTTTTGGTTCAAGGGGGAGAGCCTACATCCGTATCTCCCTCGCAGTTGAAGATACAGTTCTCGAGGAAACGATATCTAGGTTCCGTCAGGTACAACATTTATGGTAGTAATTTAAAAAACTAAACAAATTTTCAAAAGTACTTGATATTATCATCCATAGCATGTAACATTGTATATAACATAACAGGTCACGAAGTAATGAATGTCTCATGAAGGTGACCTCCGATAGAACAATGCAACATGTTCTAGATATCATATATATTATTATCTTATCTGTTATAGAGAGGCTGCCGCCTCTCTATTTTTGTTTTACATATGCTTATCAGAGTCGTTTGAGTGTGGTATTCTTTTAATCAGACATTAAGGACTAAATGGAGGCGTTGGATTGTGAACAGGCTTTTCAACCGGAATCGTATGCTGATCATTCTGTTTGGCATTATCATTTTAATTTTACTCATCGGGTTTTCCATGTCGAATCGTGACTCTACGACACGTGCGGAACAGTTCACCGCCGATGCAGCAGCGGGATCCCAGATGATCATCAATGCACCATTCGATTTTATCGGGAATTTATTCGGTACAATCTCCCGCAGCTTCAACGCTGTTGAAGAAAATGAAACACTACGGGGACAGCTCGATATGTTGCCGCAGATGCAGGCGGATATCGAACGTTTGGAATCGGAAAATGCCGAGCTCAGGGAAGCGATGGATGTGAGTTCCAAACAGTCGTACGAAAGCATCAATGCACGACTCATCTCACGTTCGCATGATCAGTGGCTGAACAGCTTTACAATTGATAAGGGAGAAACGGATGGGCTTGCTACTGGTATGGCAGTCATGACTCCTGAAGGACTTATCGGTACTGTCACACGGGCCAATGGTGGCACGAGCTTTGTAGAAATGTTGACGACTTCAGTCTCCCAAAACAACCTGTCTGTCGAAATACTGCACGACGGGACGCCCGTCTACGGTAATGTTCAACAGTATGACAGCGATAGAAATCTGTTGGTCATTGAAAATATAAAGAACCGCAGCGGACTTTCAAGCGGGGACGAGGTATACACAAGCGGACTTGTCGGCAATTATCCGGAAGGGCTGCTTGTTGGTACAGTAGTCGAAGTGGAAAATGATGAATATGGTCTGAGCCAAAATGCTTACGTTCAGCTCGCGAGCAATGCGGATGATATCGATGTGGTATTCGTCATCGAAAGAAGTCCAGAATCGATGGAGGAGTAGCATGAGAGTAATCATTACATTTCTCGTCTCTTTCGTGCTCATGTACCTGGACTTTGCATTTGCAAGGTTCAGTCCGATTACGTTAAACGAAGTTGAAGTCTACTTCGTCCCGCGTGCGCTTCTGATGTTCATTCTGTTACTGTCGATCTACACAGGGTATAGAATGAGCATATTGTTCGCAGTTGTTTTCGGTGTGATGCTAGACCTTTACATAGGTTCGGTATATGGTATCCATGCTTTTGGCATGGTCGCCTTTGTTCTGTTCATGCACACCGCATTTCGTGTGTTCTACAAAGACTTTGTGGCCATGGCATTCGTCGTATTGCTGCTTACGCTGCTCTACGATATATACATCTATCTGCTCTACAGTATTCTTGGTCTTGTAGATAAGCCGATATTTGATTATCTGGCACTGCGTGCGGCACCCAGTCTGCTACTGAATGCACTTCTGTTCATAGTTATATTCGTCATCGCTTTGAAAGTTTCTAGGGTAAGAAAAGAGATACTTCCAAAACATTGACACTAATCATGTGCGCTGATATAATGCAATAGTTGGTGATAATGTAGACATCAACCGCTCAATTACAGGTTAAAGTGATGCAAATCCACCTGTAGATGGCGTGTCTTATTTTATATTAGGAGGTGTAAGTATGTTTGCAATTATCGAAACAGGTGGTAAACAGATCAGAGTTGAAGAAGGTCAGACAATCTATGTTGAAAAGCTAAGCGTAGAAGCTGGAGAAGACTTCACTTTTGATAAAGTACTCTTCGTAGGTGGAGAATCCGTCAAAGTCGGTGTACCTACAGTTGAAGGTGCAACTGTATCCGCTACAGTTGAAAAGCACGGCCGCGGCAAGAAAATCGATGTAGTGAAATTCAAGCGTAGAAAGAACTACAAGCGTAAACAAGGTCACCGTCAGCCTTATACAAAGCTGACAGTTGGAAAGATTAACGCGTAATGATTAATGTTCAATTCAATATAAACGATAAAGGACAAGTGACATCCTTTTGGATGGAAGGTCACGCCATGTTCGATGAATATGGTAGAGACATTGTCTGTGCTGGAGCCTCAGCAGTCGTTTTCGGTTCTGTAAATGCCATTTTGAATATGACCGGATCTAACCCGGCACTTGAAATGGATGAAGAATCCGGTGTACTTCGATTCAAAGCGGATGATCCGGATAATGAAAAAATGCAGATACTGCTTGAAGGTATGATTATTTCATTAAAGACGATAGAAGAAGAATATGGCGAACATATTCAATTAAATTTCAAGTGAGGTGAAAGCAATGCTTAAACTGAATCTTCAATTTTTCGCATCCAAAAAAGGTGTAGGCTCAACTAAAAACGGCCGTGATTCCATCTCCAAACGTCTTGGTGCTAAAAGGCAGGATGGTCAGTACGTTACAGGCGGATCTATTCTTTTCCGTCAGCGTGGTACTAAGATCCACCCAGGTGAGAACGTTGGACGTGGAGGAGACGACACACTTTTCGCTAAAATCGACGGCGTTGTAAAATACGAGCGCATCGGTCGCGACAAGAAACGCGTTTCTGTATACAAGGAAGCAAAATAAAGAATTGAGTGGACATCAGCAAAGCTGGTGTCCTTTTTCATTAAATAGGATAAATGGATTATGCTATAATATTAGAGGATAGAGGTGAGACGATGTTTATAGATCAGGTAGACATATACTTGAAAGCCGGTAATGGCGGCAACGGCATTGTTGCTTACAGAAGAGAAAAGTATGTACCACTTGGTGGTCCGGCTGGCGGCGATGGCGGCAACGGTGCGGATATTATTTTCGAAGTCGATGAGGGACTGAGAACACTAATGGACTTCCGCTATCAGCGCCACTTCAAGGCCAAGCATGGGCAAAATGGTATGAGCGCGAATGCGCACGGTAGGAACAGTGAGCCACTCGTACTTAAAGTGCCACCTGGTACGATCGTAAAGCGCAAAGATACTGAGGAAACACTCGCTGATCTTGTGCATCATGGTGCACAGATGGTCATCGCCAAAGGTGGCCGTGGGGGACGTGGAAATTCCAGATTTGCATCATCACGTAATCCAGCCCCGGACTTCGCTGAAAATGGCGAACCAGGTGAGGAATTCGAAGTAACAATGGAGCTCAAACTGCTTGCGGATGTCGGCCTTGTCGGCTTCCCAAGTGTCGGCAAATCAACAATATTGAGTGCAGTATCAAAAGCGAAAGCGAAGACCGGAGATTATCCGTTTACAACAATTAAACCGAATCTCGGTGTTGTACAGACTGGAGATGGCCGTTCATTCGTCATGGCGGATCTTCCAGGACTGATTGAGGGCGCGTCGGAAGGGACGGGTCTTGGTCATCAATTCCTGCGCCATGTAGAACGCACGAAGGTCATTGTTCATGTTATTGACATCAGCGGACTAGAAGGCCGTGATCCAATTGAAGACTACAGAATCATCCGCGAAGAGATGAGACTTTATAATGAAAGTCTGCTGAAACGTCCTGAGATTATTGTGCTCAACAAAGTCGATTTGGTCGAGGATAATGAAATCTTTGAACAATTTAAAAGTGCAATTGGCGAGGACAAGGAAATCCACGAGATTTCGGCAGCCACTCGTCAGAACTTGGATACAGTACTATATCGCGTGGCGGATCTGCTTGAAGAAACACCAGAAACTGAAGAAATCATCGAAGAAACAGACCATCGTGTCATGTATCGGTACGAGAAAGACCCAGATGCTTTCAAGATTTCAAGAGACGATGATGGCGCATTTGTTGTCACAGGTGAAGCCATAGAGCGCATGTTTAAGATGACGGATTTCAACAGAGAAGCTGCCATTAGAAGGTTTGCCAGACAGATGCGCTCCATGGGCATTGATGATGCGCTTCGTGATCGCGGCATACAAACAGGCGACACTGTAAGAATACTTGGTGGAGAATTTGAATTCGTAGAATGATGGTGATTGGATGTATCAGTATATTATCGGTGTATTGAAAGAAGTAGAGCCACAGTATATCACTGTGGAATCAAATGGGGTCGGCTACCTGCTTATGGTGCCGAACCCGTTTCGTTTTGAACGCGAAAATGAACAGCAGATAAAAGTGTATACCGAACTCATCGTGAGGGAGGATAGCCACACATTATATGGTTTCAGAAACAAGGACGAGAAGACTTTGTTCAAGTCTCTGCTTCAAGTCACAGGTATTGGGCCAAAGAGTGCCCTTGCCATCTTAGCAGCAGCAACACCGTCTGAAATCATCGGTGCCATCGAAGCAGAAGATGAAAAATTCATGCAGAAATTCCCGGGTGTTGGAAAGAAAACAGCCAGCCAAATCATTCTCGACTTGAAGGGTAGGCTTGGCGCTGTGGATATCACATCGCACACGCCGGTGCAAAACGACAATAACCACTTCATCAGCGAAGCGATGCTTGCACTTGAGGCACTCGGCTACAGCAGTCGTGAATTGAAACGTATAGAGAAGCAGCTTGGCAAAGAATCTTTCGAATCAGTGGATGCTGCTGTTAAGCTCGGATTGAAATATTTAGTTCAGTAATGAGGTGCTATTATGGATGATCGCATTTTAGACGAAGAAAAACAGCCCTATGAAGAGAATATGGAGATGTCACTGCGTCCGGAATTTTTGAACCAGTACATCGGTCAGCAGACCCTGAAAGATAACTTGACCATTTTCATAGAAGCTGCACGTATCAGAGAAGAGGCGCTCGATCATGTCATTTTGCATGGCCCGCCCGGACTCGGTAAGACCACCCTCTCCAATATCATTGCCAATGAGCTTGGTGTAAACATGCGGACAACGTCAGGTCCTGCCATCGAACGCGCCGGCGATTTGGCAGCCATTCTCTCAGGTCTTGAAGCTGGGGATGTGCTATTCATTGATGAAATCCATCGTCTCCCCCGTGCAGTGGAAGAAATATTGTACTCGGCAATGGAGGATTTCTTCCTTGATGTAGTCATCGGTAAGGGAGAGGAAGCAAGAAACATCCGCATCGATCTGCCACCCTTTACTCTGGTTGGTGCAACAACCCGATTCGGCAGTCTTTCTGCGCCGCTTAGGGACCGATTTGGCGTGCAGCTGAGACTCCAGTACTATGATCTCGAGAGCCTAATCACTATTGTCAATCGTACTGCGGATATTTTTGAAGTGTCAGTCGACCCTGATAGTGCAAGGGAACTTGCTCGCCGTTCACGCGGTACCCCGCGTATTGCCAACCGTCTCCTCAGACGTGTTCGGGACTTCTCCATCGTAAAGAAGGAATCATCCATTACGCTCGAGACGACCAATCATGCCTTGAAGGTACTCGAGGTCGATCCGAGCGGACTGGACCCGATTGACCATAAAATTATGAATACAATCATCAATACGTATAATGGGGGACCAGTAGGTCTTGAAACGGTTGCTGTTTCGATTGGTGAAGAAGTAATTACACTACTTGACGTCTATGAACCGTATCTCATTCAGCAAGGATTTCTTGAACGGACACCGAGAGGAAGAAAAGCGACGGCGAAGAGCTATGACTACTTCAACGGTGACCCAGACATTGATATATTTAGAAATGAGGAATAGTTTTGAAACTCGAAGAATTTGATTTCGATCTGCCTGAATCCCTGATTGCACAGACGCCGCTTCGGGAGCGGGCAGAAAGCAGGTTGCTTGCGCTCAATAAGCGTACAGGCAGCGTGTCTGATACAAAATTTGAAAATATAACAGCTTACCTCAATCCGGGTGATGCACTCGTACTGAACGATACGAAAGTACTGCCTGCGAGGCTTTTTGGTGTGAAAGAAGATACAGGTGCCAAAATAGAAATGCTATTACTCAAACCAATCGAAGGTGGTTACGAAGTGCTGATCCGTCCCGCAAAACGCGTTAAGCCGGGGACCGAAATCGACTTCGGCAACGGTCTCTTAAAAGCGGTATGTACAGACACATTTGATGAAGGTATCAGGCACGTTTCCCTCCATCACGACGGACTCCTTGAAAATGTATTGGATGAACTTGGTGAGATGCCTTTGCCACCCTATATCAAAGAGACGCTTGATGACAAGGATCGGTACCAGACAGTATACGCTAAACATACAGGATCGGCAGCAGCACCGACAGCAGGTCTTCACTTTACAGAAGCACTGCTTGATGAAATCAGGCAGAAGGGTGTACATATCACTTATATCACCCTTCATGTCGGCCTCGGCACATTCCGTCCAGTCAGTGAAGATAATATTGAAGACCACCGCATGCACTCGGAGTTTTATATCATGACCGAAGAGACTGCATCGACACTCAACACCGTCAAAGACAACGGGAGAAAGGTAGTCAGTGTAGGCACAACGAGTACACGAACACTTGAAACGATCATGCGAGATCACGGTGAATTCGTCGAAGCAAGTGGATTTACAGACATATTCATCTATCCGGGCTTCAAATATCAGGCAATTGATGCGCTGATCACGAATTTCCATCTGCCGAAGTCATCGCTGATGATGCTTGTCAGTGCATTCAGCGATAAGGAGACGATTATGAGCGCCTATCGTCATGCGATTAGTGAAGAGTACCGCTTCTTCAGCTTTGGAGATGCAATGATTATATATGAGGATGAAGAATAGATGGCAATCAGATATGAACACATAAAGACATGCAAACAGACAGGCGCACGTATCGGCAAGCTCCATACACCGCATGGCACAATCGATACACCTATCTTTATGCCTGTTGGTACATTGGCGACAGTCAAAACGATGACGCCTGAAGAACTGGCGGATATCGGCAGCCAGATCATTTTAAGCAATACCTACCACCTCTGGTTAAGACCGGGCAGTGACATCATTAGGGAGGCAGGCGGACTTCACAAGTTCATGAACTGGGATAAGCCGATTCTGACCGATTCCGGTGGCTTCCAGGTCTTCAGTCTCAGTGATAGGCGGAAAATCGAAGAGGAAGGTGTCCATTTCAGAAGCCATCTCGATGGGTCCAAACTGTTCTTGAGCCCGGAGAAGGCAATGGATATACAACATGATCTCGGATCCGATATCATGATGGCGTTCGACGAATGTCCACCATTTCCTGCTGAGAAGAAATACGTCAAGGATTCAATCGAGCGGACAACCCGCTGGGCGGAACGTTGCCTTGAGCATCACGTCAAAAGTGGTCATGATAAACATCAGGCGCTGTTTGGTATCGTACAAGGTGGCGAATATAAGGACCTCAGGGCGCAGAGTGCTAAGGATCTCGTCTCTATGGATTTCCCTGGATATTCCATCGGCGGACTGTCTGTCGGCGAGCCGAAACCAATCATGTACCGTGTACTTGAAGAGACGATTCCCTACCTTCCTGAAGACAAACCGCGCTATCTGATGGGTGTCGGTTCGCCCGATGCATTGATTGAAGGTGTCATTCGCGGTGTCGACATGTTCGACTGCGTATTGCCGACTCGTATCGCAAGAAACGGCACAACGATGACTTCAAAGGGGCGCGTCGTTGTTAAAAACAAGAAATTTGAACGTGACTTCACACCACTTGATCCAGCATGTGACTGCTACACATGCCGCAATTATACAAAGGCCTACTTGCGCCATCTGTTTAAAACAGATGAAATTCTCGGTTTGAGACTTACCACTTACCATAACCTATATTTTCTGCTAAAATTGATGGAAGATATTCGAACTGCGATTTTAAATGATCAGTTAATGGATTTTAAAGAAGCATTTTTCGAATCCTACGGATTGAATGTTGAAAATCCGAAAAATTTCTAATAGAGGAGAAGATTTTTAGATGGAATTTATCGTAGGTATCCTGCCGTTTCTGGTAATCATTCTAGTAATGTACTTTTTGATGATTCGTCCGGCACAAAAGAAACAGAAGAACATACAAGATATGCAGGCGAACATGCAAAAGGGTGATGAAATCATCACAATCGGTGGACTACATGGAACTGTTGAGTCTTTCGACCAGAAACATATGTACATCCGTACAGATGCAGCCGGCAGTGCAGTACTTAAATTTGAGCGTGTCGCGCTCAAGGAAATCGTAAAATAGTAGTGCAGAGAGCTGACTCCATGAGTCGGCTCTTTTTTTAATTTTAATTTATCGTGTCAACAGTTATAATTGAAACGTTGAGGATTTCCAAAATAATCGAGGTGTGTTTTTTTGAAAGTAGAAAAGAGTAGAATCATTATCACCATTTTGCTGGTTATCGGCATATTGACGGCTGTCGGTCTGACGGCAAAGGATCTTGTCAAAGACGTCAATCTCGGACTGGACCTGCAAGGTGGGTTTGAAGTACTGTACCAGGTTGAGCCACTTGATGAAGGCGACCAGATCGATGACTCCGCAGTACGGAGTACCGCACAGACACTAGATTCAAGGGTCAATGTACTCGGTGTCTCCGAACCGAATATACAAATAGAGGAAAATAACAGGATCCGCGTCCAGCTTGCCGGGGTTGACGATCAGAACCAAGCCCGCGAGCTACTCAGTACTCAAGCTGAACTGACGATACGGGATGTCGATGATAACGTCCTCCTATCCGGCGGTGATCTGGTGCAGGGTGGTGCCAGCCAGAACTTCGACGAGAGAGGTCAGCCGATGGTCTCTCTGCAACTGAAAGATCCGAGTAAGTTCCGTGATATTACCGAGGAGATTTCACAACGGCCGATTGGTGAGAATCTAATGGTCATATGGATGGATTTCGAGGAAGGCGAAGACAGCTTTGAAGCGGAAATTCAAAAGGAAGACCCGAAATTCATATCTGCTCCGAGTGTTTCGGGGCCAATTAATTCGTCAGACGTCATGATCTCCGGTGGTTTTAACGGAGAGGATGGGCTCGAGCGTGCACAAAATATTTCGGCACTTCTTAATTCCGGCGCACTGCCAGTTAGACTGACTGAAATATACTCCAACTCGGTGGGCGCTCAGTTTGGTGCACAAGCACTCGATGAGACGGTCACTGCCGGTCTGATTGGTGTTGCATTGGTATTCATATTCATGATTGTCTTCTATAGATTACCTGGACTTGTAGCAACAATTACGTTGACCACATACATCTACTTGACGATTCTTGGTTTCAATATGATCAGCGGGGTTCTTACTTTACCTGGTATCGCAGCCCTGATTCTCGGAGTCGGGATGGCAGTCGATGCCAATATCATCATGTACGAACGCATAAAGGATGAACTCCGAATCGGTAGAAACTTAAAGCAAGCCTACAAACGGGCATCCGCCGCATCGCTTTGGACCATCATCGATGCGAATATCACAACGATGATCGCCGGCATTGTACTATTCATCTTCGGCACAAGCAGTGTCAAAGGTTTCGCGACTATGCTGATTTTGTCCATACTGATGAGTTTCATCACCGCTGTGTTCCTAACACGCATCATACTCTCATTACTCATTAGATCAAACTTCTTTAATAAACGACTCAGCTGGTTTGGTGTGAAGGAGTCCGACAGGTTCAATATCAATGAAGGCAAGGACATTGAACATCTATCAACCCCGTGGGACAAACTGGATTTCGTTGGTCACGCAAGAAAATTCTTTGCATTAAGTCTTGTACTCATCTTGGCTGGACTTGTTGTTCTGTCCATATTCAGATTGAATTTGGGTATCGACTTTACATCCGGTACAAGAGCAGATATCCAAACAGATGGCCAAGCAACAGTAGAGCAAGTCGAAGAAGAACTGGTTGCCATGGACATTCCGCCTGACAGCATCACAACTTCAGGGGAGGATATGGTGGTCGCGCGTTATACTGAAGATTTACCACAAGAAGCCGTGACAGAGATGCAAGGTACTTTCGAAGAACAGTTCGGCACTCAGCCGGCAATCAGTACGGTGAGTCCTGTAGTTGGCCGCGAGCTTGCAAGAAATGCTATGATTGCGCTCGCCATCGCATCACTCGGTATCATCGTATATGCTTCCATTCGCTTCGAGTGGCGCATGGCGCTACCAAGCGTATTAGCCTTGATCCATGATGCATTCATCATGATTGCCCTGTTCTCTATATTCAGGTTGGAAGTGGACATCACTTTCATCGCCGCTGCACTGACTATCGTTGGTTACTCGATTAACGATACCATCGTCACATTCGATCGGGTGAGGGAGAACTTGAGAAAGGTTCGAATAATCCATGAGGAATCGGAAATTGATACGATCATCAACCGTTCCCTCAAACAGACCTTGACCCGCTCGGTCAACACGGTACTGACGGTCATCATCGTCGTTCTGTTGCTTGTGTTTATGGGCAGCACTGCCATACTGAACTTCTCGATTGCATTGCTCATCGGTCTCGTGAGCGGTATCTATTCATCGCTCTTCATTGCACTACAGCTGTGGGGGATATTGAAGAAGCGCCAGTTTAGAAAATCAGAAGGTAGCCTGGTTGTTTACGAAGAGAGAAAGAAAGACGACGAAAAAATACTTGTATAATTCTAGAACGCCCGGTGCCCCCGGGCGTTTTGCAAAGGATGTAATATATGTACCAGTCAAAATATGAGTGGAAAGTACGTCGGAAAAATTCCGATATGCCAGATGCACTGATAGAAAAGTTCAAGCTCAATCCGCTCGAACAGACGATACTTGAGAACCGGGGATACACTACTGAGGGTGATCTTGAGAAAATTTACCATCCCAAAACGTACGATGCTGGACTTGTGTACAGAATGTCTGAGGCAGTATCACGTATCGAAGATGCTTTTTCTAAGGACGAGCGCATACTGATTTATGGTGACTTTGATGCAGATGGAATCACCAGTACAGTTCTATTGTTGAATGCATTGAGAAGAAAGAGCGAGAACGTCGATTATTTCATTCCAAGTCGTATAGAAGACGGTTATGGTCCGAACATGGCGGTATTTGAAGAACTTGTAGTAGGCCAGTATGATCTTGTGATTACAGTGGACAATGGCATTTCAGGAGGCAGCGAGGTCGCGTTCTTGAAGTCTGAAGGCATCGACACCATCGTTGTCGATCATCATGCGTTTGGCGACAATGTGCCCGAAGGTATCGTCATTCATCCAGCACATCCCGACGGTACCTATCCATTTCCATCATTGGCCGGTGTCGGCATTACCTATAAGCTCGTCCAGGCGCTCGGTCTTGAAGAGAAAGGAGATATCGGCTGGGTAGCCATCGGCACAGTTGCTGACCTTGTACCCATGATTGATGAAAATAAGAAGCTGGTCATCGAAGGTTTGAGAAGATTAAATGATACTCCGCCGGTCGGTGTGCATACGCTGCTCAGAAGTGCGGGTCACGATGGGCAGATGGATGAAGAGACGATCGCATTCACATTAGCACCCCGCCTCAATGCCACAGGACGACTTGGTGAGGCGGAGATTGCTGTTGAGCTCCTGCTTGAATCGGATACCAACACAGCCTATGAACAAGCCATGGTTGTCGAGAGCATGAATCTTGAACGCAAGCAGCTGGTTGAGACCATATTTGGCGAGGCAAAAGAACAGGTGGATCCTGAAAAACAAATTAATATTGTCTACCAAGAAGGCTGGCACCCAGGCGTACTCGGAATTGTCGCATCTAAAATTGTAGAACAGTATGGCAAGCCTGCAATCGTACTGACACTGGATAACGACATATATCGGGGATCAGGACGGTCAATCGAAGGAGTAGATCTGCATGGTGTACTCACGGCGCATTCAAATTTCCATCATCGTTTCGGTGGGCATGCACAGGCACTCGGTGTAGAAGTTGAATCATCCGATATTGAGTCCTTTGAACAAGAACTGTCAGAGTACTTTGAACAACTGCAGTTGGATTTAAGACCGGTTAAGTATATCGACTATCAAATCCGTCAGGGCAATATGACGATGAAGGCTTTTGAGCGATTCGACCGGCTCAAACCTTTCGGTCAATCATTCCAGTCCCCTGTATTTCTGATTAGCAACGAAAGTATCAGTACAATGCGGCAGGTCGGTAAGGACAAATCGCACATTAAACTTTCAATGGCACAGATTGGCATGGATGTTATCGGATTCGGTTATGGGCACCTAGTTAATGAAGTGTCTCAAGGAGACGCCATTAGCCTGGTCGGAACGGTCAATGTCAATGTGTTTAACCAGAGCCGTACGCTCCAGATGATGTTACAGGACGTTGGCGTCGACAGTGTCCAGCTCATTGATATGAGAAGCCGGAGCGACCAGTGCTTTGACATCATCTCACCGAATGATATCTTTGTCATTGCAGAAGGCCGGGAGAAGAAAGGGGAGAATTACTACCATTACGGTGAGGTACTCCCCTTCACATCGAAGACGGTCGTTTTGCGTGATTTGCCGGAGCGTGTAGACAATCTGGCATACTCCTTAGGCGGCATCCATGCATCGAAGATCATCTCCATTTTTAATCAGAAAGATGAGCTTTTCTTTACAGGCATACCAAAAGACGACACCCTCGATCGCTTAATGCAGCTAGTACGAGCTGCCGAAGATGGCTCAATCAACTTAGCAAAACATGCACCGGCACTCGCCGAGCGTATCGGCATAAAGATGAAATTACTCAAAATGTCGATAGATATTATGATAGATTTAGAGATTATCCGGGTGGAAGATGGTATAATATACAAGGATCAAGAAGATAGCACGTGGAAGCTCGAAGAATCAGTGTACTACCGAGCCCTTAAAAATCAGCTTGAAGCGGAGAGACTTTTGAAAATGTCTTCTTCATCTGAGCTGAAAGACTATCTCAGAACATTAATTTCGAATTGATTGGTGGAATTTAAATGGATTTAAAGCAATATGTATCAGAAGTACCGGACTGGCCTAAAGAAGGCGTCAGCTTCAAAGATATAACGACAATAATGGATAATGGACCAGCCTATAAATACGCAACAGATCAGATTGTGGAATACGCACGTGAGAAAGAAATCGATATCGTTGTCGGTCCTGAAGCACGTGGATTCATCATTGGCTGTCCAGTGGCCTACAGCATGGGGATCGGTTTTGCTCCCGTAAGAAAAGAAGGCAAACTGCCCCGTGAAGTCATCAAGCATGAGTACGACCTCGAGTACGGCTCCAATATATTGACGATGCACCGTGATGCCATTACTCCTGGTCAGCGTGTACTGATTACAGATGACTTGCTAGCAACCGGTGGCACGATTGAAGCAACGATCAAACTTATCGAATCACTTGGCGGTGTCGTGGCAGGAATTGCATTCCTGATTGAACTTGAATACCTTGATGGCATGAAACGTCTCGATGGATATGATACACTTTCACTGATTACCTACGAAGATTAGTCCACTTAAAAGTCTGTGAAAACAGGCTTTTTTTGTCATTTATTTAATTGAAAGAGGTTTTATAGTATGATGATTCTAACTAGTGTAGAGGGAAAGCGGTGAGGTCATGAACAAGGAGTATCCATACAGCAAAGACGATGTCATCCGCATGTGTGATTCTTATATGAATGAATCGGACATGGAGATGGTCCAAAAGGCATATGCTTTGGCACATGAGGCGCACGATGGACAATATCGCAAGAGCGGGCAGCCTTATATCCTGCATCCCGTCCAGGTCGCAGGTATACTGGCAGAGCTGAAGCTCGACTGTCCGACAATCATCGCCGGATTCCTTCATGACGTCGTCGAGGATACGGAGTATACTTTCGACGACTTGAAGTCCATGTTCAACGAAGAAGTTGCGCTAATTGTCGATGGTGTGACAAAGCTCGAGAAAGTCAAATACCGTTCACGACAAGAGGAGCAGGCCGAGAACCATCGCAAACTGTTTATTGCCATTGCTAAAGATATCCGGGTAATTCTAGTCAAGCTCGCTGACCGTTTGCACAATATGCGTACATTAAAAGCTATGCCCGAAGACAAACAGATCCGCACGTCCCAGGAAACGCTCGAAATCTATGCACCTCTGGCACATCGTCTCGGTATTTCGAGCATTAAATGGGAGCTTGAAGATACAGCGCTTCGTTATATCGAGCCGCAACAGTATTTCAAGATAGTAAGTTCCATGAAAAAGAAACGGAGCGAACGTGAGGTGGTTATCAACCAAGCCATCGACCGCATCCAATCCGAGATGGACCACACGGGCATCGGCGGCCAGCTTTCCGGGCGGCCAAAGCACATATACAGTATCTATAAAAAAATGACGAAACAGCATAAACAGTTCGATCAGATTTTCGATCTGCTCGCTGTGCGTGTGCTTGTGACGAGCATTAAGGACTGCTACGCGGTCCTCGGTGTCATCCATACCATCTGGAAACCGATGCCGGGTCGCTTTAAGGATTACATTGCCATGCCGAAGCCAAACATGTATCAATCGTTGCATACGACGGTCGTTGGTCCGAATGGGGACCCATTAGAAATACAAATCCGGACGTTTGAGATGCACGAAATAGCTGAGCATGGTGTCGCTGCCCACTGGGCGTATAAGGAAGGCAGAGAAGTGCAGAAAGAACCTTTCCTTGATAAGCGCATCAATTGGTTCCAGGATCTCATCGATCAGGAAAATTCTGCTTCAGATGCAGAAGAATTCATGGAATCATTGAAAAGCGATCTCCTGAGTGACAAAGTGTATGTGTTTACACCAACAGGAGATGTCGTCGAGCTACCGAAGGGCGCGGTTCCTATAGATTTTGCATATCAGGTGCACACTGAAGTCGGCAATAAGATGATTGGTGCAAAAGTAAATGGCAAGATCGTCTCCATCGACTACGAGCTCTCAACAGGTGAAATTGTTGAGATACGTACAAGTAAACAGTCCTATGGACCGAGCTTAGACTGGCTAAAACTCGTCAAATCATCCGGAGCAAAACATAAAATCCGGGCATTTTTCAAAAAGCAGGATCGTGCAAGCAATGTGGAAAAAGGCCGGTTCGCTGTAGAGCATGAAATCAAGAATCGCGACTATAAGCCAGATGATGTTTTGAAGTCCCAGTACATGGATCCTGTTCTTGAGCGATACAACATCAGTCACGAAGATGATCTGTATGCTATGGTCGGTTTCGGTGGTGTCACGGCTCAACAGGTGACCAATCGTCTGATGGAAAAATTCAAGGTCGCAGAAGAGAAGAGCAATGTAATAGAAGAAATCGACAGAACCCACCACTATAAGGAAATATCGACAGAATCCGGTGTTTATGTACAGGGCATGGACAATATGCTGATCAATCTATCGAAATGCTGTAACCCACTGCCGGGTGATGATATCATCGGTTTCATCACGAAAGGGCATGGTGTGAAGGTCCATGTTGCGACCTGCCCGAACATCAGAAACGAGACAGAACGCCTGATCGATGTCGAGTGGGTAAAGAACAAGAACAAGGATCGCAAGTATCAGACGGATCTCGAGATCACGGGCTATGACCGCCAAGGTCTTGTCAACGAAGTGCTGAATGTCGTCGCTAGCACGAAATTCCCGATCACTCGTGTCAATGGTCAGGCCGATGTGGATAAGCATGCTAAGATCAGTCTATCAGTCATGCTACAGAATGTGTCTGACCTTTACAAAGTGGTCGATAAGATAAAGCAACTTCCTGATATATACAGCGTAGAACGCGTCTTTAAATGAGGTGTAGAAAATGAAAATCGTATTGCAAAGAGTATCTAGTGCGACCGTCTTAAGTAACGAATTTTTTAACGAAATCGGCGTGGGCTACTGCCTATTGGTCGGCGTATCTGAATCTTCAACAGAAGAGGATGCGCGGAAACTGGCAGAAAAGATTGCAGCCAGTCGCAACTTCGAGGATGAATCTGGAAAGATTAATCTATCCATCAAGGATGTCGAAGGTGAAGTGCTGAGCATTTCCCAATTTACGCTTTATGCAGATGTCAGGAAGGGGAATCGCCCGAGTTTTTCGCAGGCTGCTGGCAAGGAACATGCAAATAATCTATACAAGCAGTTCAATGCGCATCTTCAGTCATTCGGTCTCACTGTTAAGGAAGGATTCTTTGGTGAAATGATGCAGGTTCAAATCAACAATGACGGACCCATTACGATACTGTATGAATCCATAGACGGAAAGATTCAGTAATGGGGCAATCCGAAAGACGACCGGGCGGTCTCGTGCAGAACATTATAGATTTCTTCAAGCGCAAGAAGCATCTATATGTAGCACCAATTTTTTTCCTGTTTATTGCTGCAGGCATCATTTTTGCCTCTGGTTTACTCTATGACCGTTTTCTAGACCCGACACACGAGCCAGTCGAAATGGACCTGAGTGCCCCGGATTATGATTTCAGCGGTCAAACAATCGTCATTGATCCCGGCCATGGGGGTAAGGATCCCGGGGCAACGAGTATCTCTGGTGTAACGGAGGATCAGATAGTCTTCAGTATTGCAGAGGAACTGGAATCTATACTTACTTCAAATGGGGCTAAGGTCATACTGACACGCGACAGGGATACATTTGCCTCTCTTGACGACAGGAAAGTCGAGGGAGATCTATTTATCAGCCTGCACAGTGATGCGATGGATGATGCCTCGATATCAGGCTTCACTACATATTATACGCATCCCGAGCAGCAGGCGTTCGCTGAATCCATCAATAACGCGCTCGACGCACATTCCTATTTCTACAATCGTGGGGTCGGGACGATGAACTTCCAGGTCACTTGGCAGCTTGATTACCCGGCTGTACTGATAGAACTCGGTTATCTGAGCAACACTGTCGATGATATGTCATTGACTGAAACCAGGTACCAGAGCATGATGGCAGCAGGTATCGCCAAGGGAATTAATAATTATTTGAATTGAGTGCTTGACTTGATTGTCATTAGACCATATCATATTAAATAATCAAAAAAATGATTTCAGTAATCCGTTGAGGTGGATAGGATGATTTCCAGAGAGACCTGCCGTGGCTGTAAGCAGGTTAATCATCCGTATCCAAAACCGACACTTCGGTAGAACCCTGCAGTGCAGGCGGTGGCAGCCGTTAATATGCGAGAGGGCCTATTAAGGCTGAATCAGGGTGGCAACGCGATTTACTCGCCCCTTATATCCATACGGATATAAGGGGCTTTTTTATATTTCAGGAACGGAGTGGAGCAGATGATACAAATTCCAAGAGGTACCCAGGACATACTACCAAAAGACACGTACAAATGGCAGTACATTGAAGATAGACTGCACAAAATTGCACAGAACTACAACTACAAGGAAATCCGGACACCTGTATTCGAGTCGACAGAGCTTTTCGTACGAGGTGTCGGAGGATCGACGGATATCGTCAATAAGGAAATGTATACCTTCAAAGACAAAGGTGATCGTAGTATGACTTTGAAACCTGAAGGCACGGCACCTGTAGTCAGAAGCTATATTGAAAATAAGATGCAGCACAATGTCGAACAGCCGGTGAAAGTATACTACGAGGCACCAATGTTCCGTTATGAGAGACGTCAGAAGGGCAGATACCGTCAATTCGTCCAATTCGGCATCGAAGCAATTGGTGTAGAGGATCCGTTGATCGATGTGGAAGTGCTAAGTATGTTGATGCACATTTACCAGTCGTTCGGACTTAATAATCTTAAGCTCTACATCAATTCGATCGGTGATCAGGATAGCCGAGCAGCCTATAATCAGGCACTCGTCAACCACTTTAGGCCATCAATTCACGAGTTTTGTTCGGATTGTCAGGTGCGGATCGATACCAATCCGATGCGGATTCTTGATTGTAAGAAAGACAGGGAACACCCGCTTGTTCAGAATGCACCGGTAATCTATGACTACCTGAATGAAGAATCAAAAAACTATTTCGAAGAAGTGAGGCAGAACCTGGATGCCCTCGGTATCCCTTACGAAGTCGACTATAATCTTGTCAGAGGACTCGACTATTACACACACACTGCGTTCGAATTGATGAGCGATGCCGAAGGTTTTGGGGCCATTACAACACTTTGTGGTGGCGGCCGCTATAATGGATTGCTTGAATTACTCGACGGACCTTCGGAAACAGGCATCGGCTTTGCCCTCAGCATTGAAAGGCTTCTTTTGGCACTTGAAGCGGAAGGTATCGAACTGCCTGAGCCACAAGGTATCGACTTGTATATCTGTACGCTCGACGAAGCAGCGAGTACCGCAGCTGGAAGACTTGTGCATAAATTACGTACCTCAGGCGTCAGCTGTGATATGGACTATAAACACAGGAAGCTTAAAGCGCAGATGAAGGATGCAGACAGAAAGGGTGCTGCCCACACGATTGTCATCGGCGAAACGGAGCTTGATTCCGGTAAAGCGGAACTGAAGAATATGGCAACAGGCGAATCGCAGAAAATCAGTCTTGATGATGTAGAAAAAATCCGGACGATAATTGAGGAGAAGTGAACATGAGGAAATATACAAAAGAAATTACAGAAGCATTGACAGGAGAGACAGTCCATCTGAAAGGCTGGGTACAGAAGCGGCGCGACCTTGGAGGGCTGATCTTCATTGATTTGAGGGACCGTGAAGGTATTGTTCAGGTCGTTTTCAATCCGGAAGTATCGCAAAAGGCACTTGAGACTGCTGAACGTATCCGTTCTGAATTTGTAGTTGCTGTCACAGGCAAGGTATTGGAACGTGATCCGTCCCAGTACAACGAAAATATACCGACCGGCAAAATTGAAATTATGGCTGATAAGCTGGAAGTGCTGGCGAAGGCTGAAACACCACCATTCCAAGTCATGGACGAAACAATCAGTGAGGATGTCGGACTCAAATATCGCTACCTAAACCTCAGAAAACCAAAACTGCAGAACATACTAAAGCTGCGCCACAATCTGAACCGTAGTGTTAGAAACTTCCTTGATAACGAAGAGTTCATCGACATCGAAACACCTGTACTCTCCAAATCTACACCGGAAGGTGCAAGAGACTATCTAGTGCCCTCCCGTGTGCATGAAGGTGAGTTCTATGCACTGCCGCAGTCACCACAGATCTACAAGCAGCTGCTAATGCTCTCAGGTATGGAAAAATACTATCAGATCGTTAAATGCTTCCGAGACGAAGACTTGCGAGCCGACAGACAGCCTGAATTTACGCAGATCGATATAGAAATGTCCTTTACTGATGAAGAGCAGATGCTTGAGATGAACGAGCGGATGATCAGTCAAGTGATGCGTGATGTTAAAGGTATTGAAGTTGAAACACCTTTCCCAAGGATGACCTATCATCAAGCGATGGCCGAATACGGTGTGGATAAGCCGGATACAAGATTCGATTTGAAGCTGCACGATCTCAATACATTCGCCGAAACTGTGGACTTTAAAGTTTTCCGCTCTGCTGTGGAAAACGGGGGCATGGTTAAAGCGATTGTTGTAAAAGGAGAAGAAAGCCGCTTTTCCAGAAAAGATATCGAGAAGCTCGAAAGCTATGTAAAAACGTATGGTGCTAAAGGACTGGCATGGTTGAAGGTTAAAGAGGATGCATTGAATGGTCCAATCGCCAAATTCTTCAGCGAACAGAATCAGGCGGATATATCTGAAGCACTGTCTCTTGAAAATGGAGATCTTGTACTGTTTGTTGCAGATTCCGAAAAAGTTGTCCACGCATCGCTTGGCAACCTGAGAAACAAACTTGCCAAGGACCTTGATCTCATATCAAAAGACCAGTTCAACTTCCTATGGGTCACCGACTGGCCACTGTTTGAATACGACGAGGAAGCCGGTCGTTATTTCGCAGCGCATCATCCGTTCACGTCACCTAAAGCGGAAGACATCGAAAAACTTGAAAAGGCACCGGAACAAGTGCTGGCCAACGCGTATGACATCGTACTGAATGGTTATGAACTCGGTGGCGGCTCGATCCGTATACATGACGCATCGCTCCAGGAGAAGATGTTCAAGGCGCTTGGTTTCACAGATGAGGAAAGGGATGCACAGTTCGGATTCTTAATTGAAGCCTTCAAGTATGGTGCCCCACCACATGGTGGCATCGCCTACGGTCTCGATCGCTTCGTCATGTTGCTTGCAGGTACGGACAACATTCGTGACGTCATTGCTTTCCCTAAAACAGCAAGTGCCGGAGACCTAATGATGAACGCGCCATCAGAAGTCTCCGCAGCTCAGCTTAAGGAGCTTCACATAGATTTGGATATATAAAAAAGAAATGCCATGGAAATCAATATTTCCATGGCATTTCTTATGTTTACCACATTCTAAATCCTTTTGCACCTGGTATATTCTCCGTAAAGATCTGCGTAATTGGTACGGTATATGCGATGAGTATCAGCAGAGCTGTGACAACAATGAGAAATCGCCAGTTTTCAACGAGCCGGTGTGCTGGCTGATACTCATCAAGCATTTCTGCAACGGGGAAGGACTCTCTCATATCTGATTTTGGACCAGTCATCAATGAGATGAAAAGGATTACGGCAATAATGATGGCAATGAAAAGGAATGTTCCCCCAACAGCTTGCAGCAACTGGTATGCAATCCAATCCTCTGCTACTGCTGCGCCACCATATTCGGAAAAGGTGGAACGTCTTGGTGCGCCGGAGAGACCTACAATGTGCATTGCAGTAGACATGATGCCCATTCCGAAAGCCCAAGTATAGGCTAGGAAAAGTCCCATCCTGTTAAGTTCTTTTGTGATGCTACGTCCTGTGCAGTGCGGAATCAGAAACATCATTGTACCGAAGTAGGTTAAAACGACAGGTGCACCCACAGTAATATGGAAATGTCCAACGACCCAAATAGTGTTGTGGACGACCTGGTTCATCTGTCCTGATGCATTGATGACACCACCAATACCCCCAGGAATGAAAAATAGCATCCCGACAAAGGGAAGGACAAATCTGGCATCTTTCCAAGGGAGTTTCTTGAACCAGTCTAACAGACCTGATGCCCCTTTTTTTCGTCCGTAAGTTTCAAAAACTGCAAACAGACTGAAGGCCGTCATGAGTGAAGGTATAATAACCATGAATGTCAAAACGACCTGGAGCCCTTTCCAGAATGCATCAATGCCGGGTTCGACCAGTTGGTGGTGGAGTCCGACTGGAATACTGAAAAACAGAAAGAGCATGAAACTCATGCGAGCGAGGTTATCGGAAAAGCCTTTTGTGCCAAGTACCTTTGGAATAACAACATACCACGTCATATAGGCGGGCAGGAGCCAGAAATACACGAGTGCATGACCAAAGTACCAGAACAATGTTCGGCTTAGTGAGACGTTGATCCGTTCTGTAAATCCGAGTGACCAAGGAACAAACTGGAATAATACCGTTGTAGCAACACCAATTGTACAGACAATCCACATAACGTTGTTGATTGATGCCATATAAGAGAGCAGTGGTGTTTTCTCACCGGGATGTGCTTTTTTCCATCTTGCGTAACGCATCAGCTGACCGACGGCAGAAATCCATGAACCGACAATGACTAGTGCGAGACCTATATAGAATAAGACATGTGCTTGAAGTGGTGCATAGAAAGTATAGAGAACTGATGCTTCATTCGTAGCAATCATTGCTGCAGCCATCAGTGTACCTACGGTCATGACGAAATAACCGATCCATCCGAGCTTTCTTTCAGTATCAGTAAACGCCCCGCAAGTTTTTGATAGGGAGGCAATCTGATATCCCATAATGAAGTATGTCGTCATAACCAGAGCAAGGATGACACCGTGGAGCGTAAGTAATTGATAGTACCCAATACCAAACGGCAACTCGAACTGCCCGGATCGAACCAATGTCTGGAGTAATCCGGCAGTACCGCCGATGGCGAGCGCAAAGATGACCCAATACATATGTGCCATGACCAGCTTGGCATCTTTTCGAGTGATGGGACCTGCATTTCTAACTGTTCTATTCAACTACATCCACCACCTTTATCATTGATATCATATCGGCATGTCCAACACCGCAGTATTCGTTGCAGATGATCAGGAACTCACCGGTTTTATTGAAATTGGCAGTATATGTCGAAACAAGACCTGGTTCCACCATCATATTGACATTTGTACCTGCGACAGAGAAGCCATGAATGACGTCTTTAGTTGCTGCCTGTATTCTGACACGTGATCCTTTTGGAATCTCGACTTCACGTGGCTCATACATGAACGCGCTGGCTGTGAAGTATAAGTCGTAGTCGTAGTCTCCAGAATCGGATTCATATAATCCTGGATTGCCAAACCGCGAGTCACTTTCCACAAAATCTGGATTGATTGTCTCTATGCCACTTGCTGCTGGTGTGTGACCTGCATGTACAGATGATATACCGAGTATAGCCAGGAAGATGGCAAGAGAAGCAGATCCAAGTGTCATCCATATTTTTTCGTACTTGTGCATTAGTTGTTCCTCCTTACATTCTTTCCATGAATAGCATGAATATACCGAACCAGCTGACTACCATCAAAGCGCCGAGTGCCAGCACCATAGCAAGTGTACCGCGGAGATCGAGATTATTATGATCGTCTTCATGAGGTATCACCGGTTTATTTTTATTGGACATTTCTTCACTCCTTGAACGTGACTTTATAATGTTGATGATACTGAATATGTTCTCGAAAAAAAGTGATAAAAATCACATTTTATGATAAAATTTACTTAGGAAGTCGGGGTGAGGATAATGGAAAGCAACACTCTATTTAGACCTTTGGAGATTATTGGACTACTCAAATCGCATGGGAAAAGTACGAAGGTGAATAAAGGGGAATACATCTACCATTCTGGAGATCGTGCAGGATGGATACATATGGTCATCGAAGGGGAAGTATTTATCAGTAGGATGCATGAAGAGGGCAAGGAACTCGTCACAAGCTTGCTCGTCCAGGATGGGATATTTGGGGCCACTTCTCTTTTTTGTGGAATAAAGGAGCACACTACCTACGCACGAGCAAAGACGGATTGCGTTATCCAAAGTTTCGAGCGAGAGAGTTTTGAGATGAAAATATTGTCTGATCAAGCGCTGATGGCGGAGTGGATGCAGTGGCTAGATATCGATGGTAGTCGCCAGGCCACAAAACTCAGAGATCTTTCCATGTATGGCAAGAGTGGTGCACTAGCATCCATACTGATCCGGTTATGTAATTCCTTTGGCACTAAGACTGGGCAAGGGATTACGATCACAACACAGTTGACCAATCAGAATCTTGCAGCCATGTGCGGAACTTCAAGGGAAGGGATTAATCGTATGATGACTGAGTTGAAGCAAGAAGGGATACTGTCAATCGACCGCAAACAGATTACAGTGCATGATATAATAGCGCTGAAAAAGCAGGTAAACTGTGAGAACTGTTCGCTGGATATATGCCAGATATTTTAGATGAGATAATCAAGTGTTTTTTGTTTCTTTTTTTGGGGTAGTATGCTAATATATTCGTAACAGGAATATCTGGGAAGTGCGTGATGTGTTGAATTATATTTTGACCTAACACTTTTTTTAACGGGAGCCCGGTTGTTTTCCTACAAAAGACATGCCTGCTTGACAGGACGTCTGGAGTAGGGAATAGGGCACCCACCTGCAAATAGCAGGCCAAAATAATCAACAAATACACACGGCTTACGCCTGGATATTTCGAAATAAGTACCGAATTTTATAATTCGGTGCTTATTTTTTTATAGTTTTTTTAGTTTGTCATATATTTCTGCAAGTTGCTTCTCGTATTTCGAAACATCAGACTTCTCATAATAGGAGGCATTAACAAGCGGATCGGGCAGATACTGCTGATTGACTACATGGTTTGGATAGTTATGGGGATATTTGTAACCAATAGCGTTTCCAAGCTTTTCAGCACTCTTATAGTGTCCATCGCGTAAGTGTTTCGGAATGCTGCCTGTTTTCTTTTTGCGGATGTCGGCCAATGCACCATCGATACTTTTGATAGCACTGTTCGATTTAGGAGAAAGCGATAGTTCGATTACGGCCTGTGATAGCGGTATGCGTGCTTCCGGGAAACCAAGTCGCTCAGCTGATATAATGGCGTCGAGAGTTCTCGAAGCAAGTTGTGGATTGGCAAGCCCAACATCCTCATAACTGATGACGAGAAGCCGTCTGACGATTGTAACGAGATCCCCAGCTTCAACTAGCCTGGCGAGATAATGTAGGGCAGCATCGACGTCACTGCCACGAATCGACTTTTGAAAAGCACTCATAACATCATAGTGCTGGTCCCCATCTTTATCGTAGAGGAGGTCAGATTTTTGCATGCATGCTTTGGCATCATCGAGGTTTACATAGATTGTACCGCTTTTGTCTGCTTCAGTACTAAGCACTGCAAGTTCAAGTGCATTGAGTGCACTTCTGACATCCCCTTGACTTGTTTGCGATAAATATTTCAGTGCTTCTTCGGAAATATTTACCTTCATCTTACCGAGTCCACGATCCGTATCATCAATCGCACGATGTAGGGCGGACTCTACTTCCTCAGGATCAAGCAGTTCTAGTTCGAATATTTGGCACCTGCTCCTGATTGCCGGATTGATGGCGTGGTATGGATTGGAAGTGGTTGCACCGATAAGAATGATACTGCCGTTCTCAAGATGTGGGAGGAGGAAGTCCTGCTTTGCTTTGTCCAAACGGTGGATTTCGTCGAGCAGCAAAATGACACTGCCGCTCATTTTACCTTCTTCTGCTACAATTTGCATATCCTTCTTCGTGTTGGTCACAGCATTCAGTACTCTGAATTTAAAGTTTGTGGAACCCGCAATGGCGCTCGCTATGCTCGTTTTACCGATACCGGGTGGACCATACAGTATCATCGAAGATAGTCTTTTCGCTTTAACCATCCGTCTGATAATGCTGCCTTCACCGACCAGGTGGCTCTGACCGAGTATCTCATCTATGGACTTGGGACGCATTCTATAGCTTAAAGGTTGGGTAGTCATATTTTCACCTGTTTCAGTGTTATGGTATATTTATTAATACTATAATATAAATAGAAATGAACTTAAACTAAGAGGTGCTTTATGAAAATTACGACAAGAGGAAGATACGGACTTTATTTCATGCTGGCTCTTGCCAGGAACTACGGGGAGAAGAAAAGAAGTGTAAAATCGGTTGCCGAGGAAAGAGGGATCAGTGATCTTTATTTAGAGCAGATTGTCTCAAGTCTCAAGAAAGCAGAACTCATCAAAAGTACGCGCGGCGCATATGGTGGGTACGAACTGAATCTGGCACCCGACGCCATCACTGTCGGTCAGATCTTCCGGACACTCGAAGAGAACATTGTCGCGGTCGAAGGCGACGAAAAAGATACAGATACTGAGCGCTATCTATGGGGTCGAATCCGTGATGCACTTCGAGATGTGCTAGATCATACCACACTCTCCGATATGCTCGAGCATGACCAAGATGAAGTTGACGATTACATGTTCTATATTTAAAAAGCCTTTGGAGATTTCTCCAAAGGCTTTTTTCAAAATCTTCCGGAACGGAATATAGAATACAGCATTCCAACAAACATAATAATGGCGACGGTCGATCCGATTTCTATAGCAGGAAAATTGAATAATATGGTCGATCGGTCAGAGAGGGCTGAGCTCATGATTAGTCCAGCCATGATAATGCTGAAAGATAGCAGCACGATACTGAAAGTCAGCCGGTTACCAATGCCGTCGATGCGTTTCATGAACTGCTCACTGCGGCGCAATTGAATTTCGACAGGTACCTTCTTATCCTTCAGGCCTTTTGAAAACTCATGCAGATTGTTTGAAGTATCCTTCAAGTCATCACTCAGACCAAGCCACTGATGCCATGCCTGGTCTGCGATATTCTTCGGATCGAACCTTTCCTTCAGCAACTGCTTTCCAAATGGTTCGGCTACATCGACGATACTGAATTCCGGGTCAAGCTGCCTGACGATGCTTTCTAAGGTCAGGATGGTCTTGCCGAGCATGGTGAAATCTGTCGGCAACTTGATCCGGTGGGTGTTCGCGATGCCGAACAGGTCTTGTACTGCTTCGCCGAGATTCATACGGCTAAGTGGGATATCATAGTACTTGTCTCTTAGAAGCTCGGCATCTTTTTTGAGTGATTTCATGTCTACATCATCCGGTACTACACCCATCCGCGTGATAGCTCTGACTACACCGTCCGCATCCTTGCGCATCATGGCAATCAGTAGGGAACCGAAATTCGATTTCATTTCCTTTGTCATCTTGCCGACCATGCCGAAATCAAGAAAACCGATGGTTTCTCCTTCCATGATGGTGATGTTTCCTGGGTGTGGGTCACCATGAAAGAAACCTTCTATCAGTATCTGATGAAAGATTGCATGTGTCAGTCTCTCAGCGAGCCGCTCTCTGGAGTATCCTTTGGCATCCAAAGCGTCCAGGTTGCCGATCTGGGTGCCCTCAAGGTATTCCATGACCAATACATTCTTCGTCGTCACATCCCAATACACTTTTGGTATATGGACTGTGTCGTCAGTATCAAATTGCTTGCCAATCTTTTCAACGTTCCTGCCCTCGATGGTGTAATCAAGTTCTTCGGCAATCGCACGTGAAAACTCATCAATCATATCAACCAGCTGGTACTGTCTGGCCCATTGCATACGGGATTCTGCGAGTAGTGCCAGCTGGTTAAGTATCTCCAAATCGTTTCGGACCGTTCGTTCTATATCGGGGCGCTGCACTTTCACAGCCACTGCTTCACCAGTGACGAGCGTTGCTCTATGCACCTGTCCGATGGAGGCAGAACCGATCGGTGCCTCTTCGAAAGTGTCGAATATATCGCTGATTTTTGCCCCGAGTGCTTCCTCTATCGTTGTTTCGACCTTTTCGTATGAGAAGGGGGGAACGTGATTTTGGAGTTTTGATAATTCATTGATGATATCCTCAGGGACAAGGTCAGGGCGCGTGCTGGCCACTTGGCCAATTTTGATGAAAGTCGGTCCCATTTCTTCAAGGAAGAGCCGGATACGTTCTCCTCTAGTCTTTTCAATATGCTCTTCATCACGTCTCAAAAGCAGCCTTTTCGGCAAAGACAAGACCTCGTCCAGACCAAGTTCCTCGACAATATAGCCGAATCCACTCTTTGAGGATGCTAAAGCAATCTCTCTGTAGCGTTTCATATGCTGCAATCGTTTTTCAAATAACATGCTGCCCCTCCCATTTCTTCATACAGTATCTCTATACTAGTATACCCTTTGGGGCAGATTCAATCATCTAATTACTATCCTTTGATTTCGCTGAAGTAGTTGCTGTAGATGGCACGGAGCGCTTTATGCGCATCTTTAATATCCACCGCAAACATCATGCTGATTTCAGAGGCGCCCTGGTTAATCATGCGGATATTCACGTCGTTCTCACTTAGAGCAGTTGTCGTTTTAGTTGCAATACCAACGTGCTCCTTCATTCCTTCACCGACAATAACGACAAGTGCCAGATCATCTTCGACATAGACGGCATCCGGTTCCAGTTTATCATTGATGTCGGCTATCACATCCTCAAGTTTCGAGTTACCATCAAATTGCCGGGTGCGTAGAATAACAGAAAGGTTATCAATACCTGAGGGGACATGCTCGTAAGATAGGCGGTGATCTTCAAGAATTTGCAGCAGTCTTCTTGTGAATCCGATTTCCCGGTTCATCAAGTATTTGTTCATTGTAATTGAAGTGAAACCTTCATCACAGCTGATGCCGATGACGGGCATTTCCGGAATGAATTCTCGTTCTGCGACAATTTTCGTCCCTTCGATACCGGGGTCGTTCGTGTTTCTTATCATTACCGGAATTTCTTTTTTAAATACTGGTGCGAGTGCTTCATCGTGAAAGACACCGAATCCTGCATATGACAGTTCGCGCATTTCTCGGTAAGTAATCTCCCGAATCGCATGGGGCTCTTCAATGAGTCCAGGGTGTGCCGAGTAGATGAAGCTGACATCTGTGAAGTTCTCATAGAGGTCTGCTTCCACACCGCGCGCAACGATGGCTCCCGTAATATCAGATCCACCCCTTGGAAATGTGACTATGTCATCATTTTCAGAAGCGCCATAAAAGCCGGGAATGATTAGTACATGCTCACTTTCCTTCAAGTGATTCAATTTATCATAGGAGGACTCAATCAGCTGGGCATTGGATGGTTCGTCCGTGACCAGTATGCCGGCTTCTTTAGGAGACATGTATGCTGCTCGGACACCAATCTGATTCAGATAGGCACTGATCAATTGAGCATTAAAATCCTCACCACATGATTTCAGTGCATCCAGCAGCCGGTCACGGCTTTTGATGGTGTCGAGGTGGTGGATTAATGTCTGTTCGAACTGATCAAGAAGCCCGGCGTCGATTTCGAGGCCGTTAATGATGGATTGATAGCGATCGATGATACGGCTGATAGCATCTTTAGTATCTAATCCAGTTGTATGGTTGACGTGTAGCGCAATTAGCATGTCCGTCACCTTTGTATCATTGGCTGATCGTTTGCCCGGTGCAGAGACGACCGCAATCCGTCGTTCTGCATCACTTTTGATGATGTCAGCTACTTTTTTTATCTGTTCTGCGCTGCACAGTGAACTGCCGCCAAACTTGACTACTTTCATCTTCTCACACCTTAATTTTTGAAATTTAAAAATAATAATACAGGATAGCTAGAAACTTGTGTACCTTTTTTTAAATTATTTCTTGAATTTTGAGAGTTTTCTCTCTAATATATAGTCTTATACTATTAAATCTATGCAGGAAGGTGTGCACACTATGAATTTGGCGATACTTGGAATGGGGACTGTAGGATGTGGCGTCGTCGATGTACTCTCGGAGAATAGGGAGAAAATTACAGGACTCATCGGCGAAGAAATTACCATCAGTCACGTATATGTCAATAATGTTGATAAAGAGCGGAGTGTGGATCTCGGTGGTGCTATCATAACTGATGATATTAATTCCCTGCTCGATTCTGACGACATAGATACTGTGGTAGAAGTAATGGGTGGCATGGAAGCAACGCGGGATATCCTTACTAAGTTCCTCAAAAAGGGTATTCATGTCGTGAGTGCAAACAAGGATATGCTCGCAAAATATATCGATGAACTATCCTTGGTTGCCGAAGATAATGGTGCCAGTCTACTCTACGAAGCAAGTATTGCCGGCGGCATACCGATTGTAAACGCAATAGAGTATGGTCTCAATGCCAACCGGATACATAAAGTCATGGGTATCTTGAACGGCACGACGAATTATATTCTGTCTAAAATGACAAAAGACGGTTGGGATTATCAACAAGCACTTGAAGAAGCAACGGAGAAAGGCTATGCAGAAGCAGATCCAACGAATGATGTAGATGGCTTTGATGCCCAGCGAAAGATTGTTCTGCTGTCGCGCCTCGCGTACGAACGTAAAGTGGACATTGACGAAGTGCCGGTCACAGGTATCCGCGATGTCCAATTGAAAGATATTAAAAATGCTAAGGCGGCGGGCTTTAGACTGAAGCTTGTCGGCAAGAGTGAATTCGACGGTGTTGGTATGTCGATTGAAGTTGCACCTGTGCTGCTGCCAGCTGACCACCAATTGGCCTCAGTGGAATATGAAAAGAACGCCGTCTATGTGATGGGCAATGCTGTCGGTGAGACGATGTTCTACGGCCCAGGTGCCGGGGGTATGGAAACAGCTTCGGCAGTGGTCTCCGACTTGATCAACTGCATGAAAAATCAAAACGTTGCCTGCAAAGGGCCGAGGCCGGATCAGTTTGCTCAAATGAAAATGTCGGATCAGCCATGTAGGTACTACATTCGTTTCGATTCAGATATCGGTGGATATTTAGAAGAGATGGATATCGACTACAGCCCGGTTGATTCTACAGACGATACGACAGTAATAACAGAACCGGTTGGACAGGCACTGCTCAAGAAGCTTAAAAGTAATGAAGCATACAATATTAAAGCAATATACCAAGTGGAAGGGAATTGATGGCATGGTAAACTGGCAAGGTCTGATTAATGAATATACTGAACTGCTTCCCGTAAATGAGAATACACCGAGGCTCTCACTGCATGAAGGAGATACACCGCTGATCCGCTTGGATACACTGAGTGAGAAATTTGAAGCGGAACTATATGCCAAAGTCGAAGGCGTCAACCCAACAGGATCATTCAAAGATCGGGGGATGGTCATGGCAGTTGCCAAGGCTAAGGAAGCTGGCGCCCATACAGTCATCTGTGCGTCCACGGGAAACACTTCAGCATCTGCTGCAGCATACGCCTCCCGTGCAGGGCTCAACACAATCGTCGTCATTCCGGAAGGTAAGATTGCGCTCGGCAAGCTTGCTCAAGCGATGATGTACGGTGCAAAAATTGTTTCTATAGAAGGCAACTTCGACGAGGCACTTAGAATTGTCCGAGGCATTGCTGAGAAGCGGGAAGATATTACACTGGTTAATTCAGTTAATCCGTACAGGCTCGAAGGACAGAAGACGGCCGCGTTTGAAGTGGTTGATGCACTTGGCAAAGCGCCGGACTACCTGACAATTCCAGTCGGCAATGCAGGGAATATCTCGGCCTACTGGAAAGGATTTAAAGAATACGATGAAAAGTATGCATGTGGCCTCCCTAAAATTTACGGATTCCAAGCTGAAGGGTCAGCAGCCATTGTCAGAGACGAAATCATTCCACAACCTGAGACGATCGCCACAGCCATCCGGATTGGTAATCCAGCAAGTTGGGCACTGGCTGTCGCTGCCCGAGACGAATCCGGAGGCGCAATAGAAGCAGTGACGGATGAAGAAATTCTTGAAGCATATGAGCTGCTTGCTGGTACGGAAGGCATCTTTGCAGAACCAGGATCTAACGCAAGCGTCGCCGGCATGCTCCGTTCTTTAAGATCAGGTAGAATTGAGAAGGGATCGACAGTTGTCACTGTATTGACAGGCAATGGATTAAAAGACCCTGAAACTGCGATCGACCAGATTATCCAGAAACCGAAGGTGTTGCCAAATGATGAAAAACAGATCATCGAATACATTGAATCCATCTCACAAGATGCCAGTCCATCAGTTTAGAGTACCGGCAACCAGTGCGAATCTTGGACCAGGTTTCGATTCAATGGGACTTGCACTCGGTAAGTTCCTCTATATTGATGCTGAAGAAAGCAATCAGTGGCAGATTGCTTATGAGAATGAATTTCTTAAAGTGCTACCATCCGACGAGAAGAATCTCGTGATTAAAACTGCCCTCTGGACTGCCAAGAAATACGGTAAGGTGATGCCGCAACTCAAAATAAAAATGGGAAGTGAAATTCCTTTGACGCATGGCCTTGGCAGTTCTGCTTCCGCTATCATCGCAGGTATTGAACTGGCCGATCGCTTCTGTAATCTTGAATTGTCGGACTTCGATAAGGTGCTGTGCGGGAGCGAATTGGAAGGACACCCCGACAATGTCGGGCCAGCCATTACAGGTGGCATGTTCGTCGGTTTCTATGGTGCAGGCAGACTCTACTATCATACAGTGGCATTTGAAGGCCTTACAGCGATCGTCAGTGTTCCGCCATATGAAATCGATACGAATGAGGCAAGAGCGGCATTACCTGCGACCTATGACAAGCGGGATGCGGTTAATCAGAATGCCATTAATAATGTCATGCTGTTATCGATTGTGAATGGTGACTATCAATCGATGGGTGAGTTGATGATGCGTGATTTGTATCATGAACCATACCGCAGGCCGCTGATCAATGAATACGATGAAGTGCAGAAAATAGCGCTTAGGGAAGGGGCCTATGCTACTGTTATCAGCGGAGCAGGCCCAAGTCTTCTGACGTTATGTGATGTTGCCGATGCAGACAGAATTATCGATGCGCTTGCGGTAGTTTCAGGATGTCTACATGAAAAAGTAGAGATACACAGTTTATAATAAAAGGAGGGGGTTCATTGGAATGGATCGAGCTTTTTATGATGTTCCTATGTACTCTAGGCGTCTCCATCTCTGTCAATTTCCTTAATCGAGATGACAAAAGGCTTCCGTGGAGAAATGTGCTTATATTTGTCGCCATATCCATGACGCCTTTTGTTGTAATATCCATATTATCAGCGTAAAAGCGCAGTGCAGATGAAAATCTGCACTGCGCTTTTACAGTTTATAACTGAATTATAGTAATTCCGAAAAAATATTCTATTTTGTGCCATTATACTTAGCTACGACGCGTTCAAAAATATCGTAAGAGTGCTTCTGTGCATCTGTATCATATATATAGCTTACTGCCATGATTTCGTCAGCACTGTACTGGTTCTGGAATAGTCGCAGTTTTTCAAGTACTGTATCTTCCGATCCCATCAGTGCTACAGGGAACCGGCTTTCAACAATCTGCTGCTCGTGCGGGCGCCACAGCGGTGACATGTCATCTACCGGCGGCTGCAGTTTATTCCTGCCGCCGCGCACGACGTTAAGGACGAACTGAGACATCGTTGTCGAGAGGTATTTAGCTGCATCATCTGTATCTGCACAGATGACATTCAAGCACGCAATCTTATAAGGGCTGTTAAGCTGCTCGGAGGGTTCGAATTCCCGCTCGTATATCTTGAATGCTTCTTCCATGTGATCTGGTGCGAAATGCGCTGCAAATGCATAAGGTAAACCCAGTCGCGCAGCAAGATGTGCAGAATCGGTCGATGAACCGAGTATATATAATGGGATATTCGTACCATGGCCGGGGAAAGCAGTGACTTTGGTCGGTTCATCAGACAAGTATTGTCTGATCTCCTCGACCTCTGAGCCGAACGTATACACCCCGTCGTGGTTGTTCCGACGGATGGCGCCTGCTGTAAGCATATCAGTCCCCGGAGCACGCCCAAGTCCGATATCCAGTCGATCACCGAATAAGGCATGCATCGTACCGAATTCTTCGGCAACGATCAACGGCGAATGGTTCGGAAGCATAACACCGCCACTGCCGACACGCAGATGTTCCGTGTGGTGCAGTATATGATGGATGAGCTGTCGTGTCGCAGAGGAGGCGATTGAAGTAGTATTATGGTGCTCCGCCACCCAGTATCTCGCATAGTCGGATTGATCGACATGCTTTGCAAGATCAATCATATCACTGAATGCTTCACTTGCACCCGTACCTTCACGTACAGGGACAAGGTTCAGTATGGATGGTGTCAGTTTTTTTGGCATTGATAATTCCTCCTGTCTGGCAATAATTATCGGCCATCCGAATTATTTTGTCTAATAAACGGTTTGGAAAGTATAAAAATTTCATGTGGCATGTTAAAATGCTATATTGTATTAAGAAAGCTATTTCGGAGGCAGGGTGATAAAAGTGGCAGTTTATGCAGACTATGCAGCAACAACGCCGGTGGATAAGGAAATTCTGAGAAAGGTGATCGAGGGTGCAGATGAGTTCGGAAACCCCTCGAGTATTCATAAGGCGGGCAAGCGTGCCAAAGCAAACCTTGAGAAGTCGCGACGCGAGGTTGCGTCACTACTTAATGCATCCCCTGCCGAAATCATATTTACGAGCGGTGCAACCGAAGCGAACAATATGGCAATTCGGGGCATTGTCGCACGTCATCACAGGCCGCATATTATAACGACAGAAATCGAACATGCATCAGTACTCAATACATTTAAGGCCCTTTCTGCAGATGTCGATGTGACCTGTCTGCCTGCGCGTGAAAATGGCACCATCGATACCGAAGCGCTTAAAAGCGCGCTTCGGGAAGATACGGCACTTGTTTCAATCATGCTCGTTAACAATGAAACGGGTGTTATGCAACCGATCTACGAAGTAAGAGAAATTCTCGCCGGGCACGATGCACTGCTTCATATTGACGCAGTACAAGCATTCGGCCATATGGCTGTTAATGTCAAGGATCTTGGTGCAGACCTGTTATCTCTGAGTGGTCATAAGATCTATGGTCCAAAAGGGATCGGTCTACTCTATAAGTCGAAAGATGTCAGGCTTGATCCGATGATAACGGGCGGTTCCCAGGAGCGCGATGCAAGAGGAGGAACTGAGAACGGACTGTGGATTGAGGCGATGGCGGAAGCGATGAAGCGTGCCAAGGATACGTCGAATGTAAGAAGTCTTAAGGAAATGCAACTGAAGGAACGTTTTCTAAACGGATTAATTTCAGCGGAAGTGCCTTTTGAAGTGAATGGGGATGTGAATCAGTCCGTGAGCCACATTATAAACATCCACTTTCCTTGGTCGCAGGCGGAATTCCTCCTGACGGCATTAGATATGGCTGACATTTATTTATCTGCAGGCTCGGCGTGCCACGCGGGGACGCTCGAACCTTCACACGTGCTGGAATCAATGTACGGTAAAACAGAAAGAAGTACCAAATCCATCCGGTTCAGCTTTTCTTACCTGATGGAAGATGAAGATATAGAGCATATTGTAGAAGCCCTAAAAGATATTTATGAAAGATTGATGAAGTAATTGGAAAGGGATGATCTGATGGACAATTCAAATATCACTGTCGTCGTTGGCATGAGTGGTGGGGTGGACAGTTCAGTTACAGCTAAACTGCTCAAAGACCAAGGCTACAATACCATTGGCATTTTTATGAAGAATTGGGATGATACCGACGAATTCGGTATCTGTACCGCAACGGAGGACTATGAGGATGTTAGGCTTGTTGCCGAGGAGATTGGTATACCATACTACTCGGTAAACTTCGAGAAGGAGTACTACGACCGTGTATTCCAATATTTCCTCGACGAATACAAAAAAGGCAGGACTCCCAACCCAGATGTCATGTGCAATAAGGAAATTAAATTTAAAGCATTCCTGGATCATGCGATGAAGCTTGGTGCTGATTATGTTGCAACCGGCCACTATGCCCGGGTGACCCATGATGAAACCGGCACGACTATGCTGAGAGGGGTCGACCGCAATAAGGATCAGACATACTTTTTGAACCAGCTGTCTCAAGAACAGCTCTCTCGTGTCATGTTTCCACTTGGCCACATGGATAAAAAGGAAGTCAGGAAGCTCGCACATGAATACGATCTTGCAACGAAGGATAAGAAAGACTCAACCGGGATCTGTTTTATCGGCGAGCGCGATTTCAAGGAGTTCCTGAGCGGGTACTTGCCAGCAAATCCAGGTCGTATGATCAATATGGACACGGGTGAAGACAAGGGGCAGCATGATGGTCTGATGTATTACACAATTGGCCAGCGTCAAGGTCTTGGCATCGGTGGAGACGGTGGGCCGTACTTTGTAGCCGGTAAGAACCTTGAAACGAATGAACTTTATGTTGTATCAGGTTACCATAATGAGGCATTGTATTCCTCAAGCCTGGAAGCATCCGACATTAATTTTATCACTGAAGTACCGGATCGCTTCGAATGTACCGCAAAGTTCAGATATCGTCAGGAAGATGAGCCGGTCACTGTGACGAAGATGGACAACGGCACACTCCACGTCGCGTTCAAAGAAGCGGCTCGTGCAATCACACCCGGTCAGGCGGTTGTGTTTTATGACGGCGAAATCTGTCTCGGCGGTGCAACCATAGATCGCGTCTACAAGGAAGCGAAAGAACTGGAGTATCTTGGATAATGGATATCGGTTATGAACAGCTGATCAAGGAAGGTAGAATCGAAGAAGCACTCGCCGAAATCTTTAAGGAGATAGATACGAACCCAGACCAAGAAGCGCATCATATTAATGCTGGTAACTTGCTGCACCAAATTGGACGAGATGAGGAAGCGGAACGCTTCTTGCAGAAGGCGATTACACTTAACCCAGGTAGTACGAGTGCATATTATACACTCGCTAATATCTACTACGACAAGGAGCGGTTCGAAGAAGCGGTACGCCTCTATCTACTTGCATATAGCCGCAATCCAGGCGATGCTGACCTCAATTTCATGCTTGCCATGTCACATGTACACCTCGGTGAGACTGAACGGGCCCTTCAGTTTTTCGAAACAGCGCACAATGAACGGCCAGAAGATCTTGAGGTCGCATTTCAGTACGGGCTTCTATGCTGCCAGATCGGTCTATACGACCCAGCAGAAACATTGCTCGATAAAGTATTGAAGAGTGGCGGAAATGCCGATGCCGAATATAATATGGGACTCCTAGCAGTTATGAAATATGATGATAGGCAAAGGGCGCTTGAACATTTTCACAACGCAATAGAGATACAGAGTGACCATCATCTTGCTCATCACGCCATCAGTAGGTTCGCAAAGGAAGATCAGCACCAGGGACGGTGATTTCAATTGGCACAATCAACAATATATGATGAAACCTATATCGTAGGAGAGGTGGAGCGCGTCATTTTCTTAAGTGAACAGACGCGCTTTACTGTACTTAAAGTACTGGTTGCGGAGACAAATACACATTTCAGTGACGAGGCGATTGTTACTGGCTATTTCCACACTATTTCAGAAGGCGAAACCTATCGTTTTATCGGCAAGATAACAAGTCACGCAAGGTTCGGCGAGCAGTTCAGTGCAGAAACTTTCAAGAAAGAACAACCTACGACTATACGCGGCGTCATCCAGTATCTCTCCGGGGAAACATTCCCTGGTATTGGGGAGAAGACAGCAAAGAAAATCGTCGAGACGCTCGGTGTAGAGGCACTGCAGAAAATTGCCGATGATCGTACTGCACTTAAGGGAATCGAAGGGTTGTCTTTAAAGAAGCAAGAGATGATTCATAACAGAATCCTAGAGAATAGCCAGACGGAGCGATTGGTCATTAAACTGACCGAGTATGGATTTGGAGCACGTATGAGTGCCAAAATCATGAAGACTTATCAGGATCAGGCGTTGCACGTCATTGAGAAGGATCCTTATAGGCTCGTCATGGATATAGAAGGCGTTGGTTTTCAGACCGCCGACCGCATTGCTTATTCCGCCGGCATCGCAAGGAATGACCAAGCCCGCCTTCAAGCGGGAATTATGTACATTATGGAAGGCATTGTCATGTCTGACGGCCATACCTATATGGATTACAACACGCTCTCTGAAATGACTGGTGATTTACTTAATCAGGATGGTCAGGAATATTTCACGCAAAAAGATATCGGTGCCACAATTGATGCGCTATCAGATAATGACAAGCTGGTACAATATGAAGACCGTGTCTATATCCCTTCGCTGTTCTATTCGGAGTATAAGTCTTCGGAGCAAATATACCGCATGATTAATGATCGTACGGACATCGCTGCTAGCGAAGAGAAAGCCGGGGAAATCGTTGGGGCCGTCGGCGAACGGTTCGACATCCACTATAATGCTAAGCAGAAATCCGCGATGATTGCTGCATTAACAGAGAAAATTTCCATCATTACGGGTGGACCCGGAACAGGCAAAACGACAATTGTTAAGGGTATCATCCGTGCATATCACCAACTTCATGATCTAAAAGACCACGACGAGTATGAAAAAGATGAATACCCCATCCGTCTTGTGGCACCAACAGGTAGGGCATCGAAACGGCTCAGTGAGACCGCCGGTATCCCGGCATCGACCATTCACCGCATGATCGGTTGGGGAATGGATACTGAAAAAGACGAAATGATCGACGCTGAAATCGACGCTGATCTAATCATCATAGATGAAATGTCCATGGTCGACACGTGGCTTTTCTATCAATTGATGAGAAATGTACAGCCTCACACAAGCCTCGTGTTCGTTGGAGACCGTGACCAGCTTCCGTCAGTTGGGCCTGGAACTGTCTTTAAGGATTTAATTGAATCAGAAATCATTCCGGTAACTGAACTAGATACCATATACCGGCAAGGGGAAGGCTCTTCAATCATCCGTCTTGCTCATGAAATCAAGGAACGCCGGAAAATGGATATTACACAGAAGTTCAAAGATCGTTTGTTCATTCCAGCAAAAGTGAACCAAATTCCCGATCTTATTGACAACGTTGTCAATAAAGCAGTTGCCAAAGGTTATGATATGCGTGATATCCAAGTGCTTGCGCCCATATATAAAGGTAACGCAGGGATTCTGAAACTGAATCAGATACTTCAGTCCATTCTTAATCCAGAGGACGAAGATAAGAATGAAATTGCTTTTGGCGACGTTATCTTCAGAGAAGGAGATAAGGTCATCCAGCTCGTCAACCGGGCCGAAGACAATATCTTCAACGGAGATTCTGGAATCATCGATTCCATTCTTTTCAAAGATCAAGATCAGGCTGAGAAGGATTCCATACTCGTCGACTATGATGGTATCCATATTGCTTATGAAAGAAAAGAACTGACCGAACTGGCGCACGCCTACTGTACAAGTATCCATAAAGCACAGGGGAGTGAGTATCCAATTGTCATTATGCCGGTAGTGAGAAGTTATCGGCACATGCTGATGAAGAATATCGTTTATACAGGTATCACCCGTGCCAAAGAATCACTAATCCTTTGTGGCGATTCAGACGCCTTTTACGACTCGCTCGAAAAGGAAGGGATCGAACGCCGGACTTCGCTCTACGAAATGATTCGTATACTATTTGGCAGAACCTCTGAGTCATCAACTGAAACGGATGTTTCACCAGAGATGCTGCGCGAGGAGACCATGTTTAATATACCGGCCATGATTAATATGGATGGTGTCACTCCCTACGATTTTAATTGACATATGAAGTGAATATTTCTATAATCAAAGCAAGTTTGATCAAGAGGGAAACTTAAACGAGTGCTATGCGTATCCAGAGACATTGTGGTTGGTGAAAACAATGACGCATCCATTCGTGTGCTACTTTCTACTTTATGCAAATATTCTATGAGTGATGACGATGTCATAACTTGGGTGGTACCGCGGTAAAGACCGTCCCATTATTTTGGGAAGGTCTTTTTATTTTTTCAAAAAATGAGGAGTGACAGTAATGAAACGACTGACAGGTAACGAAATCAGGGAACTATTCATCAAATACTTCAATGAAAATGGACATATGGTCGAACCAAGTGCACCACTTGTGCCGATTGACGACGATTCTCTGTTGTGGATCAACTCGGGTGTGGCGACATTAAAAAAGTATTTTGACGGCAGAGTCACACCGGACAATCCAAAGATTGTAAACGCGCAGAAGGCAATTCGTACGAACGATATCGAGAATGTCGGTTTTACAGCCCGCCACCATACATTCTTTGAAATGCTTGGTAATTTCTCCATCGGAGATTATTTTAAAAAGGATGCAATCAAGTATGCTTGGGACTTTTTGACCAACGATGATTGGATCGGTTTTGACGCAGACCTGCTCTATGTCACGGTGCATCCAGAAGATGAAGATGCATACGAACTTTGGAGAAATGAAATTGGGTTAGCACCAGAACGTATCATCCGTATCGAAGGAAACTTTTGGGATATTGGTGAGGGGCCATCTGGTCCGAACAGTGAAATCTTCTATGACAGAGGACCCGAGTTCGAATTTGATACACCCGCTGAGGAGATGTATCCAGGAGGAGAGAATGAAAGATATCTTGAAATCTGGAACCTTGTGTTCAGTGAATTCAACCACAACAAGGACGGTTCATATACGCCACTGCCGAATCAGAATATAGATACCGGTATGGGGCTAGAGCGTATGGCGAGCATTACTCAGGAAGTGCCGACCAACTTTGATACGGATTTGTTCACCCCGATTCTTGCTCGCATTGAAGAGATCAGTGGCTACACTTACGGAGAAGATGAAGGTAGGGATGTGGCATTCAAAGTTATCAGTGACCACATTCGTACGGTCAGCTTTGCCGTAGCAGATGGTGCACTCCCATCAAACGAAGGACGTGGCTATGTTTTGAGAAGACTGATCCGTCGTGCAGTGCGATTCAGTAAGGAACTAAATATTGCCCGTGCATTCATGTATGAATTGGTAGATCCGGTAGCGAACGTTATGCATGTTTTCTATCCAAATGTCGACGAACGCAGTACATTTATCAAGGAAGTCATCAGAAAAGAGGAAGAGCGGTTCCTCTCGACACTAGATGAAGGTATCCAAATCTACGATCAGGTTAAGCAAAAGGCGGCAAGTGCAAACGGTGTCATTAGTGGTTCGGATGCTTTCAGACTGTACGATACTTACGGTTTCCCATACGAACTCACAAAAGAATACGCTGAAAACGATAACCTTACAGTCGATGAGGCTGGATTTAAACAAGAAATGCAACAACAGCGTGAGCGTGCCAGAAATGCACGCAAATCGGGGGACTCTATGCAAGTCCAATCGGAGACACTTTCCGAGATTTCTGATGTGAGTGTATTTACTGGGTATCAATCCCTATATGAAGAAGCAAAGCTGCTCCATATCATCCAAGACGACAGTTCAGTCGGGCAAGCAGAAGCGGATGCACGAGTCGAACTGATATTCGATCGTACACCTTTCTATGCAACAAGTGGGGGGCAAGTTGCCGACAAAGGGCGTATCGTAAGCAATGAAGCATCGCTTAGTGTGGAATCGGTCTATAAGGCACCGAACGGTCAGAATGTACACGTGGCCACAGTCGAATCAGGTACGTTAGTTGCGGGTGAGACTTACAGCCTCGAAGTACTCGAAGAAAGCCGTAACTTTATTACCAAAAACCATACAGCAACACACCTGCTCCATCAGGCGCTTAAGGATGTACTCGGAGAGCATGTAAATCAGGCAGGGTCTCTTGTGGAGAAAGAACGACTACGTTTCGACTTCTCCCATCTAGAAGGTCTAACAACCGAAGAAATTGACAGAGTTGAGTCAATTGTTAACGAAAAAGTATATAGAAATATGCGTGTTGACATAGCTGAAATGCCGATCAGCGAAGCCAAGGCGAAAGGCGCAATGGCCCTTTTTGGCGAAAAGTATGGTGATATTGTTCGAGTAGTCGACATCAATCAGTATTCCGTCGAACTTTGTGGTGGAATCCACGTGCGTAGTACGGGTGAAATTGGATTGTTCAAAATAGTATCTGAAACTGGCATCGGTGCTGGTGTACGAAGAATTGAAGCTGTAACTAGCCGCTACGCTGTTGATCTCTATAAGAAGAAGGAAACGGTGCTTCAGTCTATTGCAGAGCGGCTTAAAGTAAAAGAAAGCCAGGTAGACAGACGTGTCGATGCATTAGTTGCAGAGAAGAAAGAACTTGAACAGCAAATCAAAAAACTCAAGGAATCCGATCAGGCAGGCAGTCTTGCGGAATTGACCAACGATGTGAAAGATATCGGAGGCATCAAAGTACTATCCAAAGAAGTGCCGGCAAACGATGCCAAAGAATTGCGCGAAATGATGGATAACCTAAAATCCCGTGCACAAGATACGATTATCGCTCTCGGTGCAGTTAATGACGGAAAAGTGTCGCTCGTCGTCACAGTGCCAAAGACGCTGACAGATCGTTTTAAAGCTGGGGAAATCATGAAGGGCATGGCTTCAACAGTAGAAGGTAAAGGTGGCGGCAGGCCGGATATGGCGCAGGGCGGCGGCACGAGCCCTGAGAATATAACAAATGCATTACAGTTTGTTGAAGACTATATTAAAAGTTCTCTGTAAACTGTAATGAATGTTATAATATACGGAAAGGCAAGCAACGATGGGAGTGCTGGATTTGAATCAATTTGATGAGACCATGAAGTTTAGTGTCGACGACACTAAGGCATACAACGTAAAGGAAATTATGACGACTGTCTACAACACACTCGAAGAACGCGGATACAATCCAATCAACCAGATTGTAGGGTATCTGCAAAGCGGAGACCCGGCCTACATTCCGAGACATAATGAGGCCAGGAACAAGATTCGTCACATCGACCGTGACGAAATCATGGAAGTGCTTGTCAGAACGTACATCGAGAAGGAGATTCATGAATAGGATACTCGGGCTCGACGTCGGAACTAAGACCGTGGGTATCGCATTAAGCGACGCACTCGGGTGGACAGCACAGGGGCTGACCACACTCAAGATTAATTATGCTGAGGAATCTTACGGTATTGAAGAAATTGCTCGGATTGTCAAGGAGAATAACGTCAGCAAAATTGTGGTTGGTCTACCTAAGAACATGAACAATACAGTTGGTGAGAGTGGCGATAGATCCATCCATTATAGTAAATTGCTTGAAAAGAAACTGCCAGATGTTAGAATAATACTATGGGATGAGCGTCTTAGCACTATTGGCGCAGAACGATCGCTCCTCGAAGCCGATCTTTCCCGGAAAAAAAGAAAAGCTGTAATCGATAAAATGGCCGCAGTATTCATATTGCAAGGCTATCTCGATAATCCAGTTAAAGGAGACTGAATTATGAGCCAAGAAATGGATTTTAACAACGAAGAAGAGCTTCTAACGCTGTACGATGAAGAGGGCAATGAAGTTCTTTACCGCAAGATGCTTGAATTCCACCACCCAGGATTCGAAAAAGACTATGTGATTCTTGCTGAAGAAGGTAATTTTTCAAACGATGATGAAGAAATAGAGCTCATCCCAATGATCAACATGCCAGATGAAGATGGCGAAGGCGGCAAGTTCATGCCAGTTGAAACTGATGAGGAATGGGACATGATTGAAGAAGTGGTCAACACTCAGATGGATGAACCTGAAGAGTAGAGTCGTCAATGAATAGGGAATGGCTTCCAATTTAAATTGGAAGCTATTTTTGAGATAGGAGTAATGTATGAGTAAATACGATGATATTAGATTTTCAAAAACTGTTTCATCCTACCTTTCAATATTCATTATTGCGGCGATGGCTGTACTTTTCATATTAGGTGCTTTCTTCGTGTACATGTACATTAAGTCGGGATCAGAACCACTCGACCCGAATTCTACTGAAGTGAAGGAAGTGACAATCGAGCAGGGGGCTTCTTCAGGCATGATCGGTGACCAACTCGAAAATGAAGAGATAATCAGAAATGGCAGGATGTTCGAATTGTATCTTAAGTTGAACAGTATATCGGATTACCAGGCAGGTGCGTATGATCTTTCGCCATCTATGGATTTCGAACAAATATCTAAGACGCTTGAAACCGGAAGAGTTTTTCAGGAGGTTCTCGGTCGCCTGACAGTCCCTGAAGGATTTACCATTGATCAGATTGCTACTCAAATGGCCAATCAGGAGCAGTTAAGCGGTGAGGAAGATCGTTTCCTAGAGCTGATGGAAGACGAGTCGTTTATCAATACATTAATTGAAGACTATCCGGATATGCTATCTGATGAAATACTTGACGAGGATGTTAAATATGCGCTCGAAGGATATCTTTATCCGGCGACATATGATATTACTGAAGAAGAGCCAAATATCGAGAACTTAATCAGACGAATGCTCGATGCAACAAGAAACAACACCTATAATGTATTCCAATCTAGCGACGGTTACACCATCACATTTGAAGGGGAAACTGAAGATCTCTCGTTCCATGAATTTCTGACGCTTTCTTCACTGATTGAGAAGGAGGCAACGTCACTAGCGGACCGTTCGAAGATTGCAAGTGTCTTCTTAAACAGAATGTCTGAAAGTCCAAGTATGCCGCTTCAGACCGATCCGACCATTGCTTATGCAATCGGAGAGCATCAGGAACGCATTCTTTTTGAAGATCTTGAAGTAGAGGATCCATACAACACTTATATAAATACGGGTCTACCACCTGGACCGATTGCGTCCCCGGGAGAACAATCCGTGCAAAGTACTATGAATCCATCGAACACCGACTTTTACTATTTCCTAGCGGATAGTGAAGGGAATAATCACTTCGCTAGAACGTTCGAAGAACATGTTGAAAATAGGGAACAGTATATAAATAACCAGTAATGTATAAAAGCGCCTTTTCTTTCAAAATAATTTGTGCTACTATAAATTGTGATAAATAAGGCAACTGATAACGCTTGTTATCAGTTGTACTTTTTTGTATATGGTGGGTACTATGGATATTTATGAATACATTAGAAATATGAATGCGCATCCAGAGGCATTTCCGGAGATGCTGGCGCATGCCAATGCGCACAATGTGCCGATCATGGATGAAGATGCATTGAACGTATTGAAGCACTACATGAAGGTAGCTCGGGTCAGGAAGGTACTTGAAATTGGGACTGCAATTGGTTATAGTGCCATGCATATGCTATCTGTAGATGATGACGTGTCTGTAGTTACAGTTGAAAAGGATGAAGATACGCATCGCATAGCAAATGCATTCTTTCAGGAACATGAAGTTTCTCACCGTGTGTCAAGTATACTTGGCGATGCCAAGGAGATTCCCTTGGAAGCACTCGGTGAAGAATCTTTCGATCTGTTGTTCATAGATGCTTCCAAAGGAAACAATCAACGTTTCTACGAACGGTACTTACCTCTCGTAAAAACGGGAGGTCTGATTATAGTGGACAATATCTTAATCCGTGGGCTTGTCGTCGAAGATAATGTCTCTTCACGGGGCGCTCGCAGAATGAAAGAGAAGGTCGATGCATTCAACAGGGCCATTGCTAGCTCTGCAACACCTTCTGCCTTTCTGCCGGTTGGAGATGGTCTGCTTGTGGTTATCAAAGATGAAAAGGAAGAGCATAAATGAAAAGACCAACAGTCATAGGTATAGCTGGAGGATCCGGGTCCGGCAAGACTTCGGTTACACGTAAGATCATGGAAGCGCTCGATGGTCACAGTGTTGTTCTGATCGAGCAAGACTACTATTATAAAGATCAGAGCGATAAGACGTTCGAGGAGAGGTTGCGTACCAATTACGATCATCCTTTTGCCTTCGATAATGATTTGCTAATTGCCCATATACGGCAGCTAATTAGCCGTCAGGCAGTGGAAATTCCTACATACAACTATGAAATCCACACAAGAAGTGAAGAAACAATAGAAGTGGAACCGAAAGATGTCATCATTTTGGAAGGTATCTTCGCTTTGGAGAATGAAAAGCTCCGAAACTTAATGGATGTCAAACTTTATGTGGACACCGATTCAGATATCCGCATCCTTAGGCGTTTACAACGGGATATTGAGAAGCGTGGACGCACAATGGATTCGGTTATCAATCAGTATTTGAGCGTCGTTCGGCCCATGCATCTTCAGTTCATTGAACCGACTAAACGGTTTAGTGATGTCATCATCCCTGAGGGTGGGGAGAACAATGTAGCGATAGACCTCATTACAACTAAGATTCGCACACTGCTCGACGCATAAGCAACTTGGAGTATACTTTACTAAACCACAAAGGAGTACGATGGATATGCAAAAAGAATTCCCAATGACACAGAGTGGATATGAACAACTGCAGGAAGAATTAGAGCACCTTAGAACTGTCAAACGTCCTGAAGTTGTAGAAAAAATAAAAGTAGCAAGAAGCTTCGGCGATCTCTCAGAAAACTCTGAGTACGATGCTGCGAAAGACGAACAAGGCTTTGTGGAACAAGAAATTACAAAGATTGAGGACATGATTCGTCATGCTAAAATCATCGAAGACAGCAATGACAATAACAGTGTGCAGATTGGTAAAACTGTAACATTTAAAGAACTGCCTGATGGTGACCAGGAAACATATCAAATTGTCGGTAGTGCAGAAGCAGATCCATTTGAAGGAAAAATCTCAAACGAATCCCCAATCGCTAAATCACTTCTCGGTGCAAGACTCAATGATTCAGTTAACGTTCCGCTCCCGAATGGCAATGACATGAAAGTAGAAATCGTTTCCATTGACTAAGGGTGTCATCGGTATCATCGGTGCTATGAAATCTGAAATAGATATCCTCTTGGAGTGGATGGATGTCGAATCAACAGACTCACTTGCACATGCAAAGGTGTACCAAGGTAAACTCGAGGGCCAGGATGTAGTACTGGTCGAAAGCGGCATCGGTAAAGTTAATGCAAGTATGATTACAGCACTTTTGCTGGAACGTTATTATGTCCGTATCATCATTAATACTGGAGTGGCCGGCGGACTGTCGGATGCACTCCAAGTGACGGATATGGTTGTCAGCACCTCTGTACTCCATCACGATGTGGATGCAGTGGAGTTCGGATACGAACTTGGACAGGTGCCGGGCATGCCAAAATTTTATATCGCTGATAAAGGGCTTGTGAAACTATCGTTGGAAGCAATATCCGATAATCCAGATGTTAGTGGACATGGCGGCCTCATCGTCAGTGGCGATTCGTTCGTCAGCAGCAAGGAACAAAAAGACGTAATCATTCGCAATTTCAGAAACGCTTATGCTGTAGATATGGAATCTGCGGCCATCGCCCAGACTTGTTATCAGTACTCCACTCCATTTGTCATCATTCGTTCGATTTCCGATAAGGCGGATGACACAGCGGATATGACTTACGAAGAATTTCTATCCAAAGCTTGTGTTCATTCATCGGAAGTTGTAAAATCATTATTGAAGGATTTGTAATCTGGAGGGGAAAAGCATGCTTGTTCTTATGATCTTTTCAATCGTCATTACAGTCGTTATCGGTTTTCTCATCTATAATGATACTGATGTTGAGGATAATGAAATCAATGAATAACCCAAAAAGCGCCTTAATCTTTAAGGGGCTTTTCTTTTTGTGGTAAAATATAAAAAAACTCATTAGGAGTGCGTATATTGAAAGTGCTAGAAAAATACTTTCTACCGAGTGACTATTTCAGAGAATTCCATAGCATTACACCACAGTATCTCAAGGATCGTGGCATAAAAGCTGTCATTACGGATCTCGATAATACACTTGTAGGCTATGATGAACCGGACGCAAATGAAAGTGTACTCAAGTGGTTCAAAATGATGAATGAAAATGGTATCAAGGTGACAATCGTGTCTAATGGCAGCAGGAACAGAGTCGGCAATTTCTGCGATCCCCATGACATCGAATATATCTTCAGAGCAAGAAAGCCGCTCGGTAGTGCCTACAAAAAGGCTGTAGCAATGATGGACGAAAACAAAGATGAGACAGTGATGATCGGTGACCAACTCATGACAGATGTTTTCGGCGCCAACCGTGTCGGTTTGAAGAGCGTTCTCGTTTTGCCAGTCAAAAGTAAGGATGGGTGGGCGACAATTGTTAATAGAAAAATCGAGCGGATTCTTATGAATTACTTTGACCGGAAAGGTCTAATCCAGTGGGGGGACTAATATTTGGAAGCAATAAAATGTATCGGTTGTGGTGCGGAACTGCAATCTGAAGATAAAAATAAACCGGGCTTTATACCGGCAAGTGGTATGGACAAAGAAAATCCGATATGTAAACGATGCTATCGGCTGAAACACTACAACGAAGTCATGGACATAGACATCGATTCTGGTGAGTTCCTGACCATGCTTAATGCACTGTACGAAACGGATGGACTAATCGTTAAAGTTATCGATGTGTTCGATTTCCATGGTAGTCTGATTCCTGCATTCAATAGAATCGTCGGAGACAAAAATGTCGTTGCAGTCATCAACAAGATTGATCTCCTGCCGAAGTCCGTTAATCGCAGTCGCATCGTCCACAGAGCGAAGCAGATGCTTAGTGAGGCTGGCATCAAAGCCATTGACACTGTTGTCGTGAGTGCTATGAAAAATGAAGGTATGGAAACGCTTGTTAACAAGCTTTCGCATTACTCGAACGGCAAAGATATCTATGTTGTAGGTACGACAAACGTAGGTAAATCGACGCTAATCAATCGATTGATAGAGAATACATCAGGGGATAAGGAAGTTATTACGACCAGTAGATTTCCAGGTACTACGCTTGACCTCATTGATATCCCGCTGGATGATAATGCGTTTATCTATGATACACCTGGTGTTGTTATGGAATCACAGATGGCGCACTATGTGGAGTCAGAGAACTTAAAATTCATCTCGCCGACTAAGGAAATAAAATCTAAAACGTTCCAGCTTGAAGCACCGCAAACACTGTTCATCTCAAACCTTGCCAGAATGGATTTTGTGGAGGGTGGCAGAAACAGTTTTGTCGTCTACGCCAACCATGCACTTAATATCCATCGGACCAAGACGGAAAAAGCGGATGATTTCTACGATAAACATTTCAATACACTTCTAGCACCACCTGAAATATCCAAGCCGTACTTGAGTGAAGATTATGAAGTGTTTTCTTACAATATTGAAGAAGACAGCGATATTTCGATTAGTGGACTCGCATTCATCCGTGCTGGAGCTGGGGCACAAGTAGTGGTCAGAGTACCAAAGGGGATCGATGTCACGCTGCGTCCGACAATCTTTAAGGGAGGGCAATGATGGGTAGATATGCAGTGATAGGGTATCCGATTTCGCATACACTTTCTCCGCTTATACACAGTGCCAACTTCGAAGCTAAAGGTACGGCGGACCATTATTCAGCGATTGAGATCCTTCCTGATCAGCTCTCGGATATAAGAGAAATTATCAGATCGAATGGGCTTGATGGTTTTAATGTGACGATTCCGCATAAAGAAAAAATTATCGCACATCTAGACCACGTAGATACTGATGCAGAAAAGATTGGGGCCGTGAACACAGTGTTGGTTGATGGAGACGTACTAACCGGCTACAATACAGACGTCACAGGTTATCTTGATGCATTTAACCATGCGTTTGGCAAAGCGGAGAGACATATATTGATTATCGGTGCCGGTGGTGCCGCCAAAGCAGTTCACAGGGCCCATGTAAACAATGGTGATAATGTGACAATCGCTGCCCGGCGCATGGAGAGTTTTCAAGTTTTTAAAACAAGCGATTTCAAAGCATTACTTGTTTCAGATCTTTCCGATACTGAATCTTACGATGCCATTATCAATACCACACCGGTCGGTATGAAGTACGAGGATCTGTTTGAGGAAATGAACATTCCAAGATCAATAATCTCCGAAGATACACTTGGAGTGGATTTGATTTATCAACCCAAGAAGACAAAGTTTCTCGAATATTTTTCAGAAAGCAATTATATAAACGGTATACCAATGCTCATCCATCAAGCCATGGATGCCTATACGCTATGGACAGGGGAGCAGGGGGATGTCGGCGCAGTGAATGCTAAATACAACGCACATATCGGAGGTAAATCATGAATAAATTAACTTCACGTCAGGTGAAGCAGCTAAAATCTAAAGCACATCATCTCAACCCGATTTTCCAGGTTGGAAAGAATGGCGTCAACGACAATTTCATTGAACAGATCGATGACGTACTGGAGAAGAGGGAACTGATCAAGATATCCATTCTTCAAAATTGTCTCGAAGACAAAGATTCGGTTGCCCAACAAATCAGCGAAGGGACGAACGGCCATATTGTTACAGTTATCGGTAATACGATAATTCTTTATAGAGAATCTAAAGAAAATAAAAAGATTGACCTGTCATGAAGATAGGTCTTTTTGGCGGGACTTTCGATCCTGTTCATCCAGGTCACGTACACGCCCTCGTGGAAGCATATATTGCACTGGGCTTGGATAAAATAATCTGTATACCCGCCAAACAGTCGCCATTAAAGGTGGATATGCCGTCGAGTGACCACCATCGTCTAAAGATGCTCGAGTATGCTGTTGGGAATTATGATTTTATCGAGATAGATACATGGGAAATGTCGCAAAAGGGTGTTAGCTACACTTATGATACGGCTGTTCACCTAAAGACAAAGTATCCAAATGATACGCTTTATTTCCTGATTGGAACCGATCAGTATAGAAGTTTCGAGAAATGGTATCGCCATGATGAACTCTTGAAGATGCTAAGCTTTGTAGTGATGGACCGGTATTCTGACTCGGTTGTACAAGATGAGCGTTTCATTACAATCAGCCAGCCCGTACTTGAAATTTCGTCTACTGTAATCAGACAGCGTATCAGGAATGGGACGGAAGTCAGACATCAGCTCGATCCTGAAGTATACCAGTATATAAAGGAGAATCACCTGTATGAAGCATAAATCAGCCATCAAACTGGCAGAGGATAAATTGCCTGAAAAGCGCTACAGACATTCGAAACGTGTCGCAGAAACTGCAATGGACATGGCAGAAATTTACGGTGGTGACAAGAACAAGTGCTTTTTGGCCGGAATGCTCCATGATTTTTCAAAGTATGATGAACTTAGTGAGATGTATCAATATGTAACGCGCTATAAACTTGATCCTGAGCTTTTAGAGTATAAAAGTGAGGTCCTTCACGGTCCTGTGGCAGCAGTCAAAATGCGTGAGGAGCACGGGGTAGCTGATGAAGAAATATTTAATGCAATCATGCACCATACTACCGGCAGAAGCCAGATGTCCCTCAATGAGAAAATCATCTATGTTGCCGACTATATAGAACCTGAACGCACACAACCAGGTGTTGATAGAATAAGAGATATTGTCTTTGAGATACAGAACCTGGATAAAGCAGTATACGAAATTACTAAAGCGAACATACTTCACCTGGTCTCAAAGGACCGTGCTGTATATCGTAGAACACTAGAGTGCTTGAACTACTACAATATGGTTAAGGAGTGACTGTATGAATACAGAACAACTAGTCGATCTTCTGGTCGAAGCATGTGATAATAAACGTGCTGAAGAAATTATGAAATTTGATGTTAAAGAAACAAGTAGTGTCACAGACTGCTATCTAATCTGCCACGGCAACTCTGATAGACAAGTGCAGGCGATAGCTGACGAAGTCATGGACTTCTGCAAGGAGCGCGAGATGGAGTACTTGGTCGAAGGTTATAGAGAGGCCAAATGGGTACTTATAGATGTTAACAACGTTGTCGTCCACGTCTTCCACAAGCCAGAGCGTGAATACTACAACCTTGAACGTCTGTTCAAGTACGGTGAGCGCGTTGAAGTCTAGCCCGACCTACCAGCTTTTCAGTCATTACTACGATGAGCTGACATACGATATCCCCTACACTCTTTGGCTTGATATCATCAATCACTATGGAGTCGACAAAAAATCAGTCCTTGATATCGGCTGCGGGACGGGCCGGCTGACGCATCAGCTCCAGTTCGATAGCGTCACCGCCATGGATCATTCGAACTTGATGCTCGATGTCGCACGCAAGAATGTCTCACCGAATATTGACTATATCCAAGGGGATATGCGTGACTTCAAACTGGACCATTCATTTGATATGGTTACTGCTACCGTGGATGTTCTCAATTACTGTAGCACCCCTGAAGAAGTGCTTCAAGTACTAAAGGGAGTATATAATCATCTGAATCCCGGCGGTATATTCATTTTTGACATTCATAGTGTGTTCAAGATGAATAACGACTTCGATGACATCACCTACAGTGATGAGACAGAACACATCACTTATATCTGGCATGCGTTGCAAGGGGAAGCCCCACTGTCTGTAATCCATGATATGACATTCTTTGTTGAAGATAATGCTGATTCAGGTCTCTATCGAAAAATTGAAGAGACCCATCACCAACGTACCTATACACACATGGAAATGCTTCAAATGATTAGTCAGTCTGGCTTTATCATTGATGCTGCATTCAGTGACTTTAACAGAGACAACCCTGTTACTGAAGTATGTGAGAGGGTATTTTATGTCCTTAAAAAGTAGAAGTGATCTGACTCAATCAGTCAGGTCATTTTTATTTCTCGAGTTTTATTATTTATTTATCAAAGAAAAAATCAAAATCGTCATTTTACTCCATATATAAAGAAAGAGAGTTTTTTAGGAGGAATTGTCGTGACAGATTTGACGGCCATCTGGCAAAAATACCGTTTCATAATCGTTAGTGCAGGGGCATTGGCATCTCTGGTATTGTTATTCTTTTTGTTCTCACCAAAAGGAGCGGTTGAAGTAATGGCTCATGAGCCGGAAGAGATGTATGGACTTCCTTCTGTAGATGAGGAAGAATCTGTCGAGAATGCCCGAGAGACAAGTATTTTTGTCGAGGTGAAGGGTGCAGTCAAGTATCCCGGTGTCTTTGAACTTCCCGCTGATGCGCGTGTCAAAAATGTAATCGAGATGGCTCAGCTTCAACCAGAAGCGGATCTACTTACAGTCAATCAGTCGATGAAAGTTGTTGATGAGATGGTGATATACATCCCGCGAACGGGTGAGGTAGTTGATACGCTAGATACGCCAGGTTCAGTAAGAGAAAGCGATTCGGATGAAACGAAGATAAATATCAATACTGCGACGATGGAAGAACTGATGACACTAAACGGTATTGGTGAGAAAAAAGCTCAACTTTTTATCAACTATAGAGAAGAAAATGGGTTATTCATGAAAACCGAAGACATCAAGAATATCTCTGGTATCGGAGACAAAACATATGAAAGTTTGGAGCCTTATATTACAATAGATGAATGATGAAGAGGAGGGTGAACATGAGAATTGATTGGCATCAGTACTTTTTAGCACAAAGTCATCTGCTGAGTCTGCGTTCCACGTGCGAGCGCCTCAAAGTAGGCGCAACCATAGTTAAAGATAATCGAGTGATCGCTGGTGGGTATAATGGTTCCGTTTCAGGAGAAGCTCATTGTATCGATGTCGGGTGTCTAATTGAAGGAAAGCACTGTATTCGGACGATTCACGCAGAAATTAACGCGCTACTTCAGTGCTCGAAATTCGGTGTTTCAACAGAAGGGGCAAGCATATACGTCACACATTTCCCTTGCGTACACTGTACAAAATCGCTGATACAAGCAGGTATACACTACATATACTACGCTGAGGACTATAAAAACCATCCTTATGCAATTGAGCTTCTAGATAAGACCGGAGTTTACTACGAGCGTATTGCGTTCAACAGAGGTCAAGTCGTCGACGCACTAAAGCAACAGCCATGATTCTCTTTCTTATCTTACTTGCAATTTTGAATGGATACATCTTTGAAAGTGTTCCAATCATAGGGCTATTTTTTATCGCTGTTACCAGCCTGATATGCTACAGAAAACTGGGGAACCTCTTTTTGGTTCTTAACTGTCTAGTGACAGCCATCGTATCGATGGCTGTTTTTATGTGGTCTGAAAAAATACCTGTTGAGAGCGTTCCTGCTTTGACCATAACTGGATACAAATATTATCAGGACAGTATTGCACACATCGCCAGCTTCGACGGTAGACAGTATGACCTCTATCTTGAAGCCCCGGTAAAGCTTCCGGTAGGTGCCAGGTGTACTGGACTATTTGAAGTGCACGTACCAAAGGAGAACCGGAACTTCATCAAGATGGATGAACGTGTGACGCTGCAAATCAATGGTATAGATGGACGCATATATGAACCGAGTATTAATCCTGCTGAGTGCGATCAGACTCGTAAAACGGCTGAAATGTACCTGAACGAGATTAGAGATAGTTATATGGAACGTGTGCTCAGAATAACAGAGCAAGATTATAGATTCGATATATTGACATTATCGATAGGAAACAAGTCTTATATAACCTCTGATTTCTTTGATGCACTACAGAAGCTTGGTATTTATCACCTTTATGTCATTTCAGGCACTCACATTGCGTTTATCAGCGGTATTCTGTTTTATACGCTTAACCGACTGAGACTCGATATTACAGCCATTAAACTCGTTATGATGGCAACTTTAATTATGTTTCTTTTCCTCAACTTTTTCAGCCCGAGTGTCTTCAGAGCGGTGTTTATGACCGTCGTCTTAATTGCGACTTCTTTTACAAGGCACAAGCCATATCTGTCAGTCATCTCTTTATCCGCAATCATTCAAATCATGTTCAATCCTTGGATCGTTTATCATGCGGGTTTTCAGTTGTCATATACGACTACGTTTTTGATTATCCTGAGTCGAAACTACTGGAGCCACTATGGTTTTTTTATTCAGTTGCTTGGTATTACACTGATTGCAGAAATATCGACGCTGGTCGTTCTCTTACATCAGTTTAACGAATTGAGCATCAGCGGTATCGTGATGAATCTCATATTCGTTCCCTTATTCACGTTCCTCATATTTCCAATGGTTATCCTTTTCAATGTACTTACCTTCACGCATCTTCCTGCAATAGTGGATGTGTTCTATGCACAGGTCTTCAGCATGCTGCGGCATTTCATCGTTGTAATGGCAAACGGCATGAATCACCGAATAGCAGTTGGCAATCTTAATTCTTTCTGGTTTATTGTACTCCTCGTATTAACGTACTGGATGATTCGTTCGCTCTGTCTAAAGCAATTGAGGCGTTTCGTTATTCTGACAGGCTGTTTCGGTATCTCCATTCTTTTAATTGATGCTTACTCTTATAACGATTACACCGTAACAATGGTGGATGTTGGACAGGGGGATGCTTTCGTCATCGAAGATCATATAAATAAGAAAGTCATTCTGTTAGATACGGGCGGTCAATTCTATTTTAAGGAGACTGGAAGAAAATTGTCTGATAGAACGGTACTGCCTTATTTAAAGGAACTTGGTATAAATCGCATCGACATGCTCATCATCTCTCATTTTGATTTGGATCATATGGGTGAGAGCCATCATATTATGACAAAAATACCAATCGACCATATCTATCTCAATGTGAACGATCCTGGATTTGCTCAATGGCACGATAGCATTAAATCACAATTTCACGGTAAAATTGTAAATGCACTTGAAGCTCAAGAAATTAAAGTGGGCAATATTATGATTGAAAGGCTATTTCCAGATAATTCGTTGCAAGAAGAAGATGCAAATAGGAATTCACTGGTACTAAAAATGCAAGTCGGCAATTTCAGTTTTCTATTCACTGGAGATACGGATAAGAAAATGGAAGAGAAGATAATTAAAGAAAGAGGTAAAATTCGAGCGGATGTATTGAAACTTGCCCATCATGGTTCGGACACATCGACAGGTGAGCATTTCCTCAGTAATACGGCATTTACATATGGACTTATTTCAGCTGGTGTGGACAATCGGTTTGGCCATCCCCATCCTGAAGTGTTGGAAAGAGTCGAAGATCTTAGGTTGCTGGACACCACAGAGCACGGCATGGTACGCTTTACCATCAAGAATAATAAAATGTGCGTAGAATCTAAACTCAATGCTCCTTTAAATCACTGTATAAAAAAAAGAGCTGAATAATCAGCTCTCTAGACGCCAGCAACAATCTGGAAGACCTGGGCAACGACATAAATAACTGTCAGGCCCGAGAATGCAACGGCGAAAGCAATTGCGCAATCAGAAATATCATTGTTCTTGGATTGTACGTGCTTTTCGAACTTATTCATGAGATAACCTCCTAAACATATCCCCTACAGTATAGGATATTTTCACAAAAAAAGCTATAATGGATTTACAATCAATACAGGAGCGACGCTATAGATGGAAAAACTACAACTTATATATGGCAGCAATACTATGAGAATCACAGAAAAAGCGAAATCTCTCGCACAGAACTTTGTTGATGAGCCAGATGCGTTCAGTATCGTTACACTGAACTATAAAGAGACATCAGTTGAAGGAATTATTGAGGAGGCGCAAACACTGCCATTTCTGTCTGACAGGAAAGCAGTGATTGTAGATGATGCTTTCTCATTTACCGGTGCTAAGGTACGTTCTGAGGTTGAACATAACATCGATTTGCTTGTTGAATACTTTAATAATAAGAACGACGACACACTGCTCATATTCAAGGTTTTCAACGAACAGCTCGACAACCGTAAAAAAATCACGAAACTGATTAAGAGTAACGGAGCAATTACAGAGATCAGTGAAATGACTGAGCAGGAAATCCGTAGCTATATTAAAGACGAACTCAAGGAAGCGGGAGTACAGATGGACGACTCTACGCTTGATCTGTTCATTCAGCTTGTAGGCATCAAGTATGAGCACGTATCGAATGAGCTGCAGAAGGTATTGCTCTATGTCGAAGATTCCGTTTCTGAAATCGATGTTCATGAGATTGTCAGCATTAGTCTTGAGCAGAATATATTCAAATTGACAGATCTGATCTTATCAAATAAAAAGTCGGAAGCAGTCAAGTTGCTACGTGATCTCATTCTTCAGAATGAGGAGCCTATGCAACTTCTGCATCTGATCATTAGCCAACTAAGATTGCTCTATCAGGTCAAACTGATGCAACAAGAGGGTTATCAGGGCGACTATATCGCAAAAGCGCTCAAAGTCCATCCTTACAGGGTAAAACTTGCACTTCGTGAAGTTCGAAAGTATCAGCAAGCTGACCTCGAACGCAAGATGGTTAAGTGTCGCGATATCGATTACAAGTTCAAGTCCAGTTATCTTGATCGGGAAACACTGTTTGAGCTTTTTGTGTTGGAAATATAACGGTGCTGTATAGTAGAACCATCGTACGAACTGCCTCTACTTTTAATGGCGACCATGGTATTGTAACTTTCATTACTCATGTAGGATTCCTTGATTTGTAAATGACAACCTAAAGGAAATATAGTGTAAGGGCGGGTACCAAATGAAAAAAATCATTGCAATGATATTTACCATGGTGGCTGGTTTGGTACTTATGGCCTGTAACCAATCAGAAAAGCAAATGCGTCTCGGCATTTATGAAAACCACGAGGGGCAAGCAGGTATTTTGTACGTTGAGGATGTATCAGATGCAGGTGAGTATGACGGTCTGAAGAAAGTTTTAATGAACGAAGAAATACAACTCGAGAATGCTCCTGAACCAGACAAAGCGTTGTATGCTCTTCATTTTGATAAGCCACAGGAGAATATACAGGAGTTGGCATTTATATTTTATCTGGTAGACGGCAATGTTTTGTATCAATATGAGGGTGACGTATTCGGGTACGATGCTGACGAGCCAACTTATAAACTGTCTAAGGAAGATAGTAATAGACTTATAAATAATTTTCGCGAAGAGTTATTGTCAAATTAAAGTACCCCTAAAGTCAAATTTTGACGTTTGACTTCAGGGGTGCGGATTGAGGCTCAAGAAGCACTCTTCGACATACTTATATAAAAATCTGTATAAATAAAAAAACCTTCCGGAAGAAGGTTTTATTTTGTCATAAGTTGAGATTTCACACGTGCCGCTTTGTTAGTGTGGATCAAGTTCTTTTTAGAAGCTTTGTCTACGTGTTTAACAGCATTGGAAATAAGTGACTCAACGTTTTCTGCATTATTTGTTTTAGCAGTCATCGCACGCTTAACAGCAGTACGCATTTCGTTTTTCTGAGCAATATTTTGGCTATGAGCTTTTTCCGTAGTTTTCACTCTTTTAATAGCTGATTTAATGTTAGGCATCAATTTCACCTCCATCTTATAGTTGTACAACTTTAATTGCAACAAGATGTATTTTATCAAATGTACGCAGGTTATGCAATATAAATAGAAAATGAATTGAATGAAATTCCTATTATTGCTATAATACAACCATTGTCATTAAGAGAAAGTTGGAAGATAAATGAATGATCAAGAGCGTTTGAAACGTCAGGATAAAATAAGGAACTTTTCAATCATCGCCCATATTGATCACGGCAAGAGTACACTCGCAGACCGTATTCTTGAAAACACCAAATCCGTCACATCAAGAGAAATGAAAGAACAGCTTCTCGACTCGATGGATCTGGAGCGTGAACGTGGCATTACAATCAAACTGAACGCGGTTCAGCTGAAATACACAGCTAAAGATGGCGAGGACTACATCTTCCATCTGATAGATACACCGGGACACGTCGATTTTACATACGAGGTTTCTCGATCACTTGCAGCATGCGAAGGTGCGATACTTGTTGTAGATGCTGCTCAGGGTATCGAGGCTCAAACACTGGCGAATGTCTATCTGGCACTTGATAACGATCTGGAACTGATTCCAGTCATCAACAAGATCGATCTGCCTGCAGCAGATCCAGAACGGATTGCACAGGAAGTTGAAGACGTCATTGGTCTGGACAAGGAAGACGCAATCATGGCTTCTGCAAAAGCAAATATTGGCATTGAAGAAATTCTCGAAAGTGTTGTCAAAACTGTGCCTGCACCTGCAGGAGATCCTTCAGCACCACTTAAGGCGTTAATATTCGATTCCATATTCGACCCATACCGCGGTGTCATATCCTCCATTCGGATCATGGAGGGGACAGTCAAACCAGGAGATAAGATTAAAATGATGGCAACCGGCAAAACATTTGAGGTGGCTGAGGTGGGCATCAATACACCAAAACCGTTGGCTGTCCAGGAATTGACAGTCGGTGATGTTGGTTATCTTATGGCTTCTGTCAAGAACGTCAGCGACTCACGAGTCGGTGATACCATCACGCTCGCTGACAACCCCGCAGAGAATCCACTCCAAGGTTATAAAAAGATGACACCCATGGTTTATTGTGGTATCTATCCGATTGACTCTGGAAAGTATAATGATTTACGGGAAGCACTTGAAAAGCTTGAATTAAATGATTCTGCTCTTGTATATGAACCTGAAACATCTCAAGCACTCGGTTTCGGGTACCGTACGGGCTTTCTTGGATTGCTCCACATGGAAATTGTCCAAGAACGTATCGAGCGCGAATTCGGCATTGAACTAATTGCGACAGCGCCATCTGTAATATACGAAGTGTTCATGACGGATGGTTCTAAAGTTATCGTCGATAACCCTGCTGAAATGCCAGACCCTCAGAAGATTGATCACATCGAGGAACCTTACGTAAAATCGACAGTTATGGTGCCAAACGACTATGTCGGTTCTGTCATGGAACTGTGCCAGAAGAAGCGCGGCAATTTTATAACAATGGATTACTTGGATGATATCCGCGTCAATATCGTCTATGAAATTCCGCTATCGGAAGTCGTATTCGACTTCTTCGATCAGCTTAAATCTCAGACTAAAGGGTACGCCTCCTTCGACTACGAACTGATTGGCTATAAGGAAAGCAGGCTCGTTAAGATGGATGTCCTGCTCAATAGCGAAAAGGTCGATGCACTGAGTATCATCGTTCACCGGGATTTCGCCTACGATCGCGGCAAGGTCATCGTAGAGAAGCTTAAAAATCTCATCCCACGTCAGCAGTTCGAAGTGCCTGTACAGGCGGCAATTGGACAGAAAGTCATCGCCCGTACGAATATTAAGTCAATGGGTAAGAATGTACTATCGAAATGCTACGGTGGGGATATTAGCCGTAAGCGTAAACTGCTCGAGAAGCAAAAAGAAGGTAAGAAAAAAATGAAAGCAGTCGGAAGTGTGGAAATTCCCCAAGAAGCATTTCTTGCTGTACTTAAAATGGACGAAGAATAAAAGCCACTGCATAGTGGCTTTTCGTTTTGAATGGAGTGTTCTCATGGCTGAAAGCCTATATATTCATATTCCCTTTTGCAACCGCATATGTACTTATTGCGACTTCAACAAAGTGTTGATCAACAATCAACCGGTTGATGGGTACCTGGATGCATTGATCAGTGAGCTTAGAGACATCGAACCACAGAGTCTGAGGACTATCTTTGTAGGAGGCGGGACACCAACGGCCTTAAGTGAATCACAACTCTCAAGACTGCTTGCAGCAGTTACAGATCGTTTTCAGGTCACTGAAGAATTCACGTTCGAGGCGAATCCCGACGAGTTGACACCGGGCAAGCTTGACGTTCTGAAAAATTATGGAGTAAATCGTATCAGTCTTGGCGTCCAGACATTTAATGAGGATCTGCTCAATGTACTCGGACGGTCCCACGGTTATAACGACATATTCAATGCCATCAATCATATGGAGAAGATTGGTCTTAACAACTATTCGCTTGATCTAATGTACAATCTACCAGGAGAAACTATGCAAGATCTAGATGACAGCCTCAAGCATATCCGTACGCTATCGCCAAAGCACATCTCATGGTATTCGCTGATCATCGAACCTCATACGGTATTCTACAATCAAATCAGGAAAGGCCGGATGAAAGTGGATGACGATGATGTGGAAGCCCGCAAATATCAACGTGTTATAAATGGCCTATCTGAGCTCGGCTACCCGCAATACGAAATTTCGAACTTCTCGCAACCGGCCTTTGAATCTGAGCACAATAAAACGTACTGGAAAAACGAACCTTATTACGGCGCTGGAGCCGGCAGTCACGGCTACATTGACAATACCAGATACTACAACATCAAACCGATCAATCATTATATCCAATCCATGGAAGAGACAGGTTCCGTGGTCAAAGAGACACTCGCACTTGACCAGAAGGCGCAGATGGAGGAGGAGATGTTCCTCGGTCTAAGAATGAACCGCGGTGTTGATACTGCACGGTTTGAAGAGAAATTCGGTCGTTCCATGGATGAAGTTTATGGTACAGTCATTAATCAAGAAATTTCAAAGGGTCACATAGAAGCTAGCAAAAGTCGTGTTGCACTTACAGAAAAGGGGCGCATGGTCGGCAACACGGTCTTCATGGAATTCCTGCTTTAGAACGGGAATCAAATATTAATTAATCATATGGATTGACATACTTTGACCATTTTGATAAATTAATATTGGCACTTGAGGATAAAGAGTGCTAATGAGGTGATGTCAATTTTAACCCATAGACAGGAAATCATACTATTTTCAATAGTCGACGATTTTTTGAAGGTCATGATGCCCATCAGTTCGAAGCATCTTATTGAAAAGTACAAGCTCGACATCTCTTCAGCAACAGTGAGAAATGAAATGGCAAAGCTCGAAATAGATGGTTATCTGACTAAGCCGCATACGTCGGCCGGAAGAATACCATCACGCAAGGCCCTGAGGTTTTATACCAGGATGCTAAGTGCAGAGCTTGGCGGTTCAAAAAGTCAAATGAATTTCGATTTTCATCCCGAAGTTGAGGAGATGGACCGAAGTGATATGACACGCTCACTGGCCGATGTGGTCAGCAGTACAACACAATACCTGACACAGGTTTCATTGACTGAAGAAGATGAAGTTATCAAAGGTCTTTTTCTGACGCCCATCACCACAAATACACTACTTCTCATCATCGTCCTCGAGTCGGGAACAATCAGGAAGATTCCAGTCGAAAGCGATGACGTTGTCACTGTTCCGGAACTTGAAAAGCTCGGCAACGAAATGAATGCCTTGTCATACGGACAGCCGCTTAGCAGTCTGCCATCGATTATTCAGCAGATGCAAACTGCCGCGACGCTTAGCACACTGAAAGCGAATATACGCCGATCAGTTGCGGACGGCATTAGCGAACCGCAAAAGGTGGTTGGGCATTCTGGCTTCAACCATCTGATTCACCAGATCAGCTCTGATATCAGTACGCTCCAGTTACTGTATGACGATATGGAATCAGATCAGTTGAATGATATCATCGATCTCAATACAATAGATGGGGTCGACGTATACTTCAGCGACGAGCTGAATAGGGATTATGATTCGATTTCTGTCATTGCGACGAATTTTAATTTCAATGGCATGAATGGAAACCTTATGATAATCGGTCCTGAAATGATGGGGTACAAGGAAGTCATACGACTCATGTACGCTATACGGAACCAGGAAATGAAAAGGAGTGAACACAGTGACGGAAAATAAAACGAACGAAGAAATGGATCAGCAGAAAAATGATCAGCCAGTCGAAGCGGATGTCGAACAGGAAGAAGTAGTGAGTGACTCAGACGCTGAAGAAAATGTGTCTGAAGATGAATCTTCTGAGCCGACTGATCCAAAAGATGACGAAATCGCGGCATTGAAACTGCAAGTCGAAGCAGAAGAGAACAAATACTTGAAGCTTTATGCAGAGTTTGACAACTTCAAACGTCGGAACCGGCAGGAAATGGAACTCAACAACAAGTACAAGCATCAGAAGATTGTCGAGGACCTGCTACCGATCATCGACAACCTCGAACGTGCGCTCAAGATTGAAGGAGAATCAGAAGCCTTCGACTCACTGCTAAAAGGTGTAGAAATGGTGTACAATGATCTTGTCAATACACTGATGAAGCACGATGTGAAGGAAATCGAGAGCACAGGACACGCATTCGATCCGAACTTCCATCAAGCAGTAATGACGGAAGCTTCTGACGAAGCGGACGGCACAATTCTCGAGGAGTTCCAAAAAGGCTACATGTTGAAGGACAGAGTCATCCGTCCGAGCATGGTCAAAGTAAGCGAGTAGCTCGATAGACTGAATGAATATTTTCTATAATGGAGGAATTTTATCATGAGTAAAGTTATTGGTATAGACTTGGGAACAACAAACTCTGTTGTATCAGTATTGGAAGGCGGAGAGCCGAAAGTCATCCAAAACGCAGAAGGTAACCGCACGACACCTTCAGTCGTTTCATTCAAAGATGGCGAAAAACAGGTTGGTGAAGTTGCAAAGCGCCAAGCAATTACTAACCCGAACACTATCATGTCTATCAAAAGACATATGGGTACCGACTACAAAGAAACAATAGATGGTAAAGACTACACACCACAGGAAATCTCTGCGATGATTCTTCAGAATCTGAAAGAAACTGCTGAGAGTTACCTTGGCGAAAAAGTATCCAAAGCTGTTGTTACAGTACCAGCATACTTCAACGACTCTGAACGTCAGGCGACTAAAGATGCAGGAAGAATTGCAGGACTTGAAGTAGAACGTATCATCAACGAGCCGACTGCGGCAGCACTAGCATACGGTCTTGATAAGCAGGAAAAAGACGAAAAAGTACTTGTATTCGACCTTGGTGGCGGTACATTCGATGTCTCCATCCTTGAGCTTGGCGATGGCGTATTTGAAGTACTTTCAACTGCTGGTGACAACCGTCTTGGTGGAGATGACTTCGATAATGTCATCATTGATCACCTTGTTGACACATTCAAGAAGGAAAATGGCATTGATCTTTCTAAAGACAAAATGGCAATGCAGCGTCTTAAAGATGCAGCGGAAAAAGCGAAGAAGGACCTCTCTGGTGTGTCTTCTACTCAAATTTCACTGCCATTTATCTCTGCAGGAGAAGCAGGTCCATTGCACCTTGAAACTACACTCACACGTGCGAAGTTCGACGAGCTTTCAAATAGTCTTGTAGAACGTACAATGGGACCAACACGCCAGGCGATTAAAGATGCTGGCATCGATAGAAATGAGATCGATCAAGTTATCCTCGTCGGTGGTTCTACACGTATCCCATCAGTACAAGAAGCGATTAAGAAAGAAGCTGGCAAAGAGCCAAATAAGAGTGTCAACCCGGACGAAGTTGTAGCGATGGGTGCAGCAATTCAAGGCGGCGTACTTTCTGGTGACGTTCAGGATGTTGTCCTTCTAGACGTTACACCACTCTCTCTCGGTATCGAAACAATGGGTGGCGTATCTACGGTCCTCATCGAAAGAAATACAACAATCCCGACAAGCAAGTCCCAAGTATTCTCAACAGCTTCAGATAACCAACCGGCAGTAGATATCCACGTACTGCAAGGCGAGCGTCCAATGGCGGCAGACAATAAGACGCTTGGTAGATTCCAACTGACGGACATTCCACCAGCACCAAGAGGGGTGCCTCAAATTGAAGTAACATTCGATATCGATAAGAATGGTATCGTTAATGTTACAGCTAAAGATCAGGGTACTGGTAAAGAGCAGAAGATTACAATAGAATCTAGCTCAAATCTCTCAGATGACGATATCGACAGAATGGTACAAGAAGCTGAAAAGAACGCTGAAGCGGATAAACAGCGCCGCGAAGAAGTAGATTTGAGAAATGAAGCAGACCAGCTTGTATTCACGACTGATAAGACAATCGAAGATCTTGGCGATAAGGTCGAAGCTGAAGAGAAGGAAAAAGCGGAAAGTGCTAAAGAAGAACTGAAGCAAGCACTTGAAGGTTCCGACATGGATGACATCAAATCTAAAAAAGAAGCACTTGAACAGATTGTCCAAGGTATGTCCATGAAGCTTTACGAACAGATGGCACAGGAGCAGCAGGCTCAGGAAGGTTCTGAGAATACACAGTCATCTGACGATGATGTAGTGGATGCCGACTTCAAAGAAGTGGACGACGAAGATAAGAAATAATAATGATATCAACTTTTAATTGATAGAAGTCAAAGCCAACCGCATTGGCTTTGACTTTTTTAAATGATATAGTATACAGGTTGGAGGCGATAGAATGGCAAAAAGAGATTACTATGAGGTGCTTGGCGTCAGCAAGGATGCTTCAAAAGACGAAATAAAGAAGGCATACCGTAAGCTGTCAAAAAAGTATCACCCGGATATAAATAAAGATGAAGGTTCTGATGCGAAATTTAAGGAAGTATCAGAAGCCTATGAAGCATTGAGTGATGATAATAAACGTGCACAGTACGATCGTTTCGGTCATGAAGGCATGAACCAGCAGTTCGGTGGCGGTGGCGGATTCAGCGGCGCCGGCGGATTCGGTGGATTTGAAGATATCTTCAGTTCATTCTTCGGTGGCGGTGGAAGAATGGATCCAAATGCACCAAGAAAAGGTGACGACCTTCAATATACAATGACAATCAATTTTGATGAAGCTGTCTTCGGTGTTACTAAGACGATTAACGTCAAAAAAGAAGTACAGTGTGATGTATGTGACGGAAATGGTGCAAAACCGGGCACTTCAAAGTCTACGTGTAAGATGTGTTCAGGTGCTGGTCGTGTTGCTGTAGAGCAGAACACACCATTTGGCAGAATACAGACCGAACGTACATGTCCGACATGTAGCGGTACAGGTGAACAGATTGAAAATCCTTGTGATAACTGTAAAGGTGCTGGTACTGTAACGAAGGATGTCGAAATTGAAGTGACTGTACCTGAAGGTGTCGATAATGGCCAGCAAATCAGGCTACAGGGTAAAGGCGAGCCAGGTATCAATGGCGGCCCAGCGGGTGATCTGTATGTTGTCTTCCGTGTCAGACCGGATACGCGATTTACAAGAGATGCAGATGATATTCATTATGAACTACCGATTTCATTTGCTCAGGCTGCGCTTGGCGACGAAGTAAAAGTGCCAACTATGAGTTCTGAAGTCGTACTGACTATTCCGGCCGGGACACAATCCGGCAGAAGATTCCGCCTTAAGGAGAAAGGTGTCAAAAACGTTCACGGTTATGGTTATGGCGACCAGTTTGTTACAGTAAAAGTCGTGACGCCAACGAAGCTTACAGAGCGTGAAACAGAGCTCTTCCGTCAGCTCGCAGAGCATGGTGGAGAAGATATCACTGAGCAGAACGAAAATTTCTTTGATAAGACGAAAAGATTTTTTAAGGGTGACTGACTATGAAATGGCATGAAGTATCCATTCACACTAAAGAAAGCAATGAGGAAATGCTTTCAGGTTTTCTCAACACAATTTCCAAGGGCGTGTCGATTGAACACTCCCTCGATATTCTGAAGAAGAAGATCGACAATTTTGATGATAAGTACCGTCTCGACCCTACTGATTATCCGGAGAGTGATATCCGCATAATCGTCTACTTCGATGAAACAGCTGATATCAGCGGTAAACTCCAGGAAATCCGTGATTTTATCGGCAGTAATCCACTTGATGCCCGTGACGATATTAACATCATTACAAGAGAAATTGATGAAGAGGACTGGGAGAACGAATGGAAGAAGTATTTCCACAGTTTCCGGGTATCCGAGGAGTTTGTCATCGTGCCGTCTTGGGAGCTTGAAGATTATGAGTTTCGAGAAGACGACAAACTGATCAAGCTTGATCCTGGCATGGCATTTGGTACTGGTGATCATCCGACGACAAGCATGTGTCTAAAGATGGTGGAAGCTACCGTAAAACCCCATCATAAAATCATCGACGTTGGGACCGGTTCAGGTATTCTGACCATCGGTGCTCACTTGATGGGCGCAAGAGACCTAAAAGCGACAGATATAGATGAGCTTTCAATTAAGGTAGCGCGTGAAAACTTTGAATTGAATGCCTGTGTCAACGATGTCGTATTAGAAACTGGGGATCTGCTTAAATCAGAATCCGGTCAGTATGATATTATCATCGCCAACATATTAGCGCATATCATCGACGAAATGATTGACGACGCTTATACACGTCTGAATACAGACGGCAGTTTCATTGCTTCTGGCATCATTACGGAAGCGCGTGACGGTATTGTCGACCATATGACACGTGCAGGATTCGAAATCAAGGAAATACTTGAAGACAGTGGCTGGGTCAGTATCCATGCCGTAAAAGGGTAGTCCGATGCAGAGGTATTTTATAGACCAAGTGCTATCTTCTGGCCAATTCTTCAAAATCACTGCCGATGATGCCCATCATATGAAGAATGTAATGCGATTTCGCCCAGCAGATACTTTTCATGTTGTTGATCGGCAAAAGTCTACTTATTTATGTGAAGTGACAGAAGTGGATGGAGACATCAACTGCCGTGTATTGAGTACTGTTGAGGAATCACCTGAACTGCCAGTCGAAGTATCCATATATTGCCCATTACTCAAAGGAGAGAAGTTCGACTGGATGATACAAAAGTCGACCGAACTCGGCGCCCATGAGTTTATGATATATGAAGCAGACCGTAGTATTGTGAAGTTGGATGATAAAAAGCAGAAGAAGCGCCTTGAAAGATTTAGTAAAATCGTCAAGGAAGCGAGCGAACAGAGCAGACGACAGATGATTCCAAATATCCGTTTTGTTCCTGCTGTTAAAAGTCTCGACTTCAATACTCACGATCGTCTGCTGTTCGCTTTTGAAGGCAACGCACTCAACCCAGCGACAAGCTTACAAAATGCGCTTTCTGATCTAGCTCCTGGCAGTCGCATTGCTTTCATTTTCGGACCGGAAGGTGGATTTAGTGATGCAGAAACAGAATTACTCTTAAAACATCATTCCGTCCGCCTCGGCCCGCGGATACTTCGTGCCGAAACAGCTCCTTTATATGCACTGTCGGCGATTAGCCACAGTTTTGAAACGCCTGCCCTTGATTGAAGAAAGGGGCAGGCTATGCTATTATATGGAGCGTATGGACCATAAATTTATGAAGAAAGATCTGATTTATATGAGCAGAAGAACAATTGCATTTCAGACATTGGGCTGTAAGGTGAATCACTACGAAACAGAAGCGATGTGGCAGCTCTTTAAGAATGAAGGCTATGATCGTGTTGAATTCAGCCAGAATGCAGATGTGTTTGTCATCAATACATGTACCGTTACAAATACAGGCGATAAAAAAAGCAGGCAGGTCATTAGACGGGCCATCAGAAATAATCCAGACGCAGTAGTCGCCGTCACAGGATGCTACGCCCAAACCGCGCCAAAGGACATCATGGACATTCCAGGTGTTGATATCATCATTGGTACTGAAGACCGGGACAAGCTGATTGGCTACGTGGACCAGTATCACGAGGAGCGCCAGCCGATCAATGGTGTCAAAAACATCATGAAGAAGCGTACATACGAAGAGATGGATGTCCCTTATTTTACTGATCGTACACGTGCAACTCTGAAAATACAGGAAGGCTGTAATAATTTCTGCACTTTCTGCATCATCCCTTGGGCGCGTGGCCTCATGCGTTCGCGTGACCCTGAGAAAGTCGTCGAACAGGCGCAGCAGCTTGTAGATCAGGGCTATAAGGAGATCGTACTGACTGGAATTCACACTGGCGGATACGGCGAAGACCTGAAGGACTATAACCTTGCTCAATTGTTACGAGACCTGGAGGAAGTGGATGGTCTTAACCGTTTGCGTATCTCAAGTATCGAGGCGAGTCAACTGACGGATGAGGTAATCGATGTCATCAATGATTCAAACAAAATTGTGCGTCACCTGCACATTCCAATACAGTCTGGTAGCGATACTGTCTTAAAACGGATGCGTAGAAAGTATACGATGGAATTCTTTGAGTCCCGTATCATAAAACTTAAAGAAATCATGCCAAATGTAGCAATCACAAGCGATGTCATCGTCGGATTTCCGGGTGAAACCGAAGAAGAGTTCAAGGAAACATACGATTTCATCAAAAAGCATCATTTCTCAGAGCTTCATGTATTCCCGTACTCCATCAGAACAGGTACACCAGCAGCGAGGATGACTGATCAGATTGATGAGAATATAAAAAATGACCGTGTCCATCAATTAATCGAACTGTCCGACAGTCTGGCACAATCCTATGCGGATCAGTTCAAAGATGATGTACTCGAAATCATCCCGGAAGAAGAGAAGGATGGCTTGCTGATTGGACATGCCGACAACTATATGAAAGTGGAGGTTGAAGGGGATTCGTCGCTTACAGGGGAATTGGTAAAAGTCAAAGTGACTGAACCAGGCTACCCAATAAGCAAAGGCGAAATCGTCAAAGTTCTTGAAAAACCGATGGTTAAGGCATACGCGTATCTAGAACGATCAATGCATTAATTACAGATCGAAGCTAGAAAGAGCATCAAGCAAAAGACTATAAACTATTATGGAGTGATAGCGATGGAACTTTCGAAATATATTGATCATACACTGCTCAAGCCAGAAGTGACTCAAGACCAAATCTTTGAATTGTGCCAAGAAGCAATGGAATATGATTTCTGCAGTGTCTGTGTAAATCCAGCGTGGGTGTCGACATGTAAAGATTTGCTCAAAGATAGTGATGTTAAAGTATGTACGGTCATCGGCTTCCCGCTCGGTGCGACTACGAGTGAAGTCAAAGCATTTGAAACAATGAATGCCATCCAAAACGGCGCTGACGAAGTCGATATGGTCATCAATATCGGTGCGCTTAGATCAGGTAACGAAGATCTTGTTTTTAACGATATTAAAGCCGTATGCGATGCTGCTGGTCAGGAAGTCCTGGTTAAGGTCATCATTGAAACAGCACTTCTCGATAGCGATGAAATTGTTAAAGCGTGTGAATTGAGCAAAAAATGTGGAGCAGATTTCGTCAAAACATCCACGGGATTCAATGGTGACGGTGCCAAGGCAGAAGATGTCACTCTGATGCGTATGACAGTTGGGGAAGACATGGGAGTCAAAGCAAGCGGTGGTGTACGTTCCTTCGAAGATGCCAAAATCATGATTGAAAGTGGCGCAACAAGAATCGGTGCATCCAGTGGTAAAGCCATCATCAGCGGCGGAACGAGCGAAAGTTCTTATTGAATTAGCAGTTGACCGGCTTTTTACAATATATTATAATGTGTGAGTACATAGTATTAACTATGTAAATGTAAGGTTTTTGTTATCCGGAGGGAGGGAAGACGATGTCTAAAACAGTAGTTAAACAGAACGAACCTATTGAAGACGCGCTGCGTCGTTTCAAACGCACAGTTTCTAAAAGCGGTACGATTCAGGAAGCTCGTAAGAGAGAGTTCTACGAAAAGCCTAGCGTAAAGCGTAAGAAAAAATCTGAAGCTGCCCGTAAACGTAAGTTTAAATAGGTTGTACTCCCTCTGATAATTCAGATATATTGACAGCACATTGTGCTGTCTTTTTTTTATCAATCATTTCAATATTACTAATATTTAATGTATAATGAAGTTAATGGAGGGGATTCATATGGCGACCGAAACATTTTTGATGGGAAACGTTTTATATACATTCAGAGATGTTGTAACAATGCCAGTAATCGCCTTTATATTACTACTAGTCTTTTTCCTCGGCGTTATCTATCAGCTGTTTTCCGAAGAGATTAACATCATCGGCGTACTGGCTTTTGCATCCATAATAATCTTTTACTCAGGCCACCTTTTAATTGGTGATTATAATGGCGTTTCGCTGGTTCTTTTTGTAACCGGTATCGCGCTCATCATAATCGAGTTTTTTGTAATTGGAGCGATTCTTGGCATCATGGGCGGGCTACTGCTGCTCTTAAGTATATTGTTAGTGAGTGATAATATGGCAGTCTTTGGTCTCTACTTAATGGCCATTATTTTTCTGGCACTAATCGAGTGGGTGATATTTGTGAAATTCAAGAAAAGAAAGATACCAATACTAAGCCGCCTGATACTTAATGATGCGACTGATGCAGAATCAGGATACACGTCTTTTGATGATCGTTCCTATCTGATTGGACAGACAGCGAAGACATCTACACCTCTGCGGCCGTCAGGCACGATAAGACTCGGTGACGAGCGTATTGATGCAGTAGCGGAAGGGTCTTATATTGCAGGTAACGTAGAAGTAAAGATAATACATGTCGAAGGAACACGCGTAGTAGTAAGACCGAAAGAAGATTAACCTCAAAGGAGCGTTTTAAATGGATCTAATGTTTATCACAGGATCATCATTGATGATAATTTTTCTTATCGTCATTGCATTCATCGTCATCTCATTCCTTCTGTCCTTCGTACCGATTGGACTATGGATATCTGCCATTGCAGCAGGTGTTAATGTAGGTATTTTCTCACTCGTCGGTATGAGATTGAGACGTGTCAAACCAAAACGTGTAATCGAACCAATGATTAAAGCACATAAAGCTGGGCTTAAAGTTACAACAAATCAGCTTGAGTCCCACTTCCTCGCCGGAGGTAACGTGGACCGTGTCGTTGATGCTCTGATCGCTGCACAGCGTGCGGACATCAATCTTACATTTGAAAGATGTGCAGCCATCGATCTCGCCGGTCGTGATGTACTTGAAGCCGTTCAAATGAGCGTTAACCCCAAAGTTATTGAAACACCATTCATTGCCGGTGTGGCAATGGACGGAATCGAAGTAAAAGCTAAAGCTCGTATCACTGTGCGTGCTAACATCGAGCGTCTAGTCGGTGGTGCTGGAGAAGATACTATCGTTGCTCGTGTTGGTGAAGGTATTGTATCCACAATCGGTTCTTCCGAAAAACACACTAAAGTACTTGAAAATCCGGATATGATCTCTCAAACAGTTCTTTCAAAGGGACTGGATTCCGGTACTGCATTTGAAATTCTCTCCATCGATATTGCCGATGTAGATATCGGTAAAAACATCGGTGCCGATCTTCAGACGGAGCAAGCCGTAGCCGATAAGAACATCGCGCAGGCAAAAGCCGAAGAGCGTCGCGCAATGGCCGTTGCCCAAGAACAGGAAATGAAAGCACGTGTCGAAGAAATGAGAGCAAAAGTTGTGGAAGCAGAATCCAAAGTGCCGCTCGCGTTTGCGCAAGCACTTGAAAGTGGAAACATTGGAGTCAGCGATTATTACAACCTCAAAAATGTCGAAGCGGATACTAACATGAGAGATTCCATCAACAAGATGACGGATCCGACACGCGAAGATAATGACGAATAGGCTGTGATATTATGGAAATAATCCCTCTGCTTATCTTTATCGGCGGAATAATCTATACAGCAATTGCCGGACAGAAGAATAAAGAGAACAAAGAAGAGCGGAATATTGACCCAAGCAAGATGGATCGGCCAACCGGTCAATCTGCTCCAAGAAGAAGGCAGGAAGAAACGCGCGATCGTCCTAAGGGACTCTTTGATGATCTGATGGGTGAAGTCGAACGCCGCCTTTCTGGAGAAGAACAACAGACTCGCCAGGAAGCAAGCCGGCCTGCAAAGGAAACTCAGCAGAGACCTGTCGCAGAAAAGACTCAACGTCAGTCGACTCAACGTCCAATGACGGAACGCTCCTTTGGTCGTAGTCTTGAAGAAAAGGCTAAAGAAACTAATGTAGGTAGACGCGCAATGAATACTTACGATGAGAAATCCAAAGAAGTTAAGAATTCAGACTGGGCCCAAAGAACAAAAGAAGAAATACAATCTGGTGGCCGAAAATTGGATGAAACCCGTCGATCTGAAATTCAGACGAGCGGCCGAGAGTCAACAAGAAGAAAACCAGAGCCACAGAAGCCGAAACAGAAAGTGCGTAGAGAAGCCCTATCTTTCGGTCGAAAGGATATTGTCAACGGCATTATTTTCTCAGAAATCATTAATAAGCCGAAATCACGCAAATAGCGTCAGCAAATGCTGGCGTTATTTTTTTATATTTTATGATTGTTTTTGATTGTTAATGATTGACTCTGATTAAATTATGTATTATATTATGTGAGAAGAAGGTGATGAAATGCTGACCAATCAAAGACACGAGAAAATAATGGATCATCTTAATGAAAATGGAACTGCATCAGTCAGCGAACTTGTCGATATTACTTTCAGCAGTGCTCCTACAATTCGTAGAGATTTGACGCACCTCGAAGAAAAAGGTCTACTTGAACGGGTACATGGGGGCGCAGCAATCAATCATATCGAGCACGAGGAAGATTACAGAGATAAGGCAGTAAAAAACCTTTCTAAAAAGATCAAAATCGCTCAGACAGCTGCGAGTTTTATTCAAGATGGAGATATCATCTTTATAGATGCAGGCACAACAACATACGAAATGCTTCCTTTTATCTCACAAAATGATCTGACCATTGTCACTAACAGTATTACGCTGATTGAACAGCTTGTCAGAAATGGTCATAAGACACATGTCTTAGGAGGCAGGGTCAAGCCATCCACTAAAGCAGTTGTGGGACCGGAAGTGATAGATAAAATCAGCAGGCTATCGTTTGATAAATGTTTTGTTGGTGTAAACGGCATTGACACAGCACATGGTTTATCTACGCCGGAAGAAGAAGAGGCATATATTAAGAGCCGGGCCATCCGCCAATCGAGAAATGCATACGCATTAGTTGATAGTACCAAGTTCAACCGATCAGCATTCATACAATTTGCAGATATAGAAGATGCATCAATAATTACTGATGACATCAGCCACAGTTTTATGGAAAAAATTAAATCACGTACTGAAATATACGGAGGTGGAAAACAGTGATTTATACAGTAACATTCAACCCTTCGGTCGACTATGTAGTCAGGCTAGATACACTTGAAATTGGGGAACTGAACCGTACGTCAGATACAGCAAAGTATGCCGGCGGTAAGGGGATTAATGTTTCGAGAATACTGAGTGCGCTTGATGTACCCTCGACCGCCCTTGGTTTTGCAGGCGGCTTTACAGGAGAATTCATCCAGCAAACATTGAAAGATCAGAACATACAAAGTGATTTCATCACGGTAGATGGAGATACGCGCATCAATGTCAAACTGAAGACTGGTGAAGAAACTGAAATTAACGCTTCTGGGCCTTCGATTACGGACGTGGATATTGATAAGCTTAAGGCGCAATTGTCCACTATGACGTCAGAAGATCATGTCGTATTCGCGGGCAGTGTACCTTCCGGTTATGATCATCTTTATGAAGAGTTAGCCAAACTGCTGCACGATAAAGGTATTGAATTCACAATCGATGCCGAAGGGTCGAAATTGACGTCAACTTTGCAGTACGAACCCTATCTGATCAAACCGAATCAGTTTGAACTGGAAGGCATTACTGGCAGAACTCTTGGAACGACAAACGAGATGATAGATGCTGCGCATGTGCTTATTGATCAGGGTGCTAAGAACATTCTATTAACATTGGGTGAAGGTGGCGCACTTTTCATCAATCGTAATCATGAGTATTTCATTCCGTCACCGGAAGGGACACTTAAGAACTCCGTAGGGGCAGGCGATTCGACAGTGGCAGGATTTATCAGCAGAAAAGAAAGTGGTGTAGAAGAACAGCTTAAATACGCCATAGCTTGTGGCAGCGCAACAGCGTTCAGCGATGATCTTGCGACCAGAGCCGACATTGAAGTACTGCTAGATAAAATTGAAGTTCAATCAATAGAAGAGGTGAAATGATGAGAATAACAGAACTTTTAACAAAAGACACAATCAATATGAATGTCCGTGCTTCGAGCAAAGATGCAGTAATTACTGAACTTGTTGATGGACTTTTTAAAGCAGGTAAGATTTCTGAGAAGGACGGTTTTGAAGCTGCTATCCATAAAAGAGAATCGCAAAGTACAACTGGTGTCGGTGATGGTATCGCAATTCCACACGCACAAACAACAGAAGTACTCGAGCCAGCCATCATGTTCGGTAGAAGCCAAGATGGTATCGATTACGATTCAATGGATGCCCAACCAGCTTACCTGTTTTTCATGATCGCGGCACCGGAAGGACAAGCGACCACGCATCTCGACGCCCTAGCCAAACTATCTACCATCCTAATGAACGATGATGCTAGAAAACAACTGATGAATGCATCATCAAAAGAAGAAATTATAGAAACAATTGATGCATTCGATGAATCGGAGGCGACTGAGGAAGTTGACTCCGCCCCCTCCGATCGCCCGTATATCGTTGGTGTCACTGCCTGTCCGACCGGCATCGCTCACACTTATATGGCTGCCGATGCGCTGAAGAAGAAAGCGGCAGAACTCGGATATGACATCAAAGTTGAAACAAATGGTTCAGCCGGTGTCAAAAATGCACTGACCAACGAAGATATCGCACGTGCTGCAGGTGTTGTTGTTGCGGCAGACACGAATGTCCAAATGGCAAGGTTCGACGGGAAGAATGTTGTGGAATCCCCAGTTGCGGATGGTATTAAACGTCCAGCAGAACTACTCAACCAAGCACTCGATACAAAACGCGCGCCATATCGTGCATCAAAATCGAAACAGGAACTTGAAGACGGAGAACAGTCGTCCAAAGGCAAGTCTTCGATTTACAAGCACCTGATGAACGGTGTATCCAACATGCTACCATTCGTCGTTGCAGGTGGTATATTGATCGCTATCAGTTTCATGTTCGGTATTAACTCGGCAGATCCAGAAAGTGTTGAATATAATCCGATTGCCGAGATGATTAACTTTATAGGCGGTAATGCTTTCCAATTGATAATCGCCATTCTTGCTGGCTTCATCGCAATGAGTATTGCTGATAGACCCGGTCTTGCTCCAGGTATGATCGGTGGACTTATGGCTTCGACGATGGGCTCCGGATTCCTTGGTGGCCTGATTGCTGGTTTCCTCGCAGGTTATTTGATGCTCGGCATTAAGAAAGTGCTTGAAAACCTTCCACAAGCCTTTGAAGGTTTGAAGCCTGTACTGCTCTATCCGTTGATTGGCGTATTCCTGACAGGTGTCATTATGTACTACATCGTCGATCCACCAGCATCAGCATTGAACGAATGGATGAATACAACACTTAGTAACATGAGTGGAACGAATATTGTTCTGCTTGGTGCGATTGTCGGTGGTATGATGGCAATCGATATGGGTGGCCCAATCAATAAGGCAGCCTATGCATTCGGTATTGCAGCACTTTCTGCAAATAATCCCGAACCAATTACAGCTGCAATGATTGGTGGTATGGTGCCACCACTGGCTATCGCAGTTGCAACATTAGTGTTCAGAAACAAATTCACAGAAGTTGAAAGATCTTCAGGTCCGACAAATGTAATCATGGGTGCATCGTTTATCACAGAAGGTGCCATTCCATTTGCAGCAGCTGACCCGCTCAGAGTCATTCCGTCTATGGTCGTCGGTTCTGCTACAGCAGGTGCACTCGCCATGGCGTTCGCAACATCCATCAATGCACCACATGGTGGTCTGTTTGTTGCTCTGACAATCGGTGAAGGAAGAGTCATGTTCCTTGTCTCACTTCTCATTGGTACAGCCATTGCAGCACTAATGCTCGGTCTACTGAAAAAGCGTATCACTCAATAAAACCAACCCCGCATGAAATATCATGCGGGGTTTTACTGTAAACATCCATAAGTTTACTATTTTCTATAGGTAAATAGTCTGACGATGAATCCAAGTGCGGCCACGATGGTGATTGCGCCGAGTCCAACAAGAGCAAGAATCTGTCCTCTACTCGGCGTGCTATCATTCATAAGGCTAAGCAATCCTGTAATTGCAGCAATCAACACTATACCTATGAGAATATACATCACACTCTTATTTTTAGACATTGTATCCTCCTTCATCATCTCAGTGTTCCACTTTTTATCATATATCCACCTTATCATACTCAAAACATCATATAAAATGTACATGTACTCTACATATATGGGATTTAATTTAAGTAACTTTAAAAAAAGTGGACGAACTCCGACTAAGCACTGGCTATTGCCACTCTATGAATTTAAGCCCGTTTCAAAAGTGGACATCTATGATGATATTGATCTCGGCATCGACTCTCGATTCGACTCCTAATTCTCATATATATTTGACACAACGCTATAGGAAATGATCTAGGCTCAACTATGACACTAAAAGAATCAGAATATATCATTATAGTTTGACTTTTCAATATGTATTCATTAGTATTTAAAATAATCGAATAGCAATACCACTAGGGGTGCGATTTTGCTGAGACAGCCACAAGGCTGATCCCTTTGATCTGATCTGGATAATGCCAGCGTAGAGAAGTGGTTTGGTTGAATACACCATCTCTTTCTACTAAACCCACTTCCTATGCTGGAAGTGGGTTTTTAATTTATAAGAGGAGAGATTAATATGCTGAGTGAGATTTTAAAGAAAGAAACCGAACCGATGATTGAGGCCATCTATAGTGATGCGTTCATACAGGGACTGATCAGAGGAGACATTGATGATGCCGCAGTTGCACATTATCTGCGTGCAGATTCATTATACTTAGATGAGTTCGCAAAACTTTATGCGTTGCTGATATCGAAAACAGAGTCTAAAGAGACAGTCAGATTTCTGATGGGGCAAATGGCTTTTTTAATGGACGGTGAAAGCGAGGCGCATGAAGTCCTGGCACATGCGATAAACAGATCGTATGCCGATATAATAAAGGATGGGGAATGGTATCCTTCCGCAGACCATTATATAAAACATATGTATTTCAATGCTTTTACTAGAGAGCATATTGCGTACGCAATCAGTGCAATGGCGCCTTGTCCATATGTATATCGGAGAATCGCCGATATGGCCCTTGCGCGACATACATTCGAAACGGATCATCCTTATAGGAAGTGGTTTGAGTTCTACGTCAATGATATGGATGACACGATAAATGTCATGTTCGATATTATGGATGATGCCGCTAGATCCATGACCGAGAAGGAGATCGACGTACTCAAAAAGAATTATATAGAAAGCACAGAACATGAGAGACGTTTCTTTAATATGGCAGCGACAAAAGAAGAGTGGACTGGAGTGGGTACACATGCCTAAGTTTCCAATTGCATTGACCATAGCCGGCAATGATCCAACAGGCGGTGCAGGCATTTTAGCTGACAGTAAGACATTTCACGCACGCGGGGTATATGGCATGGCGGCTGTAACATCGCTGACTGCGCAGAATACTATGGGGGTCCAGGATGTCTTTAATGTTCCTGCCGAATTTCTTGAAAAGCAACTGCATAGTATTTTCTCCGATGAATTGCCACACGCGATGAAAAGTGGCATGATCGCAACAGTAGATATGATGGAAATCGTTGCACAAACTGTAAAGAATCATGATATCCCCTATGTTATCGATCCCGTCATGATTGCGACGAGTGGCGATGCACTGATAGAGGAAGCGGCAATTAATTTTCTAAGGGACACACTTATTCCCACTGCCATAAGCGTGACCCCGAACATCCATGAAGCAGAGAAGATAGCGGATAAAAAAATAGAAAGTACTGAAGATGTAAGAAGCGTCGCCAATATTTTCTTAAAAGAGCTTGGTGTTCAGAGCGTCATCATTAAAGGCGGTCACCTTGAGGGAGATGCTGTGGATTATCTATTCACGAGAGATGCTACGATGGAGCTAAGTACACCGCGTATTGAAACATCGAATACGCACGGTACAGGTTGCACGTTCTCTGCAGCAATTACAGCAGAACTTGCCAAAGGAAAGTCACTCGAAGAGAGTTTCAGTGTTGCAAAGAAATATATCAGTTCGGCAATCGAACATAATCCTGGAATTGGTAAGGGCAACGGTCCCGTAAATCATTTCAGCTATAAAGGAGAATAGCATATGAAGCGTATAGAGAAATTAAGGACAGAAAGTCCATTGGTTGTCTGCATCACCAATGATGTCGTCAAAAACTTCACTGCCAATGGTATGCTGGCTATAGGCGCATCTCCCATCATGAGTGGAGAAATATCAGAAGCGGAAGACCTGATGAATGTGGCTTCTGCACTGGTCGTCAACATCGGTACAGCAGATCATGCGAAGGTGGCATTGATGCATGGTATAATGTCAGCAGCCAACGAAAAAGGCAAACCGATCATATTCGATCCGGTCGGATACGGTGCTTCCAGTTTCCGAGTCAATACTACGGAAGATTTGCTTAGCCGTCACGAGGTTTCGCTTATTAAAGGCAACGGTGGTGAGATGCTTGCACTATCCGGTGCAAAAAGCAGTCTTAAAGGTGTTGACTCCACAGAGCAGACAGATACAGCGGAGATTGCCAAAGCGGTATATAATAGGTTCAACGTTCCTGCTCTTGTTACCGGCAAAGTTGATGCCCTTGCAACAGAGGATGGTGTAATCACTATGTTCAATGGCCATAGTCTGCAAGGAAAGATTACAGGATCAGGATGTTTGCTTGGTGCACTGACGGCTGCTTTTATTGGCATTGAAGATGATTTCAGTGCCGAAGCAGTAGTCGATGCGGTCAGTTACTACAACCTATGCGCAGAATGTGCTGCTGCCCAGATGAACCGTCCAGCACCGGGAAACTTCATAAGTCATCTGATCGACGAACTCTATCTCAGTGAGGATGCGCTCCTTTTGGACAGGAATGTCAAAGGTCTATGATGAAGCGGGAGACTCTGAGGCTCTATTTCATCTGTGGCAGCAATAATGTGGAGGGCGATCCACTGTCAGTCATTGAATCCACACTTATGCATGGAGTGACCATGTTCCAGCTGAGAGAAAAGGGAGCAGATGCACTAAAGGGTGAAGCACTCATTGATTTTGCGACAGAAATTGGATCACTCTGCAGAAAATATAATGTGCCTTTCATCGTGAATGATGATACGGTACTTGCGGAGACGGTTGGCGCCGATGGCATTCATCTTGGTCAGGATGACCAGCAGATCGCATCGTTGTCATCGTATTTCGATGATAAAATCATTGGGCTATCTGTCAGAGATCAGATTGAACTTGAACAGAGTGATGTCTCGAATGTCGATTATATCGGTACTGGGCCGGTGTTTCCGACGAATTCTAAAGACGATGCAGGCAGTACCATCGGTGTCGAAGGACTTAAAGAAATGAGAAGCAGGATCGGTGAACTGCCAATGGTGGCCATCGGTGGCATCAATTCTGAAAACTTCAGTTTGTGTCTCGAGAACGGTGCAGATGGCGTCTCTCTCATATCGGCTATCGCCGAAGCCAAAGATGTGGGCCGAACAGTAGTCAGTTTCTTGAGTTAAAAAGCAATACAAATTAGTGACGGATATTCAATTACTGCTGAACAAACACAGTCCTTTAAATGGAGTAATTACGCTCCATTTGAAGGACTTTTTATATATCAAGAGTATTACAATTTAACAAGAAAATTCCTCCAATTTCTTGCTTCACCAAACTAAAATGAGTATGAAGACAATAAAAACTAAATGATGATTTTAAAGAAACCAGGGCTACATTAGACTTCTTTAAATTTGATAAACGCTTTAAGTAGCTGATGTATATCGTAAAAAATATTAAAGTTGCATATAAACTATGAGGATAAACAATGTAGAACAAAAGAGGGGAAACGCGGATATTAATTTTATGCGATCTATTACAATATTGATGGATAAAACTGCAACTTTAGATTTTCTAACAAGCCTCATTATTTTCATCCATGAAATGTTGAGCTACATTTGTTTCAATTATATACTAACTTATATATGTTAAATTTTTCAAAATATAGATAGAGGGTGACGTATTGAATATAAAATATGGATATGAATCTTACCTTAAAACTATTGGTCAGATGAAGAGCGATACGAAAAAAGAGCAATGGTTTGAGTACTATTTAATCTACAAAGATGTCTTTGATACTATATTCAAATACTTATACATGAAACCTGTCGATTCGATGCTTGAAATTGTGGAGCACACTAACTTTAGCAAGATTACTGTGCAAGCAGATTTTGGCATACACAACAGTGAATTGTTAAGGTTAGAAGAAACTCTTAAAGCATGTAGCAATTATTACGAATTTAAAAAAATATTTAACCTCTATGTTCTTGTCGGAATTGGTCATATAGATGGCACGGCGCTACCATCTAAAACGCCTTTTATTTATCTCGGATTAGAGCGGCTTCAAGATAGAGATATAGAATTACTGATTCAACACGAATTCAATCATATGGTTAGATTCTGTGATAGTAGTGAATTTATGACTGCCACTAAACTGACAGTAGGCCAATTGGTAGTTGCGGAAGGTCTTGCAACGTTAGCTCCTCTTGCGATGAAAAACGAAATATTATCTGAAGAAGCCCTCGCAAAGGCGCTTTTTATGAAAAATATTGAATATGAAAAGTTGAAAAACAATTATAATAATATTGAGAGAAGTATTATCCGGGACTTCGATAAAGAACTCTCACCTAAACTTATGTCAAAATACTTCATGAAAAATGGGGGAGAATTTGATAGAGCCGGTTATTTTTACGGTATGACTATCATAAAGACTTTAATGGATAAAAAGAAGTCCTTACCCGAGCTGACTTACATGGATACACGTACTATAATGTACTATTTTTCTAAAAATTGAAGATAGATTTAAAATTTAAGTTTTATTTTTTGGCCGTTAAGCTTAATCATCTACGTGAATAATCGATTCAATTAAGCGTTATGTTTTGATTTAGATAGTAACGCGGCCTCTTATTACGATTGGATGTAGTTAATCAATACTAAAAGTTTGATTCTAAAATACTGCATTCGCCATAGTATAAATATTTACTGAAATTAGTTGAGACTAGGAAACTCACTTCCATAAGAGGTGAGTTTATGTATATAAATAAAATATTGATCAATCCGTAAAAATGTTTAATATTTAACATCTTTCAAATAAAAATTCAAGTGAATACATAATATATTAAGAAAATACTATTATAGTTAATTAAAAGCAAAAATATGAATAAATTATATTTATATAATCATATTGTTAAAACCTACTTCTAAAAATAGAAGTATTTAAAAAGGGGAGCAACAATATGATTTTATGGGCAATACCTTTAGGGATTGTAATTGGCATCATGTCGGGTTTTTTTGGGATTGGTGGAGGATTCATACTTACTCCTGTTTTAATGTTGATGGGCTTTTCTCCAGTTGTAGCTATCACAATTAGCTTACTTTACACCATAAGTACTTCTTTATCCGGAGCTTGGGTTCATTTTAAATTTAAAAATATATACTGGAAAGCAGTTTTATTTTTATCGATAGGTGGAGTTGCTGGGACTCAAATAGCGCGCCCAATTGTAATATGGCTTCAAAATAGAGGAATAGATGAACTTGCGATACCTATTATCTACTTAGTTTTGCTCGCATATTTTAGTATTTCGATGTTCACTAGTAAAAATAAAGATCAGGGCGATTTAAATAATAACACGCCAAGATGGATATTTTTAATGTTAGGTATAATAGGTGGTGTTGCTTCATCAACTTTGGGAGTGGGTGGAGGTTTCATTATGGTTCCGCTACTAATTACTTTAGCCAAAATCCCACCTAAATTGGCGGTAGGAACCTCTCTAGTAAGTATTACTTTTATCGTTGCTATTGGCTTCATCTCCTATGCTTCAAGTACACCAATAGATTACATACTTGCATTATATTTAATAATTGGCGCGTTGATCGGAACTCAAATTGGTCCGAGACTTACAAAAGTCTATTCTAATACCCAAATTCAACATTTATTGGGTGGGCTCTATGTAGTAACGTTCATAAGTGTATTATTCAAATTAATAAACTTAAGTCTAGTCGGATTAGTTGTTCTATTATTTTACATTGCTATGGTTTTAGTTTTGTTCATCTTTAAAATTTTTAGACAAAAGGAAAATAAGGTGGCCAATTTAAGTTAGTTTTATTTTTAGATTATTCAAAATTACTGAAAAATGGATTTAATATTAATAAATTGCTAAAAAGACTAATTAAAAGCAAAAAAATAAAAGGTCTAGAAAATATAATATGTTTATTCGTTTTAGTAAGCGCTTTCTAAAATAAGTATCTATTTTTATAAGACTGCTAAAAAACGATCTTCGTTATAAGGGATAACAATTTACAGACACCTTTAGAAGAAAAGACAAATTAAGGGGAGGCTCTATTTAACATGTTTAAAATAGACCAGGTTTCATTAAAAGAACGATTGAGTTACGGTTCAGCAGCATTTGCATCTAATTTGATTTTTGTTATGGTTTCTACTTATTTACTTTATTTCTACACTGACGTTTTTGGAATTAGTGCAGGTATTGTGGGCACTTTATTCCTGCTCGTAAGATTTCTAGACGGATTTACAGACCTAATAGCTGGATATACGATTGATAAGACGAAAACAAGGTGGGGGAAATGTAGACCTTATTTCTTATGGCTCGCGGTTCCTTTTGCTTTTGTTGGGGTGCTTGCTTTTTCAAGTCCAGACTTAAGCGAATCAGGAAAGATCGTTTTTGCTTACGTTACATACATTCTGCTTACTTTGGTTTACACGTTTATTAATCTACCCGTTTCTGCTATGCTTCCGAGTATGTCGAACAACCCTGCAGAACGACATGAAGTGACATCGATACGAATGATATTTGCTCAGGGTGGTGGATTTATTGTCTCAGTTTTCACATTGCCTCTAGTAGCTTATTTAGGTGGCGGAGATGATGAAAGAGGATTTATGCTTACTATGGCTGTCTTCGGTGTAATAGGGTGTATATTATTCTTTATTGCCTTTAAAAATACCAGAGAAAGAAATTACTACGATAGTAAAGAAGATGTTACTGTGCGTGAAGGGTTTAGAGCCTTCAATTTGCCATGGCTGATTATATTCATTGCCAAAGTATCTTTTTTCTTTATCTTTATTATTCGAAATCAAGCAACAGTGTATTATGTCAAATATGCTTTTAATAGAGAAGATCTTGTGCCGGTTATCATGGCTTTGAACTTTTTAACTATTATATCTCTCTTATTCATACCTATTATTACCAAGCGAATTGGTGGTAAAAAAACAATGCAATTGGGGATAGTTATCGCAATCATTGGCTCACTTGTCGTTTATTTAAGCTCAACGATAATGTCCATTCCACTATTGTTGATTGGAACAGGTATCAGTGGCCTAGGCATGGGACTAGTTCCGAGTCTTCTATTCTCACTTGTTGCCGATACAATTGATTACGGTGAGTGGAAATCCGGGGTACGTGCAACTGGTCTATTGTATTCAGGATCAACTTTCGCCAGTAAATTCGGAATGGGTATAGGCGGTGCTGCTGGGGCATGGTTGTTAGCACTCGGCAGTTACGACCCGAGTGCCGCAGTACAATCAAGTTCTGCTATGCTGGCGATAGAAGTTAGTTTTATATGGTTCCCGGTTGTAGCCATGGCACTCGTTTTGCTTCTGTTAAATTTCTATAAGTTAGATAAGATCCATCCACAAATTATTAAGGATCTGGCAGAGAGAAAAAATAAGGATAGCGGAGCTACAGGGACAAACGCTCTATAAAATATTTATCTTTACTTCCTAAAAAACCTTTCTATACAATTTTTAATAAGAGAGCGAGGCGTCAAAATTATGAAATCAATTGTTATACTACTTGATACGCTTACTCGTCAAAATTTGAGTATGTATAATCAAGAATCATCATTAAAAACACCTAACATTTCGAGGTTAGCTGAGAAATCAGTTATTTTTGATAACCATTGGGCAGGTTCACTTCCATGTATGCCGGCACGAAGAGACTTGATGACAGGTAGACTGGACTTCTTACAGCGAGGATGGGGCGGAATAGAGCCTTTTGATATCACTCTCACTCAAGAATTGAAAAGGAACAGTATATTCTCCCATATAGTAACAGACCACTACCATTATTTTTCTACAGGTGGAGAAAATTATTGTCAGTCATTTGGTTCATGGGATCTACATCGAGGACAAGAAGGAGACCCTTGGGTATCAAGGGTGAACACTCCTGAGTTACCCGAAAAATATTTAGGACGAGTACAAGAACAATACGAAAAGAATAGAAGTCAATTTAAAAACGAAGAAGACTACCCCGGGCCGCGCACGATGCAAGCAGCTTGCGAATGGCTGAAAAATAACGAAGATGCAGATGATTACTTTCTTATGGTAGAGGCATTCGACCCTCATGAACCTTTTGATTGCCCCGACCATTATTTAGATATGTATGATGATAATTACGATGGTCCAAGGTTTGATTGGCCTAAATATGGAGAAGTAACGGAGCAGCCGGAAGAAATGAATCATCTGAAGAAAAGATATGCTGGTACTTTGACAATGATAGATCATTGGTTAGGAAAGCTTCTAGATGAAATGGACAGACAGAATCTATGGGAAGACACGATGGTTATATTTACAACAGATCATGGTTTCCTACTTGGTGAACATGATTATGCCGGGAAGAACTTTATGCATGCGTTTAATGAAGTCTCCCACTTGCCACTGATGATACATGTACCAGGACTGGCAGAAGGAGAAAAGCGTGTTTCTGCACTAACACAAAATATAGATATAATGCCGACAATTATGGATTACTTCGGTTTACAACCACCTTCTGTGGTCCAAGGTGAAAGTTTGTTAGAACTTATTCAAGAGAAAAAAGAAGTGATTCGTAGCGAGGCAATATATGGAGTTTTCGGTATGACTGTAAACATTACGGACGGCAAATATACTTACTTGAAATCTTCAGCTAGTGAAGATAATTATCCATGTAACGTATATACAGCAATGCCAACTTCTTTCCGGACCTTCCATGGTACTAACGCTCCTGAGCAAATAGAAACTGGTCGTTTCCTCAATCATACTAACTATCCGGTGTTTAAAATTCCAGTTAGTGAAAAAGGAGTGCCTTTCAAACTAGCAATGCATGTACAGAAATCTCTTCTCTTTAATATAGAAGAAGATTACTATCAGCAAGAACCAATTACAGATGAATCGCTGATTGAACACTATAACCAACGCTTGGTAAGTAACATGAAACAGTTCGACGCACCAACAGAACAGTTTATTCGACTGGGTTTGACCCACACTTAAAAAAATGGTTAATAATTATCGATAAGAATAGAGTATTCAAAAACCTTAGAAACAAAAAGCTTGTTATGGTATAGCAAAGCTGCCCCTCTAACATACAGATGAAATAAAATGTATGTTAGAGGGGCGGTTTTTATAATTAGCCGAGAACTCGGTTTTAGGGATTTGTTTAATATATACTAGAAAATTGATTGAAGCTTAAATCTAATAGATACTCTGAAATTACTTTAGCTGTTTTCTCTTAAACATATAAGGGACGGTAGCTTCTTATTAATTTATTGAGCAGTATTCAGCTATTAATTGCTAGAGAGCAAGGGAAATTTTTAATGGGTAAGCATTGGGTACTCGATTCATAATTAACAATGTTAATCAGTTTAAAAATTCAATATTTCAAATAATAAAATATTGAATAAGAAATTCTCTTTCTTATTCCACTAGATTGTAGTAGTATATTGCTAATACCTAAAGTGATGAAGGGAAAAAGTACAAATAATGATGCATAACAGAAAACTCCGTTAGCTGAGAGGGAGGATGTTCAGTTATTTGGAAACAAGTCCTGGAACTGTATATTGGATGTCGTTTCGGTGATTGATGGTATACCGGGTTCTCCCGATACAGAGATGGAGTATATTCTATATTTACAGACGTACTCGAGAGGTTCATATGGTGATGTATGGACAAAATGAGGTGGCACCGCGATCTTCTGAATTCTGGGAGTCCCGCCCTCAAGTATCAATACTTGGGGGTGGGACTTTTTGTTTTAATCAAATCCAATTCAGGGGGCTTTTAAATGTCATCTTATTTAAGATTTAAACATGCTTTTCTGTTGTTGCTGAGTGTCGGTGTTTCGAATCTGGGTGCTTGGATCTATCTAATTGCACTTAATTTAATGGTTTTAGATATGACTGGCTCGGTCCTCGCTATCTCACTGCTTTATATAATGATGCCCATCGCAGCACTGTGTACTAACTTCTGGTCTGGCAGCTTTATTGATCGGTTGAATAAAAGAACGATAATGATTTTTCTTAATCTGATTAGAGCGTCGCTGGTGTTTTTCCTTCCTCATATGGACTCTATCATTTTCATATACGTACTTGTTTTTGTCATCAATATCGCAGTCTCTATATTTGAACCAACTTCGATGGTTTATATGACAGAACTGATACCCAAAGAAGATCGTATTAGATTCAATGCGCTGAGAAATTTTATAAATTCGAGTGGGTTCATATTGGGGCCATCAATTGCCGGCTTCCTATTTATTATCGGCTCTCCTGAGACAGCCATAAAGATTAACGCCGTTGTTCTAGTGATTTCTACGCTGTTTTTACTCTGTTTACCAAGTATAAACAGTGTGGAGGAAGATACTGAGAAGATTGGTTTTACGCAAGTGGTCAAGGACTGGGCGGCAGTGGTTACTTTTGTCAGAGCGAATTTATACACCGGATTAATGTACTTCTTTTTTAATATGATGATTGTATTTATGACAGCCTTAGATTCTTTGGAAGCAGCATTCGCAACTACAGTTCTTTTACTATCGGAGAGTCAATACGGTTTTCTTGTAAGTGTGGCAGGAATTGGCGTTATATCGGGGTCATTGACCATTGCTGCTCTAGGCAATCGTATTAGTACCCGTTTAATGATAAGCTTCGGTGCTTTTACTACACCTATCGGTTATATGATATTCGGCTATTCCCAAAATTTTATTTGGGCTGCCATCGGCTTTTTTATACTTACGTTTGCATTATCTTTTGCCAATACCGGGTTCTTAACTTTCTATCAGAATAGTGTTTCGACAAGTATTATGGGTAGATTCTTGAGTATGTTCGGTATGGTGGAAGCGCTCATGATCATCGTATTTACAGTCACCTTAGGGATGGCTGCAGATCAGTTTGATATTCGCCTTGTATATATCATTGGTACCTTCTCTTTTCTATTTTTAGGTATCATTGTAAACATTCTTGCGATGCTCAGATCAGATTACTTGAAAGAGGGCAGTTGAATATATTGTTGAAGAAGAGAGACTGTCCTTTTGACACTCACATTAGAAGTTGCTAATATGTATGTGACGTATTAAGTATAACTAATATGAGGAGGACCGATATGCTGACAGTGGATATGGATACTAAAGTGAAGTTGATACATGGCTTCTCGAATAGGACACGACTGCAGATACTTGAGTCTATAAAAATGAATGAAAAAACGGTATCTGAAATTGTGACCGATATCGGAGCTAGCCAATCGAGCATCTCACAGCACCTTTCATGTCTCAGGGACTGTGGCATCATCATCGGCAGACAACAAGGCAAGTACATATATTACGCGCTACGGAACCAACACATGCGAGATTTGCTGTCTATGTTCGATACGGTGCTTGAAGATGTTGGGGAAAATGTAGCATTGTGTGAAAATCATATAGATGGGTGTGATGTCTGATGTCTGATACATGTTGCAGTCGATCAAAAGAAAAAGTGGCAACACATAGTGGGACATGCTGCGTTACGGAAGTTGGAAAGATGACAGACCAGGTGAACGACACAAGCTCTTGTTGTGGCGACGATGGTACAGGTGACCTAGATGATGATCTTGAAGGCTGTTGCAGTAGTTCTATATCCGACAGTGAAATAACAGCCACGAAGGGTGAACAGAAAGTATATCGTATACAAGGAATGGATTGTCCCTCTTGTGCGATGACTATCGAAAAAGGCGTAAACGCTCTAAACAATATTGTCGAAGCTAAGATTAATTACAGTACTGCCAAACTGCAAGTTGTCGGTACGGATCAATATGCTTTTGACGATGTGGAGCGTACGGTTAGGAAGCTCGGTTTTGATATTGAAATGCCGCAACAGAGTGAAACTACGAGAACTTATATAGTTGAAGGTATGGACTGCAGCAGCTGTGCTAAGAGCATAGAGAATCATCTAAACAGACTTACACATGTTAGACGTGCTGAAGTGAGTTTTTCTACAGGCAAGATGAAAGTAGAACATGAAAATGCTGTTGAGGATATCACTTCGGAAGTATCAAAACTCGGCTATCATGCTTCGCTCGTCGGAGGTAGTAATTCAGGCAGTAGCAGAAAACCACGGAGTGAGTACCAGAACATCCTTATTACAGGTGCTCTAATTGCGACAGGATTTATTGGCGCTTACGTTGGTGTGCCGGAGATATTGAGCAACATCCTTTATGCTATTGCGATTGTAGTGATCGGATTTAAACCAGTCAGGAGTGCGTACTATGCTCTAAAGAGCCGTTCACTGGATATGAATGTACTCATGTCGGCAGCGGTGATCGGTGCAGTGATCATTGGTGAATGGTTTGAGGGGGCCACTGTTGTATGGCTCTTCGCACTTGGGATTGCACTGCAGAACCAATCGCTTGAACGGACGAGAAAATCGATCAGCAATCTCATGGAGCTCGCGCCCTCTGAAGCGTGGGTGAAGATTGAAGAAAAGCTTATCCAGAAATCAGTCAGTGAAATTCTTGTCGGTGAAACGATAATCATCAAACCAGGCGATAGGGTACCGCTTGATGGTGAGGTAATGAAAGGTGAGACCAGTATCAACCAGGCACCAATCACCGGAGAATCCATGCCTGTAGATAAGATTGTAGGCGATACGGTTTACGCGGGTACGATCAATGCGCACGGCTCTATTGAAGTAAAAGTGACTAAACTCGTTGAGGATACGACCATCTCAAGAATCGTCCACATGGTGGAGGAGGCTCAGGAACAACGTGCACCGACTCAAGCGTTTATTGATAAGTTTGCAAGCATCTATACACCGATTGTCTTCGCATCGGCCCTAGCTGTCATCGTCTTCCCACCGCTTATTGGGATGGGTACTTGGAGTGAATGGGTATATAAAGGACTGGCACTGCTGGTTGTTGCTTGTCCGTGCGCGCTTGTAATCTCCACACCTGTCGCCATTGTTTCGGCAATTGGTAATGCTGCGAAGAACGGTGTTCTGATTAAAGGCGGTACATTTCTTGAAAAGGCGGCGCATATCAAGGTCGTTGCTTTTGATAAGACTGGTACATTGACAGAAGGCAAACCTAAAGTGACTGGTGTCAATGCATTCTCGACCTCTGAAGAAGAATTGATTTCCATCGCCTATACGCTAGAAGACTATTCTACGCACCCAATTGGCAGAACCATTGTCGATTATGCAAAAGGTCGAGGTATTCCGGTAAAGCAAGGCGAACGTTTTAACAATATCGTCGGCAAAGGTGTAGAAGCGACAATCGAAAACCGTATATACTATGCCGGCAGCAGAAAGCTGTTTAATGAAGCAGGTGTTCCACTGGATGCTTACGAAAAAGATATAGCCGACATAGAAAATCAAGGAAAAACAGTCATCATTGTTGGTACAAAAAACGAAGTCCTTGGTGTGATTGCTGTATCAGATACAATCCGTGAGACAACCGCAAATGCACTGAGTGGATTAAAACGTGCGGGTGTCGATCAGGTAGTGATGCTCACTGGTGATAATGAAGGAACTGCAAAGCGTATAGCTTCAGAAGCTAACGTCAATCGCTATTTTGCACAACTGCTTCCGGAAGATAAGGTAAATGCGGTCAGACAACTGCAGGCAGAAGGGCACAAGGTAGCAATGGTTGGAGACGGTATTAACGATGCACCTGCATTAGCCTTGTCTGATATTGGTGTTGCCATGGGTGGTGCAGGAACAGATACAGCAATGGAGACTGCAGATATCGTTTTGATGGCTGACAATCTCGAGAAGCTGCCACATACGATGAAGTTGAGCAGAAAAGCACTGAGTATCGTCAAGCAGAACATCTGGTTCTCTCTTATCATCAAAGCAATTGCGCTAATCTTCATTTTTCCCGGTTGGCTGACACTATGGATGGCAGTATTAAGCGATACAGGGGCGGCAGTTATCGTCATTTTGAATGCACTTCGTCTGTTAAATGTAAAAGAGTAATATTGAAGGGGTATGGCTGTGTTAGTCATACCCCTTCAATATTGCATAGACATACTTGTTGTGTTGATCACGGAGCTACTTTTTCATAACTTCATTCCTCAAGTTCAAAACGCAGATTGACTGGCTCATTAGACAAATCTGCCGACATATCCATATTAGTCGTTGGTGTTTTGTCATCTACTGTTACGAATTCAAAGTCATCAACCCAGACTTTACCTTGACCGATAAGTAAAATACCAAAAGAGATAGAAACACTGCTATCGGGTACATCAAGAACTATTGAATAATGGTTCCAGTCAGTTGTAGCATGAATTGGCCGGTCATTCATATTGTCGAATTGTAGAACATCTCCGAAACCATCATCGACTCTCATCCATAGAGCACAGCGTTCCAGTACTTCTTCTGTTTTTATATAACATGAAAGCTTTAATCTTTCGCTTTTATAATTGTCGGCTTTAAACGTCTGCATCATTGTAGCGAATTCACTTCCGCCTTCTATAGACATGGATTTTAAATAGCCGGATGCGTGTCCCTGATGATAAGTATTGTAATCAAGCCCCATCTCGAAACTGTTCGGGTGTGAACCGCTTAATACCCAGCCGTTGATCGCATTTTTATTCTCCATTGATACATCCTCCTTGTGTGAAATAATACTCGTCATCATTTTTCTGTATTTTGCGGGTGGCAGTTCATAAATTTCCTTAAATGCTCTTGTGAATGATTCTTGAGATTGGAATTGAAAGTATAAAGCAATATTTAAAATATCCATTTCGGTTTCTAGCAGGAGTACTGAAGCCACTGCAATCCTTCTGTTTCTTAAATAGGTGGAAGGTGTTATTCCAACTTCAGATTTAAAGAGTCTTAGAAAGTGGTATTTGGAATATCCACAGTATGCGGAGAGTGATTCTAGTGTAAGTCTTTCATTAAGGTTTGCTTCCATGTAGCTGATGCACTCTTGAACGGTTTTGTTTCTATTCATCAAACGATCCTCCTTCATATTTCAATCATACCAATAGACATGCACGTTTTTTTGATATAGATTGCTGACTGCGACTATAGTATATTTATAAACATATTGATTAAGAGAATAATAAAAGAAATGGTTGATTGACCGATTAACCATTTAAATGGGCCGATCTTATGAAAAGGTGGGATTTTATTGAGAAGACATAATCTTAACGATGGCAGTTGGCAGTGGATTGAAATGGATTTCGGTGATCGGACAGCTATGGAAAAGCAGCTTGTCGACTATTCAGTAGATAAAGTTTGGCTTGAACAGGCAAATCAAATGGATGTAAATAACCTGCAGATGGATACGACCTATAAGGGCAAGGAAGTTCTGTGGGGCTCTCTCATATATGATCATAACTTGTCTGATTCGGACTCAGAGAAAATTTTTCATTTCTGTCTAACACGTAATTTTCTTTTGACGGACTACCTGAAATTTGAAGTATTTCATAGTATAAATACAAGTAATACAATGACCAAGATGAATCATACACATACACCCATTGAAGGGTTCATGGTCATCATCAATATCATTCTCAACAACTACCTTCAGAAAATCGATGTATTCGAAAAGAGGATCAATGATCTGCTTTGGCGGCTTGAAAAGAAAAACAATGAAGCAGTGCTAGAGCAGATTATGAACTGTCGACATCAGTTGATTGTTCTGAAAGGCCTCATCCTTCCGCTGAAAGAAATCGAACTTGGCGTCCCTGAGGCATTTGGCGAAGAGACGAAAAATGGAACCATTTTCTATAAAATGCAGCAACGTATTGATCGCGCATATACACTGGTCAGTGAATACAGCATTGAAATAGGAAATATGGCGGAGCTTGAAAGTGTCAAAGCAGATGTCAGAGGAAATGAAATTATGAAGACCTTGACGATTGTTACGGTGCTTTTCACACCGCTTATGGCCTGGAGCGCACTCTGGGGAATGAATTTCACTCATATGCCCGAGCTAGACTACAAGTACGGTTATCTATTTGCTGGACTACTTATTACTGTAAATACCATCGCAATCTATCTCTTTTTGCTCAATAAAGGGTGGATGGGCGACTTGCTGAATAGCGCGAAGAAATCAAAAAAGAAAAAAAGTAATTCAACTTACTAAATCTCCTAATTAAATTTCTGTAAGAGGGATTCTATTCTAGAAAAGGAAGTGATTGTTTGATTCGATATCCTATTTTAAAAGAGCATGCATCAATCGGAGTTACAGCGCCTTCTTCCGGTGTTCCTAAAGAACTACATAAGCTGTTGGTCGGTGCCAAAGATAGAATGGGTGAGAGAGGGTACAAATCTGTAATCGGTGACACCGCATGGACCCAGGACAAAGCCGTATCTGCGCCGGCTCAAAAACGTGCAGAAGAACTGAATGCAATGATCCGGGATGAGTCGGTGGATCTGATTATTCCACCATGGGGTGGGGAACTACTGATAGAAATCCTAGAATATATTGATTTCGAGCAGATGCCAGCCAAATGGATACTTGGCTACTCTGATGTCAGCATGTTGCTTTTAGCAGTCACGCTCAATACGGGAATTGCTACGGCACACGGAACCAATCTGATAGATCTACGTGGTGAAAGAACGGATGTAACTACGGCGATGTGGGAAGCGGTCTTATCGACCGGGGAAAAGGAGACTGTTACTCAGTATTCATCTGATATGTATCAAAAGGTATGGGATTTCGAAAATCCGACACCGCATATTTTTAATTTGAGTGAAAAGACAGAGTGGAAGACAGTGCCGAACGGAAATACAGAAGTGGCGGGGCGCCTCCTCGGCGGTTGCATTGATGTCATCCATCATTTGATTGGCACACCTTATGGAGACGTCGCTAAGTTCAGAGAATCATACATACCTGATGAACCGGTTATCTGGTACTTTGAGAATTGTGAAATGTCGACAACCGACCTTAGACGCTGCCTAGTACAGATTAAACTTGCTGGTTGGTTCGATAATGTGTCGGCCATACTGTTTGGAAGAAGCCCGGCAAATATGCCCGTTGAGAATCATAAGGTCGAGGATGTTTACGCTGCATTATCGGAAGAGCATAAGGTACCGATCATATACGATATAGATTGCGGACACCTTCCACCCCAAGTCATTCTTATCAATGGTGCTTATGCCAATATCGAAGTGAAAAAAGGCAAAGGCAAGATCGTTCAGACATTCAAGTAACTACATGAAATCGACTGACTCAGAGTATTTTAAATATATAACTTCAAAAAACGAAGGAGCAATCAATGAATAAAGACGCACAAGCCTACTGGGACGCATACTGGCAAGGACAGATACAACCGCAATCGGTGACTGCTTGGCAGTTTGGGGCGGATCCAGATTACTTAGCTCAACTTGTCGTGGACGGCATAAAAACCGCCACTTGTTCAGGACACATCTTCTACGAAGTGGAGAAAGAACCATTACCGTCGGAAGGAGAATACAGCATCGTACTCAACAGTAATGACAAACCAACTTCAATCATTAAGACGGTAGAAGTTACTGTTACGCCCATGAATGAGGTGAGTGAAACGTTTGCGATTGCAGAAGGAGAAGGGGACAGAACTTACCAATACTGGTGGGATGCGCATGAGGCTTTCTTTACAAAAGAGCTGAAAAGCATAAATCAAGAGTTCTCCCGGGATATGTTGCTGGTATGTGAACGCTTTGAAGTAATTCATGTGAAAGAAGAGTAAAGTACGCCATTTAAAATTGATGATGAAATATCGAACTGCCCCCAAAAGTTAAACACATTCAACATTGAGGGCAGTTCAATTCGTCTTATAATTTATTTTAAATACATAGCTCACTTTTTCGTAATGCATTCTATCCTCGTAAAAGCTGTGCGCCGCTTCCCTTGATAACCCAGAAGAGAGTGCCACACTGGTATAACCATTCTGCTTGGCCCATTCGTGAACAAAACGTAAAAGCTTCTCGCCATAACCTTTTGATCTTAAGTCTACATCCGTCACTAAATCGCATACCCATACAAACCTTCCGTAGTAGAGCGTGATCATCGGTTTGAAACCGACAACTGCCGCAATTCGATTATTGTTAAAAAGTGCGTACATCACATAGTTGTCCGTATCTTTTGCTTCTTTGATTAGTTCTACGTAGTCTGGTTCGTTTAAATGTGTTCTCAGTTGGTGCATCACAGGGAAAGCAAGCCTAATCTCCTCTTCAGTATCCAACTCTGCTATATGAAGATCGTTCATTCTCAACCTCCGATCATGGGGCTATTGTTGTTTTAATAAAACGATTAAACTTTTCCTCTTCTTCTATATCAGGATTGTGGTTGCTGTATTCAAAAGTAGTCAATGAGCTGTTCGGCATCAAGTCAGCGGCTTCTCGACTAAAGACGTGGGGGCATTGTGCATCGTGCCTACCTGAATAGATAAACCCCTTTACTGGTGTATTTCTTAATTCTTTGCGTACATCATAGTCACTCAATTCATCAGTAAAGAAATCGATTTTATCCATAAGCGTTCTGCCACTTTCCTTACGCTCAAGCAGTTCGTAATAAGCATTTTTTCTATATAGCGACATCATAAGCCATTCTTTCGATAATTCAATGCGTCGCTCTCTTGGCGTCTCAGATTTACGCAGCTCTGAAAATATCTCTTTCATTCTGGAATTGTTTGGATTATCCACGCAATAGATGCTAGCCGGATGCTTCATATATTCATACGATGCACAAAGTCCACCCGCAATAACCTTATCGAGCTTATCAGGATACATGACAGCATATTTCAAGGCTAGGAAACCACCAGTCGAGTGTCCGGAGAACGTCCAACTCGTATAACCGAGTGCTTCCCGTACTGCTTCTATATCATGAACCGCATCATCCATACTGTATGTATAGTGCTTTGTCGGACCATCACTCCTGCCAGCTCCTCTTAGATTGATGACATAGACAGTGTAATATTCCGCTAATGCTCGAGACATCGTATTACCATTTTCATTGAACTCACTATAAAGGTGGGTGAATGCCAGCGGTGGGCCGTATCCGCGTTTGAACACTTCTAAGTTCCCTCTCGATGTTTCAATCAATTGTGGTTCGAACACCTGTATCCCTCCTTTAAAATTATTTCTAGTGTCAAAAAATTCAGTTATATTTAGTATAGTACTACTATAACAAATAATTGCATACAGTTGAAAACATATAAAAGGAGGGAGACACGTCGATGTATATAAGAGACCTCAGCGTAGAGGATGCTGCGTGTTTTATTGAACTGAATAAAAAGCTTGATGCTTCCGGATTCATGCTTTATGGGCCTGGAGAGAGACAGACTACAATCGAAGCTCAACAGGCGGCCATTAAGAAATTTGAACGAGATGAATCGGTCAAGTTTCTAGTAGCAGAAGATCAAGGGAAACTTGTCGCCCAAATGGCAGCATTTAAAGGAAAATTAAAGCGTAAAGCACATTCTGCTTATCTCGTTCTGGGTGTAGACGAAGCATATCGCGGGCAGGGTGTCGCTTCAGAACTTTTTCAGGAAATATTCGGTTGGGCTCAAAGGCAAAGTATTTCAAGGTTGGAATTAACGGTTATTAAAACTAATATCCCTGCACTTAATCTTTACAAAAAGATGGGGTTTAGTATAGAAGGAGAAAAAATTGATTCACTGATGATTGATGGACAGCCGGTCGATGAATATTATCTCTACAAACGATTGTAGACAACGAAACTTGCCTTCAATTTTCTATAGTTTCTGAATCGCTTCGACTACTGTCTGCCATTCGTCAGTATCCGGATTAACTATTTTAAAATGCTCAGCTTCCGGCAAGATGATTAATTCAATGTCTTCATCCACTGATGATGCTTTATCATGATATCCAATACTGACATCAACAGGAACGTGCTGATCAAGCTTACCGTGGATCAGGACTTGCTTGACGTTTAGTGGGAGTTGCTCGATCGGTGAAGCAGAATGGTAATCATCAGGAACCTCTTTTGGCGTTCCGCCGACGAATGTGGAAACAGGACTGTCAGTATTGTTCTTAGTGTGTATAGTCCACATTTTACCGAGGTCAGCGACGCCAGCCAGGCTAACGACCCCTTTAATAGGTGTAATGAGTCTTTTTTTGTATTCTGCATTGCTCATATCAATACAAGAAGCAGCCCAAAGTGCAAGATGACCGCCAGCTGAGTGACCAATTAATATTACTCTGGATAAATCAAGTGAGTACTCATCTTGGAGTGTATCGAGGTGATTAATCGCATCAATGACGTCTTCACACGTATCTTTCCATGTCTCAATTTCGTCTGTACGTCGGTATTCTATGTTCCAAGTCGCGTATCCGCGTTCTGTCAAATCTATAGTTAAAGGGGTATTTTCGTCCAGGTCGTACTTTTGACGCCAGAAACCACCATGTATTGACACAATTACTGGAGAATTTCTTTGGTGAGATGGCGCCCTTAGGACACCGTATTGCGACGGATGGTTTCCGTATTGTATTTTGTGTGAATCGCTCAAAGTAAGCACTTCCTTAAGAGTTTGTATTCATTTATTGTACCAGTTGAGGCAAGTAGACCCCCCTCAATGACCCACATATCATACATGAGTTATAAAAGGGGGGTCTAATTTACTTGATTAGTTTTTTAGATAACGGTGCAACGCCTAAACTTTGAATGACTAATGATGCTACTACAGCAGCAAAAGAAAGCGAGACAATGAGGTCTTGTTCTCCTGAGTTCATCGAATAAAGACTCAGTATCAGGAAGACAGACATCGAGCCTTTGAGTCCGGCCCACGTAATGACAGTCGATTCCCGCCAGCTGATCCGGTTTCGCCACTTGGAAAAGGCTTGAGTACTTCCCATCACAATAACAAAGCGTACAACGACCGATAGAACAAAGATAATGAGAGCAAACACCCAGCCATCAAATAAGAGAAACTCTTTGGCTTCTATTCCGATGACCAGAAAAAGCAAAGAAAGTATCGATGGTTCTACAATCGTCCAGAAACCATCAAGATTCTTTTTGAATGCTTCTTCTTTTTTAGAACGCGCAAATTCGAATGAAAGCATAATACCAGCAGATACAGTCGCTAGTACACCAGATACGCCGATTGCTTCTGCAATGTTGAAAATGCCATATGCCAAAATGATACTCAACATAACGTGGTATTCCTGGTGGTGTGAAATGTAAACAGCCTTGCTCATCAGCCAGCCGAAAGCGACACCGAGTAGCGTACCCCCAAGAGAAACAAGTAAAAACTCACCGAAGAAAGTCGCAATGCCTGCAGACTGGCTTTGTACAAGCATACCGGAAAGTGTGCTGAATATGACGATACTCGTCCCATCATTCAGCAGTGATTCTCCTTCAACTACATCGGCAATGGTTTCGTCCCCCGCAGCTTTCTTGATGATTGAAACAACGGAAACAGGATCAGTCGGAGTCAGAATGGCAGCGATGACCAACGCACCAAGAAATGAAATGGAGACAAACGGTCCACTGACAAGGTATATAAGCGATCCTAACAATCCGACAGTCAATATTATGCCAATGGTGGCCAAGAACGTAATGATCCCAGCATTCTTTTTAAAGTCTCCTGCCGAAAACTGGTAGGCCGATGTAAACAGTAATGCTGGCAAGAAGACGTGGTAAATCGTATGTTCTGTCACTTCTACGTTGGAAAAGTAGGGGATGAATGAAAGAACGATACCAATCCCGACCAATATAACCGGTACAGGGAAGTTGTCTTGCTTTTTATCGATGGTAAAGACTATGTAGCCGATAAAAAGCAGTAATATAATTTGTGAAATAGCCATCTCAATCCCTCCTGTGTGAGTGATAGTGATGTCTTCCCTTCGCTAAAAATACTAAACTTCGAAACTAAATTTTATTTTCACTGAAAAGCTCAGTACACTGATAGTTTTAAATCAAACGAGTGCTAATTGTCTAATAAGAGGGTTTTGCGAAATATTAATTCAAGTTGTGCTGCTTTAAATTAGCACAGTTGATCTTTCCCTTACTCACACTGTAAGATCGTTTCGCTTTAAGTGTACTCGCTAATACTGACTGGTGTATTGCTAAATTAGATTTATCAGCATTTAACGAATCACATTCTACTGATGAAGAAACTGTGTTCAGTTCATTCATGTAATTTTAATGCTTATTTGGCAAACCATTTAGGAATACGCGATAGACACTAAAACGACTACGAGTAAAACCATGCTTGTCAGAGTTGAAATCAGCAGTTTTTCGGGAAATGGTTTCGCTTTTAGAAAATAAGAGATGAATTCTATTGATAGCGCAAACAAAAGTACACATGTCGTTATAAGCATCAGAAAAGCAACTAAGTTAATAGTCATGGTTTCCATCCCTTCAGTATATATTTTCAATTATTCAACGGTTTGAGTTAAGATTAACATAACATGATGGAAAATTAAGGAGGAAATAATGGTTGGTTTCGTAGAAATAGACGAGAATAATTTTTATGAAGTGGTAGCACTCGAACTTAAAGAAGATCAACGCAAGTTTGTTGCACCGAATGTACGCTCCATTGCAGAGTGCTATCTTTATAGAAATGATAATGATGTTTTTCCATATGCCATTCAGGATGGTGAGAAAGTTGTAGGGTTCATCCTTATAGACCTAGATGAAGACGCACATGAATTCATGATTTGGCGCATGATGATAGATAAGAAGTATCAGCATTTAGGCTATGGCAGGGCCACAGTCGAGATGGCATTAGAGATGGCGAAAAAAGAAGGCAAATACGACACTTTCATTGCAGATTACGTAAAAGGTAATGACATTATGGGACACATGCTTGAATCCTTGGGATTCGTTAATCATTCGTTTGATAACGAAAATAATGAATACGTAATGCACTTCAAATTGAATTAGTACATAAAATTTAGACTAACAGGAGCAATTGAAATGAACAAAGCAGTGTTTTTCGATATGGATGGCACATTGTACAAAACAGAGCTTATACTAGGAGACGCATTAAATCAGACATTGAATAAACTGGATACACTGAATATCCGCTATGTTGAACAGCCGATGAATAAATACAAGAAAATAATGGGGGTGCCGATGACGGAAGTCTGGAATCAGCTATTGGTTACGCGGAGTGAAGAAGATATCAAATCAGCAAATGGTTTACTTCAAGAGCATTTGATTACAAACATCAATGATGGAAAAGGGGAGTTGTATCAAGGAGTAGAAGAAGTGCTGAGCCATATAAAAGAGCAACGCTATAATATTTATATTATCAGTAATGGCGAAAAAGCATATCTGGATGCGATATGCGAACACCATAATCTAGAAGGATTAGTTGATGGTGTCTACAGCATTAATTTAATTAACACTTCCGATAAATCTGATCTTGTAAAAAAAGTGATCGAAGAAGAATCGGTAAAAGCCCACTACATGGTGGGAGACAGAGCATCCGATTTTAAAGCAGGAAAGGATAATAATATCGAAATCATCGGATGTCGATTTTACTTTTCTAATGATGAGGAACTAAAAGAAGCAGATTATACCGTAGATTCCTTCAGAACAATTAAGCAAATAATCAATTGACTTTCTATGCAGCACCCTGAATGTTAGCTGAACCAACAGTATTAATCGGCATATATAGTAATTATTGAATGCAAGTTGTTACTCGAGTGAATCGAAATATAAGTTCTACTTAAATATATAAAAACATTGAATACATCGGAACATCTATTTATGGTGATTCCGATGTTTTTTCATTAACTGCCAACTGGAAACAAATAATCTGAAGTATGATTTTTGCTCCCTCTATTTTTTTGGAATACTTAGGTGAATTATAAAACACGACTTAAATAATTCAAAGTTCTAACAACTTCACATTTTATCTATCAGATTCTTAGTTGTTTTAATACAAAAAATGGATTATTTATATATATATGTTATTTATAAACTGACGAGGGTAAAAGTTGATTAAGCCATTATCAGCTGAGTGGAAAAGAGGAAACCGGGTGTGGGAAGAAGTGCCGGACAGTTGACACTCTATCGCTTTTCAAAGTTGATATTCCTATTCACTCTGTACCTCTCATTTTTAGTTTATGTTTTCTGTAATCTTTTTATTTGATGACGGTTGTGTACTCAATAGTTCGACGTGCATTGATTTAGGAAGGGGGAGATCTGATGAAGAAAACTAGTTTTATTTTAATTGGACTTTTATTGCTTTTAGCACCGGGATGCTCGAATGGAGACGTACTCTCAGAACGTGTCTACAACATTAAGGTAGATCTCGAATTTGAAGAAATGCAGGACAGTAGCCTTACATTTCCTGTCGCATTTGAAAACGGGAACATCGAAGTTCAAGTCGGAGACCAACCAACAGGAAAGTATTCGCTCGGAGAAAATGTATTGGATATGAGTTTAAGTGAAGCGGATGGAAATATGGAATTTACCATTACCGAACTCGAAGCTCAAGACGAAGAAGCCAGAGAGTTAGAGGGTGTACTATCAGAATTTGAATTTGACTCAATAGCTCAAGAAAGCGAGTTGGCTTTGAACATGATAAGAAACGGTGCAACCGGTTCTACAGTCAGAATGACAAGGATTGATGATGAGTAATACATTCATAAATAAAAAGGGGTATGAGCTATCTTATTAAGTCCTCATACCGCCTTTTTTATTTTCTTTTCCATGAGGCCAGTATTTGAAAATATTCGGAGCGGATATTAAGATGATGAACATCCAAAAGTCGAAATTGGTATAATCCCAAACCCTACTATTTGGCGTGCCATAAATGGCTTTTAGACTTACTACTAAAGCAATCAAATACACAGGAATGAACAACACAATTTTAAGATCAGATGTGTCGTCATCCTCTTCCTTCTCCTCGTCTGTCTTGTCATACTCTCCTATTTTAATATTTTTAGACCTTACATCCATTAAAGCGGCTATCAATCCCACTACTATAGTTAGTATGATGGGACCAAACTGCACATACCAGATCATTACAGGTATGTGGTAAAGAAAGTCGCATACGATAGCCCAAGTTACAATGAATATTAGCCAGGGTCTAAACAGAAATTGCCACATCATTTATATGCCTCCATTTCTTTAGTATAATATTAACAAATTATGAATAATTTATAAATTGTGTGGGAGGTATTTTATGAGTTTGGGCATTGAGCGTGGGAAAGTATTTTTAGTTGATTATGATAGAAATTGGGCTAGAGAATACGTTGCAATCAAAAATAAAATTGTTGAAGCAACAATTCTTAGAGATTCTCAAATCGAACACGTTGGAAGTACTTCTATACGTGGTTGCCGTGCTAAGCCTATCATTGATATTTTAGTTGGTGTGGAGGACTATAAGAGTTTAGACAAGGATTTCTATAAGCAAATGCAGAATATTGGATATTATCGCCTCCAAGTTTCAAGAGAAGACTCTATTGTCATGGCAAGCTTTAAAGATAATGATTTTTCTATACATACATGTTTCATTCACCTTGCAAACTATCCATCATTAAAATGGGAGGAAATGATAAAGTTTAGGGATATATTGAACAGTAATGTTGTTCTGCGTGATGAATACATCTTTCTAAAAAACCATCTACAAGAACAGTATTGGGATGATCGATCCACGTATACCAAAAGAAAGGGAGTCTTCATCAAAAAAGTATTAGAAAATGCATCATCTGATTGACTCGTAAGATTCGAATAATGATTAGGTATCTAGCGCAATAACCCTGCATAATCCTTTAAAAAGAGTAGACGATCCGATGGAGTGTCTACTCTTTTTAAAGGATTATCTAAATTGGTTGAACTGGTTATCGCCTTTTTCTTGGTGTAGTTGTTTTTCTACATCAGGTGTTTGACCTTGTGTTTCAACTTGTTTTGCCTCATCTTTTGATTTTTCATCGCGATAGTCACTTTGCTTGGCTTGGGCTTTTTCCTTCATTTGTTCAGCCTGCTTCTTACCGTCATGCGCCTTCTGTTCAGCTTCTTCCTTCATCAGTTCTTGCTGACTTTTCTTTTCGTCTGCCATGATTTCACACTCCTTGTATTTTTCCTTTAATTGTTTTTACCTTTCTTGATGGATATTTAAACAATTGTAGGTTGAATAGGAATCATCATAAGATACTAAAATTGCAGCATCCACTTCTTAAAAAACTAAACTATGTAAGTTACATATAAAAAATGGATACGGGTATTAGAATTAATGACAGACATTATATTTCGTCTATGAAATCGATGTCGTAAGGGAGGATAAAATGGAAAACTGGCTTACCTATATTATGAATAATTTCGGCTATATCGGGATTACGTTCTTGATGGCTCTAGAAAATATCTTCCCACCAATACCCTCTGAAGTAGTCCTGACTTTCGGTGGTTTTATGACAACCCAGTCAAGTTTGAGTATTGTTGGTGTTATCCTTTCGTCGACTACAGGGTCGGTTGGTGGCGCTATTGCATTGTATTATTTCGGCATGTACCAAGGACAGAAAAGGATTGAGAAAATTGTCGATAAGTGGGGGCATATCCTCCGTTTGAATAAGGAGGATATCGATAAATCGAACAATTGGTTCAGCAAATACGAATCATGGGCGGTGTTCTTGTGTCGCTTCGTTCCCCTGATGCGCAGCATCATCTCAATCCCTGCGGGAATGGCTCATATGAACATTCTGTTGTTCCTCGTATTGACGACCATAGGCACACTGATCTGGAATACTGTCCTTGTGTATCTTGGTGCTTCTGTCGGTGGCTCCTGGCAGACTATCGTAGGATATATGGATATCTATTCGAGAGTCATGTACGGCATCCTCCTACTAGTGATAATTGTTTTGATTGTTGTATTGATAAGAAAGAAAAAGAAACGATAAATTCATCGTTTCTTTTTACATAGAGTGAGTTTAATTCTAAAAGCGACGTTCTTCTTGGAATTCAATTTTTTCTAAGCGAAACTGCTCAAATGCATATTCTGCTACTAAAGCGTAAATTAAAAATCCTAGATATGAAAACAGTCTATAGGGTTCATTCTGAACGCTATAAGTGACAACAATAAGCAAAATAATAAAGATAATCATAGAAACTGATCGCCATAAGCTGGAGCGAATTTCGACATAATCTCCATCATTTACAGTGATTTTACTTTTTTTAGAAAGGAATTGAGAAACACTCAATTCAGCGACAGGACTATTAATTTCAATTTCTTTCTCTTCCTCATGAAATACCTTATCGACACGTTTTCCATCTATTCTAATTCTTATCGGCAGTGCTACCCCAATAAAATTTGTACTTCTCTTAATAGTAATTGACATTACTGTCTCCTTTAATAACTGGTAGTGTATGTAAACCAGTATAACAAAATTGGTATATTTTGCATTATAACGTGTAAAAAGAATAGAACTATGTTAGTGTATTAACTGTATTAATTATAGAAGTACAGATAATATAATGACTAAGGAGTGAACACAGATGTCTGAGTCAGCAATGTCAATCAAAGGTTTACATAAGACAATCGGCCGTAAGAAAATCATCAAAGATTTGAACTTTGATATTCGTCCTGGTGAAGTTTATGGATTCATAGGACCCAATGGGGCAGGGAAGACGACGACCATACGTATGATGGTTGGATTGATTGGTATCACATCAGGAGACGTTGTGATTAAAGGAAACAGCATCAGAAAGAATTATAAAAAAGCCATCAGTGAAGTCGGCGCGATTGTAGAGAACCCAGAGATGTATCCATTCATGACTGGCCGGCAGAACCTCAAACATTTTGGACGTATGACAAACGGGGTCTCTAATGCACGTATTAAAGAAGTCATAGACCTGGTTGGTCTTGAGAATGCGATTAACACTAAAGTCGGTAAATATTCCCTCGGCATGAGACAGCGTCTTGGAATTGCTCAGGCATTGTTACATCGCCCCTCTGTCTTAATATTGGATGAACCAACAAATGGACTAGATCCGGCTGGGATACGGGAGATAAGGCAGTATATCCGAAAACTTGCAGTCGAAGATAATGTCTCTGTCATTGTTTCAAGTCATTTATTAAGCGAGATTGAACTGATGTGCGATCGCATCGGGGTCATCAAAAATGGTGAGTTGATTGCCGTTAGGAATCTGCATGAAAAGACGGATAGTGAACAGAGAATCGTTCAGTTAGATGTGCATCCAATGGATCAGGCACTCGAAATTATACAAAACGAACCCAATATCAAAGTGCTGGAGACGAATGAACAGCTTCAGATACAAATCAACCGCAATGATGTCCCCCGCCTTGTAACGACATTGGTTGATAAAGATGTTCAGATCTATGGCGTCAGCGTTTTAAAATCTACCTTGGAAGACCAGTTCCTTGAAATGATTGGAGAGAATGTCATTGGCTAACTTGTTCAACCTTATTAGAAACGAACTTGGAAAAATATATATCATGAAGTCCACCTGGGCCATGTACATATTTCTAATTGCATTTGTTATTCTCATTTTAGTTCTAAATACAGTAACTGATTCGGTTGATTCGGAAACGACTTATACTGATGATTGGCAAACTGAATTACAGGAAGAAAACCAAGCACTAACTGAGGAAATCGATACAGCCGGTGAAAATGATCCGTTCATTGAATCGGAAAACATGAGTCGCATTCAGCAGAATAATTATTTGTTAGAAAATGATATTAGGCCTTATGGTTATCATGCTGGCAGCTTTGTTCTCGAAAATGTATTTACATCATCACTTGTCAGCTTATTCGTCATTATCATTGCTGGCGGAATCGTAGCTAATGAATTCAGGTGGGGAACCATCAAGCAACTCTTAATCCGCCCAATTTCAAGGAGCAAGATACTGCTCTCGAAGTACATTGCTCTGCTGCTGTTTACATTCTTTACCGTTGTATTTTTGCTCGTTGTTAATACTATTGTAGGAGCAATATTCTATGGTGTTCCTGTCATTAACCCAGAAGTCATTGTTGATCGACCAGATGGTATGGAAAGTAATACTTTACTCTCTGAAATTTTTATGCAGTATGGTTTCAGGGTACTGAACATCATTGTATTGGCAACATTTGGTTTCATGATCTCTAGCATATTTAGAAGCAGCGCGCTCGCAATTGGACTGTCTATGTTCTTGATGTTTATTGGAACAACAGTGGCGCAAGCCATGTCACAATATGAGTGGTCAAAATATATACTATTCGCAAACACGGATCTTTCAGTCTATTTTTCTCCGTTTGGGCCGATCAGAGAAGAGATGACCATTGGATTCTCGATAGCTGTTATAGCGGTATATATGATCGTCTTTATTGTTGCAGCATGGAGCATATTCACAAAGCGTGATGTTGCATAATAAAAAAGTGGGATGACAGCTATTGTCATCCCACTTTTTTAGTGGCGTTTAGCAAATATTACCAGAGATATAAACAGAGTCGATATTACTAACGAAGCAAAAATTTGAAAAAGTTCAAATGGCGGCCAGCTGATGAAATCAAACTGAGTAACAGTCATGAAAATCATGAGATAGATAAAAACCCCAAAGAGAGTTACCATCGTCGCTTTATGCCTTATCAATTTCATTCGTTCGTCTTTTTCCACAAACTGAGGATGCAAATACGCCATACAAAAGCTTAAGATTGTCATTGAAGCAGAGACGTAGAACAATGGAGTAGGTCTCGAATCTGATGCAACCGCGGTGAACGTGAAAAGAAATGTCAGAGCGAGAAAGAATACACCTAGAATCAGGTAAGTTTTTCTTGAAGATTTCACCATCAATTCCTCCAAAATCTATTTACTTATAGTCGTTTTCTTCGAGGGTAAAAATCGTTTCTACGGGCGTTTTAAAAAATTCTGCTAAGATCATCGCCAAGGGCAGAGAAGGATTGTACCTGCCTTTTTCAATAGATATAATTGTCTGCCTTGAAACCCCCAATTTCTCAGCTAGATGATCTTGGGAGTATCCATATTGTTTTCTAAGCTCAGAGACACGGTTTTTCATATGCATCCACCTCTGAGTAAAGACTAAGGTAAAGTTTGTTTTACGTCAAGTAAACTTTACAATACATCATTGTGATTACAATTTTTTTATCAGAGAGTGGCAAATTTCAGTCTTATATAAATTTATACGTTGGTGCTTTGTCGCTTAGTCTTTGATAAGTTGATTAAAACAAAGTGATATTTATCAATAACAATTTAGGAGGAATTTAGATGAGCATCGAGAACGATCTATATCAAGCGGCAATAGATTTGATTGTAAGAAGATATCCTAAAGGGTGGGGTGGAGCTGCGGCAATGTATACAGAGGATGGAGAAATTCTAACGAGTGTAGCCCCTGAGGTGCTTGTTGCTTCGACTGAGCTATGTATTGAAACAGGGGCGATTATTGAAGCGCATAAACTCAATACGAAGGTTACTCACACAATTTGTGTTGCTAGAGAAGACGAATCTTCCGAATTTACGATTCTATCGCCGTGCGGTGTTTGTCAGGAGCGGCTATTCTACTGGGGTGAAGACGTGAAGGCAGCTGTAACCAACCCAAGTAATGCACTCATCTACAAAACACTTGGCGAATTACAACCGCATCACTGGTACAAAGCTTATAGTGAGTGAATAATTACTTTATAAGTCTATCTGCATTTCTTTTCCACTCTGTCTTATCTATTATTTCCAAAGAATATTGATCAAGGCTAAGCATAAGCAACAATAAAGTTAAGACAATCCCAATATATAACCAAATGTTTTCAAGTACAATGTTCGAGAATATGCTAGTTATAATCAAAAGAAAGAAGAAAGCGCACATTATGATATGGCTCGTGACTGAAGTTTTGATTACAAGTATATCTCCATCATCGACTAAAACTTTATTGCTGGAAATGCCGTATTGGGTTGCATGCAATGTCATTTCATTGCTAGGCACTTCAATTTCTACTTCTTCTTTTGTTTCCACTGCACTTACCTTTGTTCCATCTAACATTATATTAATAGGCATTAGTGATCCCGCCCAACTGGTTCTTCTTAAAATTTTAACAGTCATTTACAATTTCCTTTCTAAAGATTGTCGATGATGTATAGGCCACCGCAATGAGAAATTTGGTGGTAATGATAATTGCTGATGGAGGACAGGTCCGGATCAAGCTCACCATTGATAAAATAGTACTCATCAGTATCCCAAATACGGTCGTTATCGAGACGACAGGCATCATGACTTTCTCTGTCCTCAAAAGAGATATCCCCAATCAGTATTTTTCCATTATCTTTGAGTCGTGCCAGTAGACGCTTGAGAATGTCTATCTTTTCTTCATCGTCAAAGTGGTGCAGTGTATAAGTACTAATGATGAAGTCGTAGCTATTGCGGTTGATTTCAGCAGGCAGTCCTTTGGCAATATTCCATTCAATCAGATTAGCATCTTCCATTTTTGGTTGTGCAATTGATAGCATCTCCCTAGAAAAATCAATGCCATCAATATCATGACCATGCTCATATAATCGGGTTGAGAGTACCCCTGTTCCAATACCGATATCAAGTATTTTTGCATGTTCTTTCTTCATTATCTCTTGGAATATCATATTCATTATTTCTTTATAGCCAGCAAAAGGATATGAATCGTCTTGCGAACTAATTTGTACCGTTCTATCGTAGTCGTTTGCCCATAAGTCAAAACCTTCATTGTTCAGCATTAATTTTCCTCCATGTTTTAAACTTGCATAGAATTGTTATACATATTATATAATCCTACCATTCCTTCTATATATTTCAATAAAGTTATTGGAATATTATGATAGAATCGATATTAACAAAGATTAAAAGAGGGGTACGAATGGATAACAGAGATAATAATTTAGAAAAGGATAAGAAACAGTCGAAGCCAGAGGTACTCATTGTAGGAACTTTCCATTTCACAAAAGGTGGGGACCTAGTGGATAGTAGCACGGCAGTCGATATTCAGAGTGATGAGGAACAGATTAAAGAACTGGTTTCAATACTTGCGCAATTTAGTCCTTCAGCACTCGCGGTAGAAATCACTAAAGATAGGAACGAAGCATTGAATAAGGAATACCAAGAGTACTTAAAATATGGAGATAATTTCGAAAGGAATGAAGTTCATCAAGTTATGTTCAGATTAGGAAAGCAACTTGGACACTCTAACATTCATGCTTTGGACTGGATGGAGTCCGTTGGAAACAGAGGAATCGGAGACGTTGCCGAATGGGCAAAAGAATATCAAAAAGATAAGTTCGATAGTGTGATGAAAGTATTTAATGACAATCCGATCCGTTCGGATAACAGCATTTTAGATAATCTACAGCTTATCAACGACCCCACATACCAAAATCGTGAGCATAGAGGATATATGAATCTTGCACAAATTGGTGAAGGAGAGGAATACGTTGGTATAGACTGGTTGCGGTGGTGGTATCAGCGCAATTTGACTTTATACAAAAACGTGGTGGACATTATTCACTCTGGAAATGAAAAGGTCCTCCTTCTCATTGGCGCAGCACATGTATATTTGCTAAAACAGTTTATCGAGGAATCGGGTGAAGCCAATGTCATCATCTTTAATGATTTTTTAAATGATATATAAAATCTTTAAAGACTCTTGAGGATTCAGGTAGACCATGCATTATATCAAAAGTATATGTTCTAAATGTATCTTTAATGTAGATGTGTTGTAAAACACTATTGATATGTGCATGGGACAATTTTAAATGTTGTATATCTATCTTGTTTTTCTTTATATACTTGGTATAAAGGAGGTAGTGCATATGAAAATCAAGCTATTAAGTTTACTGGTTATTTTCATGATCATACTCGGAGGTTGTTCAAATAACAGTAGTGAATTGGAAGGACAGAATTTCAAAGTTTTTTCATGGAGTCCCGATATTTCCCCTGAAGACGTTGCAACAGATAATTTCAATCTATATTCAGCCTTGGAACTTGAGTTTAAATCGTCCGATAATGTTGAGGTAAAATCAGGTGCAGAGCTTTTTAAAGGTAAGTATACATTCGAAAATAACATACTTAGTATGCAGCTAGAGAGCGAGACCAACGAAGAAGCGTTAGTGTTAAGCATTAGTGATGTAACAGAGCACGATCAGAATGAGAATCTATATACTGGTACCATTTCCGAATTGAAAATCGAGACTGGCCAGTACAATAGTATAGGCAATAATTTCTTTTTGGGTGAATATATAGGCCTTCACACGGGGCGTTGAAGCAATCGAATATATGAGTGACTGGTAAAAGGGTAGTACGTTTTAAATGCAAAATGACTCTCTTCACCTCTATGGATGAAGAGAGTCATTTTTTATGAAGCATGATTAGTCGTAGCGAGATTTATTGTGCTAGAGCAGCCATCCACATTGATAACTGCGGTACGAATGCAATCAGTATGAGACAAATAATCATGACGATGATGAAAGGAATCACCGCGACTGTCGTCTTCTCTATTTGAACTTTACCGACACTTGAAGCGACGAACAGATTGACACCAAGCGGCGGTGTAACAAACCCAATTGCGAGAGCAACGACAAGAATGATGCCGAAGTGGACTGGGTCGACTCCAACTGCAGTAACCACAGGCAGCAAGATTGGTGTAAGTACGACGAGTGCTGATATTGTATCGATAAACATCCCGACGACGAGTAGGAACAAAAGGACGACAGACAGGATGATAAATGGATTAGATGATAAGTCTGTCAAGAACGTTGCGATACTGCTCGGTATTTGCTCAAGTGTCATAAAGAATGCAAACGATACGGAGAAGCTGATGATGATCATTGTTGTTGCATTGATGATAATCGTTTCCATAAAACCTTCGTATACAGATTTAAAATCAAGCTCTTTATGTATAAAAATACCGACAATCAGAGCGTAGACGACAGCTGTGACGGCTGCTTCTGTCGGAGTGAATATTCCGCCATAAATGCCACCGAGTATGATAATCGGAATGAGCAATGCCCATTTTGCTTCATTCAATGCTTTGAGAACATCTTTGAAATGAAAGGATTGGGTTTTTTCGGAAGGCTTATATCCTTTTGCTTTGGATATGAAGTACGCAGTCAGCATGATTGCCACACCTACTAGCAAGCCAGGTAAGATGCCTGCCATAAAAAGCGCCCCTACAGAAACATTACCCACCGCTCCGTACAATACAAGTGGAATGCTGGGAGGAATGATGACACCAATTGAACCTGCAGTAGCAGGCACAGCGGCGGAGAACCCTTGATCATAATTTTTGGCAACCATAGCGGGAATCATGAACCCCCCGATTGCTGCCACTGTAGCTGGACCTGAGCCGGCGATGGCTGCAAAGAACATGCATGCAACGATAGTGACGAGAGACAATCCACCGGTCATCCACCCGACAAGCGTAGAGGCAAGATCCAACAACCTTTTAGATATGCCACCTTTGCCCATCAGTACACCAGCCAGTATAAAGAAAGGGATGGCTAGCAGTGGAAAGGAGTCGAGAGAAGTAAAGGCTTTCTGTGCAATGAGATTGATTGGTAGATCAGTGCCGAACCAGATAGCTGCCAACGCAGAAACTCCAAGAGAAATAGCAATCGGTACACCAATAAGGAAACAGATGATGAAAACACCAAATAAAATCAATACCGTCATTGTACTGCCTCCTCAGAAGAATCGTAGTCTTTCCTGTAAATATCGATCATTTGTTGCACAAGTCTCACCATCATGCTCAATGCACCGAGTGGTACAGCAAGATAGGGCAGCCAGAACGGGATCTGCGTGGCAGGGGTGACTTGTCCATACTGCAATGTCGTCAATACAAGCTGTGTGCCGAAAATCGCGACAAATAAGACCAGTAAAAACCATATAACAAGTGCTAACATGTCGATAATTTTTCTTGTTGTACCTTTGAACAGATCGATGAACGCAGTCACTTTAATATGCTCCCGTAGCTTCACTGCATAGCCAGCACCAATCCACACTTGGAAGATGTGGACGTACCTTGCTGCTTCCTCGGTCCAACTTGGCGCACTTTGGAAGATATACCGACCGATCACTTGTCCGAAAATAAGCGCCACCATCAGGATGAGGGTACCGATAAGGAACCCTTCCTCAATTCGATTCATCTTTTTAATCATTGTCATGCTCCTTTTGTGGATGCTACTCGAACAATCTATTCATCTTTAGCTTCGAATAGTTCATCTAATAGATTGTTGCCGAGTTTCTCATCGTACTTTTCTAGTACAGGTTCAGCCGCTTCGACAAATGCCTGACGTTGCTCATCGGTAAGTTCATTCACCTGGACGCCTTCATCTTTTAGTACTTGCAAATACTCCTCATCTTGCTCGCGCGCCAATTGGCGCTGCTCATCCCGGAACATGATGGAAGCCTCCATGACGACCTCTTGCAAGTCTTCAGGCAACTCCTGATAGAAGTCATTGTTCATAAGTAAGGCTGTCGGCATATAATAGTGATCACTTAGTGTCATATAGTCTTGTACTTCATACAGGTTGCTTGTGTAGTAGAGTGAAATGGGCCCCTCCATTGCATCATAGGTACCTTGCTGAAGTGCAGTGTACATCTCTCCGAAAGCAAAAGGTGAAGCATTGGCACCAAATGCTTTAAATATGTCGGTCTGTACCGGACTTTCAAGCGTCCTAAACTTCAGTCCTTCAAGATCAGATGGTGTATGTATTGGCCGCTCATTGTTTGTGATATGGCGAAATCCATTTTCTGCAAAAACAAGACCTTTCAAGTTATCTTCCTGCAAATCATCCAGTAGACTCTGACCAAATTCACCGTCTAGAACTTTATAGGCCTCTTCGTGGCTATCAAAAAGGAACGGTAAATCGAGTAGCATAAAATTCTGATTAAATGAAGAAACCACTGCAAGTGCTGGTATCGTCATCTCCACGTTGCCAAGCTGGACAGCTTCGACCGCTTCACGGTCAGAAGGGAAGAGTGAGCCACTTGGATATAGTTCGACCTCAAGCCTGCCACCTGATTCTTGCTCCACTTGTTCAACGAATTTTTCCGCGACGATATGGGAGGAATGGCTTGGAGAAACGAGATAGGCCATACGTATGATGGTTTTGCCTGAAGATTCATCGGCATTCGGGCGGCCGCATGCAGCGAGTATCGTCGTCATCGCAAGTAAAAGATAAATGATTCTTTTCATAATGAACACATCTTTCCATTTAGAAAATATTAGCTCCAAATCATTATTCGAAATTAAATTATAATGACTAATCTGATAAATGCATATGTAATCAATATAATATATAAATATGCTATAGTATTTCAGTAACTTTGTAAAGGATGCATATAAAATATAAGCAGGGAGGAATAACTATGAAATTCATCGGAATCGATCTTGCTTGGACCTATAAGAATGAGTCAGGTATATGCGTACTTAATGAATCCGGGGAAGTCGAGCGATTGGATGCCGCTGTTTTCAGTAACACGGATATCACCGATATCATAATGGCATACCGAGGGGAACCTATGACTATAGCAATAGATGCTCCACTTATCGTCAATAACGTGACAGGTGGAAGAGGGGCTGAAAGTGCCTTGATGCGTGCCAGAATAAATGGCCACAGACTGTTCGCTTTCAACTCGAGTAGAAGTTTTCTTACAAAGCGTTTTGGTGATATTCGCGGTGAAATACTCACAAATGAAATTAAGAGCGTCTTGCCGGAAGTAGAGATTGGTTACAGACATAACGAAACAAATATTGTAGAAACGTTCCCAACCGGGATATGTTGTGGACTTTTCCCGGACATGTTTCCAATCAGATATAAAAAGAAGAGAAGGGTATCTTTTAAAGAGTCCTGTGAAGAAATGGAACGACTGATTGAACGGTTCAGTCGGATAGAGGACGCTGGTGAAGTTAGAGGACTTATGACTAAGCTCTCTAGGGAAGAAAAGGGCTATACGCGTAGATTGCACAAACATTTAGAAGATAAGATCGATGCATTTCTTTGTGCATATGGAATGTATACTATATATAAAAAGCAATCCGGAGTGAACATATACGGTGACGAACAAGATGGTTTCATTCTGATTCCTGTCAAAATAGATAAAACTTTAAATTAATTTTACAGATACTACTAAATGCATTGACTGAAAATTCTGGAAGGTATAATATGGTGGTTAAGAATACGCTTACATATTAATTTATATGATTCGGCGCATTCAGTAAAGGAGACTCACTATTAAGCGGCTTTGAACTTGCCACATCAAATGCAGTTAGAGACAATTTTGAAACCGTAAGAAAACAACATCAACAGGAGGGGTAAAATGCAAGGGAATCGTGGAGTAGTTTACACTGGAGCAGGTAGCGTTGAAGTAAGGGACATCGAGTATCCAGATCTCGTGCTTAAAGCAGGACCGGGGGTTCCGGAATCGAATGTTGGTCGTAAATGTGAACATGGCGTCATTCTTAAAGTCATTACAACCAATATTTGCGGAAGTGACCAACACATGGTTAGGGGACGGACGACAGCACCAGAAGGATTGGTACTCGGTCATGAGATCCTTGGAGAAGTTATTGAAGTCGGTAGAGATGTGGAATTTGTTAAAAAGGGAGATATTGCCTCTGTACCGTTCAATATTGCATGTGGCCGATGTGTCATGTGTCAGGAACAGAAAACTCATATTTGTCTAAACACGAACCCTGAGCGTGCAGGTGCGGCGTATGGATACGTTGACATGGGTGGCTGGGTAGGCGGCCAATCCGAGTACGTGATGGTGCCATATGCAGATTTCCAGCTACTGGTTTTCCCAGATCGCGAAATGGCCATGGAGAAAGTGCTTGATCTGACCATGCTTTCCGACATCTTCCCAACAGGATATCACGGTGCGTACACAGCAGGCGTAAAAACAGGTTCGACTGTGTATATTGCTGGCGCAGGGCCAGTCGGACTTGCTGCTGCACACTCAGCGCAACTGCTAGGTGCTTCGAGAGTTATCGTCGGTGACCTTCAGGAAGATCGTTTGAAGCAAGCAGAGAGCTTTGGTTGTGAAACGGTGAATGTATCGAAGCACGATCGCCTTGGTGAACAGATTGAACAGATACTGGGTACTTCCGAAGTGGATTGTGCTGTAGATGCTGTTGGATTTGAGGCATCCGGCCATGGTGGGGGCGAGCAGCCAGCTGCCGTACTCAACAGCATCATGGACATCACAACAGCAGGCGGAAAGCTTGGTATCCCTGGTCTTTACGTTACAGAAGACCCAGGCGCAGAAGATAAGGATGCACAGCAAGGGACATTGAAAGTCCGACTCGGACTGGGCTGGGCAAAAGCACATACATTTGTTACTGGTCAGACACCAGCAATGAAGTATAACCGTGACCTGATGAAGTCTATCCTTTCCGGCCGTGCAAATATTGCCAAAGCAGTTAATGCCACTGTGATCAGTCTTGATGAAGCGCCAGACGGCTATAGAGACTTCGATAAAGGGGCTGCTAAGAAATTCGTTATCGACCCACATGGCTACTTGAAGTAACATATTAAGGTATTACACTGTAGTTGCCGGACTTTAAAGTCCGGCAACTATATACATAAGTTTAGGAGAATTAGATGAAGTGGTTCAGGAACAGCCTACCCTTTTTTGTGATTGGTTATGCTATTATTTGGTTCGTTGTCATTTTAAATATAACAGAAGAACCTCCTTTTTTAGCGCCGCTTGCCGTCATGATACTGGGTGTTGTTTTCACCTCTGATATTGATGATTTGTCCGACGATGCTAGAAAAATTGATTCGTTTTTAATACGCAGTCTTTTTTCAGTAGTGATGGTTGGTTTATTCATCAATGAGATAATCACCAGTATTACTTTAAACCAATTTGGTTTAGTTTTTTTAGGTACCTATTTTACTTTGGAACTATCAATTCATAAGATAAAACCTTTGAAGAATCTAATCATCAGCGTATTTGGATCGAACGCAAAAGACTAAACCCCCCGCAAAACCGTTTCTCGGTTTTGCGGGGGTTTAGTTAATCTTCTATAAATCTGCTCAAGAATTGGCGATCTTCAAGATTCATGAAGTCCACACCGAAGAGTACAAGAAGGGATAAACCGAGTGTCCATGCAATGACACTGATTGTCACCCATAGAAAAGTTGCTTTCTGACTGCCCCCAAGCATTAAAGCCATCAGTGCAGTGAAGTGGCTGCCCACAAAAAAGGGACCGATAAGTGCGAGACCAGGTAGCCCGAATCGGTTCCAGATTTTTTCTGCACGTTGTGACTTCCTGCTCTTCTCCTGGCCTTTTTGCTTCTGGCGTTCAAGGTACCATTGCTTTATGCGGTCGACCAGCACAATAAGCAGCAGTAGGGTCACAAGATTACCCAGGACACCGATGATTAGTGTCATCGTGAAGTTCATACCCCCAAGAATGCCAACAGGCACCACGACAAATGCTTCAAATAGAGGGACTGCGGAAAGTAAAAAGACGACAATGTAGGCAATGATCAGCGAGGTATTCATTCTTATCCTCCAAAAGTAGGTTTTTTTCTAGTCTAACACAAAGTATCTCCAGGAGAGTTCAGTTATATGTTTGAAATACTTGAGAACGTCTATTAACAACTATACGAAAATGTAACAGGAGGAAATAGATATGGATATTAAAAAAGGTGACAACTTATTTTTTGTCGGGGAAGATGAACTAAATCCAGACGCAAAAATTGTCTACAGTGTAGATGATGATGGAGACTACGTCATCGAGGAAACTCACGTCAATGATGAACTGGAAGGACAAGGGGTCGGCACTCAGCTTGTAGAGACAATGGTCGAATTCGCTAAGCAAGAAGATAAGAAGATCGTGCCCCTTTGTCCATTTGCCAAAGATGTAATGGAGAAAGATGACAATATGAACCAACTAATTAAATAATGATTTTATACCAGGGGATGAACATCCTCTGGTTTTTTCTGTATAATGGCTTACAAAAGTGTTTTGATTTTGAAAGGGTGAAGTTGTTTGTCTAAAAGTGTAGTACTCGCGGAAAAACCTTCTGTGGCCAGAGATATCGCAAAAGTATTGAACTGTCACAAGAAAGGAAATGGGTTTATAGAAGGGGATCGTTACATTGTAACTTGGGCCTTGGGGCACCTAGTGACGCTTGCCGACCCTGAAAGCTATGACAGTAAATATAAAACGTGGAAGCTCGAAGATCTTCCGATGCTGCCAGATCCTCTCAGACTGACGGTCATTAAAAAGGCAGGGGGGCAGTTTAATGCGGTTAAGACGCAACTGCTCAGAAAAGATGTCAATAAAATTATCATCGCTACAGATGCAGGTCGTGAAGGGGAGCTCGTTGCCCGCTGGATTCTTAAGAAAGCAAAGGTGAATAAACCAATTGAACGCCTATGGATTTCTTCAGTTACTGACAAAGCAATCAAAGAGGGATTCCAAAACCTTAAACCGGGAAAAAATTACGAGAATCTATACGAAGCTGCAGTTGCACGTTCTGAAGCTGACTGGTATATCGGATTGAATGCGTCGCGCGCACTGACTACAAAATTTAATGCCCAGCTCAACTGTGGTCGTGTTCAAACACCGACACTTGCGATGATTGAAAGCAGGGAAGAGGAGATAAGAAACTTCAATCCAAAGACTTACTACGGTGTTGAAGTGGTAGCAGACGGACTGAAACTCACATGGCAGGATGAGAAAGGTAACAACAGAAGTTTTGATAAAGAAAAAATTGATACCATTGCCAGTAGCACGGACGGTAAGGAAATGGTGGTTGAGGCTGTAGAGAAAAAACCGAAAAAAACCTTCGCACCCGGCCTATACGACCTCACCGAACTTCAGCGTGACGCCAACAAGCAGTTCGGGTTTTCTGCTAAAGAAACACTGAACGTCCTTCAAGGTCTATATGAACGTCATAAGGTAGTCACATACCCAAGAACAGACTCAAGGTATCTTTCGCAGGATATCGTCCCTACTTTGACTGAAAGGCTAAAAGCATGCGGCATCGGCAATTATCGTGCCATAGCGACAAAAATACTGCGTGGTAAAATCCAGAGCAATAAATCGTTTGTCGATGACACTAAAGTCAGTGATCACCATGCCATCATTCCGACTGAAAATCATGTGCATATAAGCGACTTCAATGAAAAAGAGCGGAAGCTATACGATCTAATCGTCAAAAGGTTCCTTGCAGTCCTCTTACCGGCACATGAATTCGAGCAAGTCACTGTAAAAGCTAGAGCTGACAAGGAAGTGTTCACTGCCAGAGGTAAAACCGTTCAAAAAGAAGGCTGGCGAGCTGCATATTCGAACAATTATGAAGACGACGTGCAGGATGATATTAAAGATCAGCAGCTCCCCCAACTTAAAAAGGGGGATGTCCTTAATGTAAAGCACATCAATGGGACAAGTGGTCAGACAAAAGCACCTGCACGTTTTACTGAAGCAACGTTACTTTCGGCCATGGAAAACCCTGCGAAATACATGGAAGTACAGGACCGGAAATTAAAAGAAATATTGGATTCCACTGGTGGTCTTGGAACGGTAGCAACACGTGCAGATATCATTGATAAGCTCTTTAATTCATTCATGATCGAGAAGAACGGTCAATCAATCAGAATTACTTCAAAAGGGAAGCAGCTTTTGGACCTTGTACCAGATGCGCTCCGATCACCTGCAACAACCGCAGTGTGGGAACAGAAACTTGAAAGTATTGCCAAAGGCCGTCTTAAAAAATCGGTATTCATTGAGGAAATGCAGTCGCACACCAAAGAGATTACAAAGGAAATTAAAAATAGTGACAAGAAGTATAAGCACGATAATATCTCTGGCAAGTCATGTCCTGATTGCGGTAAACCGCTCCTTGAAGTCAATGGTAAAAAGGGTAAGATGCTGGTTTGCCAAGATAGAGAATGTGGGCATCGTAAAAATGTAGCCAGAGTGACCAATGCACGCTGTCCAAAATGTAAAAAGAAGATGACTTTGAGCGGAGAAGGAGAAGGTCAGATCTTTACGTGCAGATGTGGCCATAGAGAAAAACTTTCTGCATTTGAGGCGAGAAGAAAAAAAGAAGGGCGCGGTAAAGTCGACAAGCGCACTGTTAACAAATATATGAAAGAACAAGAAGCCGAGGCGCCGATTAACAATGCATTGGCCGAAAAGCTAAAAGCATTGAACCTTGATAAACAGTAAAGTGAGATGATTTCAATGAAACAGTATTTAGCTGTAATGTCCAGTTTCATAGCAATATTCTTAGTCAGTTTGTTTATAGTCAACATGATTTCTACATTATTCATGCCTACTATGGTCAGCGATCCGTGGGCGGCTGCGGGTCAGAATGAAGCGACCCTTGTTATTTATAGTGGATTCACGACAATACCTGTACTTATTTCTGGAATGATTGCACTTAGTGTCAGTTACATTCTTTTTAGACGGTTTGCAGTAAGCGCCTAACAGATACATTAGTGGACAGCAGCATGTGTATTGTATTTTCAATAATCCTATGGCATAATGTTTCGACCAGGTGGAACGCATAGACGATGTTGCCACTTTGGAAAAGGAGAGGTATTTTGATACGCTGTAGCAGTTGTCATGAAAGTTGGAACATAAGAGCAGTGCTCAAGCGATGCACTACGCTGAGTCCCGGTATGGAGTGTCCATCATGCGGTCAAATGCAGTATCTGTCTGATAGATACAGGGAACGCAGTCTGATGATTATGATGCTTATACCACTGCTGATGCTCATTCCTGCTTTCTTTGATATTCCGATCATGGCCATGTCAATATTGATTTTCGCTACGTTCATTGTAATTGGAATTATCCATATATTTACAATAGAGCTCGTCAGCGAGGCGGACATAGGTCATCAAAGTTTCTACTAAATACAATTGAATATATATTAAGGGCTGTCCGTTGGACAGCCCTTGTTTATTTATTCACAAAAATGTCGTTTCCCTTCCTGTACCTCCTCTGACACTTGTTCTATCATGAAGTTAAGAGGTGATAGTATGAAATTTAAGAAGCAGAATCAACATGGTGCATGGGCGATGGTTTTCATGCCGCTCCTTATCGGTATTGCGGCAGGTGGGTTTCATCCGGCTCAGCTGAGTTACATGTTGGGCTGGCTGATGATGTTCTTCATGGCCGACCACATATTGTTCTTCATCAAAAAGCGCCGCAAGAATACATATGGCTATCTATACGCGGCAAGTTTGTTCTTTTTATTGTCCGTAGTGCTGTTTATCTATCCATTGGTTATCGAATACCGTATCTTCTACTTCTTTTTAGCAATGCTGCCCTTTGGCGCAGTGAATGCCTACTTCTCTTACCAGAAGAATGAACGGAATATTATCAATGATCTTTCCGCCATCATAATTTTCAGCATCGGGGGAGGCGGCATTGCTTTCCTCAACCTACACACATTCAGTTGGCCTGTAATGTTTGTGATTGTACTCAGCGCCTTGTTCTTTACGAGTACTGCTTTGTTCGTCAAGACGATGGTCCGGGAAAAGAAAAATCCCAAGTATCAAATCGCATCATTTTTATATCATGTAATAGTGTTTACCGTAATGCTCTTGGCACACTGGATACTCGGATTGGCATTCCTCTTCAGTTTGCTCCGCGCGATTTTGGTATATGGACGGGAATGGAAAATGAAACAGATCGGTATATTAGAAATTATCCACGCCACTTGGGTGACCGTCTGGACAGTCATGCTGCTAATTGTAGTTGTTTAGGGTCTGAATGAGGTGAATTATACTCACTTTTCTTGATATAGTTATGACAAGCGTCAAATATCCAACCATTGAACGCCCTACAAGCAAATATACCGGGAAAAAATAATCTAAGGAAAAGGTGAGAAGATGGCACATTTCAATGAAATTAATACGACGGCCCAAGGCAATACGAAAAGACTTCAGAAAAGTATTCCAGATACGATGAAAAGTTTCAAAGATCTTCAGGATGCTGCTTATGCGCCCGGTGCACTTGATAAAAAAACTAAAGAGTTTGCAGCTCTGTCTTACGCAATCGCAGATAAGTGTGAAGGCTGCATCGGCAATCACGTCAATAAGCTCATCAAACTCGGTGCCTCGCGTGATGAAATCGCCGAAATTGCTGGTGTTGCCATTGTAATGGGAGGCGGACCTGGTAGCGTATACGGTGGCAAAGCGCTTCAGGCATATGATGATGCCATGGAAAACCAATGATCCGACATGCCCAACAAGAAGACGTAAAGGCGCTCTTGGCACTTGCCATCAAACTCTGGCCCGGTCATAGCGATCAAGAGCTGGAAAACGACTTCAAAAGGTATATTCAAGCAGACAACGACTCAGTATTTATTGCAGAGATAAGTAGAACTGTAGTCGGCTTTGCCCACTGCAGTCTCCGTATCGACTACGTTGCAGGTGCAAGCAACTCTCCAGTCGCTTTTCTTGAAGGCATCTATGTTGAGGAATGTCATCGGTGTAAAGGGTATGCAAGAAAACTTGTCGAAGCATGTGAACAGTGGGGGAGAGAAAAAGGGGCTTCCGATTTCGGAAGTGACTGTTTGCTTGATAATGAGACAAGTATAGAGATGCACCATCATCTTGGTTTCAAAGAAATCGAACGCACGATCTCTTTTCATAAAAGGATATAAGTAGATAAAAAGGCCAGCAGAAGATTGTGATCTGCTGGCCTTCGGTTTATCCTCTGTATGCTTTTTCCAAAGTAGCAATATCGAACTTCTTCATTTTTAAAAAGGTTTGCGTCACTCTGTTTATTTGCTCTTTTGAGCCAGTTCTCAGCATCTCCTCCATAACTGTCGGATAAATCTGCCACGAAACACCGAATTTATCCTTCAACCAGCCACATTGTTCACTTTCCGGAACGAACGACAATCTTTCCCAATAGTAGTCTATTTCTTGCTGATCGCTGCATTGGACGATGAGGGATATCGCTTCATTAAAACTGAAATTATGTTCCAAAGCGCTGTCCATAACAGAAAACCATTGCCCGCCTAGCTTGAAACTACCATGCATAACGGTGCCTTCTTGGTGAGGCGAGTGATCAGCCGGATAATAGGCAATATCCCCAATTTCGGAATCTTTGAAGACAGAAACGTAGTACTCAATCGCTTCTTTAGCACTTCCGTAGTTATTTCCTACGAACATCAGGGTCGGAACAATGTTTGCTCGAGTTTGTTCTGGATGTTCCGAGAGCATCAATTGCCAAGTGATGCCATATTTATCTTGTACCCATCCATATTTACTGCTGAAGGGATAGGAGTCAAGAGGCATCAATGCCGTCCCGCCGTCTATTAATTTGTTCCAAGTGGTTTCAAGTGCTTCATTGGCTGCCATATCTGATATAGAATTGAAATTGAGCGTGAATGAGATGGATGGATTAAACAGGAAGTAGGGACCTGCACTGATTGCCATGAATTTATAGTTTATAAGCTCGAATGAATATAGTGGAGTATCACCTGAAGGTGTATCCTCCAGGAAAGCATTCATATGTTTTTTTGATTTCGGAAATATGGAAGTGTAGAAATCGACTGCTGCTTCTGCTTGCGTGTCGAACCACAGATGCGGAACAATAAGCTGGTTTTCCATGTCATTCATCTCCCTACTTTTTTACCATCATACCATTAAAGTGGTAAAAATACACCTTTGTATGACATCTGCAGTGGCCAGATAATCGTTTTCCTTACGTAAATCTTTCGATAGATGCACAATATAGTATCACTGGACTATGGGCTAGAGAGGTGCGCATTTACTTATGAACTCGCTTGACAACCGCATTAATTCGTTGCAGTAGCAGTGTCTTAGTGGTAAATTTAATGAGAAAGAGACTTTGATAAAAGGGGATTATGCATGCCTAATATTATAAATATCGATAGCCTGGAAGAGGCTCAGGCACTTATCGGTGCAAACGATCAGCACATTACATTTCTGGAAGAGGAATTTGATGTCACCATTCATACACTCGGCAATGAGATCACCGTGGACGGTGAGAGCGATGAAAATGTCGAATTGACAGAAGATGTGCTGATCAATCTGCTGAAGATCATTCAGAGAGGGATGTCCATCAATCTTAGGGATGTCCAGTCTGCTGCAATGATGGCCAGAAAAGGTACAATCGAGTATCTGGCAGATCTTTATAATGAAGAAATCGCCCGGGACGTCAAAGGCAAAGGCATCCGTGCCAAGACGACTGGACAACGCCTCTATATCGAAAATATTAAGCGAACCGATCTGACTTTCGGCATTGGTCCGGCAGGCACCGGCAAGACGTTTCTTGCGGTAGTTTTGGCATGCCAAATGCTTCGTGAGAACAGTGTGAAACGCATCGTTCTCACACGTCCTGCTGTCGAAGCAGGAGAGAACCTCGGTTTCTTGCCGGGTGATTTAAAGGAAAAGGTTGATCCTTACTTGAGACCGCTGTACGACGGCCTCCATACTGTCCTCGGAGCAGAGCAGACAGACCGTCTGATTGAACGGGGCGTTATAGAGGTTGCACCACTTGCTTACATGCGTGGCCGAACATTGAACGAGGCGTTCGTTATTCTCGATGAAGCGCAAAACACAACTGAGATGCAGATGAAAATGTTTTTAACACGCCTCGGTTTCGGTTCGAAGATGGTGGTTACAGGAGACGAGACTCAGATCGACCTTCCAGGTTCCACGAAAAGTGGTCTTGTGGAGTCAGTGCGCCTGTTGAATAATGTGAATGGTATCTCTATAAATAAAATGGATGAGTCCGACGTTGTACGTCATCCACTTGTATCTAAAATCATAAAAGCATATGAAAAGGAGTGAGATACTTGATCACTATCGATTTTCTGGATGAAGATGGCTTTGTCAACGAGCAAGAGAAGAACGAGATCGAATCACTGATCCAGTTCGCATATGACCATCTCGAAGAAGCGGACGATGCGGAAGTCAGCATTTCGTTCGTTGACCAAGAGGAGATTCGCACTATCAATCGAGATTACAGAGATAAAGATGCAGTAACGGATGTCATCAGTTTCGCGATGGAGGACGAGGAGGACAACGTGATTCACGAAGAGGCATTACGTACCCTCGGAGACATCATTATCTGTACGGATCGTGCGAGTGAGCAAGCTCAAGATTACGGACATAGCTATAAACGCGAATTAATGTTTCTCAGTCTGCATGGATTTCTTCATCTGCTTGGATACGACCATATGGAATCAGAAGAAGAGAAGGAAATGAACAATCTGCAAGACGAGATACTCACAGCTTTCGGTGTCACCAGAGAAGATTAAGATGAAGCAGCTCAATAGATTCAAGTATGCCATGATGGGCATACGCTGGCTGGTCTTCAAAGACAATCATTTCATCATCCATTTTCTATTAGGAGTTGTTGCGGTGGCTGTTAGTGCGATTCTAGGGATTGAGCGCATCGAATGGGTATTTATTGTCAGCGCAATTTTTATGGTTCTGATTGCTGAAGCTTTCAATACTTCCATCGAAGCAGCTGTGGATCTTACAACGAGCACGTATCATCCATTGGCAAAAGCGGCCAAGGATGCTGGTGCCGCTGCGGTGTTACTTTCTTCACTCTATGCGGTTATCGTCGCATTAATTATTTTTTTACCCTATTTGTTCTAGCGAGGAGATGTTGTCATGCAAGACGGAATTTTTAAAGAAGAATGGCTTGATGAGGTTAAGGTAGCGCAGAGTAGGGCATATACGCCGTACTCTAATTTTAATGTAGGTGCATTACTTGTTACAGCAGACGATCAGTATATATATGGTGCTAATATAGAAAATGCTGCTTACCCGGCGACCATCTGTGCAGAACGCAGTGCGTTGGTAAGTGCCTACTCGAACAATATAAAGCAATTCAAAGCCATAGTGGTCATCACGGATTCAAAAGAACCCTCCAGTCCATGCGGTACCTGCAGACAGGTAATGAAGGAACTCTGTGAAGACGACATGCCTGTGTACCTCGTCAATCACGTCGGCAAAGTAATCAGGCGGACTGTAGATGATCTGCTGCCGCTTGGTTTCTCAGGAAAGGATATGGAATAATGACAGAAAAAGATTTTAAATCAGGTTTTATCAGTATCATTGGACGTCCGAATGTCGGTAAGTCGACATTCATGAATAAAGTGCTGGGTCAAAAAGTGGCTATTATGTCAGATAAGCCCCAGACTACAAGAAATAAGATCCAGGGCGTTCATACGACTGACACAAGCCAGATGATTTTCATTGATACGCCAGGTATTCATAAACCGAAGCACCAGCTTGGGGAACATATGATGAAGGTGGCTAGGAACACTCTCAGGGAAACTGAGGCCATCCTGTTTCTCGTCAATGTTTCAGAAGAAATTGGACGTGGTGATGAATATATCATTGAGATGCTCAAAAACACCCGCACGCCAATCATATTGGTGCTTAATAAGATTGATCTTGTTCACCCCGACAAATTGATCGAACAAATTGAAGTCTACAAAGACAAACTACCTTTCTCAGAGATCGTACCAATTTCGGCGTTACAGGGCAACAACATCGATAAACTTCTCGAAGTACTAGAATCTTATCTGCCAGAAGGACCGATGTACTACCCTGAAGATAGGATCACGGATCATCCTGAGCACTTCATCGTCAGTGAACTAATACGTGAAAAGGCACTCCATTTGACGAGCCAGGAGATTCCACACGCAATTGGTGTTGAAGTGGAGCGGATGAAAGAGAACGATCAAGGCTTGATCCATGTACAAGCGACCATATATGTCGAACGTGATTCACAAAAAGGCATGGTCATCGGCAAACAAGGCAAGATGCTTAAGGAAATTGGCCAGCTTGCCCGTATGGATATCGAAAATCTTCTCGGCAGCAAGGTCTACCTGGAACTATGGGTCAAGGTACAGAAAGACTGGCGCAATAAATCACAATTCATCCGTTCACTCGGCTATCGGGACGAGGAGTATTAAGAAGCGGAATGATATATCAGCAAAAAGGGGTAATGATCCGGCAGGCCAGCTACAGCGAGTCCAGTCGGATCATTACCGTATTGACAGAAGATGGCAGCCAGGTGCCTCTAATGTCGCGAGGCTTCAATAAGCCCAAAAGTCCATTCATCGTTCTTAGACAGGGTATAAAAGAAGCGCTGTTCACTTATAACCGTTTTAAAGGCATGGGTACGCTCAATGAAGTTGATGTCATTGAACCTTTTAAAAAATTAAATGGGAACTTCACGGTGTATACTTATGGATCCTACGTCATGGAGCTTATTACACGTGCATTGGAAGAAGGTATGAAACAGGACAGTTTCTATCGTCTTCTGATCCGATCTCTAAAACTGCTGGAAGAAGAAAGTGAACCGTCAGGTGTCACAGCTTTTACTGCCATCAAAATGTTGCCCTATTATGGTGGTCAGATTAACGTTGATGAATGTGCCGTGTGTGGCACCCGAGATCGATCACTGTTTACGCATTACTCATTCAACCATCACAGCGTCATTTGCTCGCGCTGTATCAATGATACGTTGAGGAGCGTTGTGCCAGTCAGTAACCGTGTTCTTTATCTGGCTGGTTATATGAAGCATGTACCGATTGATAACGTTGAATCCATCAACATTTCAGAAGAGAATGGCAAACAGCTTCTCTCATTCATTGAAATGATCTACGACGAATACACCGGTGTCTATTTTAAATCAAGACGGTTGATCCGATCTATGGGAGATGCCGATAGCACATGATAAAGAAAATAAGGAATCCGGTTTTTCCGGATTCCTTATTCTTATTAATATTTAATTTTTTGTTTCAGGAAGTCGTTTAATTCGTCTATTGCTACGCGTGTTTGCTCCATTGAGTCACGGTCTCTTACTGTCACCTTGTTATCCTCTAGAGAATCAAAGTCGAATGTAATGCAGTATGGTGTACCGATTTCATCCTGACGTCTGTAGCGCTTGCCAATGGACTGGGATTCGTCGAACTCGACGTTGAATTCACCGGCAATCTTTTCGTAAACTTTGATTGCGTCTCCACTTAGTTTCTTGGACAGTGGCAGTACAGCTGCTTTGAATGGCGCCAGCTGTGGATGGAATCTGAGCACTGTACGTGTTTCACCATTGTCCATTTCCTCTTCGTCGTATGCGTCGCACAAGAACGCGAGAGCGACACGGTCGAGACCGAGAGAAGGTTCTATACAATATGGAATATATTTTTCACCCGTCTCCTGATCGTGATAGGTGAAGTCTTCATTTGAATGCTCCATATGTTGGCGCAAGTCGAAATCGGTACGGCTTGCGATGCCCCAAAGTTCACCCCAGCCGAACGGGAATTTATATTCGATGTCTGTAGTGGCATTGGAGTAGTGGCTTAATTCTTCTGCATCATGCTCACGCAATCTGGTGTTGTTATCTGACATATTCAAATCACTCAGCCATTTGACCGCGAAATCTTTCCAGTAGCTCTGCCACTCCATCTCAGTTCCTGGCTTGCAGAAGAACTCAAGTTCCATCTGATCAAATTCACGTGTTCTAAATGTGAAATTGCCTGGAGTGATTTCGTTACGGAAGGATTTACCCACTTGTCCAATGCCAAAAGGCAACTTCTTACGCATTGTACGCTGTGCATTTTTATAATTGACGAATATCCCTTGCGCTGTTTCAGGTCTCAGGAAAATTTCGTTTGTAGAGGACTCAGTTACCCCTTGGAATGTTTTGAACATCAAGTTGAATTGTCTGATATCAGTGTAGTTGTGTGCTCCACAGATTGGACATGTGATATTGCGCTCTTCAATGATGCGCTTCATTTCTTCGAAGCTTAATCCATCGGCGACAAAGGAATCATCTTCCTGTTGGATGACATCTTCAATGAGTTTATCTGCACGATGACGGGATTTACATTCCTTACAGTCGATCATTGGATCGTTAAAGTTGCCAAGGTGTCCCGATGCTTCCCAAGTTTTCGGGTTCATAAGTATCGCTGCATCAAGACCAACATTGTACGGGGATTCTTGAATAAACTTCTTCCACCATGCCTGCTTTACATTATTCTTCAGTTCTACACCAAGTGGACCATAGTCCCACGTGTTGGCGAGACCACCATAGATTTCACTGCCCGGGAAGACAAAACCTCTTGTCTTCGCCAGGTTCACAATTGTTTCCATTTCCATTTTATTCGACTCCTTACGTTTGAAATAGGGTTAAGTATGGTCGATAAATAACAAACGTCCCCGGATAACAGTACTGTTATCCGGGGACGAGCATAGCCCGCGGTTCCACCCCAATTAGTGTAAACACTCCGCTTTTATATTTATCTGTAAGATTATATGCCAGTTGTGTGTTAAGCTCGCACCATCCTTAACTCGCTTCACTAACATTATAGCCACTGTCCAACTATTGTGCAATCATTTGTCGATATTTCTTTATTGGTTTGAATGTATTATAATTAAGTATGTTGGGAGTGAGGGCATGGAACTGAATGAGAGACAAGAAAAAATACTCAAAATCGTAAAACAGCACGGGCCGATAACTGGCAGTAAGATTGCTGAGCAACTGTCTCTAACACGTGCAACACTGAGACCGGACCTCGCAATACTTACCATGTCTGGTTATCTCGATGCACGTCCGCGTGTCGGTTATTTCTATACCGGTAAGGAAACTGAGGAGATTATGACTTCGAAGATCCGCAACATTCTGGTGAGCGAAGTACAGAGTGTACCGATTCTGATCAAAGAAGATACTTCCATCTACGAAGCGCTCGTTAAGATGTTTCTTGAAGATGTCGGCACACTATATGCCATCGATGAAGGAAAGGGACTGGTCGGTGTAATATCACGTAAGGATTTGCTCAGGGGCACAATGGGTGGAAACGATATAGAGAAGACGCCAGTTAGCGTCATTATGACACGCAAGCCGAACATAACTATCTGCTATCCGGATGATCTGCTTGTATATGCTGCCAATCAGCTGATAGAAAAGCAGATTGATTCGCTACCCGTAATCGAAACAGTAGATGGGGTCGACCAAGTGATCGGAAGAGTAACCAAGACGACCATTGCACGGGTATTTGTCAATCTCATGGAATAAGGAAGTGTTTTAATGTCGAATATCAAAGTGATTATCGCTTCGGATTCAGTGGGTGAAACGGGTGAACTTGTTGCAAAGGCATGCCTTTCACAATTCAATATTGAAGAATCCGATGATGTGCTAATCAGATACCCATATATAGAGAGTGAAGAGAATGTGGATGATGTCATAGATCTTGCAAAAAGCAAGAAGGCGATTGTCGTGTTTACCATCATCACGCCCGAACTCAGAAAGTACATCAAACAGGAACTGATCGCTGAGAATGTGCCGTCAGTCGATATCATGGGACCGCTCATGAATATTCTGGAGGGACAGTCAGAAGAAGCCCCGTACTATGAACCCGGCCGGGTACACCGTCTAGATGAAGACTACTTTAAGAAAATTGAGGCCATTGAATTTGCAGTCAAGTATGACGACGGTAAAGATGCCGGAGGCTTGGATAAGGCCGATATTGTCTTGATTGGTGTGTCCAGAACCTCAAAAACGCCGCTCTCACAGTATCTTGCACATAAGAAATACAAGGTGATGAATGTGCCGCTCATGCCTGAAGTGACACCAGCAAAAGAACTTTTTGAAGTGGACCGGAAAAAATGTGTGGGACTCAAGATCAATCCACTATCTCTGAACAAGATCAGAAAAGAGCGGCTTGCACAGCTGGGATTGAAAGATACCGCAAGCTATGCCAACGATCAGCGTATTCAGGAGGAACTCGATTATTTCAATGAAATCGTAGGAAAGATTGGCTGTCCGGTCATTGATGTGTCCGAGAAGGCCATTGAGGAAACAGCGAATCAGATTATGGACTATATCGAAGGTCGATCAGATATTAAGGGATGATGTGATTGAGAATATCAGATGAAACAGTAGAAGCAGTAAAAAAGGGGACCGACATCACCGAACTGGTTTCCAGTTATATTAAACTGGAAAAGCGCGGGCGAAATTATGTCGGTCTCTGCCCGTTCCATAACGAAAAAACCCCGTCATTCACGGTCAGTCCGGATAAGCAGATATGTCACTGCTTCGGCTGCAAAAAGGGCGGCAATGTACTTCAGTTCTACATGGAAGTTGAGAATGTATCTTTCGCCGAAGCTGTGCGAAAGCTCGGTAAGCCCCTCGGTGTCGAAGTCGCAGCTTCTGAAGAAGGCGCGAGTGACAGTGAAATGCAGCTCATTAAAATACATGAATATATGACGGATCTCTATCATCATATTCTCATGCACACAAATGAAGGCGAGAGTGCGCTCAAATACCTTGAGGACAGAGGATTTACCCCGGATATTATACGCAAGGAAAAAATCGGTATTGCACCGGATATGCGGGATTTTACAAAAAATGCACTGTCAGATAAAGGTTTCAGCCTGGAACTTGCCTTTCAGGCTGGAATCATCTCCAGAAATGAAGAGAACTTCTCTTACTATGACCGGTTCAACGGCAGGATAATGATTCCAATTCGTAATCACCAAGGATATATTGTGGGCTACACAGCGCGCAGCGTGGATGGTCGAGAGCCAAAATATCTCAACACCCCAGAGACGTCCATTTTTCAAAAAAGACGGCTTCTCTATAATTTGAGTGATGCTCGCAAGGATATAAGAAAACAGGACGAAGTCATCCTTATGGAAGGTCATCTTGATATTGTAAAAGTCAAAATGACAAGTGTAGGTAATGTCATTGGCCTGATGGGCACAGCGCTCAGCGAGCAGCATATTCAGTCATTACATCGTTTAGCGTCTAATGTAACGCTGATGTTCGATGGGGACGATGCCGGGCAAAATGCACAGTTATCGCTTGGCTCAAACTTGCTTGAAGCCGGACTCAATGTCTATATCGCTGCCATGCCTAAAGGGATGGATCCAGATGAGTACATCGAAAAGAATGGTAAAGAAGCTTTCGAGAATTTAGTCAAAAATGAGAAGAGACACTATGTCCACTTTAAAGCAGAATCTCTGCTTAAAGAGAGCATGAACAACGATATGGCGTTCTCTAATAACATTCGCACGCTAACCGAGCACCTTAAATATGTCAAAGATCAGGTGACAAAAGATCGATTAATACAACATATAAGTCAACTCTACAAAATCGATCGTCAGTCAATCGAACAAAATGTGCCTGCTCCTGCGAGTGGGTATACACAGACTGCGAGTCCACAACCACGACCTCAACAGCTACCACTCCGAGAACGGAAAGAACGCTATCTTCTACGCACACTGATGAAAGACAAAAGGCTTTTAGTAAAATTTCAGGAGAATATAAGCGAAGAAGTATTAACCACACCTGTTTATTATGTTATATTTAGAGGGTTGTGCAGATATTTTGACAAGTATGATGGTTTTGATTTATCATCATTCAGCCACTATATTGAAGGAGAGCATTTTAGTACCGCGATGGAAATCGATGCTCTAGCCATTCATGATGATATCACGACTGAGGAAGTCAATGATTATATAGAAGACTTAAGTGGTATTAGGAATAGTGAGAAAGAGAAGCAGCGTCTGCTTCTCAAGCTTCAAGATGCAGAGAACAGCAATGACTATGAACTCCAAGCAAAATTGGTACACCAATTGAACGAAATCAACAGTCGCTTTAAAAGGTGAGTGTGAAGTCTGAATAGGAGGGCTTTAAATGGCAGACAAAAATATACAGACAACTGAAACAAAAGATGTTGAACTGTTCACTTCAGTAGAACAAGTCAAAAATCATCTCGTAGAGAAAGGAAAGACGCAAGGTCATCTATCCCATGAAGAGATTGCAGATAAACTATCCAGTTTCGAACTGGACGCTGATGCAATGGATGAGTTTTTTGATGAAATCAATGAAAATGACATCCAACTGATCAATGAAAAGGATGCAACAGATGCAGACGAGAAACTTAACCTGCATGATATGAGTGCGCCACCAGGGGTAAAGATTAATGACCCTGTGAGAATGTACCTTAAAGAAATCGGTCGGGTAGACCTTTTGAGTGCACAAGAAGAAATAGAATTGGCAAAACGTATCGAGCAAGGCGACGAAGTTGCGAAGAGTCGTCTGGCTGAAGCCAACCTCCGTCTTGTGGTCAGCATCGCCAAGCGTTATGTGGGCCGCGGTATGCTATTCCTTGATTTGATTCAAGAAGGGAACATGGGTCTAATCAAGGCAGTCGAGAAGTTCGACTTTTCCAAAGGCTTTAAATTTTCCACGTATGCCACATGGTGGATTAGACAGGCGATTACGCGTGCCATTGCAGACCAAGCACGTACAATCCGTATACCTGTTCACATGGTTGAAACAATCAACAAACTGATTCGTGTGCAACGCCAATTGTTGCAGGACCTTGGTCGTGAACCGATTCCTGAAGAAATCGGTGAAGAGATGGACCTGCCTGCTGAGAAGGTTAGAGAAATCCTTAAAATTGCACAAGAACCTGTATCTCTTGAAACACCGATTGGGGAAGAAGACGACAGCCACCTTGGTGACTTTATTGAGGACCAAGAAGCGCAAAGTCCGTCAGATCATGCAGCCTATGAATTGCTTAAAGAACAACTTGAAGATGTCCTCGATACGCTTACAGACCGTGAAGAGAACGTACTGAGACTCAGGTTCGGTCTGGATGATGGCAGGACTCGCACACTTGAAGAGGTTGGAAAAGTATTTGGAGTCACTCGTGAGCGGATCAGACAGATAGAAGCAAAGGCCCTTAGAAAGCTGAGACATCCAAGCAGAAGCAAGAGACTGAAAGATTTCATGGACTGATAAAGCTGCTTTAACAGTGAAATTTTTCAGAAAAAATCTTTTGACTTTACTCATATTTAATATACAATTAAATATGTGAATGTGCATATGGATATATTAGGGAGGTTGTTTTATGAATCGTAATCCGATCGTGCCTTTTATACTTATCATCTTTCTAGGCATCGGACTTGTCTTCTTGCTCTCCTCTCAAGGAGCGACTTCTCATGATGAAGGCGAAGACGAAGATGTTGCAAGCGAAGAAGGTAGTGAAGGTGGAGAAGGCGGCGAGGAAGCTGCTTCTGGAGATTTTGACGCTGAAGGCTTTGCTCGTGACAACTGTGCATCTTGTCATGGTCAAGACTACTCAGGTGGCATGGGTCCTGCACTCGCAGGCACTGGTCTTTCCGATGAAGAATTCCATGATACCGTTAGAGAAGGTCCTGGTTCAATGCCTGCGTTCAGCGAAGATCAAATCGCAGATGAAGAACTCACTGCATTGCATGATTTCTTCTCAGAACAATAATCAACTTTAAACTTCCACACACTGTGTGGAAGTTTTTATTTATATCGTAGGGAGGAAATTGAATGCTAGATACTAGATTAAAGAGAGTTTCAGATTTTATTATCGGAGACCGTCTGCTCGATGTCGGTTCAGATCATGCATATCTACCCATTGAAGCAGTAGAGAAAGGCATCGTGCAATATGCTATCTGTGGGGAAGTAGTCAAAGGCCCCTATGAATCCACGGTGAGGAATATCGAAAAGGAAAACATGACAGCCAAAATCGAGGCACGTTTCGGTTCAGGACTTGAAGTCGCAAAACCTGAAGATGCTATCGATACAGTAACCATATGTGGAATGGGTGGTCCACTCATTGCAGATATATTACAAAGTGGATTCAGTCATCTTGGAGGTTTTCCAAGACTTGTCCTTCAAGCAAACACCTATACATATCCGATCAGGAAAGTGCTTGTTTCCCTTGGATATAAAATTGTTGATGAAACGGTAATACAAGATGGGCACCATTTCTACGAGATTATTGTAGCCGAAAAAGGTGAATCGGATTATAACGAAGCATCGCTCATTTTTGGGCCAGTGCTCCTACAGAAACGTGAAACAGCGTTTATACAAAAGTTGCAGAGGGAACTTGAACACCAACAGAATATTTATCGCAGCCTTACAGAAAATTCCTCTGATATAAAAAGGGTTTGCGAAGTATCTGATACAATCAATGCATTGAAAGAGGTGCTCGAAGAGTGAAAGTAGAAGAACTGATGACTGTGCTTGATGAAATTGCGCCGTTCAAGGATAGTGAAAAGTGGGACAATACAGGACTGCTTGTAGGGGATCAGAAAAGCGATGTATCCGGTATATTGACCACGCTCGACTGTGCCCATGAAACAGTGGAGGAGGCAATTAAAGCAGGTGCGAACGTTATCATCGCCCATCACCCGATAATTTTCCCGGAAATTTCTCAGATTATCGAATCGGGCACTGGTTCAGTCATTCGAAGTCTCATTAAAAATGATATCGCGCTTATTGCGATGCATACCAATCTGGATCATCAGCCAAACGGCGTCAGCCACATGATCGCAGAAACATTGGGGTTTAATGAGACGGAAATGCTGATTAAACACGAGTACTTCTATAAGAAGCTGCGTGTTAATATACCAAAAGAAGATGTGGAACAGCTGAAAAAAGATCTTTCAGCAGCAGGTGTTGGGCATCAAGGAGACTACTCAGAATGCTTTTTCGAATATGCTGTCAAAGGCCAGTTCCGTCCAAATGAGAATGCAGATCCATACATCGGCAAACAAGGGGAACTTGAGCATGTAGACGAATATATTGTCGAAGCCATATTTGAGACAGCGCATGAGAATCAGGTGATTGAGGCACTTATTGCTTCCCATCCTTATGAGGAACCTGTATATGACGTACTAACTTTGAAAAAGCCGAGCGATAAGGGGCTTGGTGTTCAATTCAGTTATGATGGTACTTTAGTGGATCTTGTATCTCTTATTGAGAGTAACATCGGTCGCAATGTCGTGAATATAGTTGACGGTGGCAATGAATCTATTAAGAGGGTAGGCATCATTGGAGGTGCTGGAATGAGCTATGTTGATGATGCATTTTCTCAGGGTATCGATGTACTCATTACTGGAGATGTGAAATACCATGAAGCGTACGATGCCAAACTGTCGCAAATGTCTATCATTGATGCCGGCCATTATGCTGAGTCAGTGATGGCAGAGGGATTAAAGCGTCTAGTAGAGCCGAAAGTAAATGTAGATGTACATGCTACGTCAGTATCGACTAATCCTTTCGAATAGTAAAAGGCCTTGGAGTAATTTTCCAAGGCCTTTTTATTATTCCATAATTTTTACTGGTTTTGCTTTTTTGATTTTTGGTAGGATTTTATCTTTAGGCACTGTCGATACAGGTTCGTTCGGTGTTTTTTCATCATAGTCTTTAATATAGTCGATAACTTCCTTAACGATTGGCGTCGGAGTGGAAGCGCCGGCTGTAATGGCCACACTATCGATGCCCTGAAGCCATTCGTTTTTCAATTCACTTAGCGAGCTAATTCGATATGCATTAGTATGTGCAATTTCCTTAGATACTTGTGCAAGTCTGTTGGAATTGTTACTTTTCGGATCACCAACCACGATGAGTAAATCCGCTTCTTTTGCTTGTTCAGCGACTGCTTCTTGGCGGACCTGAGTGGCCAGGCAGATTTCCTTGTGCACTTCAATATGCGGATATTGTTCTTTTAGTTGGTCCATGAGATGACTGACATCCCACTGGCTCATAGTGGTCTGATTGGTTACAACTAACTTTTTGTTGGCTAACACTTCCGGCAATGCTTTTACATCCTCAATGGTTTCCACAAGATGAACATGATCAGGTGAGACACCGAGGGCACCTTCTGGCTCAGGATGTCCCTTCTTGCCAACATAAATGACGTCATAGCCTTTTTGTGTTTTCTCTCGAATGAGCTGGTGTGTCACTTCGACATCAGGACATGTTGCATCAATGCATGTCAGTCCTTTTTCTTTAGCTCTCTGCTTCACCTGGGGAGAGACACCGTGCGCTGTAAAAATGACGGTCCCCTCATCAATGCCTTCCAAAATCTCAAGCCTGTTGGCGCCATCCAGAGTACGAATTCCATCTTCTTCGAATGCGTCAGTCACATGCTTGTTGTGTACGATCATACCGAGTATATATATCGGGCGGGGTAGTGTTTTGTCCATAGACGCATTTCTGGCAATCACCATTGCGTCCACAACACCGTAGCAATACCCACGCGGGCTAATTTTAATAATATCCATGAAGTTATTCCTCCCTTACATTCATTATAAACAATATCACACTTTTTTTAAATCAACACGCAGTATGAATGATGTGTGGCTTAACATCTCCATATCAGTTATAATATAATCTGAGTTTATTAAAGAAATCAGGTGAAATCATGAGCAGTGCTTTTAAAAGATTCGAGTTCAGCGATCAGATGCTGAAAGCAATCGAACGCATAAATTTTACACACCCGACTTTGGTACAGGAGCGTGTGATACCAAAAGTATTCAAAAGAGAAAATGTGGTGGCCCAGTCGGAGACGGGCAGTGGCAAGTCTCACTCCTTCCTTCTGCCGATCGTCCATGAGATCGATACGGATAAATCCCATACACAGTCAGTAATTCTCGCACCTACGAGAGAGCTAGCTAAGCAACTCTATCAAATGACGAATGAACTGCTGGAATCATTTCCAGAAATTAGTGCGGCTGCCTTCATCGGCGGCACAGATATTGAAAGGGATGTGCAAAAAGCAAGTAAGTCTCCGCATATCGTCATCGGTACCCCAACACGCATCAAGGATTTAAGAGACAAGGGTGGACTGCATCTTCATGCAGTCGAGAGTCTCGTCATAGATGAAGCAGACTTGATGATAGATCTCGGGTTCCTCGATCAGATTGACAGCATCTCTTCCACTGTCAGTGACTCCTGCCAGTTCCTTGTCTTCTCGGCAACCATTCCTGAAGCATTGAGAATTTTCCTTCGGAAGTACATTGGAGAGACCGAGATTATCATCATCGACCAGCCGAAGAACAAGGCCTCCATCCACTATAGCCTTGTACCGGTCAAGGGGGACGACAAAGCGGGCAAAGTACTTGCTCTGACTAAGGAGATTACACCATACATTGGTCTGATATTCGCCAACTCAAAAGATCGTGCCGATGAACTGTTTGAATACCTAAACAGTAACGGCGTAAACGTCGGTTTGTTCCACGGTGGGTTAAAACCGCGTGAACGTACAAAGGAAATCCGAAAAATCCGTGACCTTGAATACGTTTGGGTGGTCGCAAGCGACCTTGCTGCCAGAGGCTTGGATATAGACGGGGCATCGCACGTTATCAATTTCGATATACCAAAGGACATCGAGTTCTTTACGCATCGTGTCGGCCGTGTCGGCAGAGGCGAATACAAAGGAAATGCAATTACTCTCTACACTCCAGATGAGGAATACCTTGTCAATGCTTTGGAAGGCAAAGGCTATCATTTTTCACATGAGGATCTGCGTAAAGGGGAACTTGTTGAAATAAAATCACGTACTCAACGCGCAAAAAGGAAGCGTCAGGAAGATAACTTGGAAAATCAACTTTCACACAGGGTCAAGAAGCCGAAGAAAGTGAAGCCTGGTTACCGACGTAAGATGAAATATGAACTGGATACGTTAAAGAAGCAGGAACGCATGAAGCATGCAAAGAGTAAGAAGAAAAAACGATAGCAACATAGAAAGGTGAATTAGATGCTGATAGGATCACATGTTTCCATGAGTGGAAAGAAAATGCTCGAGGCGGCAAGTATATCTGCAAAGAGCTATGGGGCGAACACATTCATGATCTATACAGGTGCCCCTCAGAATACGAGAAGGAAAAAAGTGGAGGACCTGAATATTGAAGCTGGTAAGCGTCATATGGCAGACAACGGCATTTCGAATATTGTCGTCCATGCCCCTTATATCATCAATATAGCGAATTCAGAGCGCGAAGGCGTATTCGATCACGGTGTCGAATTTCTCCAAGAAGAGATTTTACGCACCGAACATCTTGGTGCCAAACAGATTGTACTGCATCCTGGAAGTCATGTTGGTACAGGCTCGGAGCGAGGCATCAAATCCATCATTGAAGGATTGAATGAAGTGCTGACGAATGATCACGACGTTCAGATTGCTCTTGAGACAATGGCAGGTAAGGGGTCTGAGGTCGGTCGTACTTTCGAGGAACTTGCAGAAATTATCAGTGGCGTGACAAATAACGAACGTCTCAGTGTCTGTTTTGATACTTGCCACGTCCATGACGCGGGATACGATATTGTTAACGATTTTGACGGTGTGCTTGATTCATTCGATCGCATCATAGGTAAAGACCGTATCAAAGTACTTCACATCAATGACTCTAAAAATGAAGTTGGTGCGCACAAGGACCGCCATGAAAATATTGGTTTCGGCCATATCGGCTTTGATGCACTGTCCTACATCATCAACCATCCCGATTTTGAATCTGTGCCAAAGATTCTTGAAACGCCCTTTGTTGGGCCAGACAAGAAGAATAGGATTGCACCGTACGAACATGAAATTGAAATGATCAGAAGCGGCCAGTTCAATCCTTCATTGAAGGAAGAGATAAACCCGATGATTACCGCTCAAGAATAGGTGTAGAATAAAACCAGGATGTCCTCATGGATGTCTTGGTTTTATTTCGTAATCATTACTATTTACAAATCGTAATGACTCCTTTATACTACTGTAGTGATTAAAAATAAAGGGGACAACGTGATGGCACATCCGATATTCGAACTAAAAAACATCTCCTATACTTATAAAGATAAACTCGAGACCACACCGGCTCTTAAAAATATTAACCTCAAGATTCATAAAGGTGACTTTGTTGCACTTGTGGGACCGAATGGTTCTGGCAAGACAACATTGCTGAAGCTCATACTCGGTGTGTTGCGACTACAGATAGGGGAAATCAACATTAACGGCAAAAGTATACGCAACTACCAATCTTGGCAGGAAGTCGGGTATGTCTCACAAAAGTCCAACAGCTTTAGCAAGGGATTTCCCGCGACAGTAGGGGAAGTTGTACTCAGCGGCCTGACTAAAGAAAAAGGGTTGTTCCGGCGTTTTAATAAAAAAGATCGTGAGAAACTACAGGAAGTACTTGAACTGCTGAACATCAGTCATTTGAAGAACAAGAACATTTCACTATTGTCCGGTGGGCAAACACAACGCGTTTTTATCGCTAGGGCACTAATCAACAATCCATCAATATTGGTGCTCGATGAGCCGACGGTCGGTATCGATGCAAAGCATGTCAAAGAGTTCTATGATGTCCTTTTTAAACTTAAATCCCAATCGGTTACTATCCTACTTGTAACCCATGATATTGGAGTAGTCGTTGACCATGCTGATATGGTGGCGTGTTTGAATGAGAATCTTCATTTCCATGGCACGAACAATGAGTTCAAAAATCTGGGTGAGGCTGAATTGTCTAAGATATATGGCTTCCCGCTGCAGCTGGTCAGTCACGATCACGAAAGGAGTGCGGCAAGTGATACAGGCACTTATTGATTATGACTTTATACGCTATTCTTTCATCAGCGGACTCATTGCCGGACTTATTGCGCCACTAATCGGTACGTTCATCGTCATCAGGAGATTGTCGCTCATTGCTGACGCATTGAGCCATGTGACACTGGGCGGAATTACGTTTGGTGTCTACCTATCGTCGCTTATCGGAATGACGATCAACCCACTGATTACAGGAATTTTATTTTCGGTATTTGGTGCACTTGGTATTGAACGTCTGCGTAGTGTTTATAAACACTACCAAGAACTTGCCATACCAATCATCATGAGTTTTGGTGTTGCTCTTAGTGTACTGTTTTTATCCTTGGCTGATGGTTTCAATCAGGATTTGTTTGGCTATTTGTTCGGCAGCATTAGTGCCGTTAACTCCTTTGACCTTATATTAATTTCTGTCATTGGGGTGGTTGTTCTCATCTTTATCTATCTATTATATAAAGAAATGTTTCTCGTTTCTTTTGATGAAGAGTATGCCAATGTAATGAATATCAGTAAATGGATCCATTTCCTATTCATTATCGTGGTCGCGCTTGTTATTAGTGCTTCGATGCGCATTGTAGGCATACTGCTTGTCAGTGCTTTAATGACATTGCCGGTAGCAGCCGCTATGCGTGTCACTTCAAGCTTTAAACAATTAATGGTAATGAGTGTGGTATTCGGTGAACTGTCGGTGGTTATCGGGTTATTTCTTAGTTTCCACCTTAACATATCACCAGGAGGTACGATTGTACTTATATCTCTGATGCTGCTTGCCATAACGATTATTCTTGACCGGATCGGAGTGAAGAGACGTGGCGAACCAACTGAATCAATACAAAGATAAATTAAAAGAAAATAACCTGAAGATTACACGCAAAAGGATGCGTATGATCGAATTGTTTCTTAATGAAAACAGGTATCTGAGTGCAAAGGACGTCCAAGAGCTCTTAAAGGAAGAGTACCCTGATCTCAGTTACGATACAATTTACCGCAACCTTTATACTATGAAAGACATAGATGTGCTTGAACAAACGACGTTATCGGGAGAAATGCACTACAAAATATCGTGCACAACCCATCATCATCATCATTTCATATGTGACAAATGTGGCGTTACACGTGTTATACACTACTGTCCGGTGCAACAATGGGAAGATGAACTGGATGATGTCGAAATAAAAAATCATAAAGTTGAACTATATGGCCTATGTGGCGAATGCAGAAAAACCAGGACTTGATCAGGTCTTGGTTTTTTTATATTGACGTAACTGTTTATATTGTATATATTAATTATATACAATATAAACAAAGAGGGTTTTTATGAATATCCGAATATCAAATCAGAGTGAGGTACCGATCTATGAACAACTTAAAGGAGAAATTATCAGACTCATCATGAATGGAGAACTAAGGCCTGGAGATCCACTATTGTCGATGCGCGCGCTCGCCAAAGAACTGAGTATCAGCATTATAACCACCAAGCGCGCCTATCAGGATCTTGAGGCTTCGGGTTTTGTCTATTCTGTTGTTGGTAAAGGAACATTTGTAAGCGAGCAGAATGCCGAAAATAGGAGAGAGCAAGTTCTTGTCGAAATTGAAAATAAGATTGAAGATTTGCTGAAGATATCAAAACAAGTCGACCTTTCCGTTGATGAACTCACGGAAATGATGAAAGTCATGGAGGATGAGAGTATATGAATGCCATCACCGTTACAGGACTGCATAAAAGTATGGGGGAATTTAAACTAGAAGGTATCGATATGAATATAAAGAAGGGATACATCACAGGGTTAATCGGAGAAAATGGCGCCGGAAAGTCCACAGTTATCAATCATATGCTGACCCTAAAGAAACAGGATGCAGGTCAAATTAACATCCTAGATAAAGATCTGGAAGCAGAGAGAACGGCACTTCTTAATGAAATTGGACTAGTTTTTGCGGAAGATCGACTACCACAGAACATAACACCGGATAGACTGGGCAAGCTTCTAAGGACTTTCTATGATCGATGGGATAAAGAAACATTTTTTTCTTATCTGAAAACGTTCAATGTCAGGGCAGATCGCAAGATAAAATACTTATCTACCGGCGAAAAAGTCAAACTTTCCATTGCTATTGCGCTCAGTCACAAGGCGAAATTGTTGATTCTAGACGAACCGACGTCGAATCTCGATCCGACCTTTCGCCTGGAACTCCTTGAAATACTGCAGGAACTGATGGTAGATGAAGAGGTTACGATACTTTTCAGTACGCACATTACCTCAGACCTCGATAAGATTGCGGACTACATTATCATGATCGACGATGGGAAAGTCATATTTGAAATGGAGAAGGAGACACTTTTTGAAACGTATAGGAAAGTAAAGGGTAGCTTAGATATGCTTGATGCTGAAATCGAATCACTAATCATCGGCACAACCAGGAGTTCTCTTGGCTTTGAAGGGATGTCCAAAGAATACGAAGTGTTCAAAGAATTGTTTGGAAATAAAGTTGTTATAGAGCCAATTACAATAGATGAAATTATGTACTACATCAAAAAGGAGAAGAGAGGATTCGATAATGTATAAGCAGCTTGTTTTAAATTTATTCCATTCGAAATGGATATGGTACATCGGTATTGCTACTATCATAATAAATTTCATTACAGCTACATTACCTTCAGATATCCAATCAATTATACTACCATATAGTAGTTGGGCAAATGTTTTCTCTATCGTATTTACGACTGCATCGTATCTGTTCATACATGAAGAGATGAAAAAAAATAATAACCATCATTTCTTTTTCACGCTTCCGAATACAAAACGAATTATGTTTCAAGGAGATTACCTTTATTACGCAATAATGATTCTTTTCACTTCTCTGATCATCGCGAGCTATCTTGCTACCGATAAGGAGATGTACTACATTTACGGGTTTATGATGCTTATCGGTGTCAGTCTGATCGTTATGAGTGTGTACTATCTTGGTTTTTCGAAGCATTGGATGCGCTATGTTTTTAATGGTTATATTCTATACAGTGTACCTATGATCCTTACCTATATTTTTCATTTTCTGCTAGTAAGAAATATTAATGAAATGAATCTCAACTTACCAAATTACGAAACTTTTCTCTATCAAATTTCATACTATACTCTAGCTATCGGCATCATCGTGTTCATTGCAACATACTTCATCAATAGGCGCAATGTCACAAAATATGACATGATATAAAAGAAGCCCTCCAAACCTGGGTTTGGAGGACTTCTGATTATCGATCTATTTTGCAGCTTGTGCTTCTTCTTTTGCTTTACGTTCTTTTTCGTAGTGTTCCTCTGCAAGAATATCAATTTCTTTTTTTAGTTCCTCGACCATGATTTCTTCCGGTACTTTTCTCACCGTCTTACCATGCATGAAGAGCAAGCCCTCGCCACGGGCACCAGCGATGCCAATGTCTGCTTCGCGAGCTTCGCCTGGGCCGTTTACTGCACAGCCAAGAACCGCCACCTTGAGTGGTGCTTTAATCGTCGAAATGTATTCTTCAACTTCGTTGGCGATGGAAATGAGATCAATCTCAATGCGACCACAAGTCGGACAGGCTATAAGTGTTGCCGCATTACTAGCAAGCCCATAGCTTTTCAGCAACTCTTTAGCTACCTTCACTTCTTCCACCGGATCTGCAGAGAGTGAAATCCTCATCGTGTTACCAATCCCTTTGGAGATGATAGCGCCGAGTCCTGCAGCACTTTTGACGGTACCAGCAAACAACGTGCCACTCTCTGTGATACCAAGGTGGAGGGGGTAATCGAAAGCTTTAGCGGCTTTTTCATATGCTTCGATGGCGAGATTAACATCCGATGCCTTCATCGACACGATGATATCGTGAAAGTCGAGATCTTCAAGTATTTTGATGTGATGCAAAGCACTCTCGACCATGCCATCAGCCGTTGGATAGCCATATTTCTTGATAATGTGCCTTTCAAGACTTCCAGCATTGACGCCGATACGAATCGGTATACCTTTAGCTTTACAGGCTTCAACGACTGCTTCGACTTTTTCACGCTTACCAATATTACCTGGATTGATACGAATCTTATCCGCACCGCCCTCAACAGCAAGCAATGCAAGTTTATAATCAAAATGGATATCTACAACAAGTGGAATGTTAATTTGTTTCTTTATTTCTGGAATAGCCAGTGCATCTTCTTCTTTAGGACATGCAACACGTACAACCTGACATCCTGCTTCTTCCAAACGATGAATCTCTTTTACTGTCGCTTCGACATCATGAGTTTTCGTCGTCGTCATGCTCTGGATGATGATTTGATCAGCGCCGCCGATGGTGACATCACCGACCTTGACCGGTCTTGTATTAGTACGGTGTGTAATTTGAGACATAACCAAACTCCTCATATTATATGATTCTCTAAATCACTAGCTATTATACTAGATTTCGATTGAAAATGTAAATCTTGCGCATTATTGAACACTATTTCAAAGTGGGAAGTTTTCTGTAATAGTGAATATAGGCAGGTATCGTAGCGATGTATATCCCCCACAAAGCGGAGCCGAAGACCAATTGGATAACAATTATTGGTACCAGAGCAGTGATAGTTGCAAAGGTTGAAAATTTAAACCAATTCATAAACCGTGATTTTTTTCTCAACCCAACTGAAATAGTGTGCATGGCATATACGCCTATTGACAGCAGTATAACCGTAAAGAACATAATGACCGAAGTATAAAAGACGACATACACTAAAGCGTAGAAATAAAGACTAGATGTCTGTTGCTCAATGAAAGTTTCAAGGTCCTCGTCTGTTTTTATTTCACTGATATACGAATAGTCCAGCCCGCCACCTTGCACATCACGTATGTATATACCATCTCGGAGGAATCCAATAAGTACATCCTGATCTGCTGAAACTGTCAAATCAGCTGTAGTTCTGTTTTCACTGAAAAGAATAGTGCTACCATGTATCTCTATCGTTTTTGAATCACCAACGTACTTGCCATCCACGATCTCGAATTCGGGTATCTCTGACTCGATGTCTGACAAGCCTGCGGTAGCATTTACGCTTTGGAACAATGAAACAACGTTCGGCAACGCAATAAGAATTGAAATAACCATGATATTTATGAGCATATGTTTGAAATTGGCAGTTCGGAATAATGGATATTTTTTAAAAGATAGTAATCTTTTATAGAAAGTAAAATACTTCATTGTAATACACTTCTTTCTGCTGCTTGAATATCTACTATCGCACTAAAATTCATACTACGGTCTGAAAAGTACAACGAAGATAGGCAATACATTTGTTATTTTAACACCGAATTGATATATTTGGTATGTAAACAACTAACTATGGAGGGGAATTAACTATGGCTTTTGAACTACCAGAACTACCTTATGCATATGATGCATTGGAACCTAACATTGACAAAGAAACTATGGAAATTCACCACACTAAGCACCATAACACCTATGTAACAAAACTGAATGATGCAGTACAAGGTACAGATCTTGAAAACAAGTCTATTGAAGAAATCATTAAAAATCTTGATTCTGTCCCTGAAGACAAGAAGACAGCAGTTAGAAATAATGGTGGCGGACACCTCAATCACTCTATGTTCTGGGAACTGCTTTCTCCAGAATCAAAAGAAGTTTCAGGTGATGTTAAAGACGCAATTGAATCTAAATTCGGTTCTTTCGACAAGTTTAAAGAAGAGTTCGAAGCTGCAGGTGCGGCACGTTTTGGTTCAGGCTGGGCTTGGCTCGTTGTAAACAATGGAGAACTTGAAATTGTCTCTACTCCAAACCAGGACAACCCTATTACGGATGGTAAAACACCAATCCTTGGTGTAGATGTTTGGGAGCATGCGTACTACTTAAAGTATCAGAACAAGCGCCCTGAATATCTAAAAGCATTCTGGAACGTTGTCAACTGGGATAAAGTAAACGAACTATACAACCACGCAAAATAATCAATCTATAAAGAGCAGGATTTCCTGCTCTTTTTTTATTTGTTTTCAATGTCTATGAAGAATATGTGGTAAAATAACGGTACATATTTTAAGTGGAAGAAGGAATGAGTGGAATTGAAACGTGCAAAAACCAAGAGCCTCGAGGCAATAAATAGACAAGTGATGAAATCAAGAATCAACATCATCATGTTGGTTGTTTTTTTGCTTTGTCTGGTTCTCGTATTCCGTCTCGGATACCTACAGATTGTAAAGGGTGACGAATATCAGGAGGAGATTGCCAACGAGCAGTACGTGGAAATCAACCAAAGTGTACCAAGAGGCGAGATATATGATAGAAATGGAAACTTGCTGGTCGGTAATGCCTCTAAAAAGGCAATTTATTTTACACGACATCGCAATATGTCCTCTGGTGAAATCATAGAGGTAGCTTCCGAACTCAGTACATATTTAGATATGGAAACAGAAAACTTGTCCTTAAGGGATAAACAGGACTATCTTATCAGAATGTACCCTGAAGAAGTGGGGGAACTCATGTCGGATGAGCAAACATTACTTGATAATGGTAACATTTCACAAGAACAGTTCAATCAGGAACTTTACCAACGTATTACGGATGAGCAGATTTCAGGTATACTCTCTGAGGAAGACCTTAACACTGTTGCTACCTATGTTGAGATGGTTAACGCACGCGAGCTGAATCCAGTTGTTGTCAAAAGTGACGGCGTAACGGAGGAGGAGTTCGCAGAAATCAACGAGTCACTGGATTCATTGACAGGGGTATCGACCGGAATGGATTGGGAAAGAGACTATCCATATGGCGACACACTGCGAACAATCCTAGGTGAAGTTTCCTCATCAGAAGAGGGGTTGCCGAGGGAGTTGCTCGACTACTATATGGCACGTGGTTACTCCAGAGACGATAGAGTAGGAAAGACTTACCTTGAATATCAGTATGAGAATATACTTCGAGGTAAAAAAGAACAGGTCAAGTTTACAACTGACAAATCGGGTGAAATTATCAATCGTGAAGTTGCCAAGCAAGGGGAACCAGGAGACAATTTATATTTGACTCTTGATATCAACCTTCAGCTTGAACTAGAATCGCTAGCCGAACATCACCTTACATCACTGAGAAATATGGCTGAGGAGATACAGCAAAGAAACAGAGGCACTGGGGAAATAGATTACACTATTATCCCGGAATATTTAGATACGGTTGTTCTTGTTGTTCAAGATCCGAACAATGGGGATGTGCTCGCTATGGTCGGAAAGCAACTTGATGAGAATGGGAATATCGTTGACTATCATTACGGTGCACTGACCTCCACCTACGCGGTAGGCTCGTCGGTCAAAGGTGCAACAGTTGCTACTGGATATCAAAACGGTGTCATCGAGCCTGGAGAAACGCTGATAGATGAACCATTGAACTTTGCAGGTAATACTCAGAATATCAGCTCATTCTTCAACAGATCGGGCCAAGTTCCAATCGATGATCAGGAGGCCCTGATGGTTTCATCAAACGTCTATATGATGAAAACTGCTTTGAAGATTGCGGGCCTCGAATACTACGATGGCATGTCATTACCAACGGATATAGGTGAGGCGGCAAACACCTTTAGAAATGGTCTTAATCAGTTCGGGCTCGGTGTGTCGACGGGAATTGACCTACCGAATGAAGCAATCGGTCTCAGCCCTGATCTTTCCAATAGTCCTGGAAGCTATCTAAATTTGGCAATCGGTCAATACGATACGTATTCCGCACTACAACTCTCGCAGTATGTTTCCACCATTGCCAATGGCGGAAACCGTGTAGGGCTGCATATGGCGAAGGAAGTCCGCGAAGGTGATGCTAATGAAAATGGTGCGATACTCCAGTCATTCAGTGGTCAAGTGCTCAATACGGTCGGTTTTTCACCTGCAGGATTATCACAGATTCAAGCAGGGTTTTACGATGTGTTTAATACGCACGATACATCCACCGATCGATACGGTACCGGATGGGATGCTTATCACGAACTAGAACCCAAAGCTTCGGGTAAGACAGGGACTGCAGAGGCAAGTTACAATGGCGACGATGTACTGAATCAGACCTACACCGGCTATGCTCCCTATGATAATCCAGAGATGGCATTCTCTATCATCTTCCCGCATATGCCATACACAGTTCCATTCTTTCCAGCTCAATATCTTGGTAGGGACGTTATTGATAAATACTATGAACTTTATTACGAACAGGCGCCTGTTGAACCTTATCAGTACGATACGGATGCTTTCTATGCAAGACTGTCGTACGGCAGTTATTAATAAAAACCTGGATTTGAAGTGATCTTCAAATCCAGGTTTTTTTAAACCGAATTTACACAATCTTTACAAACCATTCATTTCAAATTTACATTGGTTCGTTAAAGTAGTGCTTGTAACAAATACAACACACAATTATTGGAGGAATTCGGGTAATGAAAAAAAGTATGTTTATGGCTGCACTCCTTATGAGTTTAATGTTTATTCTTGCAGCTTGCGGCGGTGGTTCCGCTGAAGATCCAACAGATGAAAGCACAGAGGCTGATACAGAAAGTTCCGAGACAAGCTCCGACGAGGAAGCATCTGCATCTGGTAGCATTTCTGGTGACGGTTCATCCACAGTCGCACCAATCCTCGAATTAATAAATGAAGACTTCAACGCTGAAAATCCGGACGTGCAGGTTTCTATCGGTGTATCCGGCACAGGCGGTGGGTTTGAGAAGTTTGTAGCTGGTGAAACAGATTTTCAAAATGCTTCTCGTCCAATCAAGGAAGAAGAGATTTCTGAACTTGAAGACGCAGGCATCGAATACACAGAATTTAAAGTTGCGAACGATGGATTGACTGTAGCAGTCAATACTGAAAACGACTTTGTAGACTACCTCACATTCGAGGAACTTCAAATGATCTACAGTGGTGAAGCAACAACTTGGAGTGACGTCCGCTCTGACTTCCCTGATGAAGAAATCACAGCTTACGCTCCAGACCAGTCACACGGTACACACGACTTCTTCCAAGAAGCAGTTATGGAAGATGGTGATATCAGTGCTGAATTGAATCAAGATACAAATGTTATCTCCCAATCAGTTACAAGTGATGTAAATTCCATCGGATTCTTCGGATACAACTTCTATATGGTGAACGAAGAGAACTTGAAAGGTGTTCCTATCCAAGGTCCGGATAACGATGAGCCAGTTGAAGTGACTGACGAATCAGTGATGAGCTATGACTATCCACTAGCGCGCCCACTGTTCGTATATGCAAAGAATGAATCTCTTGAAAGCAATGATGCATTCATGCAGTTTATGGAATTCACAATTGATAACGCATCATCTGCAGCTGAAGAAGCTGGTTATGTAGCACTTACTGATGAAGAAATGCAAGAGCAGGTCGACAAACTTGCTGAATTTCAATAAGTAGTATCACATGGACGGGTTGAGCCCCGTCCATTTTAAAGTATTATGAAACGAGGTCTAATATGAGCGAGTATAATATCAGGGAAATGATTGAAAAGAAAAAAGGAAAAAGTGGGAATGCAGCCATAGAAAAAGCAGTACCTATCGTACTACTTATCATTACACTTGTATCCGTCCTGACTACGATAGGAATTCTAGTAACTCTCCTGACAGAAACCATAATGTTCTTCACTAGAGTCTCTCCCATAGAGTTTTTAACTTCCACTGAGTGGTCAGCTTTCAGTTCTGATCCACAATGGGGGATTTTTGCTTTAATCATGGGTACATTAAAAATTACAGTCATCGCAGTCATTTTTGCTGTTCCTGTTGGCTTGGGGGCGGCAATATACCTCAGTGAATATGCAAGTGATCGTGTTAGACGCCTAGTCAAACCGATTCTCGAAATACTTGCCGGAATTCCGACAGTTGTGTACGGATTCTTTGCGCTGACGTTTGTAACTCCATTGATTAGAGGTATTTGGCCTGAAGTCAACTTGTTCAATGCCATCAGTCCTGGACTTGTTGTGGGTGTTATGATTATACCGATGATTGCCAGTTTGAGTGAAGATGCTATGAGTGCAGTGCCGAACTCCACTAGAGAAGGCGCTTTGGGTCTCGGATCTACCCGCTTGGAAATGGTGATGAAAGTTGTTTTACCCGCTGCAGTTTCAGGCATCATGGCTTCAATTGTACTCGCCATATCCCGAGCAATTGGGGAGACAATGATTGTTTCTATCGCCGCAGGTAGCACACCGAACAATAGTCTCAATCTTATGGAATCTCTTCAGACGATGACTGGGTTTATTGTCCAGGTGGCATCGGGCGATGCAACGTATGGTACCGACACATACTTTAGTCTTTATGCCGTCGGTATGACACTATTTGTATTTACATTGTTGATGAATATTGTTGCGCAATGGTTCTCACGGAAATTCAGGGAGGAATACTAGATGGAATTGATAAATAAGGAACAGGTCTCGAAAAAGTTAAATGGAAGGCTGATGGTTAATAAAATCTTGAAGTTCGTCTTCCTACTATGTACTCTGGTAGGTCTGGTTGTACTTGCAACTTTGCTGATCGATACCATTCTCGAAGGCTGGAGCTATCTTAAGACTAACTTTTTCACAAACTTCAGCTCAAGTCGACCTGAAAATGCAGGAATTAGAGGCGCCATCATTGGAACACTTTGGTTGATGGCTACAACAGCACCGATAGCTATCATACTCTCAGTAGGTACGGCCCTCTATCTGGAGGAATATGCACCAAAGAACAAGCTTGTAGATTTCGTGAAGATAAATATCTCTAATCTTGCAGGTGTACCGTCAGTCGTATTTGGTCTTCTTGGCCTAACGCTTTTTGTAAGGATTGCTGGTCTCGGCAATTCAGTTTTGGCAGCAGCCCTTACGATGTCACTAATGATACTCCCAGTAATTGTAGTGGCATCGCAGGAATCCATCCGCTCAGTGCCTGGTTCCATACGTGAAGCGTCTATCGGTATGGGAGCTACAAAATGGCAGACTATCACACGTATCATTCTGCCAGCAGCAATACCCGGCATTATTACGGGAATCATTTTGTCTCTCTCTCGTGCAATTGGTGAGACAGCGCCTTTAGTCATTATCGGCATACCGACAATCCTTCTGTTTACGCCAACAGGTGTATTCGATACTTTCTCGGCACTGCCTATGCAAATATTCTCTTGGGTAAAAATGCCAAATCCTGAATTCCAGAACATTACAGCCGCCGCCATTCTTGTACTACTGTTTATTCTTTTCCTGATGAACTCAGTAGCAATCTATATAAGAAATAAATATTCGAAACGTTTTTAATTTGGAGGTTTAAATATGACTTCGTCAAAGATAAAAGAGGAAACTGATATGAATACAGTCTACGACACAGCCGTCAAAACTCGTGTGCAAGAAACAGAAACAGCTAAGCCAGCTGCGAATACAGTTTTTCAAGCAAAAGATTTCAATCTATGGTATGGTAACAACCATGCTCTTCAAGATATTAATCTGGACTTTAATGAAAATGAAATTTCAGCAATCATTGGTCCTTCGGGCTGTGGCAAATCAACCTTCATTAAATCATTAAATAGAATGGTTGAACTTGTGCCAATTGTACGCACAGAAGGGGATATTGTCTACCGAGATAAAAGTATCTTCGATAAGTCCTACACAGTGGAAGATCTTCGTACAAAAGTCGGTATGGTTTTCCAAAAACCCAATCCATTTCCTAAATCCATTTACGACAATGTCGCATACGGGGCACGCATACACGGCATTCGCAATAAAAAAGTCCTTGATCAGGTAGTAGAAAAAAGTCTCAAAGGCGCAGCTATCTGGGATGAAGTAAAAGACAGGCTTAATGACAATGCTTATGGCTTATCCGGAGGTCAGCAGCAGAGAATATGTATTGCACGTGCACTTGCGATAGAGCCTGACGTAATCTTGATGGATGAACCAACGAGCGCACTTGACCCGATCTCGACAACTAAAGTTGAAGACCTCATGCATGAATTGAAAAAAGATTACAGTATTGTCATAGTCACACATAATATGCAGCAAGCAGCTCGAATTTCTGACAAAACAGCTTTCTTCTATCAAGGGTATGTTGTCGAGTATGATAAAACCAATGTCATTTTCGATAAGCCGAAGGATCAACGCACCGAAGATTACGTATCGGGAAGATTCGGTTAGATGGTTTACCGCGAGAAATTCTCGAGTGAAATGGCATATTTACTGGAGAATGTACTGACACTTGGCAAGGAGTGCCACGAGCGTCTTGAGGGATGCACTGCCATACTATCGAGTGAGGACACCGCGGATGCCAGGCAATTGGTAAGTGATGATAAAAGAATCAATAAGCTTGAAGAGGAAATAAACACGCAGGCGGTCAACCTCATCACCACCCAGCAGCCTGTAGCAACGGATCTTCGCATTATCATTTCAAGTATCAAGATAGCAGATGATCTCGAGCGGATCAGTGATAACATTAGTAATCTTGGTGAAGTTAGAAAGCGTGTACGTATCACCAATGAAAGGCTTCTACTAAGATTGTCTACAATGGAGCACCTTGCTTTATTGATGCTCGAGGATGTAAGAACCGCGTACGATGATCAGGACCTTGAACTATGTAGGGAAATCATTGTGCGCGATCAAGATATTGATGGGTTATTTGTTCAAATCACAACATCGGATATATTCGATGAGACAGACGTTTTCATAACTGGGCAGAGCCAGCTGTGTGCAAAGTATTTGGAGCGTATCGGGGACCACATTAAGAATATCGCAGAACATGTCTATTATGTTCTGACTGGCGACAAATACGAAGCTAGAAACATTTAAGTAGACCTTGGTTTTCCAAGGTCTATTTTTATTGACTAAATTGTTTATATTCATTGTCTATACCTTTTTCTTTATAGTGATCATGATTATAATAGAGAGTATCATGCCAACAATTACATATGAAATGAGGTACTGAAATGAGTAAGAAAGCATTACGTAAGGCAATGATCGCCACCTTGTCTTCTATGGAATCTGTGGATAAACAAAAACACGAAGAAATACTGAAAGACAAGTTATTCGATTTTATCGAAAGTCATAAAATTCAATCTCTTGGAATTGTACTCTCCATGCCCCATGAAATGGAAACCGACGATATTATCGAGCAGCTTGTCCAACAGGGTAAACAAATATATACACCGGTGTGTGACTATAAAAGCAAAACGATGAATTTCTGCAGATTCAGATCTTTTAATGAAGTTGTTGAAGATGAAAAACACTTGCGCATTCCGCAAGATACAAAAGATGTTAACAACAATCCAGAGATGATTGTTGTACCGGGTCTGATCTATTCTGAAACTGGGTATAGAATTGGCTACGGCGGAGGCTACTACGACAGGTTTCTCATTGACTATACTGGTTTGAAGGTCTCTCTTCTATTTGAAGAGCAACTTGGCGATGTCGTTGTAGAAAATCATGACATTCCAGTAGACCATCTGCTTACGCCAGAAAGAATAATTGATGCACGAGCAAAGAGGCAGAACCATGTTTAGCTTATGGCATATCGCATATGAAATTTCACGCTATACTGACTACGCATTTTATCAATACGACCAAGGACGCGACATCATCTGGATGCGCCATTCTAAAAAGCATGCATTGATGTGTTTGAATGGTCGAAACATTGAAGAAAATAGCCAGGAGGACGAAATACAATACTTGTCGGAAATGCATGATAGGTTATCTCAAAATATGCATGTCTCTCTAATTGAAAGTTTCCATTTTACAAACAGCCCCTATACCATCAAACAAAAGGTACAAGGTGGAAAAATTGTACTCAGAGGCATCAAGAGTCCAGAAACAATAGTGAAAAATCCATTCTATAGGATTGATCTTTCCCACAAAAAATCGAAATCATCCAGTTACTATCAAAAGCGGCTGATGAGCAGCCATCCTTTCGAAAAGTTTATGCATCAGTTCAGTCCAATGACATATCTGCTTATATGCATCAACTTGATTATTTTCCTTGTCAATCTATCGGCCATCCAATTTGCAGATTCGTACAGATTTACTCAAATGCTTGCACTGAATCACGCCAATGTTGTTGAAGGAGATTTATACCGTCTGTTAAGTAGCAGTTTTCTACATTCAACTGTCGACCATTTTTTGTTTAATATATTTGCCCTTTACATTCTGGGAAAGTTCACAGAGAGTATCTTTGGCAGTTGGCGTCTCCTCATTGCGTATGTTACGACAGGTATCACTTCAAGTTTGTTCTCTATCATGTTCATTACTGAAGGAATATCGCTCGGGGCCAGTGGAGCTATATATGGACTGCTGGCAATTTTAATTCTCCACTTGCTTGTACACGGAAGGATCAGTTCCAAATTGCTTTTCCAGATTGTTGTCGTCTTCGTCGTGGTGTCTGTGCTCACCCAGTTCATATCAAATGTGAACCACTATGCGCACATCGGCGGTCTGATTTTCGGTGCATTAATCGGCGTGGTTTATCATCCACGAAAATTCGGATGGAGATGGCAGGCTACGGCAATTGCAGCATTTATCCTGCTTATCGCACTTTCCTGGTTTATGGCTCAAAGGCACGCCTCATCCCAGCCACAAAATATTATAGCGATGGAATACATTGAGGCAGGGGAGTATGAGGAGGCGCTCACTATGCTCAACGAAATAATACGTACGAACAATGATACAGCAAAGACATACCATTCACTTGGACTTTTAGCAGAGTATGCAGGAGATATGGAGCAGGCCGATGAGTTTCATGAACAGAGTTACAAAATGAATCCAAACGATGAGTGGGTAATGCGCCATAGGTTGATGCAACTTAGAAAAGAACGAAATTATAACGAAATGGAACAAATTCTTTCCGGAGTGGATATTGAGAAAATAGAAGATCCCCAACTACGGGCAATCGCGGAATCTTATAATGAAAATGAATAAGGACTTAACCTATATTAACAGACTATTGTTGCGCTACGGCATCTACGTATACGATAAGGATAAGCAAAACATGCTTAGACTTATGGAAATGGAAATCAAAGAACTATACAGTTATGGACTTATCACAAACGAAGAATACAAAACTTCCATACTAATTTTAAGACAGAGGAAAGAGGAATAGTTATGAAGAAAATTCTTGCAGCAGACATTGGTGGCACTACTTGTAAACTTGGTGTTTTTACATCAGATCTTGAACTTTTGGACAAATGGGAGATCCATACCGATGTAGCAGACGAGGGGATACGTATACTTGCAGATATTCATCATGCATTCCAGTCGAAAATAGGCAGACTGGAATATAATACCGATAATATTACCGGTATCGGTATCGGTGTACCAGGACCTGTAGATTTCAATAACGGTATACTAAATGGAGCGATTAATCTAAATTGGACCGAGCAGATGCCAATTGCGTCTCAGTTTGAAAAAATCAGTGGGATTCCAGCCATCGTAGATAACGATGCAAACGTTGCGGCTCTCGGTGAACAGTTCAAGGGAGCTGGCAGTGGACATAAAGACGTGGTTATGGTGACTCTCGGCACAGGTGTCGGTGGGGGTGTTGTCTCCAACGGTATGCTCATTCATGGTCATGGAGGGGCCGCTGGTGAAATTGGCCACACCTATGTAGACTATAATCAGCGTTTCCAGTGCAATTGTGGCAAGAAGGGCTGTCTTGAAACTGTAGCGTCTGCAACAGGCATGAAGAACCTTGCTTTACATCATTATGCCAATGGCATGACAAGTACATCATTGAAAGCGGAAATAGAAGCAGGCAGCTTATCGGCCAAAGCGATTGTCGAAGCAGCAGAAGAAAATGATACTTTGGCACTTAAAGTTGTTGACGAGGTCGCGTACTATATTGCGGTGGCACTCAGTACGCTTTCAGCTGTAACCAATCCAAAGTACTTCATTCTTGGTGGCGGGGTGAGTCGAGCAGGTCGCATGCTGACAGATAGAATATATAATCACTACCGTCCGCTGACGTTTACTCCGGCTTATGAAGGTACTGAAATAGTTTTGGCTGAACTTGGAAACGATGCAGGCATTTATGGAGCTTCTCGTCTCGTTAAACAGTTTCTATCATAAAACAAGACTGATTTGATATTGATCACTTCAGACTACAGACAAACATTAAAAGAGGTGAATTATGGAAATACCCGTGTATGTTGCGAGCGCGTTCAGCAAAGATCAGAACGGTGGAAACAAAGCAGGTGTCGTCTTTGTCTCCAATCCCTTATCAACAGTCCAAAAAAATATATAGCCAGACAGCTCGGCTATACAGAAACGGTCTTTATATCAAGTTCTGAGACTGCCGACTACAGGTTTGAATATTTTACTCCGAAAGAGGAAGTTGATCTATGCGGCCATGCAACAATCGGTGCTTTTGTAATATTGAAGCACCAAGGTAAGCTTAAAAGAAATAATTATACAATCCATACGAATAGCGGTATCCTCCCCATTAACATAGAAGGCGATATCATATCCATGGAACAGAACAGACCGGAATTCTATGATATTTTGCCAAAAGATGCACTTGTCGATTGTTTCGATATAGAAGTTCTGGATGATAACTACCCAATTCAGATTGTTTCAACGGGCTTGAAAGATATTCTAATTCCTATAAAAGACCAAGCAAGCCTAAATGAAATGAAGCCCGATTTTAAAGAAATTAAAAAGGTCAGTAAGCAGTATGGTGTTGTCGGTATGCATCTATACGCCGTCAGTGATTATCGAATGATATGTAGGAACTTTGCACCATTGTATGATATTAATGAAGAATCAGCGACGGGAACTTCGAATGGGGCATTGGCTTGTTATCTATATGAGAAACATGGAATGCATAAACCGCTCTATGTATTCGAGCAGGGATATTCTTTAGATGCTCCATCCGAAATACATGTCAGGTTAACGACTAACATTAATAACGAAATAGATGAGGTTCATGTTGGTGGGCAAGGGTACTACTGTGAAACCATACATTTGAACCTTGAGAATATTATATGAAAATAAAATCACCTAAAATAGTTATAAAAGGCGTCCCTAGGGGACGCCTTTTTTTATAGAAAATCACTGACACTATAACTTTCCGAGAAACCAAAATTATCAGAAGTGAGTATGCGTTTCGCAACATATGCAACAGTTTCTGCCGGGTAGAGTTTGTTTGAAGACTTATAGTCTTGGAACTTATTAATATCAGGAAAGTCATCTGGATCTGCAGAACGTATTTCACCTTGCATGTCTGTATCTATGACCCCAGGTCTATAGGTTGCAGAAAGTATTGGATAGTCAAGTCGATCCATTTCTTGTCTGAGAACATCACTCACCATGTTGACGGCCGCCTTGGAACTGCAGTATGCAGCCCATCCTTCAATCGGGTTGAGTGCTGCACCACTAGATACGGTAAGAATACGTTTTGATGCCTGTAATTCGCCAAATGCCTCTGTAAAGCCTTTCATAAGAAGGGCAGGGGCAAGTACGTTAATTTTATAGTTGTCGAGGAATCCTTTCGCATCCATATTGGCAATCGATTTAACTGGATTGACGGTTCCTGCATTGTTGATCAGAAATATTTCATCTCCTTTCTCCGGCTTTATGGAATCGAATACTTCGTTTAAAGTTTTTTCTAAAGTCTGTTCATCCAGAAAATCGACGTGAAAGGTTTTATACAAAGAAACATCCGTTTCAACTTCAGTCCTTGAAATACTGATAATACGGTCTTCCTTAAAAGTTTTGAGCAGGGCATTTCCGAGTCCCCGGCTTGTACCTGTAATAAATACATATCTCATACTTATCTCTCCTTATGTAGAATCCTTCTAAAGATAAAGACGGATTCTATAATTATTAATAAAAAACATGCATAATAATGAATAAATATACTTGAAATAGAATGTTTATAGTGCTATCATTCTAATCATTATAATTATAACATTACAGAGGTGAATGGAATGGAAAAGAAAGAAAAAGTGGTACTCGCTTATTCAGGCGGTTTGGATACAAGTGTAACAATTCAATGGTTTATAGATAAAGGATACGATGTTGTTGCGGTATGTCTTGATGTAGGTGAGGGTAAAGACCTCGATGTTGTCTATCAGAAGGCTCTCGATATGGGTGCGGTCGAATCTCATGTCATTGACACGACTAAAGAATTTGCAGACGAGTTTGTAGCTTATGCAATTTACGGCAATTCTATGTACGAAGGAAAATACCCACTTGTCTCTGCGCTCAGCCGTCCGCTTATTTCAAAGAAACTGGTTGAAATTGCGCACCACACTAACGCCGATTATGTTGCACATGGTTGCACTGGAAAAGGAAACGACCAAGTGCGCTTCGAAGTTGCGATCCAGGGGTTGGATCCAAATCTTAAGGTTCTCGCTCCCGTACGTGAGTGGACATGGAGTAGGGAAGAAGAAATTGACTACGCGAAAGAGAAAAACATTCCGATTCCAGTCAATCTTGACTCCCCATACTCCATCGACCAGAACCTTTGGGGGAGAAGCAATGAATGTGGTGTACTTGAAGATCCGTGGAACACACCACCCGAAGATGCATATGATCTGACAGCGAACATCGTTGATGCACCTGATGAACCAGAAGAATTGGTCATTTCGTTCGAAGCAGGACTGCCTACTACTATCAATGGCGTGTCTTACGATTTGGATGATTTGATTATCAAGTTGAATGATATCGCTGGTGTACATGGTATCGGAAGAATAGATCATGTAGAAAATAGGCTAGTTGGAATCAAATCTCGTGAAGTCTATGAAACACCTGGAGCTAAAGTCATTTTGACAGCCAAACACGACCTCGAAACGATTACGCTGACTAAAGATATTGCACATTTCAAACCATTTATCGAGCAACAATTTACAGAGCAAGTCTATAATGGCTTATGGTTCTCACCACTGTCTGACTCCTTGAGAAAAATGCTTAAAGACATGCAACAACCTGTGAATGGTGAGGTTCGTTTACAGTTGTACAAAGGAAATGTGACTGTAACCGGTAGACGTTCCGACAATAGTCTATACAATGAAAAACTTGCGACATACACGAACGAAGATGCATTTAATCAGGAAGCTTCCGTCGGATTCATAGAAATTTTTGGGCTACCGACCAAAGTCAAGTCAATGCTCGAAAGCGGCGTGAAACTCTATGACTAAAAAAGCATGGGGTGGAAGATTCCAGGGAGAAGCAATAGAGTGGGTGGATGCGTTCAACGCATCCATCCATTTTGATCAAGTACTGATTGAAAAGGACGTTGCCGGTAGTATCGCACATGCAACAATGCTTGCCGCTAAGGAGATTATAACGGAGGAAGAGAAAAAACAAATCATAGATGGACTGAGCGCAGTGCTCGACGATTACGATGCAGGACGACTTGATTTTTCTGTCCAACATGAAGACATCCATATGAATGTCGAGCACGCGCTTATCGAGAAGATTGGCGATGTCGGAGGTAAACTGCATACTGCCCGCAGTCGAAATGATCAAATTGCGACCGATATGCATCTGTATGTCAAAGAAAAGGTATACGAAATTATCGAAAGTATCGAAACCTTGCAGGAGACGATTCTTGAACTCGCTGAAAACAACCTCCATTGCATCATGCCGGGATATACTCATCTGCAACGCGCTCAGCCTGTTCTTTTTTCTCACCATATCATGGCATATTTCTGGATGCTTAAAAGAGACAAGGATCGTTTTAACGATGCACTTACACGTATCGACATGTCCCCGCTTGGTGCAGGTGCAATCAGCGGCACAACGTTTAATATTGATCGCGAAATGACTCAGGAACTGCTTCAATTTTCCGACGTTTATCAGAACAGTATGGATGCAGTAAGTGATCGTGATTATATCATTGAGACGCTCTCAGATATCAGTCTGGTCATGGTTCATCTTTCCAGACTTTCTGAAGAAATCATATTCTGGATGAGCGAGGAAGCAAATTTCGTACAACTTTCCGATCAGTTTACGACGGGCAGTTCGATGATGCCTCAGAAGAAGAATCCTGATATGGCTGAGCTCATCCGAGGTAAGAGTGCACGTACAACCGGCGCTCTGACAAGCATATTGATGCTGGTCAAAGGCTTGCCACTGACTTATAATAAGGATTTGCAAGAAGATAAAGAAGGGATATTCGATGCAGTAACTACAGTCAAAGGATCTCTTAGAATTATGACAGGCATGCTAGAGACAATGACGATTAACGAAGCAGTTCTTGAAAAAACGGTTCAAAATGATTTTTCGAATGCCACTGAACTGGCCGATTATCTTGTTCAAAAAGGAGTACCATTCAGAAAAGCACATGAAGTAGTAGGAGAACTTGTACTGAAGTGCATCAATGAAGACAAATACTTGAAAGATTTAGCTCTCGAGGAATACCAGAGGCACCACGAAGCGATACAGGGGGATATTTATACAGTACTCTCTCCCAAAACGGTCGTCGACAGAAGAAATAGCCTCGGTGGTACAGGGACAGAGGCTGTAAAAAAGCAACTGCATATTGCGAAAAATACAATAAAGAAATAAAAAAGCAAACCCAGAAAGGGTTTGCTTTTTTTCATACAGTAGGAGCTAGTGGGCTAGCTCCGGATAACCGTATGTAAAGATTGTTGCGATTGCGAAGAATCCAAATGTAGCAACAGTTGCCACACTGAATATAACAGCAAGCAAGTTTCTATTCTTAACAGCAGCCACAAGGCCCCATATACCGACAATAGTTATCATCAGCATCAATAGTGACAATGTATTGACCCCGATATGGATGGTAATGCCGCCGATTTCAAATAACTCACCAGTATCGATGAATGGCATTTTGCTCAACCTCCCGATATTTCTCTTTATTCTCATATATATTGTATAATTAAAACGTAGCTTTGTCGAGAAGATTTTAAGGAGGCACATAATGCAAATAAAAGTACTCCCATTGGGAGCATTAGAAACTAACTGCTACATTTTAAAGCATGAAAACGAAGTAATCATCATTGATCCTTCAGGAGAAGCTGATAGAATCATCGATACAATTCCCAAAGATAGTGTAGTGAAAGCTATTTTGCTTACTCACGCCCACTTCGACCATATCGGTGCACTCGATCGCGTTGCGAGTCACTTCGCCGTCAATACATTGATCGGTATAGAGGAGGAGGATTGGCTTAGGGATCCATCTAAAAATGGTTCAGCTAAGTATGGTGACATGGGTATCAAAACCATTGCTTCAACTATAGTACCCGAAATTATTAAACCGGGTAGTCATGAAATCGGTGCGTTTCAATTTGAGGCGTTGCATACCCCGGGCCATTCACCGGGTAGCATGAGCTTTCTTTTCCAGGATTTCATCGTGTCAGGAGATGTGCTGTTTAGCGGTGGGATTGGCAGAACAGATCTTTTTCAGGCGGATCACAACACATTGCTAAATAGCATCAGCAGAAAGCTCTATAGTCTGAACGATGATCTGATAGTATATCCCGGTCATGGACCCGAAACAACTATAGGTGATGAGAAAAGAACAAACCCATTCATCCGTGGCTGATTAAATATAAAAGAGCCAGGCAGATAAAATCTGCCTGGCTCTTTTATTCTAGTGCTGGTTGCCGAAACTCGGCTCGAGAAGGAATGTAGTGTAGTATGTGAATCCTACAAAGAAAAGGACTAAGTATGCAGCAAATACATACATATACATTCTTTCAGTGAGTTTCATGTAGCCTAGAAGAATGAAAAATCCACTCTGGGCGATGAAGAACAAAGTCATCATCATCATATCACCGACATAGAAAAGGATTGCAAACATTGCAGTCCAGAATCCCAGTGTTTTGAAAAGTTTATCCATAGGAACAGTCCTTTCGTCCTTACTTAACATATCGTTATCAATTATAAATAATAATCATATTAAAGTAAATACTTATAAGAATAAATGTCTTGGTATCTATTACCATTAATTAGTATTATACATGAAAATAAACACTGGAATAAAGAAATCGACAATTTATTTCATAAAAAATCAAATTCCCTTTATCGCGCCATATATAGTGCAGGAGGTGAATGATGAAACTGCTTGTCGAAGAAATCTTCAAAGATGCAATACATCACAATGCCACTGATATACATCTAACACTGGAAAGCACTAAAGGACTTGTCAGAGTGAGATGCAGGGGAGAGATGCTTATCATCAAAGAAGTCGGTTTAGAAGACTATAGGAAAATGGTTAACTTCCTGAAGTTTGTTGCTGAATTGGATATTAATGAACATAAAACGCCCCAGAGTGGTAGAACAGCACTCAGTATTGAAGGTCAGACGCTAAACGTTAGAATTAGTACATTACCGATCTCCCTGATGAATGAAATAATTGTCATCCGAATGCTCAACGCCATGGAAGAACGATCTTCTTCTTCGCTTTTCTATCAGCCGACAGACTATGATTTCTTGCTGGAATTCATGGTCCGTAAGCAAGGTCTGATTCTTTTTACAGGGCCGACAGGATCCGGCAAATCGACGCTCATGTACAGGTTGATACAGGATAGGGTTTTGGCTGGGAAGCAACAAATAATAAGTATCGAGGATCCAGTAGAGTATGAAATGGATGGACTTGTCCAGGTAGAAATCAACGAAAAGGCGAATATCGACTATCAGCCAATTCTAAAGGGTGTCCTCCGTTGCGACCCCGATATTATCATGTTTGGGGAAATCAGAGATGCCAATATAGCTTCACAGCTTTTAAAAGCAAGCCTATCTGGCCATCTGGTACTCAGTACATTCCATAGCAAGTCAGCTATCAGTACTCTTAGCCGATTGAAAGACTATGGTCTGTACGATGAAGAAATTATCCAGAGCATCTCACTTATCATCAATCAACGCCTAATATACACAGATAAAGGAAGCTTTATCGTATATGAAAAACTCGATAATACCCAGATCGCTACATTTTTGAGAGACGGTCAAGTCAAATGCTACACGCTTAGGGATAAGCTGTCGGAACTGCATCAGATAGGAGGTCTCAATGCGCATGAGTATGCTAGCTATTTGGAAAAATTCAAATAGGCTTGGGAAGTATGATGCTCATTTCCTACTTAAGATTGCAGATCTTCTTGAGGTCGGATTCACGCTGCAACAGTCACTTATATTTCTGCTCGAACAGTATGACGTATTAAAAGAAAAGGATAAGGCAACTTACCTCCAGATGGTAAGGGAAGGAGTCAGCCTTAGTCTTATATTGAAGGCGATGGGTTTTAGAAGTGCGATCGTAATCCAAGTATCGCTAGCTGAAATTCATGGGGAAGTACTTAAGAATCTAAGGGAATCTTCAGCGTATCTGAAACACCTTAGGAAAACTTCTTCAAAACTCATCAAATCACTGCAATATCCGATATTGCTTGTGACGATTTTTATCGCGATACTCATCGCTTTAAACTTCACTGTTATTCCACAGTTCAAAAACCTCTATATAGCGATGGGGACAGAATCTAGAGGGATTGTAAGCGTACTTATCGCCATGCTCGAATCATTACCGTATATTCTCGGAGTCGCTCTGTTGGCTTCTATAATCGCTTTGTTCACTACAGCATCAATCTTGCGCATAAAAGATGTCAGTAAAAAAAGTAGAATACTGGCTAGTATCCCGGTCTTTGGCTTCTACTTCAAAGGGTACCAGACATTCCGGTTTTCAAGGGAATTCGGTTATTTATTGAATAACGGACTTGAAGTGAAAGAAATACTCGATTTGTTCATTCATCAGGAAATTAGTCCCTATTTACAGCTTATTTCAAAAAAAATCGAATCCTCGTTGATGGATGGGAATTCTCTATCGGATGCACTGGCAGGTATGGAAATGCTCGACGAAAAGCTTAGTATTTTTGTTAGTCATGGAGAGCAGAACAGCAGCGTCGGCAAGGAACTAATTATGTTTAGCGAATATACTTTAGAACGGCTTATTATGAGGATTGAAAATACAACCCGAAGAATCCAACCTATCGTATTTCTAATACTTGGCATCCTGATTATCTGTTTGTATCTGATCATCGTCTTACCGATTTTCCAGATGATGTCTGAAATTTAAATAGGAGAGTTAAAAAATGAAAAATATATTCAGAAAGAAATTAAAGAATAAAGATGAGGGGTTCACCCTGATCGAAATGCTACTGGTTTTACTTGTCATTTCAGTATTGATCATACTCATCATACCGAACATTGCTGCTCAGAGTGCTAATGTGCAGAACACAGGGTGTGAAGCCCAAGTGCGGATGGTACAGAGTCAGATTGAAGCGTATACACTCAATGAAGGATCACCTCCGGGGGCGATTAGTGCACTTGTCCCGAACTACCTTACTACCGAGCAAATAACGTGTGCAAACGGGGATGCCATCGTTGTTAATAATGGCAAAGCGCTCCGTTCTGAATGATGGATTCACCATGCTCGAGATGATGCTCACATTGAGTATCATCAGTATTCTTCTGTTAATCAGCATAGTCGCTATGCCAACTGACAACGCCGGACACGTCGACCAAGAAATTGATACGATTGGTTATCTATTCCAAAGTGCGCAAACAGATGCGATGCGCACTAGTGCACAACGGATAATCAGCATGGATCCGATTGGTCAGAAGATACAGGTTCGTACACATGAAGGGCAGATTATCAAAACGTATCCACTTGAAACATGTACATTGAAACAGGGAGGCCTGGATCGAATCATATTTAAACCTGATGGTGATACTCACAAATTTGGCACAGTCAGCATGGACTGTCTAGGCACTTCTGTGAATTATGTTTTCCAAATACAGAGAGGGAGGTTCAGAATTGAAAGATGATGGATTCATGATGATTGATAGTGTACTTGCCATGCTGATTTTCTCCATCATACTCACTGTACTAGTGCCTGGCATGATCATGCTTAATCATACATTGTCGGATTCTGGCAGGCTGCTTGAGTATAGTCGCAGACTCTATGTTGATATGTTAGAATATGAGGACTTTCAATCTTTCGCGGGCGCCAGTCACAACTATCGTATTGAAAAAGATCGAATCTGTGATAAAAATAATCCGAAGCTGTGTGTTCAAATTGAATGATTCAGGCTTCACCTATATCGAAGCGATTATTTCACTGTCGGTTGCTGCATTCATTATGTCGCTCACACCATCCCTTCTAATGCAATTTGAAACCGTTCACTCCCAAGCGATGGATTTTGAAATAGATTTCTTCATGATTGATATCTCAGATACATACGAAAAGAGTACTGAGGTCCGTGTAGACACTCGCACACAGTCAATTGTTTTTAAAGTTGGGAAAGGAGAAATAGAATACCGGAAGCATGGCGCTCGTATTATTAAAACTGTTGATCAGAACGGATACGTTACCGTAATGTTTGGCGCTGAGGAATTCAGTCTCAAGGAGACCGATACCCTTGTTCATATTTCAATTCTCGGAAAGGGGGATGGAGGGTATGAAACTGCTGCTTTTTCAAAATGATGGATTCTTTAGCTTTTCCATATACTTCGTATTGCTATATCTGGTCGGGTTATATTACCATTACTATAATAAGAGTTCGATGATACTTGAAATTCAATCGAATTTTATAGAAATTTATCATCTCCGCATTCAGGGGTTGGTAGACTAGGAGTGTTAGAATGATTTTGATTGGTTTCATGGGGAGTGGCAAATCTACAGTCGCCCGTAGGCTTGGTGAAAGAATGCAGCTACCGGCGATCGACTTGGACGATGAAGTCGTTAGAATGAGTGGCATGGATATCCCTAAAATTTTCAAAGCAGAGGGAGAATCCGGATTTAGAGAAAGGGAATATGCAGCGCTGAAGCAGTTTAGTGAGGCCGAGTGCATTGTTGCCACTGGAGGGGGAATAGTTACATACGGACCTTCTTACAGTCTGCTACAGGACATGGAAGTACCAGTCATCTATCTCCATGCAGACTTTGATACACTCTACACCAGGATAAAAGAGGATAGCAACCGCCCGCTTGTTAAAAGCCGTGAGCAAGTAAAAGCCCTTTACAAGGAGCGACTTGGGAGATATCGCAAATTGGCAAATCAAGAAATCGACTGCAATAGATCGGTCGAACAGATCGTCTCTAATATTTTCGAGATTCAATGAGTCAGTATTGAAGAATCATCTTTTCAAAAATTCTTGCTATTTTTTAAATTCAAAGGGTATAATGAAAACGAATCGAAAATTGAAAATTTTGCGAATGAACAATGCTCGAGAGAACGAGTAATCGTCGCCGAAGGAGCAAACCCTAAGGGTGAATCTCTCAGGCAAAAGAACGGCATTGGGACGCATTCCTGAAGGCAATTCAACAGGGCAGCTATTACAGCTGTCCTGTTTTTTTATTATAAGGAGGTTAATCATGTCCGAATTAAAAAAGACACCGATGTATGACTACTATCATCAAGCCGGAGCAAAGGTTATCGATTTCTCAGGCTGGGCTTTGCCAGTACAGTTCAGTAGCATAAAAGAAGAACATACTGCGGTCAGGGAGTCTGCGGGAATCTTTGATGTCAGTCATATGGGTGAGCTGCTCGTTGAGGGTAGTGAAGCGGAAGAATTCCTAAACCATGCACTGACAAATGACGTTTCGAAACTTACAGATATAAGAGCACAGTACACAATGCTATGCAATGAACAGGGAGGTGTTATCGACGATCTTGTAATCTATAAGCTCGAGGCCAACAAATACCTGCTTGTTGTTAATGCCGGAAATACAGATAAGGATTTCCAGTGGTTGCAGCAGATTTCAGGCTATGATGTGGTAGTCACCAACGTATCCGCTGAGTATGGTCAGATTGCTGTACAGGGTCCAAAAGCACGTGACATTGTCCAGCAACACGTTGACGAAGATATCAGTGATATGAAGATGTTCCGCTTTAGACAAAATATCGATATCGCTGGATGCACTGTCATCCTGTCGCAAAGTGGATATACGGGCGAAGACGGTTTTGAAATCTACTGTAACGCTGACGATACTGAAAAACTGTGGAAAGTTTTCACTAATTCCAAAGTTATTCAGTGTGGACTTGGTGCTCGCGATACGCTGAGATTGGAAGCAGCGCTACCATTGCATGGGCAGGATCTTACTGAAGATATTACACCGGTTGAAGGTAACATGGGATTTGCAGTAAAAATTGACAAAGAAGATTTTATTGGCAAAACAGTATTGAAGGATCAGAAAGAGAACGGCGGGCCAAGAAAGCTTGCGGGATTTGAACTTCTCGGACGCGGTATTGCCCGTACCGATTACGAAGTTGTAGATCATGATGGAGAAATAGTCGGTTATGTTACAAGCGGCACACAGTCGCCCCTGACAAAACGTTCAATTGGTCTAGCGCTTGTCGACGGCGATTTCCATGAAATAGGCAAAACATTCACCATCAGAATTCGAAATAAGGATGTAGAAGCAAAGTTTGTTAAGACACCGTTTCATAAAAACTAACAATACGAGGGAGTGTATATATTGAGTCATCGTTACCTACCATTAACTGAAAAAGACAAGAGTCAGATGCTCGATAGAATTGGTGTTTCAAGCATCTCTGAACTTTTTGACGACATACCGGAAAGTGTCCGTTTTAAAGGAGAGCTCAATCTCAAGGAACGTAAGAGTGAGACATCGTTGCTGCGTGAACTTGCACGTATTTCAAACAAGAATATTACTTCGGAAACACATGCTTCATTCCTCGGTGCAGGTGTTTACGATCACTACATTCCAACAGTAGTGGACCATGTCATCTCTCGTTCAGAGTTCTATACCGCCTATACGCCATATCAACCAGAAATCTCTCAAGGCGAGCTCCAGGCTATATTTGAATTTCAGACGTTAATTTCCGAACTTACTGCAATGGATGTCGCCAATTCTTCAATGTATGACGGTCCGACTGCATTTGCCGAGGCAGCTACAATGGCCTCCGGTCAGACACGTAAGAAGAAAGTCGTCGTCTCGAGAGGCGTGCACTTTCAAGCAATCGAAGTACTCCGTTCCTACTGCACAGCACAGAATATTGAGGTAGTGGAAGTGGAGCTTGACGGTACCTATACCGATCTTGATAAACTTGCTGCAGCTTCTGATGAAGATACTGCTGCAGTAATGGTTCAGTATCCAAACTTCTTAGGATCAGTGGAGGATCTTGAAGCCATTGAAGAAATCGCCCATAAACATAAGGCATTGTTTGTAGTCAGTAGTAACCCACTTGCACTTAGTTTGTTAACACCACCAGGTGAATTTGGAGCTGACATTGTTACCGGTGATACACAGGTATTCGGCATCCCAGCACAGTTTGGCGGGCCACACTGTGGATACTTTGCAGCAACCAAGAAGCTTATGCGCAAAATGCCAGGCCGACTGGTTGGACAGACTCAGGATGAAGACGGCAATCGCGGATTCGTCTTAACTCTACAAGCAAGGGAGCAGCATATCAGACGGGACAAAGCGACAAGTAATATCTGTTCTAACCAAGCACTCAATGCGCTTGCTTCTTCAGTCGCAATGAGTGCTCTCGGTAAAAATGGTGCCATAGAGATGGCGGAACAGAACATTCAGAAAACATTCTATATGAAAAAAAAGCTGAAATCTGCTGGATTTACTGTGCTTGATGGACAGTCGTTCAACGAATTTGCTGTGAAACTATCAAAGGATATCGACGATATAAACGATGAACTTCTAGATTATGGCTATATTGGTGGTTTCAATCTCGGGAAAATAGATGCTTCACTTAATAACCACATGCTAGTCGCTGTCACCGAGATGCGTACGAAAGAAGATATTGACGGATTTGTCGAAAGGTTGGGTGAATATAATGAATAAGGGATCTAGTCCTTTGATTTTCGAAAGAAGTACAGAAGACCGTTTTGCGTATTCTCTCCCGGACCTCGAAGTGGAAAAGCAGCCGCTCGATGATATTATAGACAGTAGATTCATCCGCAACACAAAAGCTGAACTGCCAGAAATCAGCGAACTCGATCTGATGCGCCACTACACGGAGTTGTCTAATAAGAATCACGGTGTGGATTCCGGTTTCTATCCACTTGGCTCCTGTACCATGAAATATAATCCTAAAATCAACGAAAAAGTTGCCCGAATGTCAGGATTCGCCCTCAGCCATCCGTTACAGAGCGACCGTGCTATACAAGGCTCACTTGAAATCGTTTATGATATGCAAGAGCATCTAAAGGCTATTACTGGAATGGACGAAATCTCACTACAGCCCGCTGCAGGTGCGCAAGGGGAGTGGACTGCTCTGATGATGATTAAAGCTTTCCATGAAGAGAATGGCGACTTCAAGCGTACAAAAGTCATCGTGCCCGATTCTGCTCATGGTACAAACCCTGCCAGCGCAGTTGTTGCTGGATTTGAAGCTGTTACTGTCAAATCAAATGATCGTGGTCTCGTCGATATTGAAGATCTTAAAAGTGTGGTGGGGGATGACACAGCAGCAATTATGCTTACAAACCCGAATACACTCGGGCTATTTGAAGAAGATATACTGGAAATTCGGGATATCGTACACGAAGCAGGTGGCAAACTTTACTATGATGGTGCAAACCTGAATGCAATCATGGCAAAAGTCAGACCAGGGGACATGGGCTTTGACGCTGTCCATCTTAATCTTCATAAAACATTTACAGGCCCACACGGTGGTGGCGGACCAGGTTCTGGACCAATCGGTGTCAAATCAGATCTCGCTAGATTCCTACCGAAACCACTTATCGTTAAAAATACAGACGACACATACAAAGTAGAGCACAATGTGCCGAAAAGTATTGGGCGTGTGAAACCATTCTTCGGCAACTTTGGCATCTTCCTTCGCGCCTACACATACATCCGGACGATGGGACCGGATGGTCTGAAGGAAGTATCTGAAATTGCCGTACTCAATGCGAACTATATGATGAGAAGACTAGAAGGAACTTTTGATCTGCCTTATAAACAGCACTGCAAGCATGAATTTGTCATCAGCGGCTCTAGGCAGAAAAAAATGGGTGTACGAACACTTGATATGGCGAAGCGGCTACTCGACTTCGGTTATCACCCTCCAACCATTTACTTCCCACTCAATGTAGAGGAATGCATGATGATTGAACCGACTGAAACGGAATCGAAGGAGACACTAGATGGTTTCGTTGATACACTCATCAATATTTCGCAGGAAGCTGAGGAGAACCCTGATATTGTCCTCGAAGCGCCACATACAACAATTATTGGCAGACTGGACGAAACATTAGCTGCAAGGAAGCCAGTACTAAGGTTCGAGCGGGAAAATATTCTTGAAGAGAAGTAAGATAAAAGATGCGTACCGGTAATGACCGGTACGCATCTTTTTGATGTTATTTATTTTTAGATTTAATTTTACCTGTCCATTTACTGATGCCATTCTTTAGCATGTAAATGTCGTTATAACCTGCTTTTTTAAGCATTCTGCCAGCTCTGATAGACAGCCGTCCCGTCTGGTCATACAGATAAATGGGCTGATCTTTGCGAAGTGAATTCATTTTCATCGAGAAATTCATCATCGGAATGTTTCTCGCACCCATAATATGTCCATATTCGTACTTTTCTTTTTCTCTCAAATCCACTAGCTGAACGCGTCTTAAATCTTTCTTAAATTCTGCCTCGGGAAGTGATTTAACGCTTTTCATATTTCTGAAGCCGTTGAGCAACAGAAGAAGCAGAACAACTATTGCTGCCAGTAGAATGATCAACCATGTATCCAATCTGCATCTCTCCTTAAAAATTTCACATAAGTTTATTATAGAGATATTTGATATAATTTGAAAGAGAAAAAAGACAGGAGTGAACGCTGTGTCGAATAACAGTTGGGCTTACATTGAAAGTGGAAAAAACGATGCTGCTTACAATATGGCACTCGATGAACTATTGATGGAGAAGGTGAGGTCGGGAACAATCCCTGCTGCTATTAGATTGTACGAGTGGAAAACACCAACACTCTCAATTGGCTACTTTCAAAAAATGAAAAAAGAAATTGATATTGACCGTGTAAATGAATATGGATATGAATTGGTTCGACGTGCCACAGGTGGAAGAGGCGTACTCCACGACAAGGAATTAACGTACAGTGTAGTCCTGCCCGAAACTTACCCTGGCATGCCGGAATCCGTTACTGAAAGCTACCGAATTATTTCACAAGGACTGCTTGAAGGGTTCAGGAATCTTGGACTAGACGCACATTTTAGTATTCCGCGTACAAAGGAAGAAAAAAAGGAACTGACAAACATCAGAAGCAGTGTATGCTTTGACACTCCAAGCTGGTATGAGCTAGTCGTTGAAGGTAGAAAAATTGCGGGCAGCGCCCAAACACGTCAGAGCGGAATCATTATGCAGCACGGCTCCATATTGCTTGATGTTGATGTCGATCACCTCTTCGACATGTTTACATATGCAAACGAACGTTTCAAAAATAAGATGAAGGAAGCTTTCAAAGAGAAGGCCGTCGCAATCAACCAGATCAGTAGCAAAGAATTTTCAGTGGAGGCCCTATACCCAGCTTTTAAAAAGGGTTTTGAAAAAGGGCTGGATATCGTAACCGAGCCTTATATACTGACAAAAGACGATGAAGTACGCCTTTTAGAAATCAAAAGAAAGTACGAATCCAACGAATGGAACTATAGAAAATAAAAAACAGGCCGATCTGAAGTGACCCCTAAAAGTTAGACACAGTTTCTTCACTTAGGCTGTCTGTATAAAATGAGTTCGGTATTGTACCGGGCTCATTTTTAATTTGGCCTTTATGCGTTGTGTGTTGTAGTATGTTATATAATTTTCCAGTTCGCGTTTAAAATGGTCAATACTTTTGAATGTCTTCATATAGAGAAACTCAGACTTCATAATGCCAAAGAAATTCTCCATCACCGAATTGTCGTAGCAGTTTCCTTTACGCGACATACTCTGTATAATCCCGTTTGCTTTAAGTGTCTCTCGATATGCCTGCATTTGATAGTGCCACCCCTGATCTGAATGCATCAGTAGGTGATGTACTGCCGGTAGCCGATCCAACGCTTTTGATACCATTTCTGAAACCAATGAATATGTCGGTCTGATCCCCACTGTGTAGGTGATGATTTCTCCGTTGAATAAGTCCAGAACAGGCGACAGGTATAGTTTTTGGCCAAACAGCTTGAACTCGGTGATATCCGTGACCCATTTCTCATTGGGTGCTTTGGCTGAAAACTGACGGTTCAATACGTTCGGTGCGATCCTCCCGATGCCGCCTCTGTAGGATTTGTACCGTTTCATACGGACAATACATTTTAAACCCAGTGTGTGCATGAGACGCTGGACCTTCTTATGGTTGACCCGATGCCCTTGATTCGCCAGCGCATCTCGTATCCGACGATAGCCATAGCGCCCTTCATGCGTATGGTAGATTGCTTGGATCCGGGCTTTCAGCTCGGCATCCGGATCGGGGCGCTGCATCTGCTTTACCTGATTATAATACGTACTGCGCGGAATCTGCGCCAATTCAACGAGTGCTTTCACCGGATATTCCTGCCTTAATTCGTAGATGCCCTTTACTTTGTCTTTTTTGGTGATGTTTCCTTGGCTCGAACTAAGGCGTTCAACTTTTTTAGATAGGCATTTTCCATGCGTAGGCGGTCAATCTCTGCTTGAAGGGCTTCTGTGGAACCGTCTACAGGGGCTTGCGTGTTCTGTTCAGCGGATGTTTTCTTCATGGACGGCCGTCCCTTCTTTCTGGAAAGGAGCGCATCATATCCGTTTGTTTCCAGCTGATTCCGCCACTTTCGGATCAAGCGGGTGAGGAGATTCCAAAGATGACCGCAGCTGCGTTCGGAGATGCGCCCGTTTCGTTCATATAATTCAATACATCCATTTTAAACTTGGCTGCATAGGATGTATAGGATTTTTCAAAAGCAGCCCCGCCATAATATTCGAATTGTCTAATCCAATTACGGACAACCTCCGGCGTGGTACCGATGGATTTAAATATTTCTTTTATACTTTCGGTTCCCTTCTGATATCTCATGACAACTTAGTATTTTTGCTCGCTTGTGAATTTGGTCATAAAAAACTGCACCTCCAATTGTTAGACGTGTCTAACAATTGGGGTGCAGTTCAATCTACCGGCCTGTTTTCTATTTCCTTTTACTTTTATATTTTCTTTTCGATTTCCGCAAAGCCCGCTTATATTTTCTCTGGCTCTCAGTCAGAATGAAGAAGTAGTAGATGCCATATAGGATTAGACCGATTATCAACAGGAAGATTAGTGAGTTAACAATCATGTTCAGGAAGTAATCCATATTTGTAATCAGGCCGAGCGCTGCCACTGCAAGAACTAGGTATAGTAAAAACTTTTTCATTATCAGACGCTCCTTAATAGCTTGTTAAATGATTTAATTGCAACTTCGACTTGGGGACCGTCCGGCTGCTTCGTAGTGAGTAGCTGAAGCATAAGTCCCGGAATACCCAGCCATTTGAGCACCGGTACATTCCTTACACGGTTAGTAAACTGGAGAAATTCAAACGAAAGGCCGATGACCACAGGAATCAGGGCGATCCGGTTAAGTATCCTGACGTATAATGGATCGACCGGTACGAACATGTAGACGACGAAACCGATCATTACTGTGAATAGTATGAATGAACTGCCGCATCGGTAGTGTAGTCTTGAATGACGCTGAACATTTTCGACTGTCAGCTCAACGCCACTTTCAAAGGTATTGATCACCTTATGTTCGGCACCATGATACTGAAACAATCGCCTTACCATTGGTGTCATGGAAATAGCGTAGATGTAGACAAGCAACAAAATAAGCTTGAAGAGGGATTCTAAGAATACCTGTCCTACATGCGAGGTGACTACTCCTGAAAAAACTTCAGCAATGAACACCGGTATCAGCGTAAACAAGAACTTCCCCACTAGGAAAGATAAAATACCCACTATGATGGTAGACATAACAATCTTCGCAGTATTGGCGTCTTTCTTTTCTTGCTCTATCAGTACGTCATCCTTTGGATCTCTTTCATAGCGATCTGTCGCGAACTCCATATGCTTCATACCAAATATGCTTGATTCAATGATGGCAACGTTGCCTCTTAGAATAGGTATCTTCTTAAGCTTCTGCACCCATTTCTTCTCAGGACGATTCATTTCGAAATATTCAATTTCATCATTGCTCCTGCGAATTGCTGTAACCATTTTGTCTTTTGACTGGAACATGACACCTTCAACTACTGCTTGCCCACCGAACTTTGGTTTATTCATTTATCAGACGCTTCCTTCTATCAATAATATTCATTAGCATCTCTAAGCTGATCTAGCCCTTGGTCGAGCAAGTCTCGATCGGATGCTGAAATGCCGGTTCCAATTGTATTTAAAGCGCCAAGAATATCTTCATTCGCAAGTTCTATGGCACTATGTTGCCGGTTAAGATAGTCATCCAGTTCCACTTTGGCAACGTCATCGCGATACGTTTCGATCGCTTCAGTTAGATTTTCTGATATATCTCCATATGCATCTTCCATGGAGGATAGGTCTTCTTTATCTGCATTATCCGCAAGGAGGGTATCGAGCTCGGAAAGACCCTCTTGCATCGCTTGTGAATAATCAGTGACGGTTTCGACATAAGCGTCTATATCCGGATTACTAATGACAGACTGTATTTTAGAAATGTCATCTTCCAGTGCTTGCAGACGCTGTGTGTTCTTCTGAAGCGTGACCTCCTCGGTCTGGAGGATACTCTGCAGCTCCTCGTTGCGGTCATTCGCACTGGCAAGTTCTTCTTCAACTGATGGGGACCCGCAAGCACTTAAACCAAGTGCAATAAGGGGGACATATATTATGCGTTTCATATTCTCAATCTCCTGTATCTCATTGTATTATTTTATCATGTTATATTAAAACATGATATCCATTTGCAATACATCATTCTTTGAATGACACCTATTATTTTTTTATTTTAAGTTCATTATATGCTTTACTGAAATTTCCACGGATTTGATGTAATATATATTTGAAAGGTGGAGTGGATGTATATGATAAAATTTGATAAAGTTAATACTTTGATTGAAAAGAACAATCTTGATGCCCTACTTATAATGAGCGACTATAATCGCCGTTATCTCACAGGTTTCACAGGCTCGAGTGGTGCAGTGGTCATCACAAAGGAGAACAGGTATCTGATATCAGATTTCAGATATAAGGCCCAAGCAGTAAAACAAGCAGACGAGTTCGAGTTTGTGTTGCAGAATAAGGGTCTGCTCGATTTCATCACCGAATTTTTCGAAGAGAAAAAACTGCGTACTATAGGATTTGAAGGTCAACACGTAAACTACAATACCTATGAGCAACTAGACAGCCGATTCAATCTAGTGCCGATGACTAATGAAGTTGAAACCATCCGTATGTACAAAACATCCGAAGAAGTCTCACTCATCAGGAAAGCGTGTGAGATCGCGGATGAAACATATGACCACATACTTAAGTTTATCAAGCCTGGTCAGACTGAACTTGAAGTCAGAAACGAACTGGAAAGTCACATGCGTAAGCTTGGTGCAGAAGGATCGAGCTTTGATATCATCGTAGCCAGCGGCTACCGTGGTGCTTTGCCACACGGTGTTGCGTCGGATAAGAAGATTGAGTCTGGCGACATGGTGACAATCGACTTCGGTGCCTATTATAACGGCTATGCTTCCGATATCACACGTTCGTTCGGCGTCGGCTCTGTAACCGAAGAAATGGAAAAGGTGCACGGTATTGTGTTAACATCACAATTGGCCGCATTGGAGAAAGTGAAAAGCGGAATGACTGGCAAAGAGGCGGATGCTATTGCCCGTGATATAATTACAGAGCATGGATATGGAGAGTGTTTTGGTCACTCACTTGGACATGGACTCGGACTTGAAGTTCATGAAATGCCCGGACTTTCGAAAGCGAGCGACACGATTCTTGAGAAGGATATGTGTATCACAGTTGAACCAGGCATATATATCGACGGCGTCGGCGGTGTCCGTATTGAAGACGACTGCATTGTTACGGAAAGTGGACTCGAGAAGCTATCCAACAGTAGCAAAGAACTTTTCATCATCTGATTTTACCAGTGTAGAACTAGGAGGAATAATATGATTTCAGTTAATGATTTTAAAACAGGACTTACAGTAGAAGTAGATAATGGCATCTGGAGAGTTGTGGAATTTCAACACGTCAAGCCGGGCAAAGGCGCAGCATTTGTCAGGAGTAAACTAAGGAACCTGAGAACAGGTGCCATTCAGGAGAAGACTTTCCGCGCAGGTGAGAAGGTCGGTAGAGCTCAGATTGACAACAGGAAGATGCAGTATCTGTATGCTGATGGAGATACTCATGTGTTCATGGACAACAACACTTATGATCAAGTGGAGCTTCAAGCTTCAGCGCTCAAAGATGAATTGAAATATCTTCAGGAAAACATGAATGTTTCATTAATCATGTACGAAGGGGAAACACTTGGTGTCGAACTCCCGAAATCGGTCCAGCTGAGAGTCGTTGAAACAGAACCAGGCATCAAAGGTGATACTGCAAGTGGAGCGACCAAGTCGGCGACACTAGAAACCGGATTAGTACTTCAAGTGCCGCTTTTTGTAAACCAAGATGATGTACTGATTATAAGTACAGACGACGGAAGTTATGTATCCAGAGCATAGAAATAAAAGCAGATTTCGATCTGCTTTTATTTTTTCCTTGAATTGGTATGACCACTTGCGTAGAATGTAAGAGAGAAATTTTGAATGTTAAGGAGCAGTAGACATGAAACTGGAGTATATTGATGAACTGATAAGCAAAATGGAAAAGGCATCTTTGACAGAACTGTCATATAAGGACGGAGAAGTGGATATCGTGCTGAAGAGAGAAAGCACAAATGGGTTCCAACAAGCCGCCGCACCAGTCCAGGCCGCACCACAGTCTGTCCAGCCGGTACAGACCGAAGCTGCGCCAAAGGAGGAAGGAAAGGTCATTAAGGCACCGATGGTCGGAACTTTCTACAAGGCTTCGTCTCCAGAAGTAGACCCTTACGTCAAGGTCGGTGATAAGGTTGAAAATACAAGCGTAGTATGTATTCTGGAAGCAATGAAACTGTTCAATGAAATCCAGGCGGAAACTGCCGGTGAGATCACAGAAATTCTCGTCGAAGATGGAGAAATGGTTGAATACGACCAGCCATTGTTCAGAATACGATGATTAAAAAAATACTGATTGCAAACCGTGGAGAAATCGCCGTCCGAATCATCAGAGCGTGTACCGAACTTGATATAGAGTCGGTCAGCATCTATTCCGAAGCAGATGCCGACAGTCTTCATCGCAGACTTGCCACAGAATCATACTGCGTTGGTCCCAAACTGTCTAAAGATAGCTATCTTGATATGATCAGCATTATTACGATCGCCAAAAAAACCGGATGTGACGCTATCCATCCAGGATACGGCTTCTTGGCCGAAAATAGCGACTTCGCTGAAATGTGCGAAGCATCCAATCTCATTTTCATCGGTCCGATGCATGAGACGATTTCACTTATGGGTGTTAAGGATGTTGCAAAGGATACAATGAAAAAAGCAGGTGTACCGACCGTACCAGGTAGCGAAGGTGTAGTCGAATCCATTGAGGATGCAAAACAAATTGCTGACGAAATTGGATATCCTATCATCATCAAAGCAAGCTATGGCGGAGGTGGAAAAGGAATACGGGTTGCACGTGACGAGGCATCCCTCATCCAGAACTACAAAATGACTGAACAAGAGGCGGAGAGCGCCTTTGGCAACAAGAGTCTTTATATTGAAAAATATATAGAGAACTTCAGACATATTGAAATTCAGGTACTTGGAGATTATCACGGTAATGTTGTGCATCTGGGTGAGCGCGACTGTACCATCCAGCGACGTATGCAGAAACTGGTAGAGGAAGCACCGAGTCCGATCCTTTCTGATGAAAAGCGTAAAGAGATGGGCGAGACAGCGGTGACCGCCGCAAAGAGCATCGACTATATCGGTGCTGGTACTATTGAATTCATCTATGATCTCAACGAAGACCATTTCTACTTCATGGAGATGAACACGCGCATCCAAGTTGAGCATCCCGTGACAGAAATGATTACCGGTATTGACCTTGTCAAGATGCAGATTAGAGTCGCAAGAAGAGAAGCAATTCCTTTCAAACAGGAAGATATTGAATTTAAAGGTCATGCTGTTGAACTGCGGATAAACGCTGAAAATCCCTACAAGAACTTTATGCCATCTGCAGGCAAAATCAATGAGTTTATCACACCCGGTGGTTATGGTGTTAGACTCGATTCTGCATGTTACTCGGGATATGTCATTCCGCCGTACTATGATTCAATGATAGCCAAGCTGATTACATACGGAGATACGAGGGAAGAAGCCATTCTTACTGCACTCCGCGCACTTGGTGAATTTAAAATCGGTGGTGTAGATACGACGATTCCATTCCACTCGAACCTCCTACGCCATGAAGCATTCAGATCCAACAACTACAATACTAACTTCCTAGAAAATAATAGCATTATGAAGTAATGATAGGAAAGCGTGGAAAAGGGGCATCTCCATTGATGCCCTTTTTCTATGTTTTCATGTATTCGGAGTACCATCCATTTGGTTGACAATGATATTTGTACACCATAGTATTATACTCAACGGAAGGACGATTAAGGACTGGCATATACAGTTCCGATATGAATATAGGTTTCATGTTCAAGCTAGCTGAAACGTCGTCCAAATTCCAGCGAAATCATGATATAATGGACTGGCGAGGTGATGAACATGATAATTCAGGAAGACAAAGCAAATCTTGGAAAGATAGAGATATCACCGGAAGTACTTGAAGTGATCGCAAGCATTGCGGTGACTGAAACAGAAGGTGTACATGCATTACAGAACAACTTTGCAAGTGGTAATTTTGAGAAAATCGGCAAAAAGTATCGAGGCCGAGGGGTCAAAGTTGATACTAAAGACAACGAAGTAATGATTTCTATCTATGTTTCTCTGTCTACGAGCCGCAACATCCATGAAACTGCAGAATTGATCCAGAAAAATGTCGATCAGGCAATAAGGAATATGACGGATCATGATGTCAAAGAAGTCAATGTGCACATCGTTAATATTAAATAATAGAATAGTAGATGGGTGTTAATTAATGAACAGACACGAGCAACGAAAAAAAATATTCCAAATCATCTTCCAACAGGATCATGATCTGGTTACATTGGAAGAGACTGCGTTTTATGAAATATACAGGGATAATGAATATATCAGCCGGATTGTTGACTACTACGCTGACAATAGTGAATCAGTGGATGAAGACATCAGAAACCACCTTACTAACTACACGCTCGAAAGAATCCCTAAGGTGGAGCGTAATATCCTAAGAACAGCGATTTCAGAACTGCTTCATGGTGATTCCCCCCAGCGGGTCGTCATTAATGAAGCGATCCTGCTTGCCAAGCTCTATGGTGAGAAGGACAGCTTCCGTTTTGTTAATGGTGTCCTCAAAAACTTCATCACTGAAACGAGTGAGCCTTTAGATGGAGAACAATAAATACCTCTCTGTCGGTGCACTGACTAAATACCTTAAATATAAATTTGACCAAGACCCGTATTTGACACGGGTCTTTCTAAAAGGCGAGCTCTCCAACGTAAAACGTCACACTAGTGGACATATATTTTTTGCTATCAAGGATGAGCAATCCGTTGTGCGGGCAATCATGTTTTCGAGGAATACAGGTAGTTTAAACTTTAAACCGGAAGAAGGCCAGAGCGTGCTGATTGAAGGACGCGTCAGCGTTTTCGAGTCGAGTGGCCAGTATCAGATCTACGTGGAGAAGATGGAGATGGATGGCATCGGCCTCCTCTTTGAAAAGCTCGCGCAAGACAAAAGACAACTCGCTGAGAAAGGCTACTTTGATGTACGTCATAAAAAAGCGTTGCCACGTTACCCAAGGACCATCACAATCATCAGCTCCGAAACCGGAGCTGCAGTAAGAGATATGATTACGACACTCGAGAGGCGCTATCCTCTTGTCTCTGTGACAGTCATCAATACACTAATGCAGGGACCAAAAAGTCAGCAAGCGGTTATAGACAATCTGAGTTATGCAGATCAGCAGCAGAACGATATTATTATTCTTGCGCGCGGCGGGGGATCGATAGAGGATCTTTGGACCTTCAACGAAAAGAATGTAGCTCTTAAAATATTCGATATGTCGACGCCGGTTATCACTGGCATTGGTCACGAGACCGACACGACCTTGGTAGATTTCATTGCAGACGTTCGTGCAGCGACACCGACAGCTGCTGCAGAAATGGCAGTGCCGGACCAGCAGGATATACTTGAAAGGTTGCGACAATCTGAAAATCTTGTTTCCCGCAGGATCTTTCAGAAGCTCGATGTGGCCAGAAATCGACTAGACACACTAGGTACCTATTATAAGCTTAAGAATCCGGAACTTCTCTACGACCAACAAGTAGAAAAGCTTGTCAACCTGAAGGATTCACTGGACGATGGGATTTATGATGTCATCAAAGACAGCAGTTATCGGCTCTCGTCTATGAAAGAGAGCATAAAGTACAACACTCCAGCTCCTGAAATAAGAAGATCAACAGAGATGCTTATGGATCGCAGAAACGGCCTGGACCGTGCGATGCGAATAAAAACCATTGATGCAAAGAAGATGCTTACTCGAATGATTGAAAGTCTCAATACGCTGAGCCCGACCAACGTACTTTTGCGTGGCTATTCGTTCACTACGCACAACGGCAAACTCGTCAAGGATTCGCGCCAGCTCGAAGTAGGAGATGAAGTTCATTCGACGTTTGCCGAAGGCAACATCGTATCAAAAGTGACAGAGGTGAATCATGATGGCAGAAACTGAAAATCAAACATTTGAAGAGAAAATGAAACAGCTAGAGCTAATTGTCAAGCAGCTCGACGAAGACGAAGTCTCTCTCGAATCATCACTCGAGCTTTACCAAAAAGGTGTCGAGTTAACTGCAGAATGCGAAAAAATACTAAAAAATGCAGAACTGAAAGTTGAAACATTAAACCGTAAGGGAGCAGAGGATGAATAATAATATGCAAAATTATCTTGAAAAGACCGAATCTTGCATACTTCGACACCTTGAACAGAATCATGTTTCAGACACTATTCTTAAATCGAGTAGCTATTCAATTGAAGCAGGTGGAAAGCGGTTCCGCCCTTATCTCCTATTTTCGACGCTAAGTGCTCTTGGGCACGATCCATTAAAAGGTGTACAAACAGCAGCAGCAATCGAAATGATTCATACCTACTCATTAATCCACGATGACCTGCCTGCAATGGATGATGACGACTACCGTCGTGGTAGACTGACCAATCACAAAGTATATGGTGAAGCCGCGGCCATTCTTGCAGGAGACACTCTTTTAACAGAAAGTTTCAGTATCGTGGCTGCTGATGTGTCGCTGCCTGCTGAAAAGCGTATCGCACTAGTCAGTCAAATTGCCTCGAAGTCTGGGTTTAACGGAATGATCGGGGGACAGATGCTGGATATAGAAGCAGAAGGCCAAGAGATCAGTCTTTCAGAGCTTGAGAATATCCATCAGTATAAAACTGGAAAGTTAATTGTTCTCCCTGTGCAGTGTGCCTGTATAATCGCAGATGTCTCTGGTGATGTAACAAGACAACTAGTCAACTTTGCTGAAAAACTTGGTATTCTTTTTCAGATTAGAGACGATATTCTTGATGTAGAAGGTGATATCGCGATTACCGGCAAATCAGCGGGAAGTGATGAAAAGAATAATAAGACGACTTACGTCAGTACTTATGGACTCAAAGGTGCACATGAACAATTGGAAAAACTTGTTGAAAACGCTGAATTTATACTTAATGGTCTTGCCGAAGAAATTGAAACTAAAGAATTGCATAGTGTGCTGCAGAGGTTTGCAGTAAGAAATCAATGATAATTCATGGTCGTGAGTTATCATTTTTATTTTTGCCTAAATGATAAAAGTGGTATAATTAGCATTAGAAAATTTAAAGGTGGGTGCTATATGAATCTATATAGTATAGAAGACCCGTCATTTTTGAAGCAGAAAGATGATGAGGAACTAAAGGAACTGGCACAAGATGTAAGGGAGTTTTTGATTCATTCATGCTCGATTACAGGTGGTCATATTGGTGCCAATCTCGGCGTAGTGGAATTAACGATTGCCCTGCACAAGCATTTTGATTCACCGCAAGACCGACTTTTGTTCGACGTTGGACATCAGGCATATATTCATAAAATTCTCACCGGGCGCATAAGTGAGTTTGAAACACTCAGACAGTACAAAGGTTTATGTGGATTTCCAAAAATGCGCGAATCTGAGCACGATGTTTGGGAAGCAGGCCATTCATCTACTAGTCTTTCAGCGGCCATGGGCATCGCCAAGGCACGCGATATTAAAGGGGAAAACCATCATGTTATTCCGATTATTGGTGATGGGGCACTCACAGGTGGTATGGCTCTTGAAGCACTAAATCATATCGGATCGGATGGAACCGACATGACTATTATTCTGAACGATAATGAAATGAGTATTGCACCGAATGTTGGCGCAATGCATAATATGCTCGGCCGCATGCGAACAAATACACAGTATAATCGCGTTAAACACGATATAGAAGATTTCCTTAATCGTCTGCCTCAAGTAGGATCGAAGTTGAGGGATATGGCAGACAGGATAAAGGACAGCATGAAATATCTCGTAGTTGATGGCGTCTTTTTCGAAGAGCTTGGTATTAAGTATATCGGTCCAGTCGACGGGCATGATTTTTCTGCGCTCTCCAACGCAATACAAATCTCGAAAAGTCATAAAGGACCTGTGGTCATCCATGTCATCACTAAAAAAGGTAAAGGTTATCATCCGGCAGAGGACGACAAGCTTGGGAAATGGCATGGTCTCGGGCCATACAAAATAGATACCGGAGAAGTTCTAGGGAGCAAATCAAATCCCTCGTGGAGTGAATTTATGTCGAACAGCGTGCTTGCGCGTGCTGAAAAAGACGAGCGTATCGTTGCTCTGACACCAGCCATGCCAGTCGGCAGCAAGTTGACAAAATTCCAGAACACATTACCAGAAAGGTTTTTTGATGTCGGAATCGCTGAACAACATGCGGTCACCATGTCTGGTGGGCTTGCTGCGAGCGGTATGAGACCATATCTTGCAATTTATTCGACTTTTCTACAAAGGGGATATGACCAATTGCTTCATGATGTCGATCGCCAAAACTTGAATGTCTTCATAGGCATCGATAGGAGTGGGCTTGTTGGAGCAGATGGAGAAACACACCAAGGGGTTTTTGACATCAGTTTCATTTCTCCATTACCTAACATGACATTGATGATGCCAAAAGATGAGCTTGAAGCAGAGCAAATGATTGATTTGGCATTCAGTCACGAAGGTCCAGTGGCTTTGAGATATCCGCGCGGTAATATAAAAGGTGTAGAAGAGAGTACAAAAGAAAAACAGCTTAAGTACGGTCAGTGGGAGGAGCTTATCGAAGGCGATGACATGACGATCATTTCATTTGGCCCGACGCTTGACCTTGCCATAGATGCAGCCATTGCACTTAAAGAGAATGGAATCAGTGCCAGAGTTATCAATGCACGATTCATCAAACCAATGGATCAAAATATGCTTCAATCTCTAGGAATTAAAGGAAGTCCTATTCTTACGGTTGAAGAGTCCATGCTGACAGGCGGACTTGGTAGTATGATTGCAAGTTTTATGGCGGACCACGACTTCGCGGTTCCTATTAGAAGAATTGGCATTGGGGACGAGTATGTAGAACACGGTGACGTTAACAGACTGCTTGAAGATATTGGTATTACTACTGAGAACATTATTCTGCAAGCCAGAATATTACTGGAGCAGAATCATGAAAAAGAAATCAAGAATTGATATATATCTTCATGATCATTACAATCTCGGAACGTTAGAGGACATCAGACGTATAATTATGGCCGGCAAAGTACTGAACAACAACCAACCGGTTTATAAACCGTCCGAAACGATAGATATCTCTAAGACGGACATACGCTTTAAAAACATCAAACCGTATGTCTCGAGAGGTGGCGTCAAACTCGATTATGCTGTAAAAGCGTTCGGCATCGAACTCGATGGCAGTATCGTCACCGATATCGGAAGTTCGACGGGAGGGTTTACCGACTGCTCTCTACAGAAGGGAGCGATACATGTTTATGCAGTGGATGTAGGGACCAACCAGCTTGACTACAGATTGCGTACGGATTCAAGGGTGACAGTCATGGAGCAGACTAATTTCAAAAATACTGCACCCTCCGACTTCGCCCGAGTGCCTGATATTCTCACAATCGATGTATCCTTTACATCTATCGTCCCAATATTGAGGCATATCACGGAACTGTTTGAACATTGTTATGAAATTGTCGCCTTAATTAAACCCCAGTTTGAATCTTATTTGGAAGAACGTGAGGAGAGCGGCATCATAACTTCAAAATCGACACATGAGAATGTAATACACCGTGTGCTTGAAGCATGTACTGATATCGGACTTAGCTGCACAGGACTTGATAGATCGCCGATCACAGGAACTAAAGGAAATGTGGAGTATCTGCTTCATCTAAAATCTTGCGCTATTTCAGAATCCACGATAGAAGAAAAGGACATTCAGCAGCTCATCTATGGCTGATGTCCTTTTTTTATGTTGCAGTCTTTCATTTTATGATATCATATGTATAAATATACAAAAGGGGTACAAGAGGAGGAGCATCATGTCAAATAAATCAATTCGACAGATCAAAATCAGAGAAATCATCACAAATAGCAAGGTTGAAACACAAGAAGACTTGGTCGAAAGGCTGAATGAATACAACTTCAATGTGACTCAGGCTACAGTCTCCCGTGATATCAAAGAACTGCAACTTATCAAGGTCCCAACACCGAGCGGTTCATATGTTTATAGTATGCCGAAAGATCGCAAATTTCATCCGCTCGAGAAGCTTGGAAGGTATCTGATGGACAGTTTTGTTAAACTAGATTATACAGATAACCTTTTAGTACTGAAGACACTGCCTGGGAATGCGCAGTCCATTGGTGCAATTATAGACCAATTAGAATGGGAAGAGGTTGTCGGCACGATATGCGGCGACGATACGTGTCTCATGATATGTCGCAGTGAGGATGCACAAAATGAGATTAGGGACCGGATATTTAATCTGATCTAAATTGGAGTGTTTAATTTGCTGATACGTCTGAAAATCAAGAATCTAGCTGTACTAAAAGATATAGAACTCGATTTCGATAGTGGACTGACCGTCATTTCCGGAGAGTCAGGTGCCGGTAAATCTATGATCATCGAAGCCATAAGATACCTCTACGGGAAACGAGCTTCAATTGAGGATATCAGATATGAAACTGAAGGTGCACTTATTGAAGGTGTGTTCGACTTTCCAGAATCGGAGACAATCCGAGCACTACTCGCACAAAACGATATCGAAGAAGACGAGCTTTATATAGTAAAAAGGGAAGTCATGCAAAATCGCAAGAGCATCATTAAAATCAATTCGCGCATGATTACTCTCGGGGCGCTTAAAGACATTATGGATGAGGTCGTGAGTATCCACTCTCAGTCCTCACAGTCGGAGGCTCTGGAGCACAGCAAGCATATTCTATATCTAGACCGTTACATTGATATACCGGATAAGTCATCGTATGGAAAATATCAGGAGAGTTTTGAGGAATTTAAAGCACTCGAGACAAGAATTAAAGAGCTTGAGTACAAAGATAAAAACCGTGTTCAGCAGCTCCAAATGTTCCAGCATCAGTACGAAGAGCTTGAAAACATGGACCTCGTACATGATGAAGAGGAAAAACTCGAAGAAGAAATTAGCTATCTCGACAACTTTGAAAAAATCAGTAACACATTATCTTCAATCCAATCGCAACTCAGTTCGGAATATGCACCACAAAATGTACTTTATGACATTCACAGTCATATTGAAACACTCTCCAATTTTGATGAAAATTATAAAGAGTATGGAGATATAATACTAGAAGCCTATCATACACTGGATGAACTGAGCAGTAGGGTGGGAAGCGACCTTTCTACACTCGATTATGATGAACAAAGCCTGAACGCAAAGCAGTTACGATTGTCAGACATCAATTCTCTGAAAAGAAAATACAATAAGACCCTTGATGAACTGATAGAATATAGGACAACTCTTGCAGAGGATATTGAGCAACTCGGTAATATATCTCAATCTTTCGAAGCACTACAGAATAGACGTTCGCAGGCGCAAAAACGTATGGAAAATTATGCTAAAGATCTACACACCTTTAGGCTCGAACAGAAACATTTTCTTGAAAATAGAATCAAGAAGGAACTGAACGACCTCGATATGCCAGGTGCAGATTTTGAAATTAGTGTACGAGAAGGAGCGTTCGACTCATATGGATATTCCGATGTCGAATTTCTCATTTCTACGAATGCAGGGGAACCGCTCAAATCGATGAACCGCATTGCCTCAGGGGGAGAAATTGCACGTGTTATGCTTGCTCTGCGAACAATCTTCACCGAATCAGATGCGCAGAGTCTACTTATTCTCGACGAAATCGACACAGGTGTCAGTGGTCTTGTTGCTACACGTATGGCTGAAAAAATGCAATTGTTGTCTAAATCAAGACAAGTCATCTCAATTTCGCATTTGCCGCAAGCTGCAGCTCTTGCAGATCACCATCTCTATGTATCGAAGAAAACGTCAGCTCAACGGACTTCATCTGCTGCAGCATATCTGAACGCAGAAGATCACGTATATGAAATTGCAAGGATGCTCAGTGGTTCCGATATTACAGAAGCAGCACTAGAAAATGCAAAAACATTGATTCAAGCCAAAAATAGAGAGCCGAACTAAGTTCGGCTCTCTATTTTTCTTTATCTTCTTCTGCCTTCTTCGATTGTGTCATGAGCTCTTCTTGCATTTTTTTCTGGCGCTGTTCGCGGTGCAATATATAACCCCCGATAAACCAGACGCCTGCAACGGTTAACAGAAGACCAATGATGAACTGTACAACAGTGAGGGTGAAGGGGTCATTAACGATGCCGAAGACACTGTCCCTCATATATTTTATACCAAGCCCTGCCAGAAATACTGGAATGACCAATATGGCAAGCGCAATAATTTTTTTCATAGTATCACCCTGAGTATATAGATATGTACATTATAACCTAAGTCAGAAATGGAATAAAATATATGTCTTTTGGAAACCTTCTGAATTTTCCAAGTTTATGTAAAATCATGTAATTTAAATTGCGAATATGTATAATAAAAAGCATAGGGGAGGTATAGACATGGAGTTTGATGAAATTTTCGAAGGGGACAAAAATAAAATGATAGCGCTTTCAGTTTGCCGTGCGGCAGATCCTGAAGTGCTTGAACCGATTCTTCGCATTATCAAGGAAAAAGGCGTAAGATGTCATCTTGTAGATGACAAGGAGAAACTGGAAGCCATGCTGGTTTCATACGAGGCGGATCATCTTATAGATAATCAAATCGTAATCCATCATGCGGAGGATGATCGCGCTGCTGCAACGACAGCTTTGACGCTCATTAGTACATCCCAGGCGAATGTGCTCATGAAGGGTCTAATTTCAACAGCCATTCTGTTGAAGGAAGTTCTAAACAAGCAGCATGGAATGATAAATGACAATCTGCTCAGTCATGTTGCACTGTTTAATATACCGAACTATCACAAAGCTATCTTGCTTAGTGATGCCGGTATGAACATCGCGCCTTCGGTTGAAGACAAAAAGAAAATAATAGACAATACACTTGAATGTGCCATTCATCTTTCTGCACGTCGTCCCAAAGTCGGACTACTCGCGGCAGTGGAAAAGGTATCTGATAAGATGTCTGCCACAGCTGATGCAGATGTGTTGGCTCGGATGGATCCTAAAAGCTTCAAGCATGACTGCATAGTAGAAGGTCCGCTACAGTACGACCTTGCCATCTCAAAAGCCGCAGCCGACCACAAAGGAATCCAGTCGGATGTGGCGGGCGATGTAGATATCATCATCGCGCCAGCAATCGAAGCAGGAAATATACTTTATAAATCACTGGTCTACTCCGCGGGTGCAAGTGTAGCCTCAATCATAATGGGGGCAACTGTACCAATAGTATTGACTTCAAGAGCAGACAGCGCAGAAGATAGATATAACTCTATAAATTTAGCAATGAAAGTTTCCAAATAATTAGATGGAGTGATGAAAATGATATTTGAAAAAATGGAGAAATACGATTACGAGCAACTAATATTCTGTCAGGATAAAACAAGTGGATTGAAAGCAATCATCTGCATCCACGATACAACACTAGGTCCAGCACTCGGTGGAAGTAGAATGTGGCAGTACGACACAGAAGAAGAAGCTATAGAAGATGTACTCCGCCTCGCTAAAGGAATGACCTACAAGAATGCTGCAGCGGGACTTAATCTCGGTGGGGGTAAGACTGTAATCATTGGCGATGCTTCAAAAGATAAGTCTGAGGCATTTTTTAGAGCACTTGGCAGATATGTACATAGTCTTGGCGGCAGGTACATAACAGCTGAGGATGTAGGAACGACAGTTGAAGACATGGACTACATCTATCAGGAAACACCTTATGTATGCGGGATCAGTGAATCTTATGGTTCAGGCGGAAATCCGAGCCCTATGACGGCTTATGGCGTCTACGTAGCGATGAAGAGGACGGCCAAAGAAGCATTCGGGGACGATTCACTAGAAGGAAAGACGATTGCAGTTCAAGGTGTCGGCAACGTATCATATAGCTTGTGTAGGCACCTTCATGAAGAAGGTGCAAAACTGATTGTAACAGACATCAACCAGGCATCTGTAGACCGTGCAGTAAATGATTTTGGTGCTGAAGCAGTCGGCATTGAAGAGATCTATTCAGTCGATGCAGATATTTTCGCACCTTGCGCACTTGGTGGTGTATTGAATGACGAAACAATTCCAACCTTGAAGGTAAAAGCCGTCTGCGGAAGTGCTAACAACCAATTGCTCGATAGTGATAAGCACGGCAAAATGCTCGAATCAAGAGGTATCGTGTATGCACCGGATTATGTCGTCAACTGTGGTGGTGTTATCAATGTTGCAGATGAACTACAGGGATATGATGCAGACCGTGCAAAAGGTAAAGTAGAGGAAATCTACAAGCAAATGGATAAAATCTTTTCAATTGCTAAACGCGACAATGTCACACCTGCTGTTGCCGCTGATAGACTGGCTGAGGAAAGAATCGATAGCATGATGCGTGTGAGAAGTACTTTCTCACAGAACGAAATCACGACACTCAGCAGGAGGTAGACGACCCTATGAAACATACTATTCTGGTTGTCAATCTAGGTGGGACTTCCACCAAGGTGGCACTTTACGAAAACGATAAAAGTATCGCGGTCGAAACGTTAAGGCATCCGACCGAAATTATCATGCAACCATTTCATGAGCAGATTGAATTCAGATTCAGTTCGATTCTGAAATTTCTCGACAAACTTGGTGTAAATGCAACAGAAATTGACATCGTCAGTGCACGCGGAGGCGTGCTACGTCCGATCCAGGGGGGCACTTATAATATTAGTAAGGAAATGGTGGATGATCTCAAGGAAAGCAGATACGGTGAGCACGCCTCTAACATGAGCGGCGTAATCGCCGATCGGTTCCGGGATCTCTATGGCGCCCGGGCGGTAATAACAGACCCGGTCGTTGTGGATGAAATGATTGCCGAAGTACGGCCTACAGGATTGAGAGGAGTAGAAAGACGCTCTGTCTTCCATGCACTCAACCAGAAGGCAGTCGCACGGAAATATGCGGAGTCCACTGGCACAAATTACGATGAGATTAACGTCATCGTTTGTCATATGGGTGGTGGCATCACCGTGGGAGCACACAGGAAAGGCAAGGTCATCGACGTCAACGACGGCTTATCCGGAGAAGGGCCGATGAGTCCGACCCGGACAGGTTCCCTTCCAAACGATCGGCTTGCCAAGTACATTATTGAAAACGATCTGGACTATGATAGTATCTATAATGTACTCACAAAAGAGGGCGGCTTCATTTCACTCGCCGGTACCCAAGATGCACTTGAGCTTGAGAAGAGAGCACTTGCAGGAGATGAAGTCACGGAAGCCATCTACAAGGCACTTGCAGCACAAATCGCCAAAGAAATCGGCTCTCGCGCTGCAATACTTGAGGGCAAAGTGGATCAGATCATCTTCACAGGCGGTCTTGCCTATAGCAAATACCTCTTGGACTTTGTCACGCCTTACATCTCGTTCATTGCACCAATTACCATATATCCAGGTGAAGAAGAGATGCAGGCACTTGCAGAAGGAGCTTATCGTGTACTGAGTGGAAAAGAAGAAATGAAAACTTATGTGTAGGAGTGGATATAATGGCATATGAATATGACCTAGTCATTCTCGGTGGAGGTACTGCCGGCTATGTAGCAGCCATCAAGGCAAGTCAGCTCGGCCTTAAAACTGCGATTGTTGAAAAAGAGAACCTAGGCGGTACTTGTCTGCACAAGGGCTGTATCCCGACTAAAAGTATGCTTAAATCGGCAGAAATCGCTCATTCGATGCGGAATGCAGATCTTTATGGCATCAGTTCAGTCACACCTGAAATCGATATGTCAAAAATACAAGGTCGTAAGCAGGAAGTGGTAGACCGTATGCATGGAGGAGTTAAGCACCTCATGAAAAAGCATAAGGTTGATATCTTCAGTGGACATGGTCGTATACTCGGTCCTTCAATCTTTTCACCGATGGCCGGAACAGTGGCAGTGGAACATCCTGAAGATGAAGAGGCGGAAAGCGAAATCTTAATCAATCAGAACGTGCTGATTTCCACAGGTTCACACCCGCGCGCCCTACCTTTCTTACCATTCGACCATAAGCTTATACTTTCAAGTGATGATATGATGGGGCTTGATCATATTCCTTCGCGTATGGCCATTATCGGAGGAGGAGTCATTGGACTGGAGTTTGCCAGCATGTTGACTGATCTTGGGTCTGAAGTCACTGTCATCGAAGCCGGTGACCATCTTGTTCCGCACGAAGATAAGGATATTACTAACCAGCTGAGAAAATCCCTGGAATCTAGAGGCGTCACCTTCAAAATCGGCAACGCCCTAGATGAATCTAGTATCGACAAGCAAGAGGAGTCCATTGCACTTTCACTGGATGACGGGGAGTTATCCGTGGATAAGGTACTTGTTGCCATCGGACGGGGGCCTAACACTGATGATCTCGGACTTACAAACACAAAAATTAAGCTCAATAAAGGCTACATCGAAACCAATTCGAACTATCAGACCGATGATGCACATATATATGCCGTCGGTGATGTTATCGGAAATCTTCAACTCGCCCATGTCGCCACGAAAGAAGCAATTGCAGCAGTTGAACATATGGCCGACGAAAACCCCTACCCAATCGACTATAACAGCGTGCCAAGATGTATCTATACTTATCCAGAGGTCGCTGCCATCGGCATGACCGAAGCAGTACTAAAACAGCAGAGTATTGATTATTCGGCGCATAAGGTACCGTTCGCAGCCGTTGGAAAAGCAGTAATTTCCCACGGAGACAAAGGGTTTGGTAAAATACTTGTAGACCCGGAAACAAAAGATATTCTGGGACTTTCCCTAATCGGCCCTGGCGCCACTGAACTGATCAACGAGGCTGCTCTTGCCAAATTTCTAGATGCTTCAGCATTGGAACTTGGCAGCGCCATACATGCACATCCTTCAATCGGAGAAGTACTGATGGAGCTCGGCCTTGACGCAGAAGATAAAGGGATTCATGTATAAGGAGGATACGACATTGTTGGATTATAAAGAAGTAGGCCTCGAGCCTGATGACCTGAAGAACATGTACCGTACGATGCATCTTGCAAGAAAGCTTGATGAAAGAATGTGGCTTTTGAACCGTGCAGGTAAACTGCCGTTTGTAATTTCCTGTCAAGGTCAAGAGGCGACACAGGTGGGTGCTGGATATGCGCTCGACACGGAAATCGACATCATCAGCCCTTACTATAGAGATCTCGCACTCGTTACTCATTTTGGTATGACAGCAGAAGAAACGATGTTGTCGGCTTTTGCCAAGAAAGGGGACATTTCAAGTGGAGGAAAGCAGATGCCTTCCCACTTCAGTAAAAAATCCTGCAATATCATGACCCAAGGCTCCAGCGTTACTACACAGCTACTTCACGCTGTCGGAGCAAGCTTCAAATTTAAAATGGATAACGAGAAACGCGTTGCGCTGACAACGCTCGGGGAAGGTTCCTCAAACCAAGGCGATTTTCACGAAGGCCTGAACTTCGTTGGTGTCCATGATTTACCTTTCATTTGCATCATCGAGAACAATAAGTATGCGATAAGTGTACCGCGTGAACTCCAATATGGAGCGGATAAACTTTCTGACCGCGCACTTGGATATGGTATGCATGGTGAGCATATAGATGGTAATGATCCAATTGCTGTCTACAAAGCCGTCAAAGATGCTCGAGAACGTGCAATCAATGGGGGAGGCGGTACGCTAATAGAAGCGATGTCCACAAGACTAACTGCTCATTCTTCAGATGACGATGACAGTTATCGTGAGAAGGAAGAACGGGAAACCATGAAAGATTCGGATTGCCTACTGAACTTCAGAACTTACATTCTAGATAATGGTGTCGCAGATGAATCGTGGTTTGAAGAGTTAGAAAAAGAAATCAAAACAATCGTTACAGATGCGACGAAGGCAGCCGAAAAAGCACCTTATCCGGATGCTAGAGAAGCATTGACCCACGTTTACGAGGAGGTTCAGCATGGCTAAAATTTCCTATTTACAAGCAATACATCAAGCACTCGACTATGAAATGGGACAGGATGACAGTGTGTTCGTCCTTGGAGAGGACGTAGGAAAAAAAGGCGGTGTTTTCAAAGTGACCGCCGGACTCCAAGAGAAATACGGAGAGATGCGCTGTCTCGACACGCCACTTGCGGAATCGAATATTGTCGGTACCAGTATTGGTGCTGCCATGATGGGCAAAAGGCCAGTGGCTGAAATCCAATTTGCTGATTATATTTTGCCCGCAACGAATCAGATACTGAGTGAAGCAGCAAAGATCAGATATCGTTCTAATAATGATTGGAATTGCCCGATTGTCATCCGGGCCCCATTTGGTGGCGGTATACATGGTGCACTTTACCATTCACAGTCGGTTGAAACCATATTTACGTCAACACCTGGTCTCAAGGTGGTCGTTCCTTCTACACCAGCGGATGCCAAAGGACTGCTTATCTCTGCGATACGCGATAATGATCCTGTTTTGTTCTTTGAACATAAGAAAGCTTACCGTCTGCTGAAGGAAGAGGTGCCAGAGGGCGAATATACAGTTCCGATTGGCCAGGCCGATACTAAACGTGAAGGCGATGACATTACGGTTATTACCTATGGCTTGTGTGTCAACTATGCCCTCCAAGCTGCCGAGCGTCTGGCGAAGGATGGTTACGAAGCGGAAGTGCTCGACCTTAGGACTATCTATCCTCTCGACAAGGACAGCATCATTAAAGCAGCTGCTAAGACAGGTAAAGTGTTACTTGTAACAGAAGATAACTTAGAAGGCAGTGTCATAAGTGAAGTATCGGCAATTATCGGTGAAAATTGTCTTTACGATTTGGATGCACCAATCATGAGACTTGCCGGGCCTGATGTACCATCCATGCCATATGCACCACCAATGGAAGATTTCTTTATGGTCAATCCAGATAAGATTGAAGCTAAAATGAAAGAGCTCGCTGAACATTAAGGAGGACAAGAGTTATGGAAAAAGTGCTGATGCCGAAACTTGGCGAGAGTGTTACGGAAGGGACCATTGAAAGATGGCTGGTACAGCCTGGGGATACTGTAGAAGAATATGATCCCATATGTGAAGTCATCACTGATAAGGTGACGGCTGAAGTCCCTTCAGTTTACAATGGTGTCCTGAAGGAGCTGCTCGTCGAAGAAGGCGAAACAGTTGAGGTCGGCACACCAATATGCGTAATGGAAACAGAGGATTCTAGTGCAGAGGCAACAGAAGCTGTGGAAGAGAACGAGGGGGAACAGGAAACGAAACCGGAAGAAGCGCAAAAATCGACTCCCCAACCTAACAATGGTAGAGCCACCGGTCGTATCTCCCCGGTAGTCATGCGTCTGGCCGAGGAAAATGGTATCGATTTGTCGACTGTCTCTGGGTCTGGTTTCGAAGGCAGAATTACTAAGAAAGACATCCAGCGGATAGTCGAAGAAGGTCCATCTGAGCAAAGTTCACAACCACAGCAGGAGAAAGTAGAAGAGGAGCAATCGAAAACTGAGCGTTTCGTACAGGCACCGGTAGAAGCTGAAACGGATACTGCGTTGGCAGGAGAGGCACTTCCTGTCAATGGGGTCAGAAAAGCAATTGCCAACCGTATGGTGCAATCAAGTCAAGAGATTCCTCATGCATGGTTGATGATGGAAGTTGATGCGACAAACCTTGTCAATGTCAGAAACAGCCATAAGTCAGATTTCAAGAAACAGGAAGGATATAATCTTACCTTCTTCAGCTTTTTTGTCAAAGCAGTAGCTGAAACACTGAAAGAATACCCGATGTTGAACAGTTCATGGCATGGAGACAAGATTGTTGTTAACAAAGAAATCAACGTTTCCATCGCAGTCGCTGGCGACGATAAACTATATGTGCCGGTGATCCGCAATGCGGACGAATTGTCAATCAAGGGGATAGCAAGACAGGTTAGTGAGCTCGCCGAACTCGGTCGTACACATAAGTTGAGCGGTGCTCATATGGCAGGTGGAACGTTCACAGTTAATAATACAGGTGCTTTCGGCTCTGTCCAGTCCATGGGTATCATCAATCAGCCTCAAGCTGCTATACTGCAGGTAGAATCCATTGTTAAAAAGCCAGTTATTGTGGATGATATGATTGCGGTCAGGCATATGGTCAATCTCTGTCTCTCTATAGATCATCGTATACTTGACGGCCTAATTGCAGGACAGTTCTTAAAAGCTGTTAAAGAGAGAATTGAAGCTTATTCATTGGAACATACTTCAATCTATTAGACTTTACAAAAATCTTTATCCACTATAAACTTAAGGTACTAATCGCAAGTGACAATCTGTGGATTGATTGTTGCCCAAGAAGGAGTTTTTGCCATGAATATGGATTTTAATATGTATATGAATGATATAGTCAGTCAGGCGCGGAGTGAAATCAGAGAAGCCGGCTATACTGAGCTGACAACACCTGAAGTTGTGGATGAACATCTGAATAAAAAGGGCACCGCTCTTGTTATGATTAATTCGGTCTGTGGATGTGCAGGCGGAATTGCACGTCCTGCCGCAAAGCATGCCCTGAACTATGATAAGTTGCCGGATCAGCTCCTTACCGTCTTTGCGGGTCAAGATAAGGAAGCGACTGAACACGTACGAGAGAAAGCAACTGAGTTCCTGCCGTCATCGCCATCATTTGCTCTCTTCAAGGACGGCAAGATCGTTGATATGATCGAAAGACACGAAATTGAAGGGCACGAAACGATGAGTGTTATCACCAACCTGCAAGCTTGGTTTGAGAAGCACGGCAAGGAAATTTAGAAAAGAAAAAGAGGTCCCGAGGGACCTCTTTAATTTGATTACAGTGTTGTCAGCATACTGACTCCGAATAATACTCCCGAAATTACAATGAGAACTATCATAAACCAGATCACTGCTTTTTGAAATTTCCTGTTTCTCATGAAATCATCCTTAAATTTTTACTCTTTACATTATAATATACGTCAAAGTGACAATCAACACTACAACTGGAGGAAATGCCCGATGAATAAGGATAGACTTGTCAATCAATTTATGGATATGGTTCAGATTGATTCAGAAACTGGCCACGAAAGAGAGATGGCTGATTACCTCCTTGAGACATTTAAAAACATGAATATCGAAGCAACAGAAGACGATACTAAAGAAGAAACCGGTTATGGAGCAGGGAACATATTTGTACGTTTGAAAGGCGATGCTGATAAGACACCTGTCTATTTCACTGTACACATGGATACAGTTGCACCCGGAAAAAATGTCAAACCTTCCATTCAAAATGATTATATTATCAGTGATGGAAGTACTATTCTTGGCGCCGATGACAAGGCGGGAATTGCGGCGTTGATTGAGGCCATTCATACGCTTAAAGAATCAAACACAGCACACGGTGATGTGGAGATAGTCATCACTGTAGGGGAAGAATCTGGACTTGTCGGGGCTAAGGCATTTGATACAAATCAGCTGAAAAGCAGATTCGGCTACGCGATCGATTCTACTGGGAAAGTCGGAACAGTTGTAACTACAGCACCGACTCAAAGTCGAATTGAAGTGGATATTCATGGTAAAAAGGCACACGCAGGTGTGGCACCTGAAACAGGCATCAGCGCTATCAATATTGCTGCGCGGGCCATAAGTCAAATGAAGCTCGGACGTATCGATTCGGAGACCACAGCTAATATAGGACGTTTCGAAGGTGGGACTGCAACCAATGTTGTAACAGATCATGTTCATTTGCTTGCTGAGGCCAGAAGTCTCACTGCCAATAAGATGGAAGCCCAATCAAATCATATGAAAGAAACATTTGAAAATGTTGCCAGAGAGATGGGTGGAAGTGCAGATGTCAGTATTGAAGTCATGTATGCTGCTCTTAATGCTGCTGATGATTCCGAAGTTGTTCGTACCGCTGTCGAAGCGATAGAGAACATTGGTCGTACGCCTGATCTCATCAGTCTCGGCGGCGGAAGTGATGGTAATGTCTTTGCAGGAGCAGGCATTGATACGGCAATCCTTGGACTCGGTTATGAGAACATTCATACCACAGAGGAGAAAATGCCGATTGAAGAGCTCGTTAAAATCACAGAACTGGTAGTTGAAATCATCAGAGTACAAAATGACAAGGAGGGTGGCGCATGATATACGATATAGGAGTCGTCGGTCTTGGCGTAATGGGAACGAATATTGCTAAAAATATGTCTCGCAACGGTTTCAAAGTCGTCACATTTGATTTCTATGATGACGTCAGAGAAAACCGAACAGCTGAACTTAAGGCTGAAAATGTCGATGTTGCTTCTTCAATGGAAACTTTCATTGACAGTCTCAAAAAGCCCCGGAATATTCTTCTTCTCGTTAAGGCGGGAGAAGTGACTGATATGACCATCGAGCAGATTGTCCCCCACCTCGTTGAAGGAGATACATTGATCGATGGTGGCAATGAACAATATGAAAATACAAGACGTCGTAATCTTGCATTGACTGAAAAAGGTATCAATTTTATTGGTATGGGTGTCAGCGGTGGGGAAGAAGGCGCATTGAACGGCCCTTCGCTTATGCCAGGAGGACAGCGTGAAGCATACGATAACGTCAGTGATATTCTTGAGAAAATTGCTGCAAAAGCTGATGATGGGAAGCCTTGTGTCACGTATATTGGCAGTGATGGCAGCGGTCATTACGTCAAGATGATCCATAATGGTATCGAATATGCGGATATGGAACTGATTGCAGAAACCTATTACTTTATGAAGCACGGCCTTGGTATGTCTAATAAAGAAATGAGTGCTGTTTTCGATGAATGGAATAAGGGGGATCTGAACAGCTATCTAATAGAGATTACTGCTCGCATTCTTGAATTCAAGGATGAAGAAGGTAACTATGTTCTTGATCTGATACTTGATAAGGCAGGACAAAAAGGCACAGGTAAATGGACCGGTATAGAGGGCCTTAAGCTCGGTATACCACTTTCCTTAGTCACAGATAGTGTATTTGTGAGATGCCTCTCAAGTCTAGTAGAAGAGCGGAAACTTGTCAGCGAAGCTTATGACAGTCAAATTAAAACAATATCATCAGGTGATAAGGCGTCTATACTCGAAGACTTAAAAAATGCGCTTTACATCAGCAAATTGATGAGCTATTCACAAGGTTTCAGGTTGCTTAGGGAAGCAGGTAGTATCTACGATTGGAATCTTAAACTTGGTGAAATCTCTATGATTTGGAGAAAAGGTTGCATAATCAGAGCTCAGTTCCTAGAAGAAATCAACAGAGCATATGAAAATACACCAGATCTTAGTAATCTGCTACTTGACGATTACTTCAGAAATGTAGTGAAGAACAGTCACCCAAGCTTAAGAAAGATTGGAATTCTTGCAATTGAAAATGAAATACCGATGCCTGCATTCCTAAGTGCGCTATCCTATTTCGACAGCATGAAACAGGAGCGTGTATCTAGTAATATGATTCAGGCACAGAGGGACTATTTTGGTGCACACACCTATGAACGCATAGATCAGCCTGGTGTTTTCCATACTGACTGGCAATAAAAAAGCTGCTCATCAATTCTGATGAGCAGCTTTTTAAATTTCGTCATAAAGCGCTTGCCATACCTGGACTCTAGTATAATCCGAAGTAAATTCTCTCTGGCTTTTCAGAACTTCCATAGAAAAATTACAGTTCAAATCCCTTGGCTCTTTGAGATGCCATCTGCGGAATATATATTGATATATATCCTGGGCTGCCAAGGACGGTATGCCTTGCGTTTCAAAAACAACGAACTCACTTGTTTCAGTATATGTTTCTTCGAAAGGACTTTCCAATGAAGAGGAGACTCCAATGATCAGTTCCATCTCGCCATCGATGTAACGTTCATACATGATGATGCCCTTTATGCTTCCATTATTGTATCTTAACAACTCATCTAAAATGTTATTGTCATCAAGATATGCAAGAAAATCATACTTCATACGGCTGTTATAGTTCTGAAGCGAAAACGTTTGAACAGCACCGACCATCCTAAAACTTTCACTGTGAGTATACTTTGAAGAATACTTCGGACGGTCCACTGGTACTATTTCGAATGATAATCGTTCAGTTAAATCCAACTTATCCAGATGCCGCTCAGTCTCGTAAGGTGAAATGCCAAATGATTTCTGATATGCCGTTTTGAAAGTATCCACATCATAATAACCATAGTACTTCGCGATATCAATCAACCTTCGATGTCCAGCCTTCAAATCATAAGCGATTTCAGTCATTCTGCGCTTTGCTTGATATTCGTAAGGTGTCATTCCTGTAAGGGAAGTGAATATCGTAATAAAGGACTTTGGCTCAACACCCATGTTACGTAGTACTTTATCGTAATCTATATTTTCGCGAATATGATCTTCAATATAGATAATGAACTTTTCGATAAAATTTATTGTTTCCATAAAACGTCCACTTCTCTGATCATACGTCCCACCACTTGAAATCGTCCTTGGACAGTAGTAAATTGCTTTTAACTGGTCCATTGGAGCCAGATTTGTAGTTCGGGAATGATGCCGCTTCGTTTTCCCACGCTTTATTTACAGGATCGACGAACGACCATGCATTCATCAGCTCCTCGTAATGCGTAAAGTTGGTAGCATCACCATTTAGACAATCAAATATCAAGTTCTCATAAGCATCCACAGTTCGTGAAAGGTCTGACGGATCTACTGAATAAGACATCTTGATTTCTTTTGTATCCTGTTCGCCGGCATAGTCTTTGACATTTAAGTGAAGCGTAATGCTTTCGTTCGGCTGAATACGTATGACAAGTAGATTTTTCGCAAGGAGGTCGTTGGAATCATCCTGATAATAGAGATTTTTAGGTACTTCCTTAAATTCGACAACAATTTTCGTCTCTTTATTTTTCATCCGCTTGCCGGTGCGAACATAAAAAGGGACGCCCGCCCACCTAAAATTATCGATAAACAGTCTAGCCGCGATAAAAGTTGGCGTGTTTGAGTTACTACTGACATTCTCTTCTTCTCTGTAGCTTTTAACATGGTCGCCCTCAGCTATACCCTCATCGTATTGTCCGCGTACAAAATATTTTTTGATATCTTGGTATTCTACTTTTCTCAAGCTCTTCAATACCTTAATTTTCTCTTCACGAATATCATTGCTATTCAGACTGACCGGTGGTTCCATACCAAGAAGAGAAACGATCTGAAGCATGTGGTTTTGGAACATATCCCGTACAGCACCACTTTTTTCGTAGTATTCCGCTCTATCTAGCACGCCAAGTGATTCCGATGAAGTAATCTGCACATTGGATATATAGTGATTATTCCAAAGCGGCTCAAATAAGCTGTTGCTGAAACGAATCACTTCTATATTCTGAACCATCTCCTTGCCGAGATAATGGTCAATCCTGTAGATCTCATGTTCTGCGAATGATAGAGAGATTTCTTCATTGAGTTTATATGCGCTATCGTAATCTTTACCGAATGGTTTCTCTATAATCAGCTTTTTGGATCCTTTTGTATCGGTAATTCCCGAATCCCTCAGGTTATTAGTAATATCCGTGAAATACTGCGGGGGCATAGCGAGATAGAAAAGTCTATTGCCATCTGTATCAAGTGTGCCTTCTATCTCCTCAAATTTATCTTTCAAAGACGAGTAAGTGTCACTTTCATCAATTGCCAACTTGACGTAGTGAACGTGTGTGAGGAACGTCTCTAGCCCCTCTAGTGTTTCAAGCTTATCATTCTCGCTGATAGCGCTTCTGGCAATATCCCTAAAGTCGCCATCGGAGATATCACGTCTACCAACAGCAATCAGTGCAAAATCCTTTTTAAGTGCACCTTCCTGAAAAAGATGAAAGATGGAAGGTAGTAATTTTCTTCTCGATAAGTCGCCAGTCGCACCGAATAGGGCGATAGACACTTTAAATGGTTGTGTAGTCATAGCCAACAAGTCCTTTAGTCAAAATTTTTCTTTTATCATTATTCCACTGTATTCCTAAAAATACAACTCATTGATATGATATACTGAATCAACATTTAAAAACAGGTGATGCAATGAAATTTAAAGTACTGGGTTCTGGTGCAGGTATACCCTCCAGAACAAGAAATACCCAAAGTTTTGTACTCGATGTCGTTGAAGAAATCAATCAATACTTTCTGATTGATACTTCAGAGGCACTGCAGCATCGGATACTCGACACGACCATACGACCTTCTAAGATTAGACATGTGTTCATAACGCACCTACACGGTGATCATATACTCGGTCTCCCTGGATTTCTCTCTTCGCGTTCACATCAAGGTGGTGAAGGTATACCACTCATTGTCTACGGTCCACCTGGACTTGAAGAATGGATTGAGACGACATTCCGCACTAGCGGTACGCATCTCAACTACGCAATTCAGTTTGTTGAAGTTGGTAATGGTGACGTATTCGATATTGAAGGATTTAAAGTTTCGGTCCAATTACTCGATCACGCCATAGACAGTTTCCTCTATGTATTCGAAGAACCGGACAAACCTGGAGCATTGAAAAGTGACAAACTGCGTGAAATGGGCATTAAACCGGGGCCTATCTATAAGCAGATTAAAAGTTCAAAGACGTTTGAACATGAAGGAATCATTTACAATACATGCGACTATGTGAGTGCGCCGACAGCCGGTCGCAAGGTCGCTGTTCACGGCGACACGAGGGTAATCCGCCATAAAGATTACCTTGATATGCTTGAAGGCTCGGATCTTATCGTCCACGAAGCCACCTATCTTCATGGTGAACAGGAAAAAGCACACCTCTATTACCATTCGGAAATAAATGATGTGCTCTTTAACCTTTCACAAATATCTTATGGTCAACTATTGTTCAGTCATATTAGCAACCGCTATGATGCAGAGATGGTCCGTCTGGTCGAAGAACAGCTTCCAAGCGGTATCAAACTCGCACATGACTTTATTGAAATTACCATCCCACGTGATTCGCAATGAAGCTTGCAACAACCTTTCGGTACTTTTCGGGGTTCCTGTTAAAACTTTCAACATGACCGCCACGTTCAGGGTACCATGCCGCCTTCGGCGGCTTTTTTTTCTTGTAAAGTTGTTCAGTTTGGGTGTAGGGGATAAATTTATCAGGCTTTGAGTGAATGAAAAGTACCGGCTGCCTGATTTGATCTATTACCCGAATTGGTGACACTTTGAACAGTGAAAATCGACTCCTGATGCGGAAGAATATATTTGCGAATAACAGGACAATCGGGGAACCGATTTTTGTGTACTGACTGAATATATTCGTCAACTCATCTCCAAAAGTGGAGAACGAAGCATCCGAAATGTAGAATTTCGCACGGTTGGAGAGCTCACCGGCGTATAGCAGCATTGTCGCAGCACCCATGGATTCCCCGTGAATACCAACTTCGACATCTGGCCCGTAATGGTCGAATAGATAGTCAACAACGGTTTCAAGGTCATATTTCTCGTAGAATCCATACGTGGAATGGGCACCACCGGTATTGCCATGACGTCTTGCATCGTAGATGACGCAATTATATCCCATGTCTGTGAACATGTTCAGGTATTTTATAGAGCTGATCTTATTCTCTGTAACCCCGTGGCACAGCACCATCCATTTGTTTGTTTCATTTGGATAAACAAAGATGGCATTGATGCTGTAATCGAACTTTGATGGAATAAGGATGTCGTCTTGAGGTAAGCTTTGAAAAACTTCCATGTTGAGACGTTTAGCTCGAGTCTCACGCCTTTTTATCACTTCCACATCTCTCAACTTGAAGAAAAGTATCTGACTCGAAGCATAGTATCCGAGCGAGACGAATAGTACAACCAAGGAGCCGATCAGTGCAATCAGCCATGCAGCAAAAGGTTTCATTATCTGTGCGCCTCATATTTCATCATTTTAACCGCGGCCATAATTTGATCGAGATCGCCCTGGGACAATTCTGGCATTTGGTTATAACTGTCGATATTCGACTCTAGTTGCTCAATGCTACTAACGCCATTAACGATAACTGCATTATGATGGCGCAAGAAACCGTAAGAGAGGGCTGTGAGATCTGGATTGAGCGCACTCAATGCATCGATTGTATGATTTAGCTCGGATTGTGAATAATCCATTACACCATCCTCAAATTTATCCTTAAGTATTTCTTTGGAATTTTTACTGAGCAGTCCCTTCATCACAGGTCCTCTTGCAAGCACTGTCACATCACTATTGATGTCATCTAAAATCTCGAGGGGTCTGTTGTCAATCAAATTAAATTGCATCATGAGCGTAGAAATACTACTATGCTTCATGTAGTAGTTGATAACGTTCGGACGGATTGAAGAGATACCATAGCTTCTTATAAGCCCTTCCTGCTTAAGATCTTCAAAAGCCCCGATCGTTTCATCCTTGTTGTCTTCGATAGTACCCCCATGTAGCTGATAGAGGTCAATCACTTCCACACCCAACCTTGAAATCGACTGCTTGATAGCTTCCTTCAAGTGCGATGCCGAAGGATTCCAGCCGATTTTCTCCTGCTTGGCTGCATCAAATTCATTTCCTGCTTTTGTTCCTATAGTAAAGTCATAGTCGGCTTGGAACTTTCTGAGAATGTTGCCGACGACCCTCTCGTTTTCGCCGAACTGATAAAGATCTGCTGTATCAAAATGCGTGACACCTGCTTCTAGCGCTCTACCTATAATCTTTTCCGTTTCAGCGCTATCACTAAGGGGCAGATTCATACATCCGAGGGAAAACTCGGACAGATTGATACCATCTTTTAACTGAATATTTTTCATAAATGTCATGCCTCCATTGATTAGTCATATAGAATTATACCAACAGCTGGGGGGTCTTGCATCAATTTGGGTCTCAGTTCCCGTGTAATCACTACATGAAAATCTTCTCGTATGTTAATATACTATCAGTAGGAACAAAAGTTCAGATAAGGGAGCGGGCGTATGAGTACAGGCAATAATGACTTTTCACATCTTAAAGAGGAAATCATCTCTTCGGAGAGGGTATTCGATGGCAAGGTGATCAAGGTTGACCATAGCAAGGTAGGTCTGCCTGATGGTGGCAGTGCGGATAGGGAAATCGTCTACCACAAAGGGGCTGTCGCGCTCGTAGCAGTTGAAGGTGAGGAGATGTTCTTCGTCCGTCAGTACAGAGTAGCGACGGATGACTTTTTACTTGAGATTCCTGCTGGGAAGATCGAAGTGGGGGAAGCACCTGATGAAACGGCTGTAAAAGAGTTGAAAGAAGAAATTGGCGGTGTGTCAGAAAAACTTCGTAAAATTTATGGATTTTATGTTTCACCAGGTTTCTCGAATGAATATGTTCATCTCTACGAAGCAGAAAATATGGTAATCGATGAGCAATCATTAGATGAGGATGAGTTCTTGGACATCGTTAAAATAAAATTGTCTGACTTGACTACACGATTAGAGGATGGTGCCTTCCAAGATGCCAAAACGGTAATTGCCGTCCAGTATGTCATTGCAAAGTTTAATTTATAATGATTATAAATACCTTTTAATAATACGCCAAATTGGTTATAATGTTTGTGATTATCAAACAAAGTAGGTGAACACGTGGAAAACAGGATTCAGAGAATCAAGGAAGCACTGCAGGAAGCTCAGTATAAGCTGACACCCCAAAGAGAGGTGACGGTCAAAGTCCTGCTGGAGAATGAACGTGAACATCTCAGTGCAGAGGATGTCTTTCTCAAAGTGAAAGACAAATATCCGGAAATTGGGCTGGCCACGGTCTACCGCACACTTGAACTGCTGAGTGAACTCAAGATTCTCGATAAAATCAACTTCGGCGACGGGGTCAGCCGCTATGATCTCAGAAAAGAAGGCGCCAAACATTTCCACCATCACCTTGTATGCATGGAATGCGGAGCAGTAGAAGAGATAGAAGAGGATTTGCTGGAAGATGTAGAGAAGATTGTAGAAAAAGAATACAACTTCAAGGTACTGGACCACCGTCTTACTTTTCATGGCATCTGTGGAAATTGCCAGAGCAAGAAGGATTAGATCATGAAAATTGAAGATCACACAGAAGAATATCTCCTTTTTCTGAGTGTAGAAAAAGGCTTGAGCCAGTCATCCATCAGTTCCTATCGTCAGGATCTGATGCAGTATGGGGCTTTTCTTTTGGAAAAGGACATTTCGGATGTCTCGCGCATCGAGACGGAGACTTTGATAGACTTTCTAAAGAGTATGCGCGCGTCAGGTAAAAGTGCTAAGACCATTTCCCGCATGCAGTCCACCTTGAAGAACTTCCATCAGTTTTTAGTTAACGATAACATTACTTCCCATAACCCGGCACTTCGACTCCATTCGATTAAAGAGGCTAAAAAACTGCCGGTATACCTAACAGTAGAGGAGATGGAGCGTTTACTGTCCACTCCGGACACTTCGATTGCCGGGATAAGGGATAAGGCGATGATGGAATTGCTTTATGCTTCCGGGCTTCGTGTAAGCGAACTAATCGATATCAGAATTACGGATCTAAACGTAGAGATGGGCTTCATCCGTATAATGGGTAAAGGAAGTAAAGAAAGAATCGTTCCTATTACGGATTATGTCGGCAAATTGCTCAAGGATTACATTTCAGAAGGGCGCATTGTCTTGCTCAAGGCAGAGAATACCGATGTGCTTTTTCTTACTAATCGCGGCAGTGGATTTACCCGGCAAGGACTGTGGAAAACGATAAAGAAATATGAACTTCAAAGTGGTATTAGTAAAAACATTACCCCGCATACATTCAGACATTCGTTCGCGACCCATCTTATTGAGAATGGTGCCGATCTACGGGCAGTTCAAGAAATGCTTGGACACTCGGATATAAGCACTACCCAAATATACACGCAAATTTCCGCTGTGAAGATAAGGGAAATGTATAAAAAATATCATCCAAGAAAGTAGGAGATTCATATGTTCAAAAGAATACATCTAATTGTACTGGATTCAGTAGGTATTGGAGCACAGCACGATGCTGAGGATTTTGGGGATACTGGCTCACATACACTGAAACATACCCTGGAGAGTCATCCTGTCGAACTGCCCAACCTTGCACGGCTCGGCCTTGGTTGCATTGATACGCTACCTGGTGTGGAGTGTTCCGACCGACCGGAAGCATATTACAGTAAAATGAATGAAGTTTCCCAAGGTAAAGATACGATGACCGGTCATTGGGAGATTGCTGGACTGAATATCAAGAAGCCGTTTAAAGTCTATCCAGATGGCTTTCCTGAAGCACTGCTCGATAGGATACGTGAAGCGACTGGTCGTGATATCGTCGGGAATAAACCGGCAAGTGGCACGGAAATCATCAAAGAATATGGTGAACATCAGATGAAGACAGGCGACTTGATCGTTTATACATCCAATGATCCCGTACTGCAAATCGCTGCACACGAAGATATCATTCCATTAGATGAACTCTATACTATATGTGAAAAGGTACGTGCAATGACAACGGATCCGGATTTTCTTGTCGGACGCGTCATTGCAAGACCGTATATTGGTAATAGTAAAGACAATTTTGAACGGACTGAAAATAGGCATGACTATGCACTGGAGCCTTTTGGTAAAACAGTGCTGAACGCACTCGAGGAAAATGGAAATGACGTTATCGCAATCGGTAAGATCGACGACATATTTACAAGTTCCGGGATTACAGATGCTGTGCGTACGAAGAATAATAACGACGGCGTCGACAAACTACTTGAAGTCATGGATAGAGAGTTTACAGGGCTATCCTTTTTGAACCTTGTCGACTTCGATGCTCTCTACGGACATAGACGCAATCCTGAAGGTTACAGTAGTGCATTGAAAGCTTTTGATGACCGATTGCCTGAGATAGAAGCAAAGCTTTCCGAAGATGACCTTTTGATCATTACAGCTGATCACGGCAATGATCCGACCTTCGAAGGCACGGACCATACCCGCGAGTCTGTTCCATTGCTCATCAGACATGGCGGCAGTGGAAACTATGGACCACTGCGTAATTCAGATACATTCAGTGACGTTGCAGCTACAATTGCCGAGAATTTCAAAATCGGATACGATACACACGGTAAAAGCCTGCTTAGGGACATTACATGAAGAATAAGTATTTCACCTTCATTCTGATTGCCGTTCTTGCTATCGTCTGGGGCTTTGCTTATTGGATCATTTTTTTATAGAAAACATCATTCATGATGTTTTCTTTTTTTGATGGCCGCCTCCCGTTCTCTGATGACTCCGGACCTATCTCTCAGACGATGTTTATGAACCACCGCCGGATCTTGTATGAAACGTTTCTCCGATTTTTTTCTAAATGCATCAATTGTTATACCATTGCCGTAGGATGCATGGAGAGCTGCCCATGTCGGTTCAGTCAACGGAAATGAAGCTGGTATGAATGCACTAGTCGACATGCGAGATAACCGTGCGCGCATTAAGTCGATCAGTGCATCTTCCATCCCGAAAGCCTGTAAATCATATCGATTTTCATAGTATAGACTAAGCGCCCGTTTGTAGGATCTTTTGGCACCGATACTGTTATTCCGCCGATAATGATATTCGCCTGTCGCAAGCAGAATAAGAAAAACTTCGGGGTCTTTTTTTGTAAAATTAGATTTCGATTTCCATGCTTCCTCCATGATTTCATGGCATTCGAAGTAATCTTGCTTTATAATGAGTTCGTTATAGAAATCCATGAGATGTGGCAATTGCATACGATCGTCTCCTGATATTGAGGTAATTGGAATGAATGGTTATAAGGTACAACTCGATGTGTTTGAGGGTCCACTAGATTTGCTGTTACACTTGATAAAAGAACTAGAAATAGATATTTACGATATTCCGATGAAATCTCTTACTCGACAGTATATGGAATATATCGATGAAATGAAAGAGCTTGAAATCAATGTAGCAAGTGAATATTTAGTGATGGCAAGCGAGCTGCTAAAGATTAAAAGCCGGATGCTCCTCCCAGAGCCTTCCTATGCAGAGGAAGAATATGAAGATCCACGAGAGTCCTTGATGGAACAGCTTATCGAATATCAGAACTATAAGCAGTACGCAGAACAGCTGGCCGAAATGAAAACTGAAAACGAAAAGCTTTATATCAAGGCACCGCATGAATTTGAGGAGGAAGAGACAGACGCCACACCGCTTGATATTTCACTTGCTGATCTTATTGCCGCCTATCAGAAAGTAAGTGCACGTGTCGCTGTTGATCGTCCGAAAAATATAACAATCACCAGAGAACCGGTTTCCCGAGAAGAAGCAGAGACATTCCTACACAACCGGTTCGCACGGAAACAAGTATTAAAAATCGATGAATTATTCACTTTTACCGAGGCCAGACCTAAGGTCGTTGCTGTATTCATTGTTATTCTTGAATATATTAAAGACGGGAAACTGGGTATACGGATAGATGCCGGGAATGATTTTGAGATTGAAAGGCTGTATGATTAATGGAGAAGATCGATATTATAGAAGGACTTTTGTATATTGCTGGAGATGTTGGTCTCTCAGAAGAGCAACTTATCATGCATGTCCCGATTACAAAGACCCAGCTCGACAGTACGCTCGAAAACTATGAAAAGCCAAACTTCACAATACAAAGACATGGCGGCAAGTATTTTTTGAAGACAACGCAGCACATGGAGAAGTACATCCAGAGAGTACTTGATGATCGACCAAGCCAGAAACTTTCTCAAGCCTCTCTTGAGGTACTGTCCATCATTGCTTATAACCAACCCGTTTCTAGAGGAGATATCGAAGCATTGCGTGGTGTTGCGTCTGACGGACCAGTATCCACACTGCTTGGTAAAGGACTGATTATGAAAAAGAATGTGAACGACGAAAGAGCTGCACACTTTATAACTACAGACTATTTCCTGCAGCTTTTCGGGCTCTCCAGTTTAGAAGAGCTTCCATCGCAGAAGGAAATGATGGAACAAGAAGAGATGGACTTATTTTTCGAAAGTATGGAGGAGGAATATTAATATGGAAGAAATACGATTACAAAAAGCAATCGCAAATAGCGGAGTAACATCAAGAAGAAAAGCTGAGGTAATGATTACTGAAGGCCGTGTTAACGTCAACGGTAAGAAAGTCACAGAACTTGGCACCAAGGTTAGGGAAATAGATAAAATAGAAGTGGACGGTATACCACTTAGCCAAGAGGAAAAGGTGCACATACTATACTATAAGCCCGTCGGCGAAATTTCAGCAGCTGAAGATGATAGGAGCCGTCGTACTGTAGTAGACGCATTCGAGCAGATGGACGTCAGGCTCTATCCTGTCGGCCGCCTGGACTATGATACTTCAGGCATTCTGATTATGACCAATGATGGTGAGTTCACTCAGTACATGACACATCCAAAATACGAGATGAGCAAAACATATCGTGTCAAAATTGACGGTATACTGAAACGCGAGGAGCAAAAACAGATGCGCAAGGGTATTAAGCTTGAGGACGGTATGACAGCGCCTGCTGGTTTAAAAGTGATACGTGATAAAAACGATAGACAGATGATTCTGGAATTAACCATTCACGAAGGCCGTAACCGTCAGGTTAGAAGAATGTTTGAACATTTTGGTCTCAGAGTCGTTAAGCTGACAAGAATCAGTTACGACTTCCTGAACCTGAATGGGCTGGCTGAAGGTGAGTACAGGTTTCTGAAACCGCATGAAGTGAAAAAACTGATTGCCAACGCCAAAGCGGAATAGACCGTTTCCAATTGTCATAATACTGTCATACAGGGGATTTTTATTAGATGCTATAATGTTAGACATGAATAAAAGTACAGGCAGGTGAAAAAGATGAAGGGACGTACACGTAATATTCTGAGGGTGAGCATTATCACTTCGATTGCTTTGCTCATAGGGATTACAGTGTGGTTTAACTTGACTTCAGGTACCAAAGCTGTAGAAGTAGGGGATGAGGCAGTAGATTTTAAACTGACTACACTTGAAGGTGAGGAGATTCAGTTATCTGAACTCACTGAAGAGAAAGGTGTCATTCTGAACTTCTGGGGTACATGGTGCAAGCCATGCCGTGAAGAGATGCCTGACATGAATGAAACGTATCTGGATGGTCATGATGATTATGAGATTGTCGCAGTCAATGTCGCAGAAAACGCACAGCAAATCAGACAGTTCATTTCCGGGCTGGATGCAGAACTGGAATTTCCAATTGCGATGGACGAGTCGAGAAGTGTGACCAAAGCATACAATATTGGCCCACTGCCAACGACGATTGCTGTAAACAAAGAAGGCATTATCGTTAAAAAACAGGAATCCCAGCTCACTCCGGAAGATATTTCTTTATTTATCAGTGAAGCCATAGAATAGGATGAATGAGCAATGCAATTAAAAGAAATTAAGTGCGGGTCATGCGGTCACGTCAATCCCCCAGGCACACAGCTGTGCCAGTCCTGTGGAAAGATGATCGACAGTGATTATGACAAGGACAAAATCAAGGACCTGATGCGTTACGATGGTAGCGCTGTAAGATCGAAAGTCAGATCTAAAAGCATCTTTGACAAGATCTGGATTTTCTTCACTTCAGTAAAGATTGGTGTCACGATCATACTGATTATTGCAATAGCTGCTGCTATCGGAACTATTTTCCCACAGGAGTACTTCATTCCAATTGGAGTCGACCCAGGTGAATATTATCAGGAAAACTACGGCAGTCTAGGGTACCTCTACTATTCACTCGGCTTCCACAACCTCTACTCGTCATGGTGGTTCCTCATACTGAATGGCATGCTAGCACTCTCCATCATTGCAGCGAGCATCGACCGAGGTGTACCCCTGTTCAAGTCGCTTCATAAGCAACGTGTTAAAAAGCACGACAGCTTCTTTAGAAGGCAAAGGCTCTACCTATCAGAGGAAGATACACCAGAGACCGATGCAGTCATCGGATCTTTTAAAAAGAAAAGGTATAAGGTCAGCCAAGATGGTAACAGTTATCTCCTTGAGAAGGGCCGGCTCTCACGCTACGGTCCATACATTAATCATACAGGACTTATTATACTGCTCTTTGGTAGTATGCTGAGGTTTTTCCCGGGAATGTATGTAGATGAACTTGTTCATATCAATGAAGGTGAAACTAAAGAATTACCAACGACAAATGGTCAGTACTATGTACAAAACGATGGATTCACGCTCGATACTTATGATGAGAACGGCAATGAAGTATTCCAGCAAGCGCTTGAGAGCGACAATCAAGTTGTTAGCAATTTCCAGACGGACATCACTTTCTACGAAAATAGTAGTTCTGACATAATCGGTGCTCAATCCGACTTGGAAGCAGTTGAAGAATACAGCATACGTGTCAACCATCCGTATCGTTTCGGAAATTATGAACTCTATCAATCGAGTTATGACAATTCCCAACTCAAGTCAATGACTTTCAGGCTCGAAGATGGTGAAGGCAATACTGTGGGAGATAACTTTATAGTCGATCTCCGGGATCCGGAAGACAGCTTTGAGATTAGTGATGGTATCTCGGTAAACATGCGTGCATATTCTCCAGATTTCCAAGAAATTGCGGAGAATGGTACATTGGTATCAGCTACTCCAGTGCCAAGAAATCCGGCGTTCGTCTTTGAAGTAGATGATGGAGAAGAGAGTGAGCTCAGTCTGCTTCAGATTATGAATAGTACAGACATCACATCTGGAAACGACTATAGCATTCGCTTTGTTTCTGCCGAAGAGCATATGGCCAGTGTTCTAACACTGAAAAAAGACCTGACAATCCCTTTCATAGCTACAGGTTTTATCATCTTCCTGATCGGTCTCTTCATAGGATCCTATATCAACCACCGGAGAATCTGGCTTAAAGCTGAAGACAGCTTAACGCTGGCAGCACATACCAACAAGAACTACTTTGGAATGAAGAAAGAGATAAACGAAGTTCTTGAATCACATAATCTCGGTAAAGTTAACGATAAGCTGGATGATGGGGACAAAGACATAGATAAGGAGTAATAATATGGCATCTCAACTCGTATCGATCAGCAGCACGCTGCTGTACGTTGCATTTATACTGTATCTCGTCGCAATGCTTCCTTTGGCGACAAGCATAAAATCAAAAAAACCCGCTAAAATAGGGGTGGCAATGGTCATTGTCGGCTTTATCCTGCAGGTTTCCTATTTCATCCTCAGATGGATTGCACAAGGGCACGCCCCTGTATCGAACATGTATGAATTCATCACCATGTTCGCGATTATGATCGTCGCCGGATACCTGATCACCTATTTCTATTTCAGGACCAATCTCTTTGGCCTGTTCGCCTTGCCTATCTCCATGCTTCTTATGGCGTACGGAAGCATGTTTTCACGTGAAGTGGCACCGCTGATTCCTGCTTTGCAAAGTAGCTGGCTTGCCATTCATGTCATTACTGTGACGCTTGCCTATGGTATACTATCAATGAGTGCTGTTGCCGGTTTGATTTATTTGCTGAAGGCTGTACCAGCGACTGAAAAGTCATGGCGTGCCCGTTTCCTAGAAGCAATCATGGCAGGTATCGTTACTGTCATCGTCTTTATCGGCACGACTGTTGTCATGCAAAATGTCATCGGTTATCAAGACGATTTTCTCTATACCGATAAGCAAGGGCAAAATCAGGTAGCAGAATATCACTTGCCGAGCCTTGTGAATTTCGAAGGAGCTGTTGCAGTTGAAAACGTGGGGGATAATAATTATGAGCAAGCAGAACACTTCCATAGTGGCATCAACCTGCCACCAATTATCGATTCCCAGAAACTGAACACCGTAATATGGTCTGTTATTCTTGGTGCTATCGTTTACGGTATTGTTCGCCTCATTCTTAGAAAACGCATTATTGCACTACTGAAGCCGTGGTCCAACAAGGCAGATCTCAATCTGATGGATGAAATCGGATATCGATCTGTTATCATTGGTTTCCCGATATTTGCACTAGGTGGCATATTCTTTGCAGCTATCTGGGCACAAATTGCCTGGAGCAGATTCTGGGGGTGGGATCCGAAGGAAACGTGGGCGTTCATCACATTCATGTTCTACACGATCTTCCTGCACTTGCGTCTCAACCGAGGATATGAGGGAGAAAAGTCTGCATGGCTGGCCATCATCGGCTTCCTGCTCATTCTTTTCAACCTAATTGCCATCAACTTGCTGGTTGCAGGCCTGCACTCCTACGCATAATACGAAAAGAGGGTTTATATGTCTGAGAAAATTCTCATAGTGGATGATGAAGACCGCATCAGAAAACTTCTTAATATGTACCTGGTGCGCGAAGGTTATGAAATCACTGAAGCTGATAATGGAGAAGACGCCTTGGAACTCGCTTTAAAAGAGGATTTCCACTGTATACTGCTGGACCTCATGATGCCGAGCATGGACGGAATTGAAATGGCAAAGCGCCTTAGAACCCAGAAGTCTACTCCAATTATCATGCTGACTGCAAAAGGCGAGGAGAATAACCGGGTGGAAGGTTTTGAAGTCGGTGCGGATGACTACATTGTTAAGCCATTTTCTCCCAGAGAGGTGGTACTCCGGGTGAAGGCCATCTTGCGCCGTTCTTCAGAAACTGCATTCATTGAGGCAGATTCATCTACAAAAGATATTATTGTTTACGATCACCTAGTTATCGATAACGATGCTCACAGGGTGCTCGCTGAAGACGTTAAAGTGAACTTGACGCCAAAAGAGTACGAACTGCTACTATTTTTGGCTCGAAGTCCGGACAAAGTCTTCGATCGAGAAGAGCTACTCCGAGAAGTATGGCACTACGACTTCTACGGAGATTTAAGGACCGTAGATACTCATGTGAAACGTCTGCGTGAGAAGCTTAATAAAGTCTCACCGGAAGCGAGCGAAATGATTCATACCGTATGGGGCATCGGGTACAAATTCGAGGTTAATGAATAATGCGCTTTATCAACAGCATCGTCACAAAACTGTGGTTAACTATCATTCTGATAGTAACGACAGTTTTAATTATATTATCGGTAATTTTAAGTCTATATTTTCGTAATTACGCGCTAAACTCAACGGAAACTTTGCTTGATGATGAAATTTCACGCCTTGAGGAAATCGTGTTGGCTGAGCACGTTATAGAAGACATGGATTCCGTTTTGCTCCGTGAAGATAATCTTATCTTCTACGCTGAAGGTAGGATGATTTCTCACCAATCTCCAGCCGATGAAGCCATCTATCAGCGGATCTTGGAAGGAGAAGGGACGGGCACGACTTTTATACTCGAAGATATCTATAACCACGACTATATGGTCAAAGTTTCGAATTTGAGTGACTACTTTGATAGTGATGTTGCAATAATTAAATACAGAGACCTTGAAGACATCAATCAATCCATGCAAGCTGTTACGATCATCATTATCGGCAGTGCGTTCGTATTGTTTCTTATCACGACTTCATTTGCATTTTTCTTGATCAACAGGATTACCAGACCCCTGATTAACCTCAGAAGCGCTGCATTTTCAACAGCAAAAGGGAACTATAATACACTTAAAGTGAAGAGTAGAGATGAGATCGGTGAACTCACACTCGCATTTAATAAAATGAATAATGATATTAAGCACAATATTTCAGAAATCACACATGAACGGAATCTGCGTGAACAGATCTTCACATACATGAATGAAGGTGTCCTTTACTACAACGGTGATGCAGAACTTATATACAGCAATCAAAAAGGCCAGGAGCTCCACGATCTTATTTTACAGCATCAATCGGAATCCAAGCGTTTCACTGAAAATATTAGAGAGATTGCTCAAAACCGCGAATCCGCTATCGAACGAATGGAGATGGAATCTCGTCATCTCCAGTTTTCATATACACCGGTCGAGGAAGGAGACGTAGTCTATGGCGTCATTCTTCTTATAAAGGACATAACAGAAGAAGTGGGTACAGAAAAGATGAGATCCGAGTTCATTGCCAATGTATCTCATGAACTTAAAACACCAATGGTCATGCTAAGCGGCTACTCTGAAGCACTGCTCGATGACATCGTCACCGATCCTGATGAAATCAAGGAGATGATCAGCATTATCAAGGATGAATCGGATCGAATGAACACAATGGTCAATGAGTTGATCACTATCGCACGTATGGATAGTCGCTCAGATTTTTTCCATATACAAGAGAATGATTTCGGTCAGTTGCTTGATAAATTATCAAGCCGCTTCCGACACGAAATGCTCGAAAATGGTCTTGAATTTTCGATAGATGTAAACAGTAGCGATATGGTTTTCGATTTTGATTATGATAAACTGAGCCAGGTATTCACCAATCTGCTAGACAATGCAATCCGCTATACATCAGAGGGAGATTATATTACCATCAGTGTAACCAGTACTGAACGCTACTTCACTATCGACGTCAAAGATACTGGTACAGGTATCCGCACCGAACATCAGAAACGGATATTTGAGCGCTTCTACAAGGTCGACGAGTCTAGGACACGGGGGCAGCATGGCACTGGTCTTGGTCTATATATAGTAAAGAGCATCATCCATAGGCACAATGGCTCAATAGAACTTGACAGTACATTCGGTGAAGGAACTACTTTCCGGATTACCTTACCCAAAAATCACACAGAGGAATGATGCGCATGAGAAGAAATAACTTGGAAAGATTAATAATTATAAGTATTTTGGCGGCCCTATCTTTTATACTCATGCTCATACAATTTCCCATTCCATTCCTGCCGCCATTTCTGACTGTTGACTTCTCCGACATCCCAGCTTTCATAGGGTTCATTATTTTTGGCGGAGGAGCAGGCGCACTCATCATCATTATGAAAATCGTGCTATATGGCTTGTTAATGGCAAGCGAACCGATAGGCCCATTATCCAATATGATGGCAGCATTTTCACTCCTACTGCCGATATATTTTGTTTACGCTAGACACCGCTCCAAACGTGGCCTCTTAGCAGGTTTTATAGCGGGTATCATTACACTGACAGCAATGATGGCTGTATTGAACTATTTTGTTTTGCTTCCGATGTATGGAATCATCATTGATCAGTCTGATCTTGTAGCAAACTTACGTGCCGTAGTTACAGCAGGAATTATTCCTTTCAACCTTATAAAAGGAACGCTCGTATGTCTTGTCGCTTACGTAGTATATGTAAAAATTATTCCAAAGCTTCCGAAATGAAAAAAGCGTGCCCCTATTTCCTTAGGGTCACGCTTTAAATTTATTCGTATTTTAATGCATCGCCGTCGAACGGCTGGTCTTCAACTTTAATGGAGTCTGTTGGACAACCATCGAATGCATCTTCCATGTCTTCGAGCAATTCATTAGGGACAGCCTTAGTACCCTGGTTATCGTCCAGAATGACATAAGCGATTCCATCATCATCATAATCATATATATCAGGTGCTGCTGCACCACATGCACCACATGCGATGCAGGTATCCATATCAACGATTGTATACTTCTTTTCGCTCACTATTTTCACCTCTCAACCATTTCTTCATCTTTATTCTACGGCTATTCAAGTTATAATTCAATTATATTCAGTGTCAGGAGGGACAATACGACCTTAGTCGTAAAGTAGTGGCACTGCCTCTTTAAAATAAGTCAAAAACATACTATAATTAAAACGAAATATATAGTTTGAGGAGAATGTGCATGAAAGATGATTTCTATAAAGACATAGAACATAAGCGTGCTTCGAAGGAAGAAAAGGATAAGAGCACCAAAAAGCATTCTGAAGAAAACAAGGCATCGGATAGAACCTTCAGTCGGGCTGAACGCCATAAACCAAAGGATAAGGATAAAGATAAATCTTCAAGTCATCAGAAAGAGCGCCTTAAGGAATGGCGCCAAAAACTTGATGCCAGCATCAATAAAGAGAAACTGCAAAAAGGGAAGGCATTTTTTGCAGGTAAACTATCCTCATACGACAAGAGAGTCAGGGACGAACTCAAAATTTCCAAAGAAAAACTGTCGAAGGTCCGTCCAACCCGCAAACAAAGAAAAGATGAGAGTGTGGATGGTAGAAAGGATGGATTTGCACCGACATTAATCGCGGGAATTCTGATTCTGCCGGTAACGATTATTCTCGGTGTCCTCATCATTAGCAACTTCTGGCCGTCGCAGGATACGGACGTAGAAATTGCCAATAATACCGAAGACACAACTGAAGAAGTATCACCAGAGGAAAACACGGAAGCATCTCCTGAAGAAACAGATGGGGATCTCCAAGATCAGAAGGCGGAGCTTGAACGTGAATTAGCTGAATCAAGAAATGAGACAGAGAGTAACGATTTAGGAACTGGGTCAGTTGAGTTCGAATACAGTGATGAACAGCAATCAGAACTAGAAGCTGCAGCATCTACAGCGATAGAGGATAAGGAGTCGGGGGAGACGGCCGATTCAAGTACTAGTGTAGTTGAAACACCTGAAGCGGAGGCGGAACAAGCAGAAGAAACCACTGAAGAGTCATCTGTAGAACCGACCGAAGAAGTGACGGAGGAGCCGTCTGAGGAACAAGAAGAAGTGACGGAAGAAGCACCAGAAAACTCAGGTGGTAGTACCTATGTCGTACGCTCAGGCGATAACGTCTATCGTATTGCGATGAGATATTACGGTAGCGGCAGTGCAGAAAATGTCAGCAAGATACTGGAAGCCAACGGCGTTTCCGCAGATTCATTGTCGGTTGGGCAAGAACTGGTCATTCCAGAATAGAAAGGTGTATTACATGAAGCATATCGACACAATTATCATCGGTGCAGGTCCATGTGGCCTTTCTACCGCCATAGAACTTCAGAATAGGAATTTGGACTATCTGGTCATTGAGAAGGGGAACATCGTAGAAGCAATATACAACTACCCAACGCATCAGACATTCTTCTCCTCGAGTGAAAAGCTTTCTATCGGAGAATTTCCGTTTATTACAGAAGAACATAAGCCGAAAAGAAATCAGGCGCTTGTATACTATCGGGAAGTCGTCAAACACTTCGATCTAAATATCAATACCTATGAAACAGTAACTTCAGGCCGTAGGATAGAGGGAGGGTTTGTCCTTGAGACTTCAAAGGGCAGATATAGTTGTAGCCATCTCGTGATTGCGACCGGTTACTATGGCCAGCCGAATAGACTGAATGTCTCAGGAGAAGATAAAAGTAAAGTGCATCATTATTTCAAGGAAGCTCATCCTTTCTTCAATCAGAATGTACTAATCATTGGAGGAAAGAACTCCAGTGTAGATGCAGCAATCGAACTTGAAAAAGCAGGCAGCAATGTAACTGTCATCTATAGACAAGGGGCTTATTCGAAAAGTGTGAAGCCATGGGTTTTGCCCCAGTTCGATTCGCTCGTCAAGAATGATAAAGTCGCCATGCATTTCAACACTGATGTGATAGATATCAAAGACAGTAGCGTCGTGCTCCGAAAAGAGGGCGAAACGTTCGAAATTCCCAACGATCATGTATTTGCGATGATCGGATATCATCCGGACTACCGTCTGCTTACCTCGTTTGGTGTAGAGATCAACGAAAACATCCATGGTGTTGCGCCACTACACGACAAGAAAACAATGGAGACGAATGTGGATGGCCTTTATATTGCCGGAGTGATTGCTGCCGGCAACGATGCCAACACCATTTTTATAGAAAACGGAAAATTCCACGGTGGGGCTATTGCCAAGGATATAGAAAAAAAGGCAAGTAAATAAAATCAGCGCCTGCTACCGATATCGGTAGCAGGCGCTGATTTGTTCTAATGCTGGAAAACTTCGACCAACTCTTCACTTTCAATATCATTACAAAGAGCAAGGAGCAATTTTATACGTGCCTTTTGTCCATTAAGCCCGTTGGAGAAGATAACACCTCTCTTTTTCAAATCGTAGCCGCCTCCTTCATAGTCATAGTAGCTGCCGACAATGCCATTAAAGGATCGCGAAACCAGTACTGTGCTGATACCTGCTTGGATGATGCGGTCAAGGCCTGGAAGTGCACTAGGCGGGAGGTTTCCCTGACCTAGGCCTTCGACAACGAGGCCGTCATAACCCGCAGCTACAAGAGCATCAAACAGAATTTCATCAAGATCGGCGTGGGCTTTGATGAGTCCGACTTTCCTGCCTGAATGGGCAATGGCGAAATGATCCTGCAGGCTGACTTGATGGTGGAAGTGAATTTCATCTTTTGTCAGTATGCCAATCGGCCCGTGGTTCGGGCTTTGGAATGTAGCGATGTTCGAAGTGTGGGTCTTAGTGACGTTTCTAGCTGTATGTATCTCGTCGTTGAAGACAACAAGTACACCTCTTGAGTACGACTGGTCGTTCATGGCTGCACGGAGACTCGATATATAGTTGTACATGCCGTCTGAACCTATTTCATTGAAAGAGCGCATCGCCCCTGTAATCACGACAGGTTGCCCAATAGCCAGGGTTAGATCAAGGAAATAAGCGGTCTCCTCGAGTGTGTCGGTTCCATGGGTGATGACGAAGCCATCGTAGTCGTCAGTACTCTCGAGAATGATGTCGCGGATTGTAATCATATCGCTCAGGGTCATATGAGGCGATGGTTTTCTTACGGGGTAGCACTCTGTTAGCTCAATATCGAGCAGATCTGTCTTCTCCAAAGTAACTGGATTATCTCCCACAGGATTGACTAGACCCTCTGATGAAGTCATGCTGATGGTCCCCCCGGTATGTATTGCCAATATTTTTTTCTGCATATGACTTCCTCCTAAACGAATCTATAAAACTATGATAAAATAAACTGGAACAATGAACAAGGCGGGTTTATATGAAAAAGAAAATCAATATAGCAATTGATGGTCCTGCTGCTGCAGGCAAAAGTACAATAGCGAAACGGATCGCAGAAAGAATGGATTACATATACATCGACACAGGCGCGATGTACCGAGCTGTCACTCTGCATCTGATTCGTCACGATAGGCAGATTCTTAATCAGCTGGAGGACTTGGACATTCGTTTTGGAGCAGGCGGCACAACGCTGTACTTGAACGGAGAGGATGTTACGGAAGATATCCGTACACAGGAAGTGACCAGCAATGTAAGCGAGGTATCAAGTCTATCTGGGGTGAGGCGCTATCTTGTTTCGATGCAGCAGAAAATTGCAGAGGATAAAGGTGTCGTGATGGATGGCAGAGACATCGGAACGACTGTTTTGCCAGATGCAGAGCTTAAAATATTCATGAAAGCGTCTCCTGAAATACGGGCCAAGCGCAGACTCAAGGAAGAGGAAGCCCGCGGGGTAGACATCGATCTCGAAACGCTGACCGACCAGATTGTACGACGGGACGAACTGGATATGAACAGAGAGATATCACCACTTGTCAAAGCAGACGAAGCCGTGCTCCTTGATACAAGTCACATGGGCATAGCGGAAGTGGAAGATACAATCATAAAAATGGCTTTAGACCTGCTGGAGGGAAACTAGAAATGCTATACGGCACAGTGAAGGCAATTGTTAAGAAGTACTACCAGGCGAGATTTAAAATTAAAGTGATTGGTGAGGATAGAATCCCTATGGAGGGCCCTGTCCTTATCTGCAGCAATCATAAGTCACTCTACGATCCACCTTTAATCGCCACTAGCGTGAAGCGTGAAATGTCGTTTTTCGCAAAATCGGAACTATTCAAGATTCCTATCCTCGGTAACCTGATCAGACGTTTGAATGCTGTACCGGTTGAACGCGGTAAAGGAGATCGTGCAGCGCTGAAGAAATCAATTGAGGTGCTTGGCGAAGGCAATATGCTACTCGTTTTCCCTGAAGGGAGCAGGAATAAATCTGGCACACTAAAAGACCTGCAACAAGGCGCAAGTTTTTTGGCAGTAAAGTCGGAAGCACAGATTGTCCCTGCTGCCATAAAAGGTAGCTACGATAGAAAAAAGGGGATTACAATCATATTCGGAAAACCGATAGATACGAAGTCCCTTGTTGAATCAGGGCACAACCGCAAGAATATTACGGAAAAAATCAAAGAAGGCATCAACAATCTTCTTATTTCCGGTTAATTACTTGACAAATGATTATATTTGTAAGAAGTTAGATATATACACTTTATAGTAATGTAATTGGAGGCAGGCATATGACGACTGAAAATACTGTGAACGAAGAGAACAATGAAGAACTGAACCAAGAAAACAATGAAGAAGTGAATACTTCCGAAGAAACAAGTGCAAATACTTCTAGTACATTTGAAATCGGTGATACTGTAAGAGGCACCGTCTACAAGATAGAAGATAAATTTGTCAAAGCTCACATCGAGAATTCCGATTTTGAAGGCATTGTACCAATCAGCCAACTGACTAACAAAAGAATCGAACGCCCTGAAGAGATTGTATCGGAAGAAGATACGATCGAAGGCGTTGTCATCAAAGTTGAAAATGAGGAAGACCGTAAAAATGTCATCTTCTCCATCAGGAAGCTTGATGAGTCAAACGCTTACGATAACTTGCAGTCTGCTAAGGACAACGATGAAACAATCACAGGAACAGTTATGGAAGTTGTTAAAGCTGGACTTGTTGTTGATGTTGGTGTCAGAGGATTCATTCCAGCTTCATTGCTATCTGATGCTTATATCGAAGATCTCAACCAGTTCGAAGGACAAGAGCTCGAAGTCAAAGTTGAAGACATCGAATCTGAGAAGAATCGTGTCATCCTCAACCGTAAGCGTATTGTAGAAGCTGAAAAGACAGAAGAGCGCAAGAAGCAACTCGAATCTCTCGAAGCAGGAAGCGTTGTAGAAGGTGAAGTTGTAAGAATCACCACTTTTGGTGCATTCATAAATCTTGGCGAAGTCGATGGTCTGGCACACATTTCAGAGCTCGATTACAGCAGAGTTGAAAAAGTTGAAGATGCAGTCAGTATTGGGGATAAGGTACAGGTCAAGATTCTCGATGTAGATCCTGAGCAAGAAAGAATCAGCCTTTCCTTGAAACAGGCTCAGGCAAGTCCTTTCGATTCTTTCCTGAACGCTCACTCTGAAGGTGAAGTTTTGGAAGGTACAGTGAAGCGACTTGTTGATTTCGGTGCATTTGTTGAAGTTGCACCTGGTGTGGAAGGACTTGTCCACGTATCAGAAATCAGTCACGAGCATGTTGCAACACCATCTGACGTGCTTAAAGAAGGTCAGACAGTTTCTGTCAAAATTCTTTCATTGAATGAGGACTCCGAGAAAGTCTCACTTTCAATCAAAGAAACTTCAGATAAACCAGCCAAAGAAGAACAGGCTAAAGTATACCGTGACGATACAGAAGATGATGGTCCAACACTTGGCGACGTCTTCGGAGATCGTTTCAAAAACCTGGATATCTAAAGAGACCTCAAATTCAATATGTCATCAACTGATAAAGAGCGATAAGTATCGCTCTTTATTTTATTTTTGTGTTAAAATGATTTTAAATATAGGAGGTAGTCCATGTATAAACCAACAATAGCCGTGGTAGGGAGACCGAACGTCGGAAAATCTACTTTGTTCAACCGTATCATTGGTGAAAGAAAAGCAATCGTAGAAGACTCACCAGGCGTTACTAGAGACCGTCTTTACGCTGCGGCAGACTGGCTTAACTACGAATTCAATGTCATCGATACAGGTGGAATTGAAATTAAAGATGAACCATTCCAAGAACAGATTAAAATGCAGGCAGAAATCGCAATACTCGAGGCTGACGTAATCATAATGATTACAAATGGTCGGGAGGGCGTGACGGAGGACGACCTTTTTGTGGCGCGAATTCTCCAGAAATCGAAAAAGCCTGTCGTACTTGCAGTAAATAAGATAGATAACTTTGAAATGAGAAATGATATATACGAATTCTATCAGCTGGGTATTGGAGATCCTTTCCCAGTTTCTGGATCACATGGCCTCGGTCTCGGAGACGTTCTGGATGCAGCAGTTGAACACTTCAAAAACCTCGAGACAGAAGAGGAAGATAACGACTCCGTCAGAGTCTCACTAATTGGTCGACCGAACGTTGGAAAATCGAGTTTGGTCAATGCAATTCTCGGTGAAGAGCGTGTAATCGTTTCTGACATCGCTGGGACGACGAGAGACGCAATAGATACTGACTATTTTTATAACGACGAACACTATACACTAGTAGATACAGCAGGTATGAGAAAGCGCGGCAAGGTCTATGAAGCAACAGAAAAGTATTCAGTGCTTCGGGCGACACGCGCGATTGAACGTTCGGATGTTGTTTTAATCGTCATCAATGGTGAAGAAGGTATCATCGAGCAGGATAAGCGCATTGCTGGTTTGGCCCATGAGGCGGGGCGCGCTGTCGTCATTGTCGTTAACAAATGGGATGCAGTCGAGAAAGACGATAAGACAATGAAGAAGTTTGAAGATAAAGTAAGGCAGGAGTTCCAATTTCTGGACTATGCCCCGATCACCTTTGTCTCAGCACTGAAGAAAACGCGGATGACAACCCTTTTCCCACTCATCAGTCTTGTCAATGAGTCTCACAAGAAGCGTGTACAGTCCAGTACATTGAATGAAGTGCTTGTCGATAGTGTCAGCATGAATCCAACGCCGACAGATAATGGACGCAGACTGAGCATCTACTACGGTACTCAGGTTAGTGTCGCGCCACCAACTTTTGTCTTGTTCGTCAATGATGTTGAGCTAATGCATTTCAGCTACCGGCGGTATTTGCAGAACCAACTGAGAAAAGCCTTTGACTTTACAGGTACTCCAATCCACATTCTCAGCAGGAAAAGAAACTAGGAGGGTACAGTCCTTATGAAAATTTCAGTGATCGGCACAGGCAGTTTTGGCACCAGCCTGGCGATGGTGCTTGTCGATAATGGTCACGATGTGCATATTTATGGCAGGAACAAAGCAGTTGTGGACGAAATTAATACTCAGCATACAAATAACAGCTATTTGAAAGATGTTTTTATTCCTGAATCTGTGAAGGCCGTATCCTCGATGGAAGATAGCATCCAGCACGCTGAAGTGGTTGTTCTCGCTGTTCCTGTTAAAGCCATGAGAAAGGTCACCCAAGAACTCCATCAGCATCTGAAGGTGATGGGTAAAAAGGTGCTGTTGGTCCATGTTGCCAAAGGGCTCGAATTAGATAGTCACCTGAGAGTTTCCGAAATCATCTCAGAAGAAACAAATGAAGAGACTGTAAAGGACATCTGCGTACTTAGTGGCCCAAGCCATGCCGAAGAAGTCGCTAGAAAGGCACCGACGACTGTTAGTGCAGCTTCTGTGGGACCGGATGGCGCAAAAATCATACAAGATGTTTTCATGAACCAATATTTCCGTGTATACCATAATGATGATATGACTGGAGTGGAGATTGGCGGCGCACTTAAGAATATTATTGCTTTGGCGATTGGCGTTCTTCATGGACTCAATTTTGGAGACAATGCAAAGGCTGCGATCATTACGCGCGGGCTACAAGAAATTGCAAGGCTCGGCACACGCATGGGCGCTGACCCGTTGACATTCCTCGGACTCACGGGTATGGGGGATCTAATCGTTACAGCTACGAGCATGCATTCTAGAAATTACCGTTGCGGTATTATGCTAGCTGAAGGCAGAAGTGTAGAAGAGGCCCAAAAAGAGATGGGCATGGTCGTTGAGGGCGTTAATACGACACGAGCTGCCTATGAACTAGCAACACAATACAAAGTCGAGATGCCCATCACCGAAGTGCTGTATAAATATCTATTTGAAGATATCAGTCAGGAGGAAGCCTTCTATGCATTAATGATGCGTGAGAAGACCGGGGAAACTGATGATTTGAAAGAAGTGCTGCAGCAACAATACAAATAATGGACTAGAGAGTGATAAGATGTTTGATATTTCAAGAATGAATTTGATGTGGATTTCGTTCTACTCATTGGGAGCAATGGCGCTTGCAGCTGTACTAATATATGTTGCACGCTATAAAATTTCTTCCCGCCCGATAAGTATCATAGTTTCTATTGTCGCGTGGGCCCTTTTGATATTTTCCTTTCTGCTCATGATACCGGTGCTTGGAGGCAGCAGCCATGCGTAGCTTTAGATTCTTGCTGAGCGTGATTGTAGGCTGCATAGTCCTCTCCGGGTGTCTTTATCCGGAGTCAAATAGAGCAGGTAACCAAATTCCTCGCGATATGCAGATAGAGATGGTGCAGAACGCTGTAGATGAGTACAGGGAAGATTCCGATGGATTACTGCCGATCAGAACACTGGAAGGGCAGCGAGAATATCTCGAATACCAGATTGATTTTACAGCATTGATACCAAACTACCTTGAACAGCGGCCAGACAATGCCTATGAATCTGGAGGCAACTATCAGTATGTCATTGTCGATGCGGAAGATGATCCGAAAGTGAAACTCGCAGACCTGAGAATCACAGATGAGGTCAGGTCGCTTACCATTCGTCTGAATGCATTCGGGGAGAGCGTACAGCTTGGGGAACCCATTGGTCCAAACGTCTATCCATTGGATCTAAACTTCTACAAGTTTGATGAAAACCCAACTGTTACGAGTCCCTATACTAGTTCTACTTTGAACGTATACTACAATGGTGGACAGGAGTTCATCGTGGACTATCGAGAGGACATCGGTAAAATCATTGAAGAGAATGGTCTAGAATTCGAAACGGGTGAAGATGTCAGACATGTCCTTTACGAATATACGCCCATAGTGCCAATCTATTCTCCTGAAATTACCGTAGATGAGGAAAACATGCCAATATTCATGACGAACCGCCACAAAAGCGATTAAAACGGGGGTTTTTAGCGTTAAAGCGGCTAAATCCGTTGCAGTGCTACATTCACTGTGTTAAAGTCAAAATATAATGATAATCGTTGTTATCATTATAGTCATATAAGGAGGTGGATCTGATGAACAAAACAGATTTGATCAATGCTGTCAGTGATCATGCTGACCTTACTAAAAAAGAAGCAGGTGCTGCTGTTGATGCAGTATTTGACACTATTCAAGAATCACTGAAAAATGGTGAGAAAGTACAGCTTATCGGTTTCGGTAACTTTGAAGTGCGTGAGCGTTCAGCAAGAAAAGGACGTAATCCACAATCAGGAGAAGAAATTGAAATCTCAGCATCAAAAGTTCCTGCATTCAAAGCAGGAAAAGCACTTAAAGATGCAGTAAAATAATTCAATTATTTAGGCCTAACGTAATGGTTAGGTCTATTAATTTATAAGGTGATATTTGTCATGAATGCGCTCAGGAAAGAACTTGAATCCGACCTCGGTCCCAACTCATGGATCCTCGATATACATAATGATCCCTTCTTTGAATTTTTCTCGGAAGAGGCCCACATCCTAAATAGCCCTCACGTCAATCAGGCAGTGCTGCTCTTCAATACCGCTCTCAATCTTTTGGATCGGATACCTGAAGATGCTGATCGGGAATTGCATGTGCTTGCAGGCGACTACCTCTTTAGTAAATTCTATATGATGCTCTCTGAGCACGAAGAATATGAAGTGCTACGTGATATGATGGAGATGTCGAAATCGCTTAATTCTCGAAAATCAGAGTTGGCTATGGGCGATAGAATGCTCCGTTCACAGGAGATGGAATGGCTACTTTACGGTCCGATGCGCTATCTCATCTCGAATGGATATATTGATAGCCGTTTGGATAAGGTCATAGAGGCAAGCATGAACAACCTAGATATCACTTCACTTCCATACATAAACCAAAAGTAAAGGTGAGTTGAATGGACAAAGAGACAAAAGTTCAAAACATATTTAATTCTATATCATCAGACTATGATCGTATGAATGACATTATCAGTTTGAATCAGCACAATATGTGGCGCAAACGAACAATGAAGGAAATGTTTGTTAAAGACGGTCAGTCTGTACTTGATGTATGTTGTGGTACTGGGGATTGGACTATCCAGCTTTCAGAAAAGGCCCCGACTGCAGAAGTTATTGGTATCGATTTTAGTGAGAAGATGCTGGAAGTAGCTGAAGAAAAGACGACTACTCACGATAATATTGAGTTGCTTCAGGGCAATGCAATGTCATTACCGTTTGACGATGGTTCATTCGACTATGTAACCATCGGTTTCGGATTGAGAAATCTTCCTGATTACAATAAGGCAATTGAAGAATTCTATAGAGTATTGAAACCGGGTGGTACTCTTGTCGTTCTTGAAACATCTGTTCCAGAGAATAAATTCGTCGGCCAAGGCTTTGATTTCTACTTTGGTACAATCATGCCGAAGCTAGGCGGTCTGATCGCTGATCGTTCCAAGGAGTATGAATGGCTATATGAATCCACGAGTTCGTTCCTTTCCAAGGACGCACTCAAATTTATGATGTCCGACTGTGGATTTACCAATATTAAGGTTATCTCTCACACTTTCGGTACTGCTGCCACACATATTGGATACAGACCGCTCGAACAGGTGGATTTCAATTGAAAACAGCAAAACAGTACCTCGCTTCAGACTTTGAAGCAGTCGGAGAGATCATAAAGGAAAATCTTGATCCTAATGAGATTCTTGTAAATTCCAAAAGTTATGAACTTTTCAAATCTGGCGGTAAAAAGATTCGCCCAACATTCACGCTCCTTGTCGGCAGGCTGGGTGATCCCGAAAAATATCAGGATGTATTAAAAGCGAGTGCGAGTCTCGAATTGATTCACATGGCAACGCTGGTGCATGATGATATTATCGACAACAGCAGGCTGCGACGTGGCAGATCGACAGTCTATTACGAACATGGGTACTTACAAGCCATCAATACCGGGAACTATCTTTTGTCTACCTCTCTCTCAATTGTCAGTACAATAAAACACAAGGCGCTCCACGAGGCTTTCTCTAAAGCCATCAGGGATATAGTAGATGGAGAGATATTTCAACTGGATCATCAGTTCGATACTCACCAAACACTCGATGACTATTACACCAAAATATATAGGAAAACCGCGCTGTTGATTGAGCTAAGTATTAAAATGGGCGCATACGCATCAAATGTTGAGCAGCGCATTTTAGACGCCTTGCTTATATATGGCTATCACATTGGAATGAGTTTTCAAATTATTGATGATTGCCTCGACTTCATAGGAAGCGAAAAATCACTCGGTAAACCTAAGTTCTCAGACCTTCAGAACGGCCATTACACATTGCCGGTGCTTATGCTGAGAGACGAAAGTCAGAATTTCAGCAGGAAACTAAATGCATTCGATGGAAGCAGAGAGCAACTCGATGAGCTGATTGAAGATATACTTGCATCAGACGCAATCGACCGTTCCATCGCTATCAGCAACGTATATATAGATAAGGCAAGGTCGGCAATTGCAGATATAGATGAGCCGATCCGAGGGTACTTGATGGAAATCGCAGAAAAACTATCGAATCGTCTGAATTAAATTGAAAAATCAGAAATGATAGTGTTAAAATAATATGGATTGGATTTCAACTAAAGGAGAATTCAGAAATGGAAAAGACTTTTCTAATGATCAAGCCTGATGGTGTTCAAAGAAATCTCGTAGGTGACATTGTAGGGCGTCTAGAAAACAAAGGTTTTAGAATCGCCGGTGCCAAGCTGATGCAGGTATCTGAGGAACTTGCCAAAACTCATTATCAAGAACATGAGGAGAAACCATTCTTTGGTGAACTTGTAGACTTCATCACTTCTGGTCCAGTGTTCGCAATGGTACTAGAAGGTGAGAATGCTATTGATACAGCACGTCTTATTGTAGGTTCAACCAACCCCCAGCAAGCAGCTCCTGGAACCATCCGCGGAGACTATGGATTAACGGTCGGAAAGAATATCATTCATGGTTCTGATTCAAAAGAAAGTGCTGAACGAGAAATCTCACTTTTCTTTGATGAAAATGAAATTCTTGACTACAAGCTATCCAACAGTGCATGGATCTATTAGAGTAAAAAGGGCAGAAGCTGGGTAAAGTACTCAGCTTTTTTTAGTATCGTGAATTATTAAGGAGGATATTTAATATGAGATTTTTGACAGCAGGCGAATCGCATGGACCAAAACTTTCAGCCATCGTTGAAGGTTTCCCTGCAAATTTGCCAATAGACAAGGAGAGAATGACTGCTGAACTACTGAAAAGACAAGGTGGCTACGGACGCGGCCGTCGCATGCAGATAGAGAAGGATACTTTCCAGTTCGGTAGTGGTGTGAGACATGGCAAGACACTCGGCAGCCCCATTATGCTGGAAATTACAAACGATGATTTCAAACACTGGAGCAAAATCATGGGCAGCGAACCATTGACTGCAGAAGAAGAAGCTTCAATGAAAAGAGTGATTACGAAGCCAAGACCAGGTCATGCTGATCTAGTCGGTGGGATGAAATACAACGTGCGTGATCTGCGCAACGTCTTGGAACGTTCATCTGCAAGGGAAACTGCTTCACGCGTTGCTGTTGGTGCACTTTGTAAAGAGCTACTTCATGCGCTTGATATACGGATTTTTAGTCGGGTCAACCAAATTGGCGAAGTGAAAGACGAAGCAGAATACAGCATTGAAGAACGTGCTAACCGACCTGACCAATCTTCGGTACGTATGGTTTCAGAAGATAAGACGAAAGCGGCTGAAGAATTAATTGATGCAGCAAAGAAAAAAGGAGATTCTATTGGTGGCATCGTTGAAGTCATCGTAGAAAATCCGATACCTGGTCTCGGCAGTCATGTTCACTACGACCGAAAACTCGACGCTAAGATTGCTGGGAGCATCGTCAGCATAAATGCTTTCAAAGGCGTAGAATTCGGTATTGGTTTCAGAGCGGGTGAGACACCTGGGTCTGAAGTACAGGATGAGATTCTATATAGTGAAACGCAAGGTTACTATCGACGTACCAATAATCTCGGTGGGTTTGAAGGTGGTATGACGACAGGAATGCCAATTATCGTCAAAGCGGTTATGAAACCTATACCGACGCTTTATAAACCACTTTTCAGTGTAGATATCAATACTAAAGAAGCTTTCAAAGCGACTATTGAACGCAGCGATGCGTGTGCTGTGCCTGCAGCTTCTGTTGTATGTGAACATATGGTCGCCATCGAAATCGCAAACGCTATTCTAGACAAGTTCCCTCACGATGACTTCCAAGAGCTTGAATCAGCAGTTGCACAGTATAAACAGAGATTGAGTGAATATTAATATGGAGATCAGAACCAACTATATGGATGGCAACTACGCCATTTATGTCGATTATGGCATTCTTGAAGATCAAATATCCCAGTATACCTCACAGTATACCTCTGTACACTTCATAGTCGATCAAAACGTCTACACACTGTATCAAGACAGTACTCTTTCATTTGTTCAAAACCCTATCATATTAGAAGGCGGAGAGGCATCGAAATCGTTCGATGCCTTCAAGCGTATTACGGAAACCCTACTCGAGAGGGGAATAAAACGTAATGACCTACTCATTGTGATTGGTGGGGGAGCTGTCGGAGATGCCGGTGGTTTTGCTGCTGCAACAGTACTAAGAGGCGTAGACTATATCCAAGTGCCTACAACGCTACTTGCGCACGACTCCTCAATAGGCGGAAAAACTGCCATCAACAGTACATTTGGCAAAAATCTAATTGGTGCCTTTCATCGTCCGAAAGCAGTTATCTACGATTTGTCGTTTCTTGAAACATTGCCGCCCCACGAACTGCTGAGTGGTTTCGGTGAAGTATTTAAACATGCTCTTCTTAAAGATGAACAAACCGTTAAAGCGTTGATGGAGGCTACTAAAAATGAAATATCTCTCGATACACTAAAACCATTCATCATTAGCGGCATAGAAACTAAGATGCATTATGTAACGAATGATGAAAAGGAGTCGGGTATCAGAAAGTTTCTAAACTTAGGGCATACACTTGGACACGCGATAGAGTATAAATACAAGATGCCTCATGGAATCGCCATTGTACTCGGTCTTTATTTCATGATCTATGCTTCTAACGCGGAAGAGCGCCAGAACATATTCGATCTTAAATTGTTCAGACACTATTTTGAACAACATGGCTATCCGCTCGACCAACTCAAGACCATCAATGAAACCGAAATGATGACGCTTATGGGAAAAGATAAGAAAAACCAGAGTTCAGGGTCAATTGGCTTTGTATTGATGAAAAATTTTGGCCAGTGCTACTTCACTGAAATCGACAACGATCTACTGGAAAAATATATCAAGCAATTAAAGGAGAGTCTATGAAACACTTACTAAATAGCAGTTTCAGTGGAACTTTGAAAGTTCCCGGGGATAAATCGATTACACACCGTGCTCTCATGTTCGGCGCACTCGCGAATGGAACAACACACATTCATCTACCGCTTGAGAGCGAAGACACACGGCGCACCATGGAATGTATGCGTGCGCTTGGTGCAAAAATCGAGGAAAGTGATGAAAAATGGACAGTCACTTCGCCGGGACACGACGCGCTACACACACCAGAGGATGTACTTTACACAGGTAATTCCGGTACTACAACACGGCTAATTACCGGCTTGATCTCAGGACTCGGTCTCGCTGCCAAAATAGAAGGGGACGCATCAATCGCGAAACGACCAATGGACCGTGTGCAACAGCCACTCGCTGAAATGGGCGCAGATATTGCGCTTAAAGATGAAAAATACCCACCAATTAAAATAAAACCTACCACGCTTTTTCCTATCACATACACAATGCCGATTGCGAGTGCACAGGTAAAGAGTGCAATTCTGCTTGCGTCTCTTTTTACAAAAGGGGAAACAACCATACATGAACCATCACCTTCTAGGAATCATACCGAAATCATGCTTGAGCAGTTTGGAGCTGATATTTCATCCAAAAACGGTGTTATCACACTGACGGGTGGCAATGCATTAAAATCTTCAGATGTCACGGTACCAGGCGATATCTCTTCAGCAGCCTTTCCAATCGTGCTCGCTGTTTTGAAAAAAGACTCGAGCATTACAATCGAAAATGTATCTTTAAACCATACTCGCTCTGGTATTCTTGATGTTCTTGACATGATGGGGGCGAACGTGACAGTCGAGCAGACATCTCAGTCAGGAGAAGCGCTCGGTAGAATCCATGCAGCATACACGCCCAAACTGAAAGGGTTTGAAATATCCGGAGATATCATTCCTCGTCTGATTGATGAAATTCCTATACTTGCACTTTTGGCAGCATACAGCACTGAAGAGTGTACAGTGCGCGGAGCTGAAGAATTGCGCTTTAAAGAGACAGATCGTATTCGTGCGGTCGTCGATGAACTGTCCAAGTTCGGTGTACAGTTTACAGAATACGAGGATGGCTTTACCGTGCATCCAAGCCAGGTCGATGTTATGGAAAATACGGCTGTAAAAGGGTATAATGACCATCGAATCATTATGATGCTGATTGTATTCTCCATAATAAGCAATAGATTACTCGTGATAGACGACATGTCAGCCATTGATATATCCTATCCCGGATTTCTGGAGGACCTTGAAGCACTAAGGAAGGATGCCTAATCATGCAGGATCAAATCTACGAAATAATTGATCGGTTAAGAAAAGGGGAATACCCTGAAGATAAATTAAATGGAGTCGTTGCGGATATTGGTCAGCTTGTAGATGAAATGGATCTGGAAGCACTTTTTATCCTTGGTGACACGCTAATCGCGTCAGGACTGCATAAGGAAGCAGAAAGTATTTTCGTACATCTAAACAGTCAGACTGGCCATGATGATGAAGTTCTATCATATCTTGTCGATATACTGATTACAGATGGGCGCCTCGATGAGGCGCTCAGCCATGTCAACGAAGCTGAGAATACACCTGCAGTACTATTGCTTAGAGCAGAGATTTTCCAGCAGCTCAACATGAGTGAAGTGGCGATAAGGTCACTACTTGATGCGAAAGCATTAAGCGACGATCCTATCCTCGATTTTGCACTTGCAGAAATCTATTATCAAGAAGGTGAGTTTCTAGAAGCCGTCCGCCACTACGAGTCTTTGATTGCCGCTGGGCTTGAGGAAATTAATGGGGTCGAGTTGAATTTGAGGCTCGCTGAACTTCACATGAACCAGCTTGATCTCGAAAATGCCGGTAGATATTTCGAGCGGGCAGATGACAAGTTCTTCACTAATGACGACTACTACAGGAAAGCACTGCTTGAGTACCAACTCCAATCCTATGAAGCTGCTAAAAACCTTCTCAATCAAGTCATTGAAAATGAACCATATTATATTAATGCCTATATCCTGCTTATGAATGTACATGAAACAGAGCATGAACTTGTACCGGCAATAGAACTGATTGAAAGTTATATCAGACAGGATGACACTGAGCCTCTATTCTTTTTCCATCTCGGTAGGCTCCACTTCAGAAATGGAGACACTGATAAGGCAATCATCAATTTTTCTAAAGCAATCGCTATCGACCAGGACTACGACGATGCCTATCTAATGCTGTTCGAAACGCTACTCAAGTCTGATAGGACTGAGGATGTATCCGAGTTCATTGCAAATCTTGATACTCATGCACTATCAGGAGAAAGTCTTTATCTTCTGGCGAAGATTGAGCAGGAAAACGAAAATGATGAAAAAGCACTTGCTCTCTACGAGGATGCTTCGAAATTGATTGGCGAATCTATTGAATTCTACACAGGTTACTACAATTATTTGAATGAAATCCGTCATCCCGACAGGAAGGATATACTGGACAGACTCATCACCCTGGAACCTGACAATATAAATTGGCAGTTTGAAAAGGAGCGTTTTGATGAAGAGTATGATCAGACATAGAAAAGATTTCATCGACTATATTCTGTACAATTATGAGTTTCGGGACAGGACAGCGGTATGGATACTAAATTTTATTAAATCTCACCCAATTATTTCCAGCAATACAGTGTTTGTCGATGTTGGTGATATAGATCGCAAATTGCGTATCTCTGACAATGAGAGTGCAAGCCCTACATTGTTATTCGAAAAGGGAAACACAGTTACTGTGGATGGTGAAGTTATTTTCCATGAATTAAATATGAACCAAAAACAACCACTTTTCGTAAATTTTAACCTTCATCGTGAAGACCAGCGGTATAGTCAGTTGAAGGCAATGGAGACGAATATAGACACTGCACTTGAGGAAATTGGTCATCATTCAGTACTCAAACAAATTGATGAGGCACTGGATTCAAAAGACCATATTAGATTCATACAGCTGACGGACTATCTGAACCGCACAAACAATTAGAAGAGGTGATGAAATGCTATACAACCACCAAGGGCTAAAAGTCCTAAAGGACGAAATCGAATTTGTGGATACGGCACTGGTGCCTTTTGCGAGCGCAGACATGAATGATGGCGCTCGTGACAATGCAAGTGATATGGAAATGCTCCAGATGATAACAATTCAACTCGAAAAGCAATTCAAAGGGCGCCTCTTCATCACCCCTGCCATGATGACTGTCGAAGGTAAGACGGACGTGCTTAGTGCCTATGTTTCGCAGCTTAAATCATTTGGTTTCAAAAGAGTCATCATTCTGACACATCTTGAAAATTCTCTAGAATCCACGCATTCTATAGCACTGAACCGCATCCCGCTTGAAGATATGGACGCTGAGATGAAGATAAGCCTAGTCAATGATGAGGTCAAGAATGCGATGAAGCAGATCATCGGTATCTGGAATCGCAGGGATTAGGTATTATTACACGATTATGATTCCGGGGCATCTCGAAAGTTCATTTAGCTTATTGACCGGTTTCAGCTAATAGGCTAAAATTGAACTGTCCTAGTTATATTAAATGTAAAAGTACGCGCGTTTGAGGGGGGAAATTTGAATGTCGCAAAAAGTAACAAGACGCCAATTCCTGAACTATTCTCTAATGGGAGTAGGATCATTCATGGCGGCTGGTATGATACTGCCGATGGGTAGATTTGCACTCGATCCGTTGTTCCAGGATCAGGCGGAAGGTTCCATGATCACTACAAGTGTAAGAGCTGAAGAAATTACAGAGGAACCTGTCAAAGTGGACTTTTCCTTCGACCAGCAAGATGCATGGTATGAAAGCGAAGTGACAGACTTTGCATGGGTCTATAGAGATGGCGATGACATCATCGCTCTATCGCCAGTATGTAAGCACTTGGGTTGTACCGTAACGTGGGCTGGTGATAATGCCAATCCAAACAGATTCTTCTGTCCGTGCCACAATGGCCTCTACGAGAAGAGTGGTCAAAATGTGCCGGGTACACCTCCAAGAGGACCATTGGATCAGTTTGATGTCGGTACATCCGATGGTTATATCACTATAGGTGAAAGGTTCGCCAACGAAATTGTATAGGAGGGAAAACTTTGCTTAACAGAATCTATGATTGGATAGACGATCGCATCGACATCACTCCTATATGGAGAGATATTGCTGATCACGAAGTGCCAGAGCACGTTAATCCTGCCCATCACTTCTCAGCATTTGTGTATTGTTTCGGTGGGTTAACGTTTTTCATAACGGTCATCCAAATACTCTCAGGAATGTTCCTGACTATGTATTATGTACCTGATATCGTAAACGCATGGAACTCGGTCTACTACCTGCAGCATGACGTTGCAGCAGGTGTCATTGTCCGAGGGATGCACCATTGGGGTGCCAGCTTGGTGGTTGTGATGATGTTCCTACACACCCTTAGAGTGTTCTTTACTGGCTCTTACAAAGCTCCACGTGAGCTCAACTGGGTTGTAGGCGTGCTACTTTTCCTTGTAATCCTTGGTCTCGCTTTCACAGGCTACCTGCTTCCTTGGGATATGAAAGCACTGTTCGCTACAAAAGTAGGATTGGATATTGCAGAGAGTGTACCGTTTGTCGGTGAATGGATCAAGACACTGCTTGCTGGTGACGAAGAGATCATCGGTGCTCAGACATTGACACGTTTCTTTGCCATCCACGTATTCTTCCTGCCTGCTGCTCTATTTGCATTGATGGCTATTCACTTCATCATGATACGTAGACAAGGCATCTCAGGACCACTATAGGAATAATAAGGGAGGTAAATTGATATGAAACGTGGAAAAGGGCTGACTTTTGTCGGCGATTCACGAGTACAGAAGTACGATAAACCAAAGCTCAATCGCGACTATTCCGAATTCCCGGGACGTACAGAAGAATTCTATCCGGACTTCCTTCTGAAAGAATGGGTGACAGGCTCAGTATTCCTCATCGGTTTCCTGTGTCTCACTGTCGCACACCCTGCACCGCTAGAACGTATTGCAGATCCTACTGATACAGGATATATACCTCTTCCTGACTGGTATTTCCTATTCCTTTATCAAATTCTTAAATACACATACGCATCAGGACCGTTCAATGTCCTTGGTGCCATCGTTATGCCAGGTATTGCTGTTGGAGCACTAATGCTTGCACCATGGCTTGATAATAACAAAGAACGTAAATGGAACAAGCGACCAGTTACAGTTGCAATGATGCTCATTTCATTCGGTATTATCTTCTATACTACATGGGAATCAGTCGCTTATCATGATTGGGAAACACAAAACCAACAGGGGCAGATCGTATTCTCAAACCTTGATACAGAAGATCCCGTGTTCCAAGAGATTATAAGATCTAACTGTACGAGCTGCCACGGCGGAGAACTTACAGGTGGATCCGGACCGAACCTGATCGAACCGGAACTGAATCCAGAAACGGTACAAGCATTTGTAGAGAATGGGGCCGGCGATATGCCATCCTTCAAAGATCAATTGACGGATGACGAAATCCAGCAAGTTGCTGAATTCGTTGCCAACCTTGAACTTACATCTGAAGAAAATGCTACAAATTCAACAAATGACTCAGACACTTCTGAATAATAATTAAAAGCCCTAGTGATAGGGCTTTTTTTAGTAAGGGAAGGTAAGTCCTAATGTATAAAGTGATTGATTTAATGTACAACAGATGGTTTCTTATTCTGTTACTGATTTCCAATTTTATTGGCACATTATATGGTTACTGGTGGTATAGGGGGCAACTCTCTAATACGGAATGGTATTTTATCCCGTTCGTCCCGGATAGCCCAACAGCGACACTCTTCCTATCAATTGTGATACTTCTTATATTGATTGGTAAGAAGTCAGGGCTGATGGAGGCACTGGCATTTACCACCCTAATTAAGTATGGGGTTTGGGCCGTAGTCATGAATCTTTTAACTTTTATGGAAACAGGATTTATCTCATGGGTGGGGCTGATGTTGATAGCATCGCACGGTATCATGGCTTTACAAGCTATCCTTTTCCTGCCTCATCTAGAAATTAAACCTGTTCATCTCTATATCACGGCTATTTGGCTATTCCATAATGATGTCATAGACTATGTATATGGGCAGTATCCGGTCTACGGTAATCTCGCCCAGTATGAAGCCCATATCGGCTACTTTGCCTTTTGGTTGAGTGTACTGGTACTGATCTTGCTACACCAGCTAGTACCAAGGCGTTCTGATTGACTGTTTCAAGAAATTTAAAGTAAAATAAAGTATGAAAAATTTTTGGAGGTTGGGATCCCTGTGTATATTATATTGTATTTCGTAATTTTGATGGTCGTTCCAATGCTCGCACAGATGAACGTAAAGTCGACATTCAACAAGTATTCGAAAGTGCGTTCGACAAGTGGGCTGACAGGCCGAGAGGTCGCAGAGGAGATTCTTAGGGAAAACGGCATCTATGATGTTTCAGTAGAAAGAGGCCAAGGTTTCCTAAGCGACTACTACGATCCGAAGAACAAGAAAGTTGTTCTTTCACCACACAACTATGACACACCAAGTGTCGCAGGTACTGCAGTTGCAGCCCACGAAGTCGGGCACGCCATCCAGCATGCGACAGGCTACGCATTTCTGAACTTCCGCTCTGCGCTTTTCCCACTCGCCCAGCTTGGAAGTAACTTCTCATACATCCTGATCATTGCCGGTATATTCCTTACCTACGCTCAAAGCAATGCAGAAGGTGGACTCGGAGCCTTGCTTCTCTGGGGTGGTATCGGTTTAATGGCGTTCGCAGTACTGTTCCAGATCGTCACGTTACCGGTCGAATTTGATGCATCGAAACGCGCGATGAACCAGATTGAATCGTTGAACATCGTCAATCAGAAAGAGTATCGTCATGCTAAGAAGGTCCTGAACGCAGCAGCAATGACCTATGTTGCAGCAACAGCAGTCGCTGTGGCTGAACTGGTTAGATTTATTATGATTGCCAGAAGTAACTAGACAGGACCGAAGGAACCCTTTATGGGTTCCTTTTTTATTTTTTTGATATTCTGTTACTATGATAATGAGTACAAAAGGGGAGAGGCATCGACTGCAGTTATACTAGTGAGCAACGCATCTTTCGCTACAGAGCGGTTGGCCTGATCATTGAAAACGACCATGGACTGCTTGCTACTAATAATATGGCAGATTATTTCTATACAATTGGCGGCGCAGTAAAACATGGCGAGAGTAGTACAGATGCTGTCAGGAGAGAGGTTCTCGAAGAGACGAAGCTCAACTACGATATTGAAAAAATGCTTACAGTAGTTGAAAACTTCTTTGACTACGAATTCAATTGTATCGAATATGAATTCCACGAAGTCGCTATATACTATCTGATGAAGTCCCAAGGTATGAGAGAGATTAATTCAGTACAGGATATAGGGGGTGGGAGAAGAGAACATGTAGAGTGGATTCCGTTATCTCAGATTGACAAAATTGAACTAAAACCTTCAAACCTTAAGGAAATAATAGCTAACGTTAATCATCTTAATTCTCCGATTGTTCATAAAGATCAAGAACGTTAGTTTAAATCAGGTTCACACAGGGATAAAGATTGTCTATAATCATTAATAGCAACTAAAAGAATGGATGATGATATGAAAATTGCATTAATCGCACACGACAAGAAGAAGGATGACCTGCTGAGATTTATGGAGAAACACCTTATATTCTTCCAAAACCAGGAGCTTTATGCAACCGGAACTACCGGTGGCAGAATCATCGAACATACAGGACTCGACGTGCACCGCTGCAAATCCGGCCCCCTCGGTGGCGACCAGGAGATTGGTGCAATGGTCGCAAACAAAGCGATAGACTGCATCATCTTCTTTAGGGACCCGCTCACTGCACAACCACATGAACCGGATGTCAGCGCATTGCTCAGACTATCCGATGTCTACGACGTACCGCTCGCAACAAATGAGGGCACCGCAGAAGCTGTTCTTTATCATCTGAGTCATGGAGTCGAGGGGGCGGACTGAATGAAGATTGGTATAACCTGCTACCCGAGCGTTGGGGGCAGTGGCATTATTGCTACTGAACTCGGTATACAGATGGCCAGAAGGGGACATGAAGTACATTTCATCACTTCAAATGTGCCTTTCAGATTGGATGCAAACCATCCGAATATCTATATACATCAGACAGATATCAATGACTATAGTGTATTTCACTATCCGCCTTACGACATAACCTTGGCGAGCAAAATTTCAGAAATTATTGTAGAGTATGATTTGGAAATTATTCACATGCACTACGCCGTACCACATGCCATATGTGGCATTCTGGCACGGCAAATGTCTGGACGTAAGGTAGGTATCGTCACAACACTCCATGGCACCGACATTACAGTACTTGGCCATGATATGTCCCTTGTCAGTGCTATACGTTTTGGTATCAACGGCTCAGATATTGTCACGGCGGTTTCGGAAAGTCTCAAAGACCAAACGCAAAAGTTGATTGGTCCGGACAAGGACATACAGACGGTATACAATTTCGTGGATGAAAAACATTTTAACGCACTCGACAAAGACAATATAAAGCATCGGATGAAAAAAAGGTTTGGAGTACCTGAGAATACTCGGGTACTTATGCATACTTCGAATTTCAGGAAGATCAAAAGGATCGATGATATCATACGGACCTTTCATAAAGTTGAGCAATCTATCGATAGCGTTCTCGTACTAGTCGGGGATGGACCGGAAATGAATAGTATCCGGAGACTGGTCAAGAAGCTTGATATTGAAGAAAATGTTATATTTGCGGGCCAGCAGACAGATGTAAAGTCTTTCTATCTAATGAGTGACGTCTTTTTACTTATGAGTGAGAAGGAAAGCTTTGGACTGGCACTGCTCGAAGCAATGAATTGCGGCGCTGTGCCAGTTGGATCCACGGCTGGCGGTATAAGTGAAGTGATCAAGCATGAAAAGACTGGGTATCTGGTAGAAGTCGGAGATCATCATGCAGCGGCACGATATATTATCGATATACTAGAGGATGAGACACTCTATGAAAACATAAAAGCACGTATGCTTGAAGATATCCATTCCCGTTTCCATTCAAATGTCATCGTCGAAGAGTACGAAGTGCTTTATAAAAAGCTCATCGAGGCGCAGAACCATGAATGAACTCTTTGCGAAAGGTAGAACCATATTAAGGCAACTCGCTGCTCATGGATATAAGGGGTACTTTGTAGGCGGTTGTGTGCGTGATTATCATATGGGACGGGTTATCAACGACGTAGATATCACGACAGACGCATTGCCTGAAGACATCGAACGGATATTCATACACACAATTGACATCGGCAAAGTGCATGGCACTATAATCGTACTTGTTGAGGACATACCATTCGAAGTGACCACTTTCCGTACGGAATCGGATTACAGCGACTTCCGCCGACCAGATGTGGTCACCTTTACACGTGATCTAGACAGTGACCTTGAGCGTAGGGACTTTACCATGAATGCAATGGCTATGGACGGTGATTTTGATATTATCGATCCTTACGATGGCATGATGGCCATCAACCGCAAAGTGATTACTACTGTTGGTGAGTCAACCGAACGGTTCGGTGAAGACGCTCTTAGAATACTGAGAGCTGCCAGGTTCTCCTCCCAGCTCGAATTCAAAGTGGATGATGATACGAAACGTGCTATGTTGAAACATGCTGAGAACCTCAAGTACGTTGCTGTAGAAAGAAGCGTTGCAGAACTCGTCAAGCTTTACCGGGGAGCAAACCCTTCTGCGGCTAAAGTATTAATGGCGGAGACTCACTTGATTAAATATCTACCGTTCTTGGACCAAGTTGATGAAGCTGCTTTCCTTAAGTCTAACGTCCACTCTCTCGAATGTGAGTTGGCATTACAAATCTATCAGACACCAAAACTGAAAGAAACGCTCCATGAGTTGAAACTTTCCAACGCTGTTAAGACGGAAATTCTGAGTATCGTTAACCTGCTCAAAATGGTCGATTCGTCCTCAATCAGACACCTTGCTTACGATTTCGACGACAGAGTACTAAATATAACCAAGGATACGATCGTGAAGAATTCATTTCTACAGATTGGGAACAGGATGACGCGTCTAGAATCTGCTATAGCCATGAAACCCAAGCTCCCCATTAGCGATCCCTCTGAAATCAACCTTGACGGTCGTACACTCATGAGACTTTTCGAGGCTCAGGGCGGACGGTGGATTAGAACCATCCTTTCAGCTGTGGAACGGGAGATACTTGCTGGTCAGCTGGATAACGATAGAGATAAAATAATTGAATGGGTGAAGGCACATGTCGAATTTGAAGCAGGAAATATTAAAATTGCTGAAAAGTGATCGATTCATCTCCGGACAAGAGATGGCAGATCGACTCAAAGTTTCCAGAACTTCCGTCTGGAAAAGTATCAATGGCCTGAAGACTGAAGGATACAGCATTGAATCGGTTACTAAAAAGGGCTATCATCTGAAAGAGCACCCTCGCTACATAAGTCCAACTGCACTGAAAGTACTGGTTGAAGGTTCCTCACTCTTCACGCGGATGGAATACCTAGAAACCACCGAATCGACACAAATTGAGGCCATGCAGAAGCTTGAAAGCCAAGAAGGTGCTTACGTTGTTGTTGCACTCGAACAGACAAAAGGTAGGGGACGATTCAGCCGTCCATGGGCATCACCAAAGAATAGCGGTCTCTACCTCTCCATAGTGCTACGTCCGAATATACCTATTACAGAAATCATACGGTTCAATCTATTCATATCCCTGGCTCTATCTGAGGCACTGGATGCAGCATTTGGTGTGGAAAGCGGAATTAAATGGCCCAATGACATATATATTAAAAACAAAAAGGTTTCGGGTTTTTTGACTGAAGTCGTGAGTGAAAGTAATGTAATCAATGCTATAATCTGTGGTATTGGTATCAACATATACAAAAACGAAGATGTCACTGCACTGGGGACAGCAACCGATATAGAATCTGAAATTGATCCAGACAGAGAAATCGATTTGGATGATTTTATGAAAAAACTCATCCACAACATAGAGGTGTATTATGATCGCTTCATCAACGAACCATTTAGTAGCATACGAGAAGAATGGAAGTCGCGATCAATTGTCTTCAACAAAAAACTGAAAATCACTGAGACCAATGAGAGCTATGTGGCTAAAGTGCTCGATATTGACTCAGATGGCTTTTTGGAAGTGCTGGATGAAGCGGGAGAAATCAGAAGAGTGGTCAGTGCGGATATTGAACTCTAGTAGGAACTGGTGATGAAATGCTGAATGAGAAGTTTGCGGTGGTAGACCTTGAAACCGCCGGAAATAATAAGAACGAAGATAGTATCATCCAATTGGGCATCGTAATCGTCCAGAATTTCAAAGTTGTAAAGACGTATACGACTTTCTTGTCTGATGAAACGGAATTGACGCCATTTATAAAAGAATTGACGAACATCAAGACATCAATGCTTGAAAATGCACCCAGATTTGAAGATGTTGCCCACGAAATAGCATCTCTTCTTGAGGGCTGCATCTTTACTGCACACAATGTCGAGTTCGATTTTGGTTTTCTGCAATCCGCTTTCAGGAAGTGCGGGATAAGATACAAGCCCAGTCATCTGCTCGACACTGTAGAGCTTGCAAAAATATTTCTTCCGACACTAGAACGCCTACAGCTTAATGAGGTTGCACAGTCACTTGGGCTTGATCTCGCAAACGCACATCGTGCAGATGCAGATGCACTGGCGACGGCAGAGCTACTGATCCATTTGCTTCAAAAAATCACTGGACTGAATACAGAAACACAAAAGCAGCTGTACCATCTATCGAAATCTTTAAAGTATAGCCTGTCTGATATTCTTTTCTCCGTTATTGCAGAGTCTGCCGATAAACCATCTGGCCATCTTGATCATTACGGATCTTTCTTCATGAAAAAACCCCACCTTATGGACAAGACAGTCGATCCCATCACCGTCAGAGAGCTCTACGACAACTATGTCGCGTACTCTGGCAAGGAGTATCGTGAGGAACAACTTCGGCTTGCCAACGAAATATTCGAAGCGCTCGAACAAGATGATGATCTTGTAGTCGAAGCGTATACCGGTGTTGGAAAGACACTGGCGTTTCTAATTGCGTCGATTAGCTTCCATTCTCTTTTCGGTAGAAAAGTCCTTGTCAGCACCTCCAAGAAGATTTTGCAGAACCAGATACTCGCTGAAGAATTAAAAGTGCTTGAACAGGCTTCGGGTCTGTCACTTGGGGCGAAGAGTCTTAAAGGCCGGGAAAACTACTTGAATGTAGATGCTTTCGAACTATTACTATCGCTTGAAGAAAGTAACACTGAAATTGTACAGTTAAAAATGAAACTCCTTGTATGGCTACTTGAAACCGATACCGGTGATCTGGCCGAAATTCATCTCAAAGGGCCGGAACGTGCCTATTACAGAACTGCTTCCATCCAGGCAGGGGACTCGAGCAACCATCTATTCTTTGATCGTGCACTGGCAGAGGCAAGAGAAGCTGCATTTACAGTAACCAACCACTATTTTCTAATGGAGTGTCTTAAACATCTCCCTGATGTAGAGAGTATTATCATAGATGAAGCACACCAGCTCAAACGCTCCATTGAAGAGAGAATGAAGACAACTTTCAGTTATCAGACTATGAAGTTCTTCATCGGACAGATCGGCACTGCAGGTCAGGATCGACTGCTGACTACTTACTTCAAATACAATGATGAAACATCTGTCTATCTGCTTGAAGATATACTAAAACACCTCAATCAGAACATAGACAGAATATTCGCCGCAGCCGCAGCGGGCAACATGGAGGATATGCGCCACCATATCGAAGTTAGTATCCACCATGCGTCCATATTTCTTGGTACCATACGCGGAACGCAGAACTACCAGGTCCTCTATAATCATATGTACCATTATCAGAAAATGCTCGGCAGTTTGGAAAAGGGAGTAAGAACAGAAAGTTATTACCTTGAGTCCGACAAAAATCCACAGAAGATCAAGGTGCATGTACATGAAGGTGAAATTGCCGCACTACGTACTAAAGTCACCAATGTTAAGGCGACTATCATGCTGTCAGGGACACTCGAGGTGAATGGAAGTTTCGACCACCTCGACTACTGGTATGGCGAAGAACCTTTTAAAACGTTAGTCATTCGTAATGAGGCGCTTTTTAAGCAGACGAAGATATTTGTGCCAGAAGACATCCCTGCCTATGATGTTCAAAATGATGACTTTGTAACTGCCATTGTAGAATACATCGCCATCTACTTAACTGAGACGAACCAGAAACTGATGGTGCTATTTTCAAATTTCGAACTGCTCGATAAAGTTTATGAGTACACCGAAGATGTAGAAACTTTCGATGACTTTGTGGTATTAAGACAATCCAGAGCGACCACGACTGAGAAGTTGCTTGCCCAGTTCAACCAGCTAGATAGATGTGTACTTCTTGGTACATCAAGCTTCAATGAAGGTATCAATATACAGAGTACCGGAAGCAAATGTCTAATGCTGACAAAACTGCCTTTCCCTGTTCCGAAAAAGTCGGATTTCCGAAGTTTCTATCGGACGGACCTCCCAGAAGCAGTATTCCAATTCAGACAGATTGCCGGAAGAATTCACCGGCGCCCTGAAGAAAAAGGACTGCTGCTACTTTTTGATAAGCGTGTACTCAATCGAAGGTATAAAGATGCCTTTCTCAAATACTTCGTACCCGAAAATATCATCGAGGGGGACGGAGAGTCTTTCAAAGCACTGCTTCGTGATTTATAATGAGTTATATCAACTTCAAAGGAGACGAAATATGCAACTCTCTCAAAGAATCAGGAATATTACACCAAGTCAAACACTGGCCATCACTGCCAAATCAAGAGATCTGAAAGCTCAAGGTATCGATGTGATCAGCCTCAGCGCTGGGGAACCCGATTTCAATACGCCTGAAGAGATCATAGAAAAAACATATACAGCACTAAAGGAAGGGCAGACAAAGTATACATCAGCTTCGGGCATCAACAATCTAAAAGAGGCAATAGTCAAGAAAATGAAAAATGACAACGGTCTCGACTACGATGCTTCCGAAATATTCGTCGGTAGTGGTGCAAAGCATGTACTCTACAATCTTTTCCAGGCGACACTCGATGCAGGTGATGAAGTACTGATTCCGACACCATACTGGGTGAGCTATACAGAGCAGGTAAAGCTTGCTGAAGGTAATCCTGTCATTATGCATACTGATGAATCCACATCATTCAAAATGACACCTGAGATTATCGAAGCCCACAGGACCGATAAGACACGTATGCTCCTGCTCAACTCTCCGAGTAATCCGAGTGGCATGGTCTACACAGAAGAGGAACTAAGAAGTCTAGCTGAGTATCTCGAACAGACTGATATCGTGGTGGTCGCGGATGAAATCTATGAGACGCTTGTATATGACAGACCTCATATATCTATCGCAACGTTCAGTGACAAGATGAAAAAGAACACTATTGTTGTCAACGGTGTAAGTAAATCCCATGCAATGACAGGTTGGCGCATCGGTTATGCATGCGGCGACCGTGATGTCATGAAAGCGATGACTGACTTGACGAGTCACTCCACATCCAACGCAGCTACACCTTCTCAATGGGCTGCTGTAGCTGCCTATGAAATGGATCCATCCTATCTCAAAGAGTACAACAAGACCTTTAACGATAGAAGGGACCAGGCATATGATAAGTTGATGGAGATTCCATACATCGACTGCATTAAGCCAGAAGGAGCATTCTATTTGTTCCCGAATTTTGCAAAATGTGCAGAGAAATGTGGTTTCCCGGACGTTGACGCTTTCGTCACTGCTTTGCTTGAAGAGCAGTACGTCGCAGTCGTACCAGGCTCGGGATTTGGATCACCGGATAACATCAGGCTCAGCTATTCACTGAGCACAGAAGATATGGCCGAGGCACTCGACCGTATCAGAAAATTTGTAGAAGAACATTCCAAAGGAGTATAGTTCGAAATGAAAATATCAATTAATCAGGCATCAAATTTTGAAGGACAGCAGGTGACGATTGGATGCTGGCTGCTCCAAAAGCGTGGCAGTGGCAAAATTCAGTTCCTCCAGCTTAGGGATGGTACAGGCTTCATGCAGGGTGTTGTCGTCAAAGCAAGTGACGAAGCACTTTTCGAAACTGCCAAAGGACTGACACAAGAAACGTCTATGTATGTTTCAGGCACTATCAAGTCAGATGATCGTTCCCAGTTCGGATATGAAATGGAAGTCGATGACATCGAAATCATTCATGCATCAGAAGGTTATCCTATCACACCGAAAGCCCATGGTCCCGAGTTCCTGATGGATAATAGACATCTGTGGTTACGGTCTAAAAAACAGCATGCGGTCATGAATATAAGAAATCAGATCATCAAAAGCACGCATGACTTTTTCTTTGAGAACGGCTACAAGAAAATAGATCCACCGATTCTGACAAGCAGTTCACCGGAAGGAACAACAGAACTGTTCCATACAAAGTACTTCGATGAAGATGCTTACCTGTCTCAAAGTGGTCAGCTCTATGCTGAAGCCGCAGCTATGGCCCATGGGAAGGTGTTCTCATTCGGTCCTACTTTCAGAGCTGAAAAATCAAAAACTAGAAGACATTTAATTGAATTTTGGATGATAGAGCCTGAGATGGCATTCTATAAGCATGAGGACAGTCTTGAAGTCCAAGAGCAGTATGTGGAGTATTTGGTGCAACAAGTCCTCGCGAACTGCAGTCTCGATCTCGGGATTCTGGAACGAGATACAGCTGTACTCGAGAAAATTCGTGCGCCGTTCCCACGTATCACCTACACAGATGCAGTAGAGCTTCTAAAAGAAAAAGGGTTCGATGACATCGAGTGGGGCGAAGACTTTGGTGCACCGCACGAGACTGAAATCGCAAATCACTTTGACAAACCGGTCTTTATCACAAACTATCCGAAGGCAATAAAATCCTTCTATATGGAGGAGAACCCAGAAGACCCGCGCACTGTTCTATGTGCCGACATGATTGCGCCGGAAGGCTACGGAGAAATTATTGGAGGTAGCGAACGGATTCATGACTACGCAACGCTGGAGCAGAAGATTATCGACAGCGGACTGAATCTCGATGCCTACCAGTGGTATCTCGACCTGAGAAGATACGGCAGTGTGCCGCATTCCGGATTTGGTCTTGGACTGGAACGTACTGTGGCATGGCTGAGTGGTGTCCAGCACGTCAGGGAGACATCCCCATTCCCTAGACTGCTCAACCGTCTATACCCATAGGTTTAATATATCGCCGCAAGGCGATATTTTTATAAGGAGTCGTTTTATGATTGGTGATTATATAAGATATATGAATGTACCTGTAAATAAATTGCTGATCGACAATTATGGCACACTCGGTATTGACGAGCGTGCCATGATTGTCATCATCAAGTTGATTGATATCCATCAATACTCTTCGCAATTACCTGAGTTTACACTACTTTCTAAAGGCACGAAGATGTCAAGTAGCGATATTTCAAAAGTGATTGAGGAGCTGATACAAAAAGGGCTCCTTGAAGTCGAGACAATTAAGGAAACAGGCAAGTATATAGAGCGGTTCAATCTCGATCCACTCTATTCGAAACTCGCCAAGTTTCTCGACATGGCGGAGCCTGCAAAACCGGAACCTACGGAAATAAGGTCATTGTTCGAGTACGTTGAGGGTCTATACGGTCGTGTCATCAGTCCAAACGAGTTCGAGCGAATAAACAGTTGGCTCGAGGACTCGAAGTTTACTCCAGAAGCGATTCGAAATGCAGTGGATCTCGCTTATCAAAATCAGATAAAGTCATTGCAGTATGTAGAGCGTATCCTTGGTCAGACAGGCAGGGAGACAACAGAACCAAAGGCGGAACGAATGCCTGTACGTTCTTGGCTGGAAGGAGGAGACTTAAATGATTAGTAGGAAGAAGACCGTCGAGATGATAAACAAGATCGACATGATGTTCCCAGACGCAGAATGCGAACTGATTCATGACAACCCCTTCGAATTGACCATCGCAGTCCTTTTATCTGCACAATGTACCGACAATCTCGTAAATCGAGTAACCAGAGAGCTTTTTAAAAAATACAAAACACCAGAAGATTATCTGGCAGTTGAGCAATCAGAACTAGAAAATGATATCCGTTCTATTGGACTTTTCCGTAACAAAGCGAAAAATATACAGAAATTATGCCGAGATGTTATCAATCGATACGACGGTGAAATCCCTGGTAACTACGATGACCTGGTCAGCCTTGCTGGTGTTGGCCGTAAAACGGCTAATGTCGTCTTGGCAGTGGCATTTGGTGTACCAAGGATTGCTGTCGACACACATGTAGAGCGTGTGTCAAAACGCCTTGGTATTACGCGCTATAAAGACTCGGTGCTTGAAGTCGAAAAGACATTAATGCAGAAAGTACCTGAAGAACGTTGGAGCAAGACCCACCATCAGCTTATTTTCTTTGGACGCTATCATTGCACGGCCAGAAGCCCAAAATGTGAAACTTGCCCGCTGCTTGAAGATTGTAGGGAAGGGCAAAAGCGTATGAAGAGAAAGGACGCACGATGACAATTACAGAAATGTATGAAAAACTTCTGGAGAATGCCAAAAGACCTGACCGGGAACTTTATGATCGGTATGAACGCGCTATTCTTTCCGATATCGATACTGTACTCGAAGACATTGAGCCTGATGCATATACTCAAGTGCTGCCGTTCAATCATCAGGAACGTATGGACTATATCCAGTCGAGACCATACCAGTACCACAGTATCATCCAGCTAAAAGGTATACATGAAGAGTTTATCAAAAAGGTAGCATCTTATCGTATCAGAAAAAAGAGAAGTTAAAAAAAGCCATTGGAACATGAGCTGCTACCTCCTAAGTTTACAGATGAAATAAAAAATCTGTAAACTTAGGAGGTTTTTTAATGGCCAGACATCGCAGTTTCGAAGAAAAGATGGCGATTGTA